>CALFVU010000007.1 GCA_937928085.1 uncultured bacterium | reverse complement strand
ATTCTTCTAAAGAATAACCATCGTTAGATGCTTCGTTTTTAAATTTTTCATTAAATTCTTTAAATGATTCTGTAAGGTTATTAAATGAGCTACTGTTTTTTACTACTTTATTCATTACAAAACTAATTATTTCTCTTAACGTCGAAGGACCTGTTATTTTAAATTTTCATCTGTAGTTGTCAATTCCGGGATATAAATGATATTTCCAAGTTTTGCTTCAGAGATATTTTTTGCCCCGTAAAAAAAATTATCTAAAAGATAGCCATTTTCATAAGCATAAATATTACTCTGGTTACTTTTAACTTTATCTTTTTGATTAGATTTCAGGTATTTACGTACTTTAAGTAAATTGTTTTGACCTTTATAATCATCTTTTAATGTTTTAAATTCATTATCTGATAATTTATACTCAATTTCGATCCAGCTTTCATTATCATCTGTATCAAACTTAGGGAAATCAGTAGTTTCATTGTATTTAGCACCATCATAAAAAATTCTTATAGCATTAATTAAATTAGATTTACCTGAATTGCTAGGTCCAACGACACACATATACTTATCAAGTTCAAAGCTTATATCTTTTATCGACCTAAAATTATGGACAGATACTTTTGTGATGTTCATATACCTTACCTCCTTTATATTTTCATATCAACTCACTCACTCTTTTTACCACTTTGTATTTGACATTATCAAACACTTTATAATGTCTTTCGCCGCATTTGATTTTCATTTGTTCATCAGGATGAAGTTTTGAGATATCGATTTTATCGCCACCTGTATCTTTGGTTTCAGCTACAAAGTAAATTTTATTTTCGTTTTTCAAAACAACTGCCCAATCGGGGTTGTAGTAGCCAATAGGAGTGGGGATTTTGAACCAATTGGGTAATTTGAAGTAGAATTCAACATTTTCACTTGTTTCGCAATCTTTTGCGAACTGGCTTTCGACAGTTGAGTCGAGTGGGATGTATTCTTCGTAGATGGTTTTTTCTTGGTTGTTTACTTTGAAAGTAAAATTATCCAGATAGGTTTCTAGTTCCTGCATTTCGAAGAGTCGCATTTCGTAGTATTGACCACCAATTTTCTCGTACTTGATGCCATCCACCAAAAGTTTAGCAAGAGTCCTTTTGATAACAACCACACATTGATCAGAAAAATACTGTGGATTGGTAAAAAAATCGTTCCAGCGATTGGCTTTTTCTAAAATTTCTTTTATCGTATTTCTTGTAAGTTCTGTTTTTTGCTGAATGTATTCAATGATATCGGGCAAAAGCCATGAGTATCCGTTTCCATAATATTCCCGTCTTTCACTCACTAACAACGTATCGATGCCTTTTTTTGTAATATCCATTCTTACCCTGGTAGATCTGAGAGAAGGCGAAGGAGTCTGTGGTAGGGAGTTAATTTCTTTAGCAGATCTGTCTATAAAATCTATAGTTTGATATTCTACCATGTACCGAGTTTTATGTTTAATTTTTTCCCATATTTCAAGAAATTTCGGATCGACTTCAAAACCTTTGCGGTATTTAATATGAATTCGTTCACGCTTATTTTTGATTCTACCTTCAAAATTTACACCACACTCTTCTTTAATTTCACTTTGTAATTTTTTAGCAAAAGTTTCATAAGCTTCGTTGGCAACGACAGTAAGGCGGTTCACATTTTTATCATAAACACGGATACCGTGCTGATTCACAGCAAGCCGCAGACCGCGACCAATCTCTTGTCGTTTTTTTATTTCGGATTTGGTTTCGTTGAGTGTGCAAATCTGAAAGACATTGGGATTGTCCCAGCCTTCGCGTAAAGCAGAGTGAGAAAAAATAAATCGTAGGGGTGTGTTTATGTCCAGTAATTTTTCTTTATCTTTCATAATCAAATCGTAAGTGTTTAAATCGTCTTTGCTTTCGCCTCGAGTATCTTTAAGTCGTCCTTTTTTATCCTGCGAAAAATAGCCGTTGTGGATTTTTTCTATGTCTATGGTACCGTCCGGATGAAAAATCTTTTTCAATTCTAAAAATTCTTTTTTGTTTATGATATCAGTATATATCTCTTCAAACCACTTTGCAATTTTTCCCTTTTGTGGGTTGCCCTGTTCATCATAATAGCGGTAATTAGCAACACGGTCGATGAAAAATAGTGAAAGGACTTTGATGCCCTGCTGGTATAGCTTCAGTTCTTTTCTCAGATGTTCTTCAATGGTGCGTTGTATCTGAAATCGCATGATTTCGTCAGTCATTCCACCAAGGGATAAACCACTTTCCAAAATTATTCCATTGGAGAATTTAATGGTTTGATTGGTTACATCTATTTCTTCGACTATGAATCTATCTTTGTATGGTTGATGATTTCCAGACAATTGAAAAAGGTCATCACCAACTTTTACAGCAATGCTTTTTTTTATAATTCCATTGGGTTCGTTAGAATAGATTGATAACCGTGCTGTTATTTTTGTCTTCTGAGATTTGATTTCTTCGACGGCAATGTAAGCATCATTATGCGCATTTTCTTCCACTACCGAGTCTACTTCGATTTGTTTTACAAGACCTAAATCATAAGCTTTTACTGGATTTAGGCTATAGACAAGGTTGTACAAATTCTTATGAGTTGCTGAATAACGAAGTGTACATAGTGGATTTAGACTATTAATTGCGTTTTTTCTTTTTTCAGTTTCCATGTTTTGCGGCTCATCCACTATCACAATGGGATTGGTAGCTTGTATAAATTTGATGGGTTCTAAACCGCTTAATTTATCATTCGGACGATTAATGATGTTTTCATCTTTTGCAAAAGCATCAATATTGATTACTAAAATTTCAATGCTATTATTGGTTGCAAAAGAGCGCAAAAAAGAAACCTTACTGCTATCGTAGACATAATAATTTACGGGTACATTATCGTAAAGATTCTGAAAATGCTCAAAGGTAATTTGAAGGTTTTTCAAAACTCCTTCCCTGATAGCTATTGATGGAACTACAATTACAAATTTTTTAAAGCCGTATTTTTTATTGAGTTCATAAATGGTTCGCAGGTACACATAGGTCTTTCCCGTACCCGTTTCCATTTCTACAGTAAAATTTAAACCGTTAGCCTGAAATTCTTTTTCTGACACAACACTTATTTCATTACTACTTTGAACTACACAAAGATTTTTATATAGTTGTGTATCTGAAATTACAAGCCTATTCGTAATAACGTGTATTACTCCCGAAAATAAACTCTGAAAGTCATCTTCTATAGAAAAAATAGAATTTAAGCTACCAGTATCACCCAATTGCCCTTCAAAAAGATTCACAATAGAATTAATTGCTCTTAACTGAAAATCTAAATTTGCTTCAAAAGTTAATTTCATATAATACCCCATGAAAAATTAATTTTTGACTGTTAAATCAGTGTTAAAAAATATCTATTTCTTTAAAATATTTATTTACATTGCAAAACTTTTGCATTTCTTTTATTTATTACTGGATCAGAAAGTTCCACTATTTTTTATTATCAAGTATAATCACATAATACAAATCTTTACAAATTTAGCTTTATCTCATACCTTCACCAATCCATCAGTAACCTGAAAAATGATCTAAAAAACTCGTTACGCTCTTGATTTACTTTGTACATAATTTTTTCTTATATAAAAAGAAAGATGATAAGATATGATCGTTTTTTTCTCAAGAGAACAAAGTTTATCAAGTTTGATTTTATGTTATCCTAATCTTATTTATTTTGTCGTATTTTCACAAGATTATATTTTGTTTTCTGTATTATTTCTTAGTTTATATTGATTTTTTTTTGATCACAATAATACCTAAAAAAAATTACGTGTTTTTTTTATCATTAATACTTGCTCTTAATCTTTTTATTGATAAAGAGATATATTCATCTTCAAGTTCACAACCCACAAAAAATCTATTTAACTTTATTGCAGCTATACCTGTAGTTAAGCTACCACTAAAAGGATCAAAAATTAAATCACCTACTTTGGTGCTGGCTAAAATAATCCTTTCAAGAAGTTGAAGGGGTTTTTGAGTAGGATGTTTGCCAAATCTTTTTTCTTCTTCATTTGGTGCTGGAATAGTCCATACTGTTTTCATCTGTTTATTATTATTTAATTTTTTCATTGCATTATAATTAAAATAATGCTTAGAGTTTTTATTTTTTGCAGCCCAAATTATTATCTCAGTTGAATGCGTAAAGTATCTACATGAAAGATTTGGCGGAGGATTTGGTTTTTCCCAAATAATATCATTAAGGATTTTCATACCAATTTGTTGCATAGCAAATCCAATAGAATAAATCACATGATGAGTACCGGATACCCAAATTGTAGCATTAGGTTTGAGTAATTTTTGACACCTAGAAAGCCAAGCTAGATTAAATTCATGATTTTCATTGACACCTTTTGATTTATCCCATTTGCCCTTATCTACTTTCGTCATTTTACCAGCATGACAAGTTATACCTCCGTTAGATAAAAAATAGGGCGGATCAACAAATATCATGTCAAAAATACCATCGGGATATTTCTCTATTAAAACATCCATTAACTCAAGACAATCTGTTTGATAAAGTAATACTCCTTTCTTCTTATCCTTAAAGACATTATGGTTTTTTGGAAAGATATCAATCAATGAAAAATTTTTATTCATTTCACGTTACCTTTTACAACTAAAACTTTGCATAAAAATACTTTTTTTTCATTTTTAAAAATCAAATCTTATTTTATAATAACAGTTTTTTTGCACTCAACAGTTTTGCAAACAAACGAAGTTATTAAAACGAAACGTAACTACTTAGGCAAAGTCTTGCAAGAAGTTAAATCATATATCTGCTATTATATGCCTCGAACCGTCAAGAAAGAGTGCAATAAGGCAAATAAGGAAAAAATTAGTTGATCGTCTGGATATAAATAATAGATATATTTTTGAATAGTTTTTATCATAAATTACGTTTTGTATTCTTTACTTTAAGATATTCGTAGCATTCGAAAATCAATGTCTACCGACCTTTTGCTCAAAGTTTAAAACTTTTAGATGCTTTATTATCCAATTTATCCATCTCTATTTTAAAAATTTTTGACCAGTTCCTCCATAATAACAATAAAAAAATATAAATTCGGTAATCAGGCTAATAAGCCTTTTTTAATATTAAAAATTTATAAATTTTATATCGTTTTTATAATTATCCCTTATATCGTAAGCTTATGTTTTGCTTCATCATTCTCAATCTTAATAAAACTTTCTTTGTTATGTAGCTAAGATTAAATTTCTTGTTTTATTTGATCTCGTCCTAAAATTCTTAAAGTATCTTCAAAAATCCAATTTACTTGAATTACTTGATACAACATTAAACATAAATTTGCTAAGAAGCTCAAAGCTTTTAGTCCCTTACTTGATTTAATTTTAATCTACTTGCCAATATGAAAGTTGTAAATATAGATTGTATCCCCGAACGTGTCTTAGTAATGATTACGAAATAAATTTTTTATTTGTAGCTATTGCCGTTTTTAGTGATAATAGCTAATCAAGTTGAGATTTTGAACGAATTTGAAATATTGATTTTTAATCCTCTTTATAATGGTTTTAATTTTTTTTGTTTTAACAATCAGTTTTTAAATTTTTGTTTTAATTGAATTTTATTGTTTTATAATTGGCTAATTTTACGACAGATTTTTTTTAAAAAAAGCAATAATTTTTGAAAATTTGGAAATTAAACAAATTTTATCAAGTTGAACATTTTTTAATAAAGCTAGATTATTCAAAATTGTAAACCTTTATGTTATGTTTTTAAAAAACAATAAGAGATACAATAAATATTTGATTTTTTCCCTATTTACTTTAAAATGAAGTGATGAGGTGTCCTTATGAAAAAACTACCCATAGGCATACAAACGTTTAAAGACATCAGAGATTCAATCTGAAAATTATGTGTATGTCGATAAAACAAAATACTTATGAACTGATCACCTCTGGCAAATATTATTTTCTCTCTCGTCCTAGAAGATTCGCAAAAAGTCTATTCTTGTCCACACTCAAAGCTATTTTCGAAGCTAAAAAACAATATTTCGAAAATTTGTATATCTATGACAAATGAAACTGAAAAGAAAAATATCAGTAATACATATAAGCTGTTGTGTATGTATATTTACAGAGTTTAGGCGTAGACATTGTAAGAGAAGATGTAACAAACAAAGGCAGAATTGACCTAACAGTATAATTTCTAAATTCCACCTACATAATGGAAATAAAAGTGATTGATGAAGATCCTCTCGAACAGATAAAAACAAAACAATATTACGAAAAATACTTGAATAAAAATAAAGAAATTTATCTTATAGGTGTGATTTTTGACAGAAATGAAAGAAATCTGAAGAAGTTTGTGTGGGAGAAGTATCCAAATAAAAATCAGTAACTCTAAATGTAAAATTTTATGTTATGTTTTGAATAATCAATCAATTTTTGAAATAAAATATAGAATAAACTTAGGAACAAACTATTACTATTCAAAAAAAACAGCTATAATGCATAAAATCAAAACAATGAAAAAGATTTAATTGCAGGTTTTTTCTCACATTTCAGAATAACTTTAATTGATGGAAAAAATTAAAAAAAATATTGACATTTGATCTGGATCTAGTATTCGCCAAAATTGCAATTAGAAGATTAGAAAACTTTAGAAAAACAAGAAAAAACTAGCTAGCAATGGCAAAATCCATTTTCCGAAATAGAAAACGAAATAAAACTAAAAATAGTTCAAAAACAGTTAAGACAATAGATAAAAAATAAATCAAAAATTTAGTTTCTTTCGTAAATAATAAAAATAATAATTATTTACCACTATATCAAGACTGAAAATTAAAAGTTTACAAAAAAGACAAAGATTTTAGAATTGAGATAAAAGAATTTAAAAATTCTTATAAAGAGTCTTAAGAGCAACAAAAACAATTAATCAATTCTTGAAAAAAATATCCAAAGAGGCATTCAAGCTAAGATTATATTTTTAAATAAAGTTAAAACAAAGATTACTTATCATTGTTCAAGAAATTTTACTACTAGTTTTAAGAAACCAAAGGAAATCCTTTGGGCTTGTTATTTTACTGAATCAGTTCTCGATTATAAATATCCTCCAAATAGAATCAACTTCGAAGTTATCGTGCCAAGATGAAAACTAGATGACAAAGCTGATAATGTAGTTTATGAAGACGATGAATTAAAAAAGCCTTATATAGTAGTTAAATGCAAAATAGAAAAAAATCAGCGATGCTGAATTTAAACAAGTTAATGAAGATTAGACTCAATCAACCACAAAAATAAAACAGGTTCTTTGGTAAATGAATAAGAGTAAGAAAATTCTACCAAGGAAAAGAAAGGGTTTTGAGATTAAAAGCGAATATCAGTTTGATAAGTCATCAATTATTTACCAAAAAAAAATTTAAACTTGTTATAGAAGAAATTAAAATCAAAGGAAAAATTAACTTTAGTGAACAGTTTAACTAGATGATTTTAAAAAAAATAAAGTTGGAATTCATTTTTAAAAAGAAAATCTTATAAACTCAATTAATTCAAATAGTACTGATTTTTTTGTGGATCGAAGCTTTGTTTACGAGAAGCTACGTTTTGCAGTTAAGCGAAAATCTTAAAAGAATTATTGAGTAGAAAATAAAACAAAAGTGTATTACTATATCAATGAGTATGACAAATTAAATAAAGAATTCAAAACAAAAACAGACGAAATGATACAATATTAGCAAATTCACAAAAAGCTGAAAATAACTATTATTTGCCACAACTACCAATTAAAGCTTGTAAATCGTGCTTATGACTTGTTTTAAAGTTCTAAAAAAAAACTTTTTAAACTTTCACTTAAGAAACTATCTATAAATGCATGAAAGTCTGCTATAACTTTCTAGACACTTTTGATAGTATCCTCACTTGCAATGATCATTAATTATGGCTCCCCAGGCAGGACTCGAACCTGCGACCCAGTGGTTAACAGCCACGCGCTCTACCGACTGAGCTACTGGGGAATCTTATCACCATTATTTTTAAGTTTTGAAAATTATCAAGCAAAAATTTCTTTTTTAATCAATACACAATACGAAAATCTTTAAAGTTAGGAATCTCTGTGAGTTCCTCGATCTCTAAAGAATCAACTCGAGATAAACTTGGACCTTTTTTTAAAAGTTCAATAAATTTTTTTATGTTCTCTAAGCTTCCTACAGCTATACTTTCCACGTTTCCATTGGGTAAATTGCGAACAGTTCCTTTTATGTTGAATCTTTCAGCAGCACTAACAGTAAATTGTCTAAATCCTACACCTTGAACTCTTCCTTTTACTGTAATTTTTCTTGCTACCAAATTCATATCTTTTTGATTTTTTGATTTTCTTTTGATGTCTATCCTTTTATTTTGTAATCAAAAATAGTTATGAAGTTCTTATACATCCAAATTTTTCTCTTTTTTGTTTATTGCATCACCACAAAAAGTGTACCAAATCCTTTAAAAGGAAGTTTAGAAAATCCTATCAAAATGGATCGAAGAGAAAATATTTTAGAATGTATTCAGAATTTTGAAAAACAATATAAATTAAAAATTCAACATGTCGATGTAGTTTTAGGTGCGAATTTTCATCTTTTAGATAAGTTTGAATTTCCTTATTCAAAATGGAGAAAAAAAATCAACAAACCCCAAACAACAAAAGAAGAACTTTTTACTTCGAATCAGAACTATTATTTTTATGTCGACTCTTATCAAGATGTAAATGAATGTAAAATCACCCCATTAGAAAATCTAATAGAATGGGAATAATGATTGACAAAAAATTCTCGTTTTCTTTATTTTTTTAAAAAAAAATTACGATAATCCGAAAGGAGGAACTTTATGAAGTTTTTTTCTTTAGCAATTCTCTTTTTTTTCGTTATTTTCGCTTTACTTTCCGGACCTAAAGAAGGAGTAATGAGTGAATTTCGAGCTGTAGAAGATGGAATTCGTAAAGAGTTTAAATCTGAAAAAGAACAAATGGCAACATTAGAAAACAATTTAGTTCGTGCGATGAAAATGGCAATTATACGTAGATTTTATTATGATTCTGAAAAATATTTAAAAGATTTGAATGCAGAAAACTTAAGCTGGGAAGCTCCACTAACACCAAATATTTATTATGTAAAATATAAATACTTTATTGTTCGATTTGACTTTGCGAATGATCCCCGTTTTTTTATTCAAGCCCCTATTTATGAAAAATTTCTTATAATGAATGAATTTAATCAAAAAGATCACGATACACAAAAACCAACTACTAATCCTTAAATGTTTTCTTTTCTTGATTTTTTAATAGACAAAGTAATTGAACTCTCTCAAAAAATCGTAGAAATACAAAATAGTAAATTTGATGTTTTGTATAAAGATATATCTGCAAAAGATCCCTTAACTACAGCAGATCTCTTTGCTAATGAAAGTTTAAAGCATATTTTAAAAAATTTATTACCCAATTCTGTAATCATTTCAGAAGAGTCTCCTTTAACGAAAGAAAGGTTTCAGATACAATACCAGTGGATTGTTGATCCTATCGATGGGACTAGAGATTTCGTAAAGAAAAAAAATACATATTCAATTTCAATTGGATTAGTACATCAAAACGAACCTATATTGGGAATTGTCTCAATGCCAGCTGAAGGTTATTTAATATATGGATTTCATCATGTAGAAGATCCTTCTTTGAATTATCTTTGTAGAGTAGATTATAAAACTCAAAAAGATTGCAAAATCAAAAAAGAGTTTTTCTATGATTTTAAAAAACTCGAAGAAGCCAACATATTAGTCAGCGAATCCGAAAAAAACAAAAAAAAACTAGAATCCTTACCAAAAAACTGGAATCTAATACCTACCGGTTCTGTAGCAAGGAAGCTTGCAATGATAGCATGGGGAGAAGCAGATTTGATGATCTCTTTAAACCCTAAAAATGAATGGGATGTTTGCGCAGGTATTGCTTTGATTTATGCAAGTAAACAAAAAGCAACTACTTTAGAAGAACAGCAAGGCAATTTCAAAAAATATTTATTTAATCAAAAGAGTTTAACTAGCTTAGGACTTGTTGCAGGTAATCCATATTTAGTAGAACAATATTTAGAATTTCACAAAAATCATCACATAAAAGTCTATACTACCTATTGATCTTTTTTTACAAAAAGTATCTCTTTTTTTTTCTAAAAGTGATCCTTTTTCCCTACAAGATTAATATGATCTTTGAACAAATTTACCAATTAAAAACAAGACATCAATACTGCCTTTACATCCAATCATCACTATATGCTTTTTTAAAAACAAAATTAAAACAAAATCCCCTATATCTCGAATCTATCATTCAAACACATAAACCTGCACTACTGGCTAATAGACATCTAACAAGCTTAGAAAAAGCAACATGCAAATACCAACCCAAAACAAAAAATTACAAAAGAATTATAATTAAAGAAATTAGTCCCCATCTATGGAAACTCTTAAAAGAACTTAAAAAGCTATCAGGATATTCCATCAGCTTTATCATTAGGGTTTTCCTTGAATGGGAGTTACAAAAAACAGATCAAAACATACAAACCCTACTACCAAACATACAAGTCCAAAACAAGGACAATGCCCCCACCCCAACTCCAACTGTCATTAATAACTATAAACATTGTCTGTGGTGGGATGGCTTGAAAAGAGAAATTTTAGCAGTTTTTGAGGATTTTCCTTGACATTTATCTATTTATTTTGTTAATTTAATTAAAAGATTTTATATTTTTTATTTAATTTTTATCTTTTTGGATCGAAATATTATAAAAAATTTTATCGCTTTCGAAAAAGTTAATGAGTAATATTTTTTTTGAATTTGTTTTTAAAATATTTTACCACCCCATCATAGAAAAGCCTTCATCATATTTAAAGCGTAAATAATTTTTTGAAAAATGCCTCATAACTTTTTAGATGTTTATGGATTTCTTCTTTTAACTTTTTTTACGATTCAAATACAAAACGATGATTTATAATAAAATTCAAACGCTTTGTATATTTCCAAAATCCTGTTTGTAAAACTTTTACGATTACTGGGATCTTGCTTAAAAAAATATACTATCTTTACTTTGATTTTCGATACACTCTTGCAAAAAAATCAATCAATTCAAATTCAAGTTTTCATAACGATTCATTACAAATATTTAGTAAAAATTTCTATTGTAATGAATCAAAAAGATAAAAAAAAATTAAATTTAGAAGAAAACAAACATAACTAAATTTTTGATTATTATAAAAAAAGATTAGCAAATAGTGGATTTTCGAAATATTATAAATTTAGACTTCATAAACCAAATACTCTTTGTTAAAGAAAAGAATTTTAAAATTGTCCAATCTTTTTTTTAAACTTTTGACAAAAATTTATCAATCATTTGTTTTTTTTGTTTTTTTATTTGATTTGTATTAGTAAGCAATTAAGAAAAATTGTACTTATGATAGATCACATCTATATACAAGGAGCAAGAGAGCATAATTTAAAGAATTTGACTTTAAAAATTCCAAGAAATCAATTTGTTGTGATTACAGGTGTTTCAGGTTCTGGAAAATCTTCTTTGGCTTTTGATACTATTTATGCAGAAGGTCAAAGAAGATACGTAGAGTCTTTAAGCACGTATGCCCGCCAATTTTTAGGAATTATGAATAAACCCGATGTAGATGTGATCGAAGGATTAAGCCCTGCAATTTCGATTGAACAAAAAACTACTCATAATAACCCACGTTCTACCGTTGGTACAGTAACAGAAATCTATGATTATTTAAGATTATTATTTGGAAATTTAGGACAACCTCATTGCCATTTATGTGGAAAAAAAGTTGAATCTACAACAATTGATCAAATTATAAATAAAATTTATAAATTTAAATCAAATACAAAAATTCAAATATTAGCTCCTTTAGTCATTAATCGTAAAGGAGTTCATAAAGAAATGATTGAATCTGCCAAAAAAAATGGTTTTCTTAGAATTCGCTACAATAACCAAATTTATGAAATTGACGATCTTTTACAACAAATTCATCATTTTGATAAAAACAAAAAACATTCTCTTGATCTTGTTGTTGATCGGCTTGTTTTAAAAGAAGAAAATAAAAGCCGACTTTTCGATAGCATAGAACTTGCTTTAAAAGAAGGCAATGGTAATCTTATTGTTCTCGAACAAAATGAATCAAAAGAAAACGAGCATTTTTTTTCTACTAAATTGTATTGTGAACATTGCGAAATATCATTAATTGAACTTAAGCCTGTTCATTTTTCTTTTAATTCTCCTCTGGGTGCTTGCCAAAATTGCAATGGTTTAGGTGTTCTTTTAGAGTTTGATGAAAATCTAATAATTCAGGATCCATATAAAAGCATAGAATCAGGAGTTATTGAGCCTTATGGTGAGATTGATCATTCGTCATATTCTTACGAAAAATTTCTTAAATTATCGAAATTACTAAAATTCAAACTCAGTACTCCTTGGAAAGAATTAAAAAAAGAAGTACAAAATGCCATTCTATATGGTTACTACGAAAATGGTTTTATGATTTTCGAAGGTGTAATTCCTGCACTTCAAAGAAGATTCAAAGATACGAAATTAGAAGAGATCAATGATTGGTATAAAAAATTTATGATTGAAAAGACCTGTCCCCAATGTAATGGTCAACGCCTCAGGCCTGAAGCTTTAGCAGTTAGATTTCATGGTAAAACGATCACTGAAATAGTCAATACACCTATTGAAAAACTTTTAGATTTTTTCAATCAACTAAAACTTACAGAGTACGAAGAAAAAGTTGGAGGAAGAGTTTTACAAGAAATTAAACGAAGATTACAATTTTTAAATGATGTAGGGGTTGGTTATTTAACGTTAGGACGCAGTGCAGGTACTTTATCCGGTGGAGAAGCTCAAAGAATTCGTCTTGCTACTCAAATTGGATCTTCTCTTACAGGTGTAATTTATATTTTAGATGAACCATCAATCGGTTTACACCAAAGAGATAATTCAAAGCTTATCAAAACTTTAAAAAACCTTCGCGATTTAGGTAATACAATCCTTGTTGTAGAACATGACGAAGAAACTATGCTTGAATGTGATCAAATTATTGATTTAGGACCTGAAGCTGGAGCCAGAGGGGGATATATTGTTGCTCAGGGTAGTCCCGAAGAAATAAAAAAAAAACCTAATAGTCTAACGGGGCAATACCTTTCAAAAAAATTAAAAATCGAAGTTCCCAAACAACGAAGAAAAGGAAATCAACTTTTTTTAAAAATTTATAACGCTAAAAAAAATAATTTAAAAAATCTTACTGTTTCCTTTCCTCTGGGTATGTTTATATGTGTTACAGGAGTTTCAGGTTCCGGTAAATCTACTTTAATCAATGATGTATTATATAAAGGCATTCTTAATTTAATGAATCACAAAACACCTTTAGATTGCGAAAAAATCGAAGGATTAGAAAATATTGACAAAGTAATAGCAATAGATCAAGAACCTATTGGAAGAACTCCCCGTTCAAATCCTGCTACCTATACTGGTGTTTTTACCCCAATACGAGAGCTTTTTTCTAATTTGCCTGATTCTAAATTGCATGGTTATACACCAGGAAGATTTAGTTTTAATGTTAAAGGAGGTAGATGTGAAAATTGTCAAGGAGCTGGAATCCTTAAAATAGAAATGCATTTTTTGCCAGATATTTATGTTACCTGCGATGTATGTAATGGAAAACGATTCAATCAAGAAACTTTAAATATTCGTTATAAAGGAAAAAACATATTCGATGTATTAGAAATGACTGTTCGCGAAGCTTATGAATTTTTCGAAAATATTCCCTCGATCAAAACCAAATTAGAAACTTTGATCCGCGTAGGTCTGGATTATATAAAATTGGGGCAACCAGCAACTACACTATCCGGCGGAGAAGCCCAAAGAATTAAACTTTCTACAGAACTTTCTAAAAGAAGCACAGGCAAAACTTTATATATTTTAGACGAACCCACAACAGGTTTACACTTTCATGACATAAAAAAATTATTAGAAGTATTACATGAATTCGTAGAAAGAGGGAATACAGTCATTGTTATAGAACACAATTTAGATGTGATCAAAACTGCAGACTGGATCATCGATTTAGGTCCCGAAGGAGGAGAACGAGGTGGAGAAATCATTGCACAAGGAACACCTGAAGAAATTATTAAAGTAAAACAAAGTTATACTGGTGAATTTCTTAAAAAGTATCTATAAAAAAAACTTGGATCATAAAATTTCTTAAAAAATTTTGACTTTTCAATGAAAATAGGATTTATAGGTTTTGGAAAAATGGCTCAGGCTATTGCAACAGGTTTATCAGAAAATTCAAAATATAGTTTATATTTTTACGATATAAACCCTCAAATTCAGTATACACACTTACCAAACCATCAAAATATACAAAGAATTTTTTCTATTGCAGAATTGGAAAATTTATGCGATACGATCATTTTTTCTGTAAAACCAAAAGATTTAGAAGAAGTAGCAAAAAGTGTTAAAGGAGAATGGAATAAGTTTTATATTTCTATCGCTGCTGGAATTTCTACCAAAAAGATTCAAAACTGGAACTCTCATATAGTTAATCTCTCTCGAGTTATGCCTAATTTGGGTGCTTTTGTAAAACAATCCGTCTCTGGAATTTATTCAAAAAACAAAGAATGCTTAGAAATTACAAAAGAAATTTTTAGCAAGATCGGTATCATTATAGAAGTTCCTAAAGAAGAACTTATGCATAGTATTACTGCAATTTCTGGTTCTGGACCTGCTTATGTATTTTTTTTCTTTCAGGGATTATTAGAAGCTGGTATTCGTGAAGGCTTTTCATACGAAATTTCTTACGAATTAGCTTTGTATACTTTGTTAGGTGCCACAGAAATTCTAAAACAAAAAAAAATCCCAACAGAATGGATTTATCAGGTAACTTCGCCCGCTGGAACTACTATAGAAGCTTTAACCGCTTTAGAAAAACATAAATTCAAATACGCTTTATATGATGCTATCCATAAAGCTACAAAAAAAAGTAAAGAATTGGAAGAATAAAATGAATACTATCATTCATGCAAAAGAACTAACCGCACAAAAAGCAGTTAAAATTTTTAATCAATCTATCCAAGACTACCATAAAGAAGATTCAATTTATGCAAAAGAAAAAAACCCTTATCCACAAAATACAATTGAATGGTTATTATATCATAAAAATTGGATTGATACCATCCAGTGGCATTTAGAAGACGAAATTCGAGCTCCAAATATAGAAGACAAGCAAGTTGTTTTCTTAAAAAGATGGATTGACAAATCAAATCAAGAGAGAAATGATACGGTAGAAAAAATCGATGATTGGTTTTATCAACAATTTAAAGAAATCCCTAAAAAACCAGATGCCAAGTTAAATTCAGAATCACCTGCTTGGATTTTAGATAAATTATCTATTCTATGTCTAAAAATTTTCCATATGAATTTAGAAGTACAAAGAAGTGATGCAACTCTCGAACATCAAGAAAAATGCAAAGCAAAATTAACTATATTGCTTGAACAAAAAACTGATCTTTGTACCTGTTATGATGAATATATTCAAGATATTCTGAATGGTTCAAAATATATGAAAGTCTACCGTCAACTCAAAATGTATAATGACGAAGAATTGAATCCTGTACTAAGAAAACTAAAAAAATAAAGATGCACCTTTTAGTAATTCGTTTTTCTTCCATGGGAGATGTTGTTCTTTCTGTGCCTGTGATTTCTTCTCTAGTGAGCAAATATCCTGAAATTCGAATCACCTACGTAACAAAAAAAGAATATCAGCCTTTTTTTTATAATATACCGGGTGTGGAAATTATAGGTGTAGACTTTCAACAAAAACATTATCATGGACTTATAGGAATTTATCGACTTTACAAAGAATTAAATCGCCTTGGACCCTATGATTACGGAATTGATCTTCACGGTAGTTTAAGAAGTAAGATTTTGAAATTTTTTTTTGGAAAAACTCTAAAATTTGCAACTATCGTAAAAGGAAGAAAAGAAAAAAAAGCTCAAATTAGAAAAAAAAATAAAATTTTAAAGCCATTACCCCATACGATAGAAAGATATGTTCATGTATTTGAAAGAGCAGGCTTGTTTGTTAAAGTCACTCCAGGAAAATGGATTTCTTTAGATATTTACTCAAAAAAAATGGCAAGAGAGTTTCTTTTAAAAAATTCCCTAGAAAAAAAAGAAGTACTATGGATCGGAATAGCACCTTTTGCAGGACATACCCCTAAAACTCTTCCTTTGTCTAAAATAGAAGGTTTATTAAAAATTATTCAAAACCATCTTCATCAACTCAATTGCAAAATATTTTTATTTGGAGGAGGTAAAAAAGAAATAGAAAAATTAGAAGAATTACATAAAAAATTTCCAGACTTTACAATAGTTGTTGCAGGAAGACTTTCTTTAGAAGGAGAAATGGCTCTTATAGAAAAACTAGATCTTATGATTGCAATGGATTCTTTTAATATGCATATTAGTTGTTTATTAGGAATTCCAGTAATATCTATATGGGGCTCTACCCATCCTTATTCTGGTTTTGGTCCTTATGGGCAAAAAGAAGACACCATAATTCAAATACCTACAAAACTACTTCCCTGTAGACCCTGTTCTATTTTTGGAAATAAAGGTTGCTATCGAAAAGATCTAGCGTGTTTAAATTGGATAGAACCTGAAGATATCTATCAAAGAATTTGTAAAATCCTTAAAATTCCTATTTCAAAAGAAATCTTAGAAAAAGATACTATTTTAAATAATCTTATAAAATAAATATACAAAATAAAATTATAAAATTTATAAAGTTTTTATCGCAAAATAAGTAAATTTATAAATTCTCTTTACTATGCTACTTTGATTATACAAATCACTTAAAAACACGAACGTCAGTTTGAACTCGTAAAAAAAAACTTTTTCATATTTTAAAAAAATTAATTATAGAAACTCGAAAATACTATCATAAATACATAATGTAGATAAGCTAAAAAGTTACCACAATAAGATTTTAAGCATCAATGACCAATTTTTTTTATTTTTTTTTGTTTTATAATCAACAAATTATAGTTATGTATAATATTTCAATTTAATGAAAAATCATTAGTTTTTAGTATTTTCTTATTGATTTTTATTTACAATCTCACAATTAGGCTTTATGATTCTTTTAAGAAATTTTGAAGAATTAATTTATTGTGTATTTCGAGCAGTGAGTGGCTTTTTATTTATGCAGCATGGCATTCAAAAACTTTTTGGTGGTTTAGGAGGTAATATTGTTCCTATTGTTTCGATTTATGGTGTTGCTGGAATTATCGAATTCGTAGCAGGAATTTTGATTCTTGTTGGACTTTTTTCTTCTTTTGCTGCTTTTCTTAGTAGTGGTCAAATGGCAGTTGCTTATTTTGGCTGGCATGCACCTAAAGGCTTTTGGCCAATTTTAAATCAAGGTGAACTCGCAGCAATTTATGCATTTATTTTTCTTTACATCGCTGCAAGAGGTGATGGAAAGTATAGTTTAAAGAATTTTATAAAAAAAACTTAATTTTCTAATATACTTCTGCCCAATTTTTACCTATTCCAACATCTACCTTGAGTGGAACCGAAAGTGGAATGGCATTTTCCATACGTTCTCTTGCTATATGGATCATTAATTCAATTTCTTCTATTGGTGCTTCGAATATCAATTCATCATGCACTTGCAAAATCATTTTTGTTTTTAAATTTTTGGATTGTATTTCTTTATAGATATCAATCATAGCTTTTTTTATAATATCTGCACTGGTTCCCTGTATAGGAGTATTAATAGCAATTCGTTGAGCCGATTCTCGAATATTTTTATTAGTAGATTTTATATCAGGTATATATCTTCTTCTTCCCGAAATAGTTTCTACATATCCATTTTTTTCTGCAAAAGAAATGATTGAATCAATATAATGTTTTACTCCTTGAAATGTCGTTAAAAATCTTTCAATATATTCTTTTGCTTCTTTTGGTTCAATTCCTAAATTGAGCGATAAACCATACGGAGTAGCCCCATATATAATCGAAAAGTTTACAATTTTTGCTTTATTTCTCATTTCTAAAGTTACTTTTTCTTTTGGTACTTGAAAAAGGTTTACAGCGGTATTGGTATGTATATCTTCGTCTTGTAAAAATGCATTTATTAATTTTTCATCTTTTGAATAATGAGCTAAAATTCTCAATTCTATCTGAGAGTAATCCACAGAAATCAGTTTATATCCTTTTTCAGCAATAAAACCTTTTCGTATGGCTCTTCCCTCTTCGTCTTTAATAGGAATGTTTTGTAAATTTGGGCTATTCGAAGATAATCGTCCTGTAGAAGTTATAGTCTGAGAAAAACTTGTATGAATCCTTCCTGTAGAGGGTTCTACTAATCTTGGCAAAACATCAATATAAGTATTTTTTAATTTCATAAGTTTTCTATACTCAAGTAAACTTTCTACAATCGGATGTAGTCCTCTTAAGCTTTCTAAAACATTTTGATCTGTAGAGTAACCCGTTTTTGTTTTTTTTTGTATAGGAAGTCTTATTTTTTCGAATAGTAAAAACTGAAGTTCTTTTGTAGAATTAATATTAAATTCTCCCCCTGCTTCTTGATAAATATTTTTTACTAATTGATGGATTCGTTTATCGTATTCAATCGAAAGTTTTTCAAAATATTTTAGATCGATTTTTACACCATTGAGTTCCATCTCTGATAGTACTTTTACTAAAGGACATTCAAGAGTATGTAAATTCTTTAATAGATTTTTTTCTTCCAATTTCTCTTTTAAAATCAAATATAACTGATATGTAATATCTGCATCTTCGCAAGAATAGATATAAACATTTTCGGGATCAATTTGATCAAATGTTTTTTGTTTTTTTCCATCTCCTACAACTTCTTCATATTTTATCGTTTTATAACCCAAGTATTCCATCGCTAAATCATCTAAATTGTGTTGACGAATCCCCGGATTTAAAATATAACTTGCGATCATTGTATCAAAATAAAGATTTTTGATTTCTATATTAAATTTCTTTAAAATTTTATAGTCAAATTTTATATTTTGACCTATAAATTTTTTATCCAATGTATTAAGTTTTTCAAAATATCGTTTAAATACATCGATAGAAATTCCTTTTTTAGCAAATTGACTATTTGGGTTGGAAATAGAAATATAATAAGCATAATTTTTTTTACTACATAGAGAAACGCCTACAAGTTTTGCTTCAAAAACATTTAAAGAAGAAGTTTCTGTATCGATTACAATCTCCGATTCTTTTTGTAGTTCTTCAATACATTCTTTTAGTCCTTCTTCTGTAGTAATTAATTTATAATTTGCTATTTTCTCGTTATACTTTCGAAATGGTTCTATTTCTTTAGAAAACAATTCTAAATTTTCTTCTTGCCTACCAAATTCTTTTAATAAATCTTTATAAATTTGCTGAAAACCTTTTTTTCGAAATAAAAACAAAACTTCTGGATCCAAATAATTTGGTACATTTAGTACATCTTCCGAAATAGAAAGGATTTCTTTTACATCTTTTTTAATAGTAGCCAACTTCTTTGATAAAAATGCTTCCTCTTTTGATTTTAATAATTTTTCTTTTAGTTTAGGATTGATTTTTTCTAAACTTTCATAAATATTTTCTAATGTTTTATATGTTTTTAATAATTCTTTAGCATTGATAGGACCGATTCCTTTTACGCCCGGAATGTTGTCAGATGAATCTCCTACAATACCTAAGTAATCTGGTACTTGTTCTGGTAAAATTCCTAATTCTTTTACTACAAAACTTTCCGTAATCTCTTGAAATTCAGAAACACCCTTCTTACCTCTTAACATAATCACATTTTTATCTAATAATTGATAACAATCCTTATCTCCAGTTAGTAAAATGATTTTATAATTTTTTTTAAATTTTTCTACAAGAGTACCCATAATATCATCTGCTTCGTTTATTGGAGATAAAATAATAGGAAATCCAATTTCTTTTAAGAATTCTTTGATTACTTCTATTTGATAGATTAAATCTTCTGGCATTGGTTTTCGATTTGCTTTGTAATCTTTGTAGAGAGAATGCCGAAAAGTTTTATCAGGAGGATCCCAGGTGATAGCTATTTTTTTAGGTTTGTATTCATTCAAAATTTTAAAAAGCATTCGGAAAAAACCATAAACAGCTCCCGTCGGTCGACCTTCTGAATCTTTAAAATTTTGTTGAAGCAGAGCATAATAAGCCTTATAAGCTAAAGCATGAGCATCAATAATCAAGAAATCTATTTGGTGTTTCGAGGAACTCACAATTTTAGAAATTTTGATTTATTTTTCTCAACAATCATTTTTTAAACAATCCAAAAAAAGTTTAAAAATGAATTCAACTAAAATACTAAAATTTACTTGAATGTTCTTAAAAATCTAAAAAAAATCAGTTATTATGAAAAAAAAATCCAATTCAAAAATTGATTTTACAGTGGGGGATACAACAATTGATAATAAAAAAAAAGAAATTTTAGAACTCACAAAACAATTTTCTTATGGTAAAGAAAAAGCTGCAAAATTATTGATAGCTTTAGGTCCAGAACAAGCCTCTCTTATTTTAAAACAACTTAACGAAAATGAAATCTATATTTTAATAGAAGAAATGTTAAAAATAAAAAAAATTTCGAATAAAGAAAAAAAAGAAATCTTAAATGAATTCTTTCAAAGCATCAATGAAGATTTAATTTATACCAGTGGTAAAGAAGAAGCAAAAAAAATTCTAAATCAAATTTATCCGCAAGAAAAAATATCTGAAATTTTAAAAAAAGCAGAAAATAAAGATATAAAAGAAGAAATTCAATTTTTACAAAACTACGATCCAAAATTGATTGCCTCTATACTAAAAGAAGAAAATCCCCAGATCGTAGCTACATTGTTATCATTATTAAAACCTGCTTTTTCAGCAAATATCATTAAATGTTTTGATTCCAACCAAAGAAATGAAATTCTTTTAAGGATTGCAAATCTAACTCAGATTACCCCCGAAGGTTTAGAAAAAATTATCGATGTTTTAAAACAAAAATTAGAAAAAAAATCAAATGAATTTTTTTCCGAAATGGGAGGAATTGATACCGCTGTTTCGATTCTAAATCATTTAGATAGAAAATACGAAAACGAAATTATAGAATATATAGAAGAAAAAGATAAAGAACTTATAGAAAAAATAAAAGCAAAACTCTATACATTCGAAGAATTAGAAAATCTTGATTTCGAAGAATTAAGAATTTTACTTTCTAAAATTGATGCAAAAACAATTGCTTTTTCTCTTTTGGGTATGCCAGAGGATTTTAAAAAATTATTTTTAAACTCTTTATCCCAAAACAAAGCTTCTGATGTTTTATTCGAATTCGATCTCTTAAGCAATGTTCCTTTAAGAAAAATTCAAGAAGCACGAAATTATATCGTTCATATTGCTAAAACATTAGACGAAGAAGGTGTTATTATCATAAAAAAAGAAAAAGAAAATTTTAACTATTAATTTTTGCTAAGATTTCCTGAAATAAATTCTCTAATTTCCTATGTTCTTCTAATAATCTCTGATAATCGTCTAACTGCTCATCTTTTTTTCTAAGAATCTTTACTAAATTATTAATCAACTGCATAACAAACTCAGGGTTGGATTGAATCAAGGCTTCTAAATGATCTTTGTGAGCTACAGCTAAAATACAATCTTCTTCACAAATAGCTGTTGCAGAACGAAAAGAATCAGACACTAAAGCCATTTCTCCAAAAATTTCTCCTACACCTAATTCAGAAATTTTTATCTTTTCTTGACTCTCCAATTCTCTATAAAAACTTACTTTCCCTTTTTTGATCAAATAAAACAATTTACCTACTTCTCCTTGTCGAAAGATAATTTCTCCTTTTTTATAAGATCTTTCGACTTGCATAATTGTTAAAGGTTTAACAAAAAATTCTCTTATTTTATCACTTCCGGGTAAATTTAAAAGAAAGACAAATCCATTTAAAATCCTAAAAAACCAATACCTGATATAAAAATAAAGAAATTCTTTTGAACCCTTATTCAAACTAACAATAATTCCAGATGGATAGTTTTTTGAATTTTGATTACCAATATATTTAACGATTTTAGATTGAACTGGATATGATACATCTTTTTTATAATGGAAAATCAAAAGCAAATTACTTCCTTCTTTAAATTCTTCTTCGGATTCTAAAAATGTAGAATAAGTTTTTAATTCATAGCATAATGAATGATAAATTTTTTTTTCTGGCAAAAGAATATCCACATCCAATACAATTGGAATCGCTATTTTTTTATTTTTAAAATATTCCGGATTTACACTACCTAATATAAAAAACATAATTGCAAAAGAGATAGGCATAATAAAAAAAAGAGTATATTGAAATTCTAATCGAACTTGAAAATTTTTAAGAAAAAATTCGGGAAAAACATAATATAAAATAGACTGAACCAACATAAAAGCACTAATAGTGAGTTTTATGTAATCTTTCTGAAATCTAAAAAAAGAAATTTTAGGAAGATTTTTTGTTCCCGAAGAATACAAAATCCATTGCTGATATCCTTTTTGAGTTTGTAAAGTATTCCAATCTTCAAACCGCAAATTATTTTCTTTTAATTCTTGCAGTTTTGGATAAATCTGTGTTTTTGAATAAAGAATTTCGAACACATAAACAGAAAAAACAATCATCGGACCGATAAAATAATAGAACTCCTCTTTTTTATGAAAAGTCAAAAAATCATAAAAACCATGTAAAGCAACGGGTATTAAAATTGCTAAAAAGAAATTGAAAATTTTCCATCGTTTTAAAGAATAAAAAAAAGCCAATCCTATAAAAAAAGATTGAATCCCACAAGTAGATAAGTGCATCGGTACTGAACTGATCAATCTTAAAAAAGCTAGATTAGAATCAAAATTGAATAAATAGATAATGTTCTCTAAAAAAGAAAAACCTGCTGCGTATTGAATTCCTGCTATTACGATTTTTACAATATCTTTTTTTCTTTCAAAAGAAAAGATAAGTAAAAAAATCAATATAAAAGAAATCGCTTTTTCCACAAATGCAGCTTTAAAAAAAGCTACCACCAAATCGTTTTTATAATCGATAAAGTTCAGTAAAAAAGGAGCACTTAGAAGAATAAGAAACCCACCTAAAAAGCCTGATAAAAACGATTGTATAAATCCTAATAATGGTTTTAGTTTACTATAGTAAATTAAATAAAATATCAAAAAAATTAGTTGTATTATATTAAAATAATAAAAATTAAAATCCATGTACGTTTATTTTCGGCATCATAAAGGTCGATTTACATATATGATTTCTAAATGATTAACAATATCTTCTAAATCGTTGAATAAGGCTTGGACTAATTCTTTATTGAAATTTGTTTTTGTAATCTGTTCTATATTCCCGGCAATCATACTAATCTTGTTAAAACCATATGTGCCGGAAGAACCTTTAATTCTATGTGAATAAAATCTGATTTGTTCTAAATCATTTCTTTGAATCGATTCGTTTAAAAGATTCATATTTTTTTTAGTCTCTTCTAAAAAAATAGGAATTAAATCTTTTAATTCTAAGGAAATTTCTACTTGATACTTTTTGTCCATGAATTTATATTTTAATACCTATATGTTTTTATGTGTCAAGAAAAATCTATCTTTTAAGACAGGTCTTTCTTTTTGTAGTTGATTCACATAATCTAAATCTAAAGAAACCTCAAAAAGTCCTTCTTCTTCGTTTAACAAAAGTAAAGGTTTCCCATCAGGATCAATAACTTGACTATTTCCATTAAATTCTAAATCTCCATTACGCCCAACTATATTAACACAAACCACATAACAAAGGTTTTCTATAGCTCTTGCCCTAGCTAATTGTACAAAATGATGAACTCTTGTTTTTGGCCATTGCGAAGGAATAAGAATGATTTTTACAAAATCATTATAAGTTTTATAAGAATATTTGTTTAAGTGATAAAAAAGCTCTGGAAATCGCAAATCATAACAAATAGCAAAGCCTATTAACCAATTCCTATATTGAATTACTTGAACCAATTTTCCATTCGAAAAATATTTTTTTTCTAAAAATCCACCCCAATCAATTAAATAATTTTTGTCGTAGTAAGATGTCATACCATTGGGCATAATAAAAAACAATCGATTATAAACGAATTCTTTTTCTGCAAAGGGTAGTGTCGTACATATTACTACATTGTTTCTTATCGAAAGTTTTTTTATTTCTTCTATATAAAACTCAACTTTCCCTAAGTGTTCTTTTAAATTCGAAAAACTAAATCCTGTTATGCCCATTTCTGGTAAAACAACAACATCCGCTTTGTTTTGATATAAATATGATTGAATTTTTTCTAAATTCTTTTCAGGCTGATTATTTTGAATTTCGTATTGAAGAATTCCAACTTTTAAAATATCATTCGATAACTTCATAAGAAATTCGAGAACTAGACCATTGTTTGTATTTGTCTTTTTTCAATTGGGTTTGAATTCCTCTTACCGTGTGTAAGGAATTTCCATCTTGACTAATTTCTGGATATAATTCATTTCTTGCTTTTTTAAATGAATTAAATAAATCGATGGATTCTGTTGTTACAAAAGCTTGAATATATTCTGTACCATAAGGAGGTGTTATTACCCATTCAAAATCACTCTCTTTTGGCGGAAATACATATTCTTTATCTACCTCTATAGCATTGAAACCCGAAAACTTATTTGGATAGATCAAAGTCATCTTTCCTTTTGCATCAATCGAATATAACTGGATGTATACTTTTTTGGGTGCATCTTTTTTATGAGCAATTACCTTAAATCGTAGTTCTAAAGTTTCATTTATTTTATAGATTGGTTTTTCTTTATCTAATTTTAAAAGAACTGTATAAGGACTATTGGGATTACTTAAGTTCAAGTAGATATCCAATTGGTTGATAATTTGTTGAGAAATTGTTTCTAAAACTTCTTCATACATTCCAGAACTTCTACCAGCAGAAATAATTGTTCCAGTTTCTGTATGTACAATTCGAAAATTCACAAAATATTCAATTTTTTTTACATCAACTTCTCCAAAAATAAAATAATGAATTCCTTTTAGATTTCCCAATTTTGTCGCTTCTTCTTGATTTATTAAACCTATTTGTCCTTTTTGTAATTCTTTATAAATTTCTTCGATTTTTTGTTGTTCTACTAAATCATACCTTTGTTGCTGTTTTAAAATTGCAATTATATCATTTGTGATTTTAGTATCAACTTTTTCCTTGTTTTCAATATATGTAAAAGGTATGACTGCAATTGTATTAGAAAGTAAAGTTTTTATAAAAATGATATTTATAAAAAAAATCAAATACTTCATCATTCGCTCTTTTGTTCTAATAAAAGGGAGTTATTTTCGTCTATTTCGTATTTAAAAATTTTATAAAATTCAACACTTTGTGGGCTAAAATCTTTAAATAAATTTTCGTTTACATATTTGATAGTTTTACATCGAAAAGAAAATAAGAATATATGTGACTCTTTTTTAGATCGAAATTCTAAACCATAATCCCAAACAGGAAGGCATCTTGCTGTAAATTCAGGTTTATATTCTTTATTTGATAATAACAATTGATTTAAATTTTCTATTATGTTCTGATTTTGTATTTTAAATTTTTTTATAAAATCTTTTCGGGGATCAATTGGTTCAATAGTTTCTGGATAAATATAAAAATATACTCCTTCTTTTTTTTGGATTACTTCTATAGCTCTAGAATTTAATGTAATAAGATGGATATTTTCAGAAAAAGAATAAGTAGGTAACCAAAAGTTACCTACTATCAAAAAATTAAACATATATAACTTAACTTTCATTTTACATTAGACAAAATTTAGTTTACTTTGTTCGATCTTTTTTAAAACATATGATTAAAAGAAAAGTTACCATTAGATTCGTACTGAGATCTTCCATAACTTATGTTAATAATTGTATTTCTTTGCCAAACAAGCCTTATACCACCACCTGCTGCTCTATGAAAATCTTTAAAAGCAAATTCTTTATAGCTAGGTGCTACTCTTCCAACATCATAATAAGCTAAAATTACAAAATCAATACCACCCAATGCAGACACACGAAAAGAAGTGAATCTCAATTCTGTATTAAAAACTCCAATCACTCTATCTACAAATTGATTTGCTGGATAACCTCGAATTCCACTATTTCCTCCTAATCCTAAAGCTGATTCCCTCATTGTATAGATTCTTCCAGCTTCGAAAAACGGTACGTCTCCATCTGTTTTTTGAGTTTGAATTCGATAAGCAAAAACTAATTCTCGATCCATTGGTTTAAAAATATCAGAAAGAATTTCAATATATTGCCTCCATGTTAGAGTAAATCGATTAAAAGTGTAATTCGCTCCGGTTGCTTTTCCAGAACCTTCGTAATGAATATCAGTAAAAATTCCATCGTTTGGATTTAATTCTCGAATTCTAGGACGTGAATCATAAGCAAAGGCTAAACGAATCGTATTCACATAACGTGGTTTGATTGTGGCATCATATCCCGTGGGTTTTTCGTGATCAATTTTGGTTTTTAAATTAGGATAAAATTGTCCTTTATCTACATCATTTTCGTATGACTGAATTTTATATCTTTGTAAACGAATTCCTGCAAACCATTTAAAATTTGTATTTCCAATAAAATCTTCTGTTGTAATAGTAAAAAACGGTTTAATACTATCGTAATTAAAATATTTATCTTGAGATTCTCTTAATTCTTTTTCACTTTTATTGTAATTAGATAAATCGAAAGGATTAGGGTTTGCCAAGTAATTTGTATTTAAAGTAATAGATTCATTTACTTTATAAAGAGTAGCTGTTGATTGATAGTTTTCATTAATTGCCAACTCTCCTGCTTTGATTTTCCTTTGCCTTGGTATATCCTGAAAATTACTATAACCATAATACTGAGCATTTAAATATCTTTCTATACCCACATTCATTCGAACACGAAAAGGAGAACCCAAAAATTTTAAGCTATCTAAGGAAAACTCATGATATTCAAATCCTTTAGTAGTTTGATAAAATTGTCCATAAGTTTGAAATTTAAAAGGAGCATATCCCTCTTCGTAATAGGTTCCATAAATTCTTACTCCATATCCAAAACCATCATCCGTACTAAAACTAACTAAAGGAAGACCTGTAAATTTTAAACCTGTTAATTCATTTTGCTGAGAAAAAGTAGGTATGAAACTAATTAAAAAAATTAAAATAAAAGTGATTTGTTGTATTGTTTTCATAATTTCTACCCCCATTTATAGGATTTTTTTTATGTTAAAAGAAAAGCTTAGATTTAGATTGTTTGTTGAATTATTCTGACTAATCAATTTGATATTCATTGACCCTCTTAATCCATCTTCTAATACATCAGCTGTAAAACTATTTAAAGTGATATTAATTTCATCTACAGTGATCGTACTAGGATTATAAAGATTTATAATTCTACCATATCCATTACCTGTTTCCGGACCTATAGTAACACTTAAAGATACAGGTAACTCTATTTTTAAATAAGAAAATGTATCCGGATTTGCAATTTCTAATGTTATTTTTCCAGAAGCTTGTAAACTATCTATATACACATATAGATTTTTCTCTTTTGTTCTTATAAAATTCCTATAGTTCTCTTGATATATCCAACAAGGAGATGGATCTGCTGAAATGACAGTGCAACCAGAAAGTTCCCCCAAACCTTCCCAATAAAAACCGTTCAGCACCTTTACATTAAAAAGAGAAAGGAGATTATAATCTGTTGTAGGCTGATCTACCGACGATTTACAAAAAAACAAAACTAGTAACAACCACAAATTCAAAAAGGTAAACTTAAATGTTTTCGTATTCATAATTTTCTTTTTATAAATTCTATTCAATTATGTCAATACATTTTCTTATCTTCTTTCAAGATTATAATTATACGCAACTACTTGAAATAAAATTATAGTCTTTTTTTGTTTATTGATTATTATTTATACAAAAATGAAGCAAATGATTTTTTTTATTTTTTTTATTGTGTTAGTTTTTTCTTTAATCTTTGGTTTTGAATATATCATTTTTAAACGGTGGAAGAAAAAAATACAAAATCCATTTTGGATAAAATTTTTTGCATTTAGCTATTGGGGAGTTGTTCTATCCACAAAATTTTTGTTTTTATTTTTATTCTTTAATAGAAATCATATTTATGTGGTTTTTGATGGGTTCTTAAAACATATTTATTACTTCTATCTTTCTTGGAGCTATGCTTTCTTTTTTGGTTTCTTTTTATGGTTTACCATTATTATTTTATATAAAACTACAAGATTCCTTTACAAAATAAATTCAAATTCAAAAAAACCCACACCACAAGAAAATCTAATATCTCGAAAATCAGCTTTGACTGGATTAGGCAGCCTTCTTTTAGACACAATTCCTTTTACCGGTACAGGCTTAAATTTATTAGGAATATATTATGGTTCAAAAGAATTTCAAATTTTCCGAAAAGAAATTCAAATTATAAATTTGCCAAAAATATTTTTAGGATATAGAATCGTGCAAATTTCGGATCTTCATATAGGTTCTTTAATCCATCAGGAATACTTAAAACCTACTTTGGAAATCATTCAGTCTTTAAAACCTAATTGCATTGTAGTTACAGGCGACATTTTAGATAATTCTACAAATTATTTAAATATTGTTGGATGGTACTTTTATAGACTAAACCAAATCTGCCCTGTTTATGCTATTTTAGGAAATCATGATCACATAGACAATCCTTATTTGTTAATAAAAACATTACGACAAACAAAAACAAAAGTATTAGTAAATGAATTTGATGTCATAAAAAGAGATAAATCTCAACTATATTTGATTGGATTAGATTACCCTATGTTTTCTTATAAAAAACGATTAAAGATATCAGAAAAATTTTTTGATAAAATTTATCATCAAATACCAAATAAAGATTTTCCAATTATAGTTTTAAATCATCATCCTTCAGAATTTGAATATTTAAAAAATAAAAACGTAGATTTAGTTCTTTGCGGACACACTCATGGAGGGCAAATTTTACTTTCTAAAGATAAAAACTCCCCTTTGTCATTAGGTTCCAATTTTTTAAAATATTACATTGACTATTATCAAGAAAATCAAGTCCAACTTTATGTAAATCGAGGGTTGGGACACTGGTTTCCTTTACGAATCAATTGTCCCCCAGAAATCACACTTCTAGAATTAGTTTAACCTTCTTTCAAATTTTATAAAAATTTTTAATAAAATTTTTATATCAATAAATCAAGCTAATTTAAAGGATAAATATTTTTTTTATATATGTTCTCTCTTAATGCTAACAATATTCTTGATAAAAAAAGTAACATAGGAAGCTCTACAACAGGACCTAAAAGAATAGCAAAATAAACAAGAGGATGACCTGGAAAGGCTGATACAGCTACACCAATCACTGCTTCTGAATTTCTCGCAGTAGTAGTAAAAGCCATCGTCACTGTATGTTCATATCCAAGCTTAAAAATATAACCAATGAATAAAACTAATAAAAATAACACAAAGAAAAAAACTATTAAAAACAATATAAGAAGACCAACTTGATATATATCAAAAAAACTAAGGGATCTCTGAGATACAAACATAGTAATGATAACTAATACTAATGACCAAAGTTTAAATTCTCCTAAATAAGATTTAAATGTACCAAAGAAATAATCCCGACCTTTTTTTAAAATTATGTATTTTTGAACTACATATCCTAGTACAAACGGAGCTATAAGAAATAATCCTACACTTTTAAAAAGAACAGAAAATTTTATAGAAATCACTTTCCCAACAAGAACGTAAAGATAAAAAGGCATCAAAATAACTTGTAATATAATATTCCACGGCAATAGAGCAATACCCCATGCTACATCTCCTTTTGCTATATCTGTAAAAATAAGATACCATCCAATACAAGGAGTTAAAGTATAAAGAATTGCTCCTACCCAAAAATCGGGATAGTTTTTTAAGAAAAGTCCTCCCATTATCCAAGAAAATAGTGGAATAAAAAGAAAATTCACTAAAAGAGCAATTGCTGTGAGCTTTATTTTTTTAAAAGCATTACTAATATCTTTTATCTCTATAGGTAACATCACTGCTAAAATTACAAAAAAAACTCCAATCTCTGTAAGATAGATTAACTGAGGAATCTCTCTATCTAAAATCTTTTGGATAAGGATTCCCAGTAATATCGATCCAATTAATATAAAAGGTTTTTCTTTGTCTTTCTTGGATAGAGTTGACATTTATCAAAAATAAATAAAATAATTTAAGTAATTTTTTTTATTGAGAATATACATATTCTTCTACTTTAGAAACAGCTTCTTCTAACATTTTTAATCCTTTAATTTCTTTTTCCATCATGGGAAACGTAAGTACAGGTAGGTTGAATTTTTGTTGTATATCTGCAAGATAACGTAATTGCATAGCTCTTCTATTTTTAAAAAAATCATTCGTACAAACTTCTTTTGGTAAAATAAGATTTGCAATAATTAGCTGAGTTTCTATACCCACACTCTTTAGATCTAGCATGGCTCTGTATGATTCAAGAATAGGAGTAGATTCTGGATATAAAACAAGACTAAATACTGTATGGTCTTTATCTTTTAATAAATCAATAATTTTACGAAATCGATTTTCTGAAGGTATATCGGTATTTCTTTTATACTCATATGTATTCATCATTTCTAATTGACGAGCATAATCAAAGGGAAGGCTAAGTAATCTTAAAGTATGTCCTGTAGGTGCTGTATCAAAAACTATCACATCATAATCTTTACTTTCAATAAACTGGATAAATTTATCAAAAGCTGCCATTTCTTCCGTACATGGAGAGTTCAATTCCTCTTCCATAGCTTTAATCATATCATCGGAATACTTATCTTTTGCTTCGTCTAAAATTTTTTTCTTATATTCTTCAAAAGCTTGTTCTTGATCTACCATTACTGCAAAAAGATTTTCTATTACTTTTACGGGAGTAGTTTCTATCTTAACATCCAAAACCTCTCCTATATGAGCAGCTGGATCTGTAGTAACCAGTAATGTTTTGAATTTTTTTTTAGCTAAATAAATAGCGGATATACAAGATATGGTAGTCTTCCCTACTCCACCCTTTCCAGTAAAAAATAACGCTTTTGTATCTTTTTTTGGTAACCAAAGTACCTCTAAATCAGGCTTTTTTATAGATATAACGGGCTCTTCGAAAAAAATTCGATCTTGAAAATTTGGTTTAATTTCATAAAATAATTCATCAACAACTTGAACAAGAGCATGAATACCTTTAATTTCATTATTTCTTAAATAAATATATCTTATGTTTATGGGAAAAGTTTCTTCTACTTTTTTTATAATTTTTCTTTGAGATTCATATTTTTTTCTAAAAAATTCAATTTCGCAAACTTCCTCGGGCAAAATTCCATTGATTATAATCTCACTGGTTGGTACACCTATTGTGTTCAACTCTTTAGAAGCCCTTACAGTTTCGTAAAAAGAGAGTTCTTCTGGTCTCATAACAAAGATAAAGTTCGTGATTTCGGGATTTCTCAAAAGAAATGTAGCTCTATCGTATCTTTCTTTCGATTCCTGAATCGTTTGAACAGGTCCCAAGCATGTTTGTCCCATTCCTTTAGCCGATTCTTCTATATGTTTAGACCAATTTACAGGTAACTCCAAAAGTCGTATTGTATGCCCGGTAGGTGCTGTATCAAAAATTATTACATCATACTCATTCGTTTCCATAAAATCGATAAAACGATCAAATGAAGCTATTTCCGTAGTGCAGGGACCACTTAATTGTTCTTCAATCGAAGCAATCACATCATGTGGTAAGATTTCTCTATAAGGTGCGATGGCTTTCTCTTTATATTCTTTTGTTGCTTCATCAGAATCAATTTCTATAGCATATAAAGGTAAATCATAAATTTTATTTTTATCAATGATATGCGTAATTTTGTGACCTATCTCTTGCTCGAAAACATCAGATAAATTAGAAGCTGGATCAGTTGTAACAATTAAAGTTTTTTTGCCCTGTAAGGCATAATAAATTGCTGTTGCAGAAGCTAATGTAGTTTTACCAACTCCACCTTTTCCCGAAAAAAAAATATATTGAGCCATAAAGATAATGAGAATTCTTAACTACAACATGAATCTTGTTGTAAACCACTAATATTAAATCCAGTATGATCATTGTAATCTAAAATTGAATCAGAAAGAAGATCTGCAATAGTTATATCCAAATAAATTTTTACATCTTCTTTATTGATCAAAATATCATCTTCATTTGGTTTTTCTACTACATCCAATGCTAAAGCTGGAGTCCCACAACATCCCCCACCTGCATTGAAAATTCTAATCCCTCCCTCTTCTTTTATATCAATTAGAATTTCTTTGAATTTATTTATTGCGGACTCAGTTACATCAAACATAACTACCTCCTTATAATAAAATTAATAATTAGCTTATTTTTACTGTTATAGGTTTATGATACAATGGTTTTAGATTCAAAATTTCACACAATTCTTCGTAGGAAGGATATTGACCTGTTTTAAAAACTTTGCCATTTACTAAAGTAATTGGTAAAATTTTTTTTCCATTTGTTGTTAATAACGCTTTTACTTCTGGATTTTCCATAAATTTTTTTGTTTGTTGCACTAAATTAAATCTTTCTACTTCTACTCCTTGCTTTTTTAATGCTAATATGGCATCATTGATTTTTACTAAAATAGGATCAACTTCTGGACCACATAAACCTGATGAACAACATAAAGCAGGGTCGTATATTTCTACTTTCATATTACTATTGATTCCAGTTAAACTAAATTTACTTTTTTGACAAGTAAATTTAAAAAATTAAGATAGAATTTTTTTATATAAAAAAATCTGAGTTTCGAAAAACTTCTTTTTTTTAGTGGGCTAGAAATTCTTCTTTTCTTTAGATTAAAGAAAACAAAATTACAATAAAAAGCATAATTAAACCTTTTCTTATACTTTTTGTTATGTTCTTCATAAAAAATTGAAATCGTAAAATCTTTTCCAATTTAATAATTGACGATCTATAATTTTAAAAAAATTGTCAGTTTTCAAATTCTTGTAAAAATATGAAATTCAAATTCTTAACTTTTTTTTTTGTTTACACTTCTTTTTTAAGTTCACAAAATGCTTTACTCAATACTAAATATCTTGAAAAACTTAAAGAACAAAATCTAGAACTTCAATTACAAAAAACTAAATTGGAAAAAATTCAAATCCTTATACAACAAAAACAAAGTATTTTTGCTTCTCCTTTTTATTTGCAATTTTCATATAAAATAGGAAATCAGTCTCAACCTTTTAATTTATATAATCTCAATCCTTCTATAAATCAAAAAGTAAATGAATACATAATCGGCATTAGCAAGATCATAGATATTTTACAAACACAATCTACAGAAAAAGAAATTTTCGAAATTCAAAATAGTATCGAAAAGGAATATCTATTATTATTAAAACAACAGATTAAAAATCAATTTATAGAATCGTATTTCGCAGCTATTTTTTTAAAACATATTATGGAACATTTAGAAGAACATATAAAAAAATTTGAGTTTCTAAAAAGAAGATATTATCAAAATTATTTCGATAAAAAATTGGGGCTATACACAATTGCAGCTTTAGATATTGGTATTTCTACTTTAGAATCCGAATATCAAGAAACTAAAAAACTTTACCTAAAAGAAATTGAAATTTTAAATATATTATTAAATCAAGAAAATCAAACTATACAATTCGATGATTTATCTTATTTGTTTGAATATCTTCCTAAAACATTAGAAACTCCTAAAGAAGAATTGATCAATTCTTATCTTAATAGTTCTATTTATCTAATAGAAATTCGAAAGTTGCAATTAGAAGAAAAAAAATTGATTTTGATTAAAAATCAAAAATGGAGTCAAATTGAATTTTTTTTACAATACGGCATTGCAAATATAGGACAATATAAAACTTTGACGGATAGTCCAGTTTCTCCTGAAAAACAAAATTTTTGGAATTTTGGTATCAAAATACCTTTACCTTATGGAAGCGAATTAGATCATCAAGATTCTTTACAAAGAAAAGAAAAAGAAATGCAAACACTAAAAATTCAAAAAACACAAATTGAATTAAAAAATCAAATTTCTAACTATTATGATATCTTCGAAAAAGATAGTTCACAATTTAGAAATAATATTCTTTTATTAAACAAACACGAACCTTTTTTAAAATCATTAGAAGAATCTTTACTCAATCGAAGAATTACTTATTTTGAATATTGGGGTGAACACGAAAGGTTTCATAATTTACTAAGAGTGTCACTAAATTTATTATATAATTCTTTAACTTCTTTACATTCCTTAGAATTACTTACAAAAAGAAACTTAACCAAAATATTTTTATGATTTATCGATTCCAAAAGTTTTTATTAAAACAACCTATATGGGCTATTTTAATATTGATTGGCATTCTACTTATAGGAAGTTATGGTATATTACAACTTCATATTGATGCCATACCTGATATTACCGGAATTCAAGTTATGGTGCAAACTAAAACAGGTTCTATGGATCCCGAACAGGCAGAATCGTTAGTGACTTATCCAATTGAAATTGAGCTTTCTGGTATACAAAAAGTACAGGAGATTCGTTCTATTACAAAATTTGGATTATCTCTTATCACTATTGTATTCGACGATGATATGAATCTATATTTAGCAAGACAGTTAGTATCAGAAAGATTACAAACCGTACAGAAAGAACTTCCCCAAAAAATCATTCCTCAATTAGGACCGATCAGTACGGGTTTAAGCGAAGTCTATATGTATACACTAAAACTAAATTCGGAATCAAACAAAAAAGAAGATCTCTTACAATTAAGAACTATCCATGATTGGGTGATAAGACCTCAGTTAAAAACAATCGAAGGGATTGCAGAAGTAGATGTAAATGGTGGATATATAAAGGGAATTTTTATCGAATTTATACCAGAAAAATTAAAACAAGTTGGAATTGGTCCTTTACAATTTCTAAACAAATTAGAAAAAATAGGAGAAGTATCTGGAGGAGGGTATATTGAAACCAATCAACAACGATATATTGTTCGAAATGATAATCGATTTTTAAATATAAAACAAATACAATCATCCCCTATTCGGATTTATGCTATCGGACCTTCTTACAAAATATCAGATTTAGCAAATGTGAGTATTAAAGAATTACCAAGAATTGGAGCTGCAACTCATAATGGAGAAGAAATCGTATTGGGCACAATGCTTATGAGAATTGGAGAAAATAGCAAAAAAGTAGTAGAGAACATAGAAAATAAACTTTCTCAAATCTTTAAACCAGAGAATTTAGAAATAAAAACTTTATATACCCGATCCTACTTGGTAAATGAAACTATTAAAACCGTACAAAAAAATCTATTTGAAGGAGCAATTTTTGTAATAGCGGTTTTATTCTTGTTGTTAGGAAATTTAAGAGCAGCAATTTTAGTTAGTCTTGCCATCCCTTTATCTATGCTAATCGCTTTTTTTGGTATGGTGCAAAATCAGATCACAGCTAATTTAATGAGTTTAGGAGCTATTGATTTTGGTCTTATTGTAGATGGTTCTGTAGTAATGATAGAAAATATCATTAGAAATTTTGAACATTCTGAACTATCAAAAAATAAAAAACAAATCATATTGTCTTCGATTAAAGAAATTACCCCCTCCATTTTAACTGGAATTTCTATAATTATTTTAGTTTATTTTCCCATATTTTTTTTAGAAGGAGTAGAAGGAAAACTTTTTAGACCAATGGCTGAAACAATGATCTTTGCTTTATTAGGTTCTTTAATGATTGCACTTTTTCTTATGCCCGTATTGGCTTTGTTTTTTATTCCTATAAAAAAACATAAAGAGAAATTTTCTTTTTTTAATTTTATAAAAAAAATTTACAGTCCTATTTTATTTATTACTTTACGTTGGGGTTGGTATATACTAGGCGCAATTTTGTTTTTATTCTTTTTTTCTCTTTATTTATTTTACAAAATGCCTTCTGAATTTGTTCCCAATTTAGACGAACAAGACTTAGTAATTGGAATTGTAAGAAATCCCGAAATTAGCTTAGAAGAAATGATAGAAAAGCAAAAATTGGCAGAAAAAATCATTTTAGAATTCCCTGAAGTGCAACACGTATTTTCCAGAATAGGTATTCCTGAATCAGCTACCGATCCTATGGGAATCAATTTCGCTGATACTTTTATTATTTTAGAAAAAGATAAATCAAAATGGAGAAAAAAAAACAATCAGCCTATATCCAAACAAGATTTATTTTTTCTCATCAGGGATAAACTACAATCCGAACCTGAATTAAAAGAAGACGAAATTTCTCCAACCCAACCCATAGAGATGAGATTTAATGAAATGTTAGAAGGATCTCGAGCTGACATTAGTCTTAGAATTTTTGGTTCAGATTTGGATGAACTCTATTATTTAATCGAAAAAGCAAAATCATTACTTGAAAATCATCTCAGCTCTTACATAAAAGAATTAACACAAGACGAGCTAAGTGCCCTCAATAAAACACCAATTTTAGAATTCAAAAATCAGCCCAACAAGCTAGAATCTTATGGAATCAGTTTTAACGATATAAACACTATCTTTGAATCCAGTATTGGAGGTGTAGAAATCGGATATTTTACCGAAGAAAATAGAAAATTTCCGATAATTTTTAGAATGGACGAAAAAAGTCGAAATAATATTTTTTTACTAAAAAAATTACCCATTGATTTACCAGAAGGGGGAGTTATTTCGTTAGAAGAGGTAACAAATTTTGCCATAAAAGAAAAAGTAACTACAATATCTCGAATCAATACACAAAGGTATGCTGCCCTTTCTATTTATTTAAAAACAAGAGATGTAGAAGGATTTGTAAAAAAAGCAGATCCCCTAATTAAAGAATTATTAAAAGATAAAAAAAATTATTACATTGAATGGGCTGGTCAATTTAAGAATTTACAACGAGCTAAATTTAAAATCATGATCCTTGTTCCTATTACAATTATGTTGATTTTTTTAATTTTATATCAAAATATAAAATTAGTTCGACAATCTTTGTTAATTTTAATTTCCATACCCTTTGCAAGCATAGGTGGGATTTTATTATTATGGATAAGAGGAATTCCTTTTAGTGTCTCTACATCTGTAGGTTTTATTGCACTATCCGGAATTGTGATTTTAAATGGAACAGTTTTAGTTAATTTTTTTGAACAATTACGAAAAATGTATCCTTCAAAAAGCATATACGAAGTGGTAGTCGATGGAACGCTAATTCGCCTTAGACCTGTTTTAATGACAGCATTGGTAGCTATGTTAGGTTTTCTTCCTATGGCTATCAACACTGGAATTGGATCTGAAGTTCAAAGACCACTTGCCACAATCGTAATTGGAGGATTATTCACCTCTACAATATTAACTTTATTAATTCTGCCCTTCTTGTATTACAAAATAGAAAGTTCTTATTTATTTTTAAAGAAAGATTGAATTTATCTTACTATCAAAAAAAGCCAAAAAGCAAATAAAAACAACAGGTAAAAAAACAATTCATAAAAAATTAATAAAATTCATCCTTAAAAAGGATATTTACATCGCTTTTATGACTTTCCCCCCATTTTTCCACTCTATAGCTATTCTGAAGTTGAAACTCAGGTTCAGGAAATAAATTGATTCCCAAAGGCTGGTATTCTTTTTCTATTTCTTCTTTTGTTTTATGTTGAATTTTTTCGTTAAACTCCATTTCCCACTCTAAGAAAATTCGAAGAATATAACTTATGGAGTATCCGGTGATTCGCCTTAAATCCCAGTATTTCTCCCATATATACGGATTTATATGATTAAGTTTTAAATTTTTATATCGTTTGTTTTTTGGTTGATAAGTAGTTGTTGCAGTTTTTTTTTGTGGTGCATGTTTGATTGATAAAAGTCTTTTATGATATTTAAAATATAAATATTTTAAGCATTGATTAAAATTTTTTTTTGAAATAATTTTTAAATACTCAAAATATTCGGGTAACATACTGATTCCCATCGAATATTCACTCAAAAATGTATAATTACATGAATCCGATATAAAATACAAAGAAGGCTTTTCTTTTTCAAAGTAAGTTTTTGAAAGGTTTGATCTATCCATATAAAATTTATATATAAAAATTGAATTTTTTTACTTCAAAGTTCCTATTTTTTGCAAATTTTGTTTATATTTAGAAACTTTTTGTAGCAATTTGATTTATCTAAATAATGCTTTTAGGAGGAATTTATGAAAACATACTCATTATTTTTGATATTGATTTTTCCTTTATTTCTTTTTTCAGAGAATTTTTCAGAAAATTTGAAAAATATAACAAAAAAATAAAAGCTTTTGGAATAGAATTGGGAAGCCAACTAGAAAAAACAAAGATTCTCTCTATTTCAAAAGCAGAAAATGAAGAAAAGTTATATCGTATTAAACCAATTGAAAAATCTAAGTATTTAAATATGTATCATGTAATAATTACTCCTATAACAAAAAAAATATACTTCTTTATGGGCAAATGAAATATTCAAATCAAAAGATGATTGTATAACTACTCTTAAAGCGGTAAAAAGTTTAATAGGAGATCGTTATAAAACACCAGCAGTGGAACCCAATACCTTTAGTTTTGCAGATTATGAAATTCATATTTTTGATCTTTAATCATAAAATACAAAAATAAGCTTAAGATATAAAAAAGAACTTTTTGAAAAGGATCATATTTTGTATCTTCAAAACTATGAATTAGAATTATAAAAACTAAGCGAAAAGAAAAAAATATAACTACGGATTGACCAACAAGACAAATCAAAATTTTAAGAGAATTATGCTTAATATTTATACAAGCAATGATTTAGAAACTCTTTTTGAGCAATTCCTAAATAATATAGAAAACAATGTTGAAAAACAAAATCCATATGAACCTTATTATGTTTTAATACCTAATAAAAATATTGAATATTGGTTAAAACAAAAAATTGCAGAAAAAAATCAAATTTGTATGAATTTTGAATTTTACTTTTTCGAAGAAGGAATAACTAAAATTTTTAATCAATCTTTACCAAATATAAACACGATTGATTTAGTACTTTTTTCTTTAATTATTTATCAGATCTTTTTAGAAAATTCAGAAGATTTCGAGATCTTTAAAAATTTTTTAGACCAGCATAAATCTCAACGAGGTAATGTGTTTGATTTATCATATCACTTATCAGAAATAATGTTACGTTATTTTTATCATAATCCAGTTTTAATCGATTATTTTAATGATAAAATAACTGAAAGCAATATCGAACTAAATCAAACGTTAAAACAAATGTTATTGGATCAAAAAAAATTATATAAAAAATTTAAAGAAAAAATAGAAAAATTGAACTCAGAGCAAACTCAAAAATTTTTTCTTTTTTGTGAATATCCTTGGGAAAAAGAACTGCCTAATCTAAAAAAGAAGCTAAGCATATTTATTTTTGCATTTCAATATAACAATTATTTTTATTACAAGTTATTAAAAACATTAAAGGATAAAATTGATATATATTACTATCAACTTCTTTTATTAAATCCACAAAAACTCAAGGAACAAGACATTAAAGATTCTGCACAAAAAATTTCCATCAACAACCTTCAATTACTCAACGAAATCACATCAGTACAACCAAAATATCTTTCAAGTAAACTAAATAGAAAAAAAAATTTATTGCAAGAATTACAAACTGAATTTTTAGAAAAAGGTATCTTAGAAACATTCAATAAACCGAAATCTTTAGATAAATCTTTACAACTAATTGAGGCTCCAGAAAAAAAAGCAGAAATCAAAGCAATCCTTTATGATATACAAGAAGAACTTATCAAGAACAATGAACTTAAATTAAACGAAATAGCAATTTTATCACCTAACTTAGAAAAATACCTTCCTATTTTAGTAGGTTATTTGGATACATTAAATATTCCTTATAATATTCAGGATCCAACCCAACACAAAATAAGTTATTTTGCTTCTGCTTTAGAATCTGTTTTTTTAATTCTTGATTCGCTTTCTAATCAAAAAATTTCATTTAGCAACGAGCAAATTCTATCAATTTTAGAAAATCCATTATTTCAAAAAACTCATAAAATTAGCCAAGATGATGTATCAATTTTTTATAAATTGATTCAAATATTAAAGATTTATTTTGATGATGAAAGAGAACCCTATCACAGTTGGGAAATTGCAATAAAAAGACTCCGAGCTGGAAAATTTACTGATCAAATCTTAACATACAATAACTTTTTAATTTTTCCTTTTTTTGATTTTGAAATCAAACTTGAAATTATAGAAAAACTTCATTCTTCGATCTTACAATTGATCAAAGAATTAAAAGAAATTCACCATTTTATGATTCATGAAAACAAAGAAATAGAATCTTTTTATAATAAATTGGATTTATTCTTTCAGAAACATTTCAACATTCATATGTATAAAGAAAACATTTTTATAGAAAAAAAATCATATAAAGAATTTCAAAATAGATTGTATTATTTAAAACTTTTAAAAATAACTCCTTCTGCTGACTTTCTTCATAATTACTTCAAACTCACATCATACAAAATTCCTTCTAAAATCAATGAATATTTATTCCATGGGATCTCTATTTCTTCCCTAAAACCCTTACGCCCTATTCCTTTCAAAAAAATTTATATTATAGGTCTAAATCAAGAGGAGTTTTCGGAGAAAAAAATCAATTCTATTTATGATTTAATTGATGTTTTCTTAAAACAAAACCAGAATCAAAAAAGATTATTTGATAATATTATTTCTCCACAAGATAAGAATTTATTTCTCTTTTATGAAATTTTTTTATCAGCAAGAGAGTCCCTCGTTCTCTCTTATGTAAATAAAGACTTACAAAATAATAAAAACCTATACCCTTCTTATATCTTCGAAAAAATAAAAAAATTTTTAGATAAGTCTAACCTTACTTCTACTAACTATATAAAAATTCCTTATACCATCAAAATTAATCAACACAAAAAATTTAATCTTAAATTTGAATTTTATTTAAGTTTAATTGCTAATTTTCGAAAAGATTTAAATCAGTTAAGAGAATTTTTAAATAAGAATCAAAACTTAACAAGCAATCAAAGGGACGAAAGATTTTTAAATTTTATTATCTCGAGTAGCGAAGATTCAATTAAAGATCTATACGTTCAAAAAAAATTTATACCAGATTGTTTAAGCTTCCCCATCGAAAACAAACGAATTCCCATAAAAGAATTTATAGAATTTCAAGAACAACCAATTCAATATTATTTTAAAAAACATCAACTTCTCAGTAATTTTTCTAATGAAACTGAAGTGATCGAATCTATGTTTAAATACGATTTGGATAAAAGAATAAAACAAGAAATCATAAAAAAAATTTTCTTAGAGTTTATTTTTAATAGCAACACAACAAACATAAAAAAAATTATAAAAAAAACTCTCAATTATTATAAAATACAGGGTCTACTAACTTATACAAGTTTAGAAAATAGAATTAAAGAAGATATGTGTAATTTATTTACTCAAATCGAGAAACCAAACCAAACTTCAAATATATCAAAAACAAAAAGAAATGTTTTCTATTTAGAAGAATTAAAAAATATATATAAAAAATTTTATAAAAATTATTTATATCTAAATCCATATAAAAAGTTTAATTTTGATTTAGAAAAAGAAGTTCGATTCCCAAATAAAGTTCTAGAAATCCCAGCATATTCATTTGATAACTACTTATTCGAAAGTTATTTACAAAAAGATTTGATTATTGATCTCGAAAACCTACATCTTTATTTTTTTAGTTTTTATGATTTTGAACATTCATTTATTAATTATTTTTATCTTTTTTCTTTAAAGGAAATTTTCAAAGATTTTGAATTTTTTTATCTATTTTTTGATTTAAGAAAAGAAATGATCTATAAAAAAGAACTTAAAGATTTTGAATCAAAAAAACAACAATTTGAACAACTATTAAGAGAAATGTTGGAAAGGAATAATCTTAAATTTTACAATTTTTTTACAATAGAAAGTAAAGAACAATTCTTAATTAAAAAACAAATCATAGATTTTGAGGATATTTTAAAACAAAAAGAATCTTTATTACAACTTGTTTGGGAAGAAATTCTTTTATTAAATTTACAAAAAGAATCATAATTTATGAACTCAAAAAAAAATTTTTTTAATATCGAAACTATCGATTTAAATTCTTCTTTGATGATCGAAGCTTCTGCTGGAACTGGCAAAACCCATTCAATAATTGAAATTTTTTTTAAATTAATTTTAAAAAAAGAAGTTAATTTTCGTAATATTTTAATTGTAACTTTTACAAAAAAAGCTACTCAAGAAATGATAAGTAAAATCCGAGAAAAAGCTGAAGAAACGATTAATAGCGATTTTAAAGAGAAACAAACATATAAAAAATGTACAAAAGAAATAAAAATTATAGAAGATTTACTATCTCATTTCGAAGAAATTCATATCTCTACTATTCACAGTTTTTGTAAAACCATAATAGAACAATATCCTTTTGAATTCAACTTACCTTCTTTAATAGAAATCATAGAAAACGAAGATTTGATACTTAATAAAATATTTTTAAATTTTCTTTTAAATATTCAAAAGGATTCTAAAATTTCTCATTTAGATTTTTTTCCTAGAAACCATAGTATAAATAAACTTTTTTTGTATTCAAAAAGATTTCTGGAAGAATCTCAAAAAACAGAAAACTTTGTATTAGATTTTATCAACGAATCAATAGAATTTAAAGATATAATCCTCTTGGAGGAAAATGAATGGAAATTAAAATTTGATCAAAATAAAAAATTTTGTAAATATTTAAAATACATTTATAATCAGGTTCAACAATATAAAAAAAATAAAGGAATTTTGACCTATAATGACTTAATCACTTCTCTTTATAAAACTTTAGAACTTAATCAAAAATTATTAGAAAATCTTCAAAATCAGTTTCAGGTTTGTATAATTGATGAATTTCAAGATACAGATTTTTTCCAATGGTCAATCTTTAAAAAAATTTTTTTGGGTAAATCCGGTAATATTTTAATTGCGGTAGGAGATCCAAAACAAGCAATTTATGGATTCAGAGGTGCAGATTTATATATTTATTTAAAAGCAAAAAACGAAATAAGTAAACATAATCCATCCGATATTAATAGTAGAATATTTCAATTGTCAATAAACTATCGCTCATCACAAAATTTTGTAAATGCTATAAACACATTATTTCGTAGTGTTTTCGAACATTTTTATAAAAAAACAGAAATTAGAAAGGATTGTCAAATTGAATATACAGAAATAAAATCAAAAAATACCAACCTAGATAACAACAAAAATCAAACTTTGTACAAAATGTACAAACCTATCAATTTTATTGAAGTAAATCAAAACTATACTAATCTTGCTAGAAGAGAAGCAGGCAACATAATTGCAAAAATCATTTATGATTTGGTAAAAAATTATAACTATAAATATTCCGAAATTGCAATTCTTTATCGAAGTAGTATTGAAGCAGAATTTATAAAAAAAATTTTATTAAGATGGGAACTTCCTTTTGTTGATTATACAAATATTAATGTTTTCAATACATTAGAAGCTATTGCTATGGAATACTTATTATGTTTTTTAGCTCATCCTGAAGATACGGTTGTAAGAAAAAAGTTTCTTTTGTACTACTTTATTGATATTCCATATATAGAAATTGAAGTCATAGAACAAAACTCGTTTGATTTTCAGGAAAAAATTTCCGAGTGGAATCAAATTTTAGAAAAAAGAAATTGGTTTCAACTGTTTTATAGAATTTTAGAAGATACAAAATTTTATTACAAATACTTAGCTTTTCCCGATTACGAAAGAAAGATCACAAATTTTGAGCATTTAATCGAAATTCTCGTAGAAATTGGAACTACAAAAAAATTAGGTGCGATTGAATTATATCATGAATTTAAAAAATTAAAAAATTTAGTATCAGAAGAATATGAGCTTAAATTAGATTCAGAAGATGAAAAAATACAACTTTTAACAATACATAAATCAAAAGGTTTGGAATTTCGAACTGTTTTTATCATTGGTTGGTATGATGTGAAATCTCCAGCTATTGGTGATTCCCATCATTACAAATATTTTGATTTTAGAAATTCTCTTTGGAATCTATGCTTTTTTTATCTAGATCAAAAAGAAGAAGAGAAAAAAAAACTAATTGAAAGAGAAGTGCTTTCTGAAGAACTACGGCTTTTTTATGTTGCCATAACAAGAGCAAAAGAACTTGCTTTCTGTGTCTTACCTTATATTCAATCAAAACCTTCTTATTTTTTTCATTTCATAGGCTTAACAGAAGAATTTAAAAAAAATACAAATAACACAGAAATTAATTTTTTTTCTACAGATTCTTTTCTTGTTAAGGAAAGCACAAAAGAAAAAACTTTTTCTGAAACTCAGTCTCAGTTTGAAGAACTTTCAAAATCTTATGAGCATCTTAATAAACTAGAAAGCAATGTATATACTGAAAAACGATATTTTCTTTATTCTTATTCATCGTTAGAAAGAAATATAAATAAAAAAACTTTTTCTGAATTAGATGAATCTGATTATGATGAAGAATTTTTGGAAATCGAAGAAATGGAAAACAAAGAGAGTAAAAATTTATCTACTAAGTTTGATTTTTATTTTCCACCAAGTGTCAATACAGGTAATTGTATTCATAAGATTTTCCAAATTATTTCTTTTTGTGATTTTTTAAAATATAATAAAAATTATTTAAAAAATATATATAAAAAACGTATAGAATATCTATTAAAATTTTATTCTTTTCATTTTGATTCTGAATTAGAAGATTTTCTTTATAACTTTTTACACACCATACTTTCTATTAGGATTAATAACGAGTTTTCTTTAAAAGAAATACCAACTGAGACAATCAAAAAAGAAATTAGTTTTTTAATTCAAAACCTTAATCCTTGTATAATTAGCAAATTACCAAATTCTTACATAACAGGAAATATTGATCTTTTTTTTGAACATAATAACAAATTCTATTTACTTGACTATAAAACGACTACACTTTTTCAATATGACGTAGAAACATTAAAAGAATTTACAGATAATCATTATAAAATACAATATTTATTATATAGCTATGCACTATATCTATGGCTTGACAAAATAAAAAAAATAAATTTAAAAGAACATCTCGAAACTCCTATACCTGGTGGAATTATTTATTTTTATTTAAGAGGTTACGAATCCGAATCAAAAGGAATTGATTTTAGACATTTTTTATCATTTAATCAGATTAAAGAAAAACTAGAAGAAATTTTATAAATTTATGAATATTTTAGAAAAAGAAAATTTCGAATTCAATTATTTTTATGAAGAATGGATTAATGATATTTTTAGTTATTTACAATTAAAAAAAGAAGAACACAAAGATTTAGAAACTTTATTATTATGTTTATTGTCTTCCCTTCAAAAAGGAAATTTATGCATTTCTTTAGAAGAAGATATTCCTGAAAATATAAACCATGATCATATAAACACACAAAGCCTTAAAGAAAAAATCAAACTATTTGAAAATCATAAAGTCTTTAAAAATCTATTCGTAATACAAGATTCTTATATTTATTTTAGAAAACATTATCAAGCCTTATTAACTTTAAAAGAAAAATTAAAATCTTTAAAAAGTAATACTTTTTATAAAACTTTTGATTTAGATTTGGTAAACAAATATCTTTCTTTAGTAAGAAATGACTTAAATGAAGAGCAAACTTTAAGTATAATTTTAAGTACCATACAACCTTTTCTAATTATATCTGGAGGACCGGGAACAGGAAAAACAAGAATTGCATCTCATGTTGTGGGAATCCATCTTTTTTTAGGAATTCCTCCTGATAAAATTTTCATTTCAGCTCCTACAGGTAGGGCAGCATCCCGCTTAAAAGAAAGCATAACCCAAAATTTAAAAAACATCATCGATCATAATGATTTAGATCAAATTAAACCTTTTACAATTCATCGTCTTTTAAAATTTAATCCTTTAACAAATGAATTTTTTTATAATCAACAGAATTTTTTACGATTCCATTTATTGATTATCGACGAAGCTTCTATGATTGATATATTTCTAATGCAAAATCTTTTTTTAGCTATTCCCGAATTATCTCCTAATAATAAAATTGTTGTATTAGGAGATAAAAATCAGCTACCCTCTGTTTTGGAAGGAAATGTTTTAGAAGATTTAATTCCTAAAAAAACTTTTTCAGAAACCGGAAATATAGAAAATTTTATTAAATCAAATTACAATATCAATTTAAAAATTCATAATTCTTACTTTGTGAACTTAAAAACTTCTTACAGAAATACTAAAGAAATCAAACAATTAGCAGATTTCATTATCGAAGAAGAATCAGATAAAATTTTTGATTATTTAAATTCTTATAAAACATACAAAAATAGCTTTTTAAATAGTCAATCTCCTATTGTATGGATTGATGAAAACAATAAAAATGTAATTTTTCAACTAATTATAAAATATTTAGAAAATAAAATTTTTACCAAATCTTTTTTAATAAATTTAGAAAAGATTCAAACAAAGTCAAAAGAAGAATGGGATCATATATTGATTGAAGAAATTTACGAAAAAATTATAAATTACAAAATTTTAGTGCCTACTCATTTAGGTGAACTCGGAGTTTCTAGCATCAACCAAATGATAAAAGAAAATAATAACAGCAAAAAAATTCTTTCTGCATTTCCTATTTTAATTACAGAAAATGATTATTATAATCAACTTTTTAATGGAGATATCGGTATTCTTTTACGAGATAAAAATAACAATGAATTTGTTTGTTTTAAAGGAGACACTAAGTTTTATTTCTATTCTTTACTTTCTTTAAAAAAATTTGATTATGCTTACACAATGACAATTCATAAAAGTCAAGGAAGCGAATACAAAGAAGTGTTTTTGATTTTACCTAAAGTGACAGAAAATTATAAAAATTTTATAAAATTATTAAATAAAAAAACTTTATATACTGCGATTACAAGAGCTAAAGAAAAACTTTATTTGATTAGCTCTAAAGAAACTCTTGATTTTTGTTTTAAAAATTCATTAAAAAGAATTTCGGGTATTGATCTTTGGGATTTTTGGGAATAAAATTTTATTTTCGTATTTAATTCTATTTTATTTAAATTAGTTTTAACCCAACTTTATAAGTAAAAATTATTTTAATCAATTTTTTATGATTTTTGTTAATTTATATACATTTCGATTATCAAAACTACAGATTGATTATTATTTAAGCAAATAGCAATTTATAAAATAGGTATAAGAATTGCAAAATTGTGTTTTAAGGAGATACTTATGTATAATGTACCTAAAAATCCTAAAGATTTACTTGAATTTTGTAAAAAAGAACAGATTGAGTATATCGACGTTCGCTTTACTGATATGCTTGGAATGATGCATCATTTTACGATGCACATTGATGTTATCAGTGTCGATGACTTTGAATACGGAATTGGTTTTGATGGATCTTCTATCCGAGGTTGGAAAGCGATTCAGGAATCAGACATGCTTGCACGATTAGATGCAACAAGTGCCTATATTGATCCATTCTTTAAGGATAAAACTTTAGCTGTAATTGCAGATATTTACGAACCAGAAAGAAAAGGAGAACCACCAAAACCTTATAATAGAGATCCCAGAAATATCTTAAAAAAAACTATAGAATACATGAAAAAAACAGGTATTGCAGATACTTGTTATATGGGACCAGAAGCTGAGTTTTTTATTTTTAGTGACGTTCGTTACGAGCAAATTACGAATCAAGGATTTTATTTTATTGATTCTATTGATGCGAGATGGAGAATGGGAACTGATGAAAAACCAAACTTAGGTTTTAAAATGAGGACAAAAGAAGGGTATTTCCCCCTTCCTCCTAATGATCAATTTCAAGATTTAAGAACTGAAATGACAGATATGTTAAACAAAATGGGGATACCTCCAGAAAAACACCACCACGAAGTTTCAAGTGCTGGACAAGCAGAAATCAATTTTAAATTAGATGATGCTCTAAAGCAAGCAGACAAATTGCAACTTTTTAAGTATGTAATTAAAATGGTAGCAAGAAAAAATGGTTTTACTGCTACTTTTATGCCAAAACCTTTATTTGGAGATAATGGTTCTGGAATGCATACACATCAATCACTCTGGAAAGATGGAAAAAACTTATTTGCTGGAAATTGGTATGCTAATCTCTCCGAAATTGCAAAATATTATATAGGCGGTATTTTACATCATGGACCCTCATTACTTGCTTTTACTAATCCTACAACAAATAGTTATAAAAGATTAGTACCAGGATACGAAGCTCCTGTAAGTCTAGTATATTCCGCAAGAAACCGATCAGCTGCTATCAGGATTCCGGTTGCTGTTCATGGTGATAAAGCCAGAAGAATTGAATTTAGAACACCCGATCCTTCTTGTAATCCTTATCTGGCATTTGCAGCTATGATTTTAGCAGGTTTAGATGGTATTCAAAAAAAGATCGATCCGGGTGAGCCAGCAGATTTTAATCTTTATGATGTGCCAGAAGAAAAGAAAAAAAATATCAAAGCTGTTCCAGCAAACCTTACAAAAGTTTTAGATGCTTTAGAGCAAGATCAAGATTGGTTATTAAAATCAGGTGCATTTGATAAAGATTTTATCAACAATTATATTTCTTATAAAAGAGTTGAAATTGAACAGATTGTAAATCAAAGACCACATCCATACGAATTTGTTTTATATTATGATTGTTAATAGGGATCCTTAATAAAGAGGACTTAGTTCCTCTTTTTTTTACTCTTTTTTTATATAGTTTCCTCTAATTCTTCAGTATAATCACAAACAGAACAAGAAATATGTCTTCCCTTTTCTTTTGTATTTTTTTCCAACAAAAGCTTTCCACATTTAGGGCAAATTTTATTTTCTACTGGTTTGTCCCAAGTAATATAATCACATTCGGGATATCGAGTGCAACCATAAAAAGACTTAGATTTCTTTTTTCCTTTTTTTAATACAATATCTCCAATATCACATTTAGGACATTTACCATAAGGAATAGATTTTGCATTTTTACAATCCGGAAATCCAGAGCAAGCCAAAAAGTAACCATTTTTTCCAATTTTTTTTAACATTTTTCTTCCACATTTTTCACAGATATAATCAGTTTCTTCGTCTAGATGCGTTTTTATATTATCCATATTTTCCATTGCATTTTGAACAATTTTCATAAAAGGAGTGTAGAAATTGCTTAACATTTGAGACCAAAAAAGCTCAGAATTCGCAATTTGATCTAATTCTTCTTCCATTTTTGCAGTAAATTGAACATCTACCATTTCGGGAAAAAATTGTTTGACCATTTTGTTTACTAAAATTCCGAGTTCTGTAGGTTTTAATGCTTTTTGCTGTCTAACTACGTAATATCTTTTTAATAAAGTTTGAATCGTTGGAGCATAAGTAGAGGGCCTACCTACTCCGCTTTCTTCTAAAGTTTTAACCATAGTAGCATCAGTATAACGTGGAGGTGGCTGGGTAAAATGTTGATTCGGTAACAATTGACTCAATTTAACTTTGTCTTCTACGTTAACATCGATTTCTTTTAAGGGATTATTTTCGCTATCTTCTTCATCATAAACTAAAGTAAACCCCTTAAATTTGACTTTTTTAAAACTTGCACGAAACAAATATTCATGATTTATAGAATTTCCTTTAATTTCTATGGTAGTATTTTCTGAAACTTCCTCTGACATTTGGCTTGAAACAAACTTTTGCCATATTAGTTGGTATAACTTTAATTGATCTTTTGTAAGATATTTAGAAATTTGTTCTGGTGTATATTCTAACTTTGTAGGTCGTATTGCTTCATGTGCTTCTTGTGCATTTATAGAAGTTTTAGAATAAATTCTTTCTTTTTCACTCAAATATTGATTTCCATATTTTTTAACAATAAACTCTCTTACATTCACTAATGCTTCTTTGCTAATTTTGGTACTGTCCGTCCTCATATAAGTAATAAGACCTATAGGATTTCCTTCTATTTCTACACCCTCATATAATTGTTGAGCAACCATCATCGTTTTCTGAGAAGTAAAACCTAACCGATTCGAAGCATCTTGTTGTAATTTAGAGGTTGTATAAGGTGCAGTGGGTTGTCTTTTTCTTTCTTTAGTTTTTATAGACGATATTATAAAATTTTGTATTGTTAGGATATCGTCTATTATTTTTTGAACTTCACTTTGATTTTTGATTTGTATTTTATTTTGGTCAATTTGAACTAAAGAAAACTTTAATTTTTTTTTGTTTATAAGAAATTCACCATCAATTGTCCAATATTCTTCTGGTACAAATTTTTGTATCTCTTCTTCTCTATCACAAATCAATCTTAAAGCTACCGATTGGACTCTACCTGCTGACAATCCTTTTTTAATTTTTTGCCATAGAATAGGAGATATATTATACCCCACCAACCTATCTAAGATCCTTCGAGCTTGTTGAGCATAAAACAAATTCATATTTATATCTCTTGGATTCTCTAAAGCTTTTTTGATTGCATTTTCTGTAATTTCATTAAATTCTACTCTTTTAATATTTGGATTTATTGGTTTAATAATTTTATAAATATGATAAGAAATAGCTTCTCCTTCTCTATCCGGATCTGTTGCTAATAATACATTTTTAGAAACCTGAGATAATTTTTTTAGTTTATTAACAATTTTTGACCTTCCTCGAATAATTACATATTCAGGTTCAAATCCATTATTCACATTAATTCCCATTCTTGATTTTGGTAAATCAACTAAATGTCCCATAGAAGCTTCTACCATATAATCTTTACCTAAATATTTATTAATCGTTTTTGCTTTCGAAGGTGACTCTACAATAACTAGAGTTTTATCATTTAATTTAGGTATAGTTTTCGAATTTTGCTTTTTTTTCTTCATAGTTTTTCATTGTTTGAATTTTTGTTGTCACTTTTTTTCGTCATAGAATTTAAATTCAATATTTTTTTTTAGTTTTTTTATAATTAAAAAAACATTTAAAAATTTAGTACTACTTAAAGTAAAACACTTATTAGTTTCTATAAAAAATCAAATTTAATGATTTTTAAATAAAGAAAAATTCTGTAATAATTGCCCTTCAAACACAAATGTAGCGTTCCCCGACATATATATCTGATCATCGCTTTGATTCCACTCAATTTCTAAATCTCCCCCTTTAAGGTGAACTATATTTTTTTTTGGTAAATTTTTTGTAAGAACACTAGCAACCAAAACAGCACAAGCACCACTTCCACATGCTAAGGTTTCCCCTGATCCTCTTTCCCAAGTAAGTTGAGTTAAGGTGTGATCAGAATTGATAACTACAAATTCTACATTTGTTTTATCGGGAAAAAGTTTATGATTTTCTATTAAACTGCCATATCTTTCCACTGAGATATTTTCTATTTGATCCACAAAAAAAATACAATGAGGATTCCCCATCGATAAAACAATACCTTCATAAGGTAAGATAGAGCTATCGTAAAATATATATACGTTTTCTTTTTTAGAATCTCCTAAATAAGGAATTTGCGTTTTATCAAAAATGGGACGCCCCATATTAATCTTAACATAAGCTGTAGGATATTCTTCCTTTAAAATTTCTGCTAAATGGATTTCTACTCCGGATTCTATATAAAATTTTTTTAAGTCAGTTTTTTTATACCAATAATATGCAACACAACGCAATGCATTTCCACAAATTTTTGAATAACTTCCATCATTGTTCCACATCAACATTTTTACATCAGCATTTTTAGATTTTGTAATAATTACCAATCCATCTCCTCCCACACCAAATCTTCTATCACAAATTTTTTTTATATTATCAACATCTAATTCATCTTTCGATATTTCTTGTTCTGTAAGATCTAGATATATATAATCATTCCCAATTCCCTCCATTTTATAAAATTCTTTTATTTTTTTCATATTTGAATATCGCTTCCCGGAATAAACTTCTGTAATTTTTTACAATAGAATTCTATTACTTTATCTTCTGTATTTAATTTATAAATTTCATTAAATAACTGATAACTTTCTAAATACTTTTTATTTTCTAATAGATAAACTGCTTCTTCGTATTTGTTTAATGTCATTAACTTCTTTTCTAACTTTTTTTCTTCATCACCATTAAAACACTCGTATACATTGATTACTTCTATTCTACCTTTTACTCTTACTTTTGGAATTTTACGCAAATAAAATTGATCTTTTTGTTTTAAATTTATATAGACATTTTCTGTCAAAAGAATAGAAGTAGCATATAATCGTGTTAATTGTTGTACTCTAGACGCAATATTAACAACATCACCTATCACTGTTGTGTCTAACCGATTTTGTGTACCAATCGTACCTAACATCATTTGCCCATAATTGATTCCTATTCCCATATCCACTGGAGGTAAATTTAAATTTTTTATTTTTTCATTAAATTCTTTAATACTCTTTCTCATTTCTATAGCTGAAATCAAAGATAAATCAGGTTCTCTGTCAAATAATGCCATTATCTCATCCCCAATAAATTTATCTATAAAACCATAATATTTTAATATAATTGGATTCATTACTTCGAAATAAGTATTTAAAAACTGAAATGTCTCTTTAACTGACATCATTTCAGATAAGGTTGTAAAATTTTTAATATCATTAAACAAAACAGTTAATTTTTTTTCCACAGAATCACCAGCTTTTACTTCTAAAATAGAATTTTTTTGTAATAAATTCGCAAAATGCTTTGGTACGAACCGAGAGAAAGATTCTAACATTATTGTTTTTGTTTCTAAAATTTCTTTTTCTGCTTTTTCTTTTTCTTCTTTTAAAACATTGATTCTATCAGCTAAACCCAAGGATAGTAAAATCACTTCTAATACCGAACCAATTTGCAGACTATACTCCGTAAACAAATTTACTGGCAGTTTTCCCAATTGCCTAAGTGCCAATACAAACATTCCTAAAAGAAGCATAGTCCAAGCTAATATATAAAAACGTGCAGGTTTCCAACCTTTAAAATAACAACGAATACTAGAAATAAATGCCAAAATCACAAAAACTAAAATAGAGTATGTAGCAATTCTTATAATCACTTTATAAGAAAGAAAAAAACTGACTATCATGAGCAATATAAAAATGAAATTTAGTATTAAGAAAATTTTATACAAGATGGGAGTTAATTCTTTTATCTTTAAAAAATACATCGAAAATAAACCCGCAAAAAATGCTAAAAATCCAATCATAAAAGGTAAGATCAGATTTGAAAACCTTGGAAAGTCTGGCCAAAAAAATTGAAATGCATAACCCGAAAACATCAAAGAAAACATCATAATTCCAAATATATATAAAATATAATATAAATAACTTTTATCTTTTATACTTAAAAATAAAAAGAAGTTGTATAAAATCATTACTAACATAATTCCATAATAGATTCCTTGTACGTATTGTTCTTGTAATTCCTTTTCTATAAAACTTTCGTAAGATATAATACTTAGAGGAATTTGTATTGAACCGGAACTTTCTATTTTAAAATACACTTCATAAATCTCTTCTGGTTCTAATTCAAGACTAAAAATAAAATTTCTGTGTTGAATTTCTCTTTGACTAAAATTCCTCATATCACCAGTTTCTATTCTTTTGAGGATTTTGTTTTTAGATATAAAATAAAAATCCACTATGTCTAATAATGGGTACGATAAACTTAACAAAAATTTTTGCCTATCTTTTTCAACGTTTTTTAATTTAAAATACAACCAGAAAGAACTCGTAGTATATCCAAAATTGAGAATTTTCTCATCTGATTTTCGAAATTCTGATAAATGTTTTTGTATTTCTTCTAAAGTATACATATTCATTTTATCTTCGTAGATATAGATTTTCTCTCCCAGTGGAATTTCTTTTAGATTTTTGCTTATTAAAACTTCATCGTAATTTTGAGATTGTAATGTAGTTTTAAAAAAAAACATTAAAAGGATAAAAAAAATATTTTTTTTATTCATAAAATTCGTATAATACATTTGTCCATTTTGGGCAATTACTTTTTAGAGTATTATAGCAAATATTGATTCACTCAAAATTTATCTAAATATCTTACATAAAGAAAGTTGTTTTGCAATTTGTCTCGAATAAGTTTATACCTTTTGGAAAATTTATATTGTTCTTTACAATTCTCATACACTATTTCTGATACAATAATTCTATTAAACTCACATTTTTTTTGCATTATTTCTAACCATCGAATAGTTTCACCGTATCTCATCCAATTTTTTTTGTTAGAGCTTCCCACAATACCAACAAAAGTTTCTCCATAATGTATAGCAATTTGAAACTTAAAAGGTTTTAAAAATAAAGTTTCTCGTTTAGAGTTGATTTTTTGGATTAAATAATAAATTTTAATTGAAGCTTCTACTGCATCTTTCGCTGTATTGAAAAGTCCGAAAACTTTATCTTCTAAGTATTGTTCTATCTCTCCATGCAATTCTAAAATAGTATCTACAATAACAGAATAAAATTCTGTTAAGGTTTCGTAAACTTTTTGCATTGGAAAAACACTACTAAAACCTAAAATTCCACTTAGATTGACTAACAAATAACATCTTTTATCTTTATAAAATGGATATTTATTAAAATTATTATTTTCTAAATGTCTTAATATAAAATCTGGAATATATGTGTTAAATAATTTTTGCAATTTTTGAACTTCTTTTATATTTTTGACTAATTCTTCATTGATGCGAATCTGTTTAATTATTGTATATTGATATTCTTGTTCGAATTGAAATTTTAAAATAATCGGAGATAATGTAGAAGAAAGTATTTTAAAAAATTCAATATGCTCTTCTTTCTTCGGAACTCCCTCTCTTATATATAAAAACAACACACCTAATACATGATTTCCGTGTAAAATAGGAATATTATAATGCCCATGAGGTTGCATTCCTTCTGGTTTGTTTTCGTGTTCTTCGTCAATACAAGGTTTATATAGAATTTCTTTATTTTCCGCTGTTTTTCCACATAAACATTTACCAAAAGGAACTTTACTACACATTTGAACAAGTGACGAATTTACATTAACATAAGAAATAAGCCTTAGTTCATTATCGTAATTTAGCATAAATCCACCCTTAGCTTCCACGGACAACCAAGGAATCGATAAAATGATTTCTAAAGATTTATCTAAAAATGTTTTTAAATCTCCCACCTCAAATGACAATTTTTGAATTTCATAAATGATATTCCGGAATTTTTCACTTTCTAAAACTTGAAAAGTTTCTTCAATAGGTTTTAATAAAAAAAAGATTTTATTTTCCTTACCTAAAACTATACTTCTGGTCCATAAAGCAGTTTTATCTTTTTTAAAAAATTTTATGAGTAAAAAATTAGATTTTTTCTCTGATAAGATTTTTGAAAAATCAATGTCATCAGAGAAATCAAGATCAATAAAATCTAGTAATTTTTTGTTTAATAATTCTTCTTTCTGAAATTTTAGTTCTTCTAAAAAATTATTGCTTATATTTTCAATAACTCCTTCTAGATCAACTACAAGAAAAAACAAATGATCTATAATCAAAGAATAGAATTCAGATTTTTCTACCAAAAATTCTAAATCATTTCTACTTTTTTGCATAATTACAAAGCTTTAGCAATTATTATGAATTGCTAAAGCTTTTAAAATTCATTCTTTATACATTTCTTCAATTAAATGTTTATATTTTTCTGTTACTACATGTCTTTTAATTTTAAATAAATTGGTTAGCTCATCACCTACTTCGAATGGTTTTGGTAATAATCTTATATCAACTACTCGTTCAAAGGACTTAAAACCAGTTTCCCCCGATACTAATCTTTTAACTTCGTTTCTTAAAAGTTTTAGGACTTCTTCATTTTTCGCTAATTCTTCGTAAGTGGAACCGTAATCTTTAAATTGTTCTAAAGAAGGAACGATTAAAGCGCACAAATACTTTTTATCTTGTCCTACCACCATACATTGATGGATTAATGGAGATTCTGTTAATTTATTTTCAATTGGTACTGGTTCTACATTTTCCCCACCTAAGAGAACCACAGTATCTTTAGAACGACCTACAATTTTCAAACAGTCATTATATGTCATCATTCCTAAATCTCCCGTATTCATCCATCCATCTTTTAAGACCTTTTCGGTTGCTTCTGGATTTTTATAATAACCCTTCATAACTTGGGGACCTTTAACATGAATTTCTCCCTTTACACCTCGTTTTTTAGGACCATTTGGTTCTGTAGTATATAAAATTTCACCTGTGCTTATATCTACTAATCTTAGCTGTGTTTCTGGATAAAGAGGTCCGACCGTACCTATAACTAATTTCGAATAGGTCCTTACTGCTAAAACCGGGCTAGTTTCTGTCATTCCATACCCCTCTAAAACGGGAATTCCTATATTATTAAAAAACTCATCTACATGCAAAGGCAACGCACCTCCTCCTGAAACAGAACCCCTTAACTTTCCACCCGTAGCTGCACGAATTTTGGATAAAACAATCAAATCTAACAAGAAATTAGGAATTAAAAAAATAATCACATTAATTAAATGATAAATACCAAGAAAAAACGAATATATAAGATTTCTACCAGTAGTATCTAATTCTTTAAATGTAAGGAATCGAATACCACCTTTGAATTTTTTTGAACAATAATAAGCTGCGTTAAACAATGCTTTTCGTATAGGAGGAGAAGATTCTATTTTAGTAAGAATACCTTGGTATACACTCTCCCATAATCTAGGAGCTGAAGCCATAAAAGTAGGTTTTACGATAGGTAAATCTTCTCGTAAATTTCTAATATTAGTGTAATAGGTGCATAATCCTCGCGATATAGAAAGCATTTCAAACATTCTTTCGAAAATATGCCATACTGGTAAAATTGATAAAACTCTATCTTCGGAAGAAAGTTTAATTTCTGAAGGCAAATTTTTTACTTGGGAAATTATATTTCTATGAGTTAGCATAACACCTTTAGGTGCACCTGTTGTACCAGAAGTGTAAATTAGAGTAAAAAGATCATCCTCTTTTATGTTTGCCATTCTTTCTTCTACTCTTCTATCTCCATTCGCTCTTAGACTTTTTCCTTTTTCTAAAATATCATATAGTCGCAACACCCCATTAGATGCTTTTGCCTCTTTTTCCATTATAACAATATGTTTGATGTTTGTTAATTTTGATTTGTTTTTTAATACTTTATCCAAAACCATTTGATTTTCAACTATTACAACTTTCGCATCGGAATGTGGAACAATATAGGTAATATCACCATCTGTTACATCAGAACCTCGAGGAACATCCACAGCTCCACATAATTGTATTCCATAATCCACTAAAATCCATTCGAAACGATTATCCGAAAAAAAACAAACATGTTCTCTTTGCTCGATTCCAAGATCGATAAACCCAGTAGCTAAATTGACCCCCATTTCGTAAAGTTCTTTGAATGAAACTGGAACAAATACTTTATCTTTATTCCTGGTAGCAAATGCGGGTTTATCCCCAAATTTCTCTGCTGCTTCTTTATATAATTCAGCTAAATTTTTCGCTTTTATTTCCTGATTCGCCACAAGTTCCTCCTTATTTATTGTTGAAAAATTTGAAAGCATAATAATTAAGTGATATTCAATGTCAACCTTTAATCAAGAAATTAAAACCACAATCTTAAAAAAAAATAATAATCTCTGCGTTGGAATGGATCCCGATCTAAAATTTTTACCAAACGGTTATTCAAAAAATATTAGTGGTGTGTATGACTTTTTAAATGATATTATACAAATTACTTATTCCCATTGCATTGCTTATAAATTTAATATTGCTTTTTACTTATCTCTTGGAAAAGAAGGAATTGAAATCCTTGAACAAATCATCAAAAAAATAAAAGATATTTCAAAAAACGAAAAAAAATTTCTTATTCTTGATGCAAAAGTGGGAGATATCGAAAACACAGCAAAACATTATGCAAAAGCTTTCTTTGAAACTTGGAATTTCGATGCCATTACCATTAATCCTCTACTTGGTATAGATTCTATACGTCCTTTTATAGAATATTCACAAAAAGGTTGTATTATACTCTGCTTAACTTCGAATCCCTCAAATAAAGAATTTGAATTTTATGGAAACATACCACTTTATTTAACTATCGCATCAAAAATATATGAATGGAACCAGATAAACAATAATGTGATGGCTGTGGTAGGAGCTACAAATGAGAAAAAGCATCTTATAGAAATTAAAAATATTTTAAAAGATATTCCTATTTTTATTCCTGGAGTCGGCAGCCAAGGTGGTGATGTAAAAACAGTCAAAGAAATTTTTGGCAAAAATATTTTAATCAATGTTGGTAGAAGTATTTTGTATGCATCTGACAATAAAGAAAATCTAGAATTAAAAATAAAAGAATATCTCAGACAAATCAACCTTTAAAAAAATCTCGACATAGAAAAAAACAAAAATTTTATGATACATTAAGCTCGGATGGTGGAATTGGTAGACACACTACTTTGAGGTGGTAGGGCTGAAAAGCGTGGGGGTTCAAGTCCCCCTCCGAGCATATAAAAACATGAATCCACTTTTAGACGAAAAAATCATCTTAACTCTTTCGCACGTTTTGCCAGAATTTTTTATTGATCATTTTGACATAACACTTAAAAGAGAAGCTTTTGGATCTTCCTTAAATGAAGGTATTTGTTTCGAATTCGCTACAAAAATTTCTTTCGAAGGAGATTTTTCTGGTATTTTTTTCCTTTCTATGGATGGAGCTACGAAATTAAAAATTCTTCCACATATTAGTAAAAAATATCATACAGATACATACCAAAAAGGAATGGCAAACTCTATTTTAATGGAAATCATCAATCAAATCGCTGCTATATTTATACAAGAATTTTCGTATGCAAAATTCAAACTCTCTTTAAAAGCACCAGAAAATCTGAGTCACAAAGTTTTTTTAATTAATTTTGATCAATATAGACAATATCATATAATTTTTAATATTTTTAAAGAAACCCAATTGATTGGAAGACTTTATTTTATTATCCTTTTAGAAAAGTAATTTTTTTTATAATTCAAAAAAAATAAAAAAATTTTTATAAAATATCAAAAGATTTTAAAGATTTATACATAGTTTGTATGGTCATAATTAAAATTCCAGTTACAGGAATTGCAATCACCATTCCTAATATTCCCATCCATTTTTGAAAAGTAATTAAAGCAAGAATTGCAAGAATAGGATGAACATCGATTGATTTTGCTAAAATTATAGGTTGGGTAAAAACATTATCCACAAGCTGAGCTATACCAAAAACAATTAAAGATAAAGGCAAAAGATAAGCATCACTAATTAGAGCAACCATTATGATAGGCAAAACTCCTAGAATAGGACCTATATAAGGAACTATGTTAATTAGGGCTGCAAAACTCCCTAAGGCAATTCCATAAGGTAAATGTATTAACATCAATCCTGGAATCAAAATCATTGCTAAAATAAAAATCTGAATAGTTAAAGCTCTTAAATAAGATATAATACCATTTTTTATGTTGTAGGTGATCATTACAGTCATCTCAAAAAATCTGTTAGGAACTAAACTCATCAAATACTGATAAATACTATCTCCTTCTAATAAAAAGATAAACAAAAGAATCGGAGTTATAATCAAAAACGTTAAAATATTAGGAATGATATCAAATAAATTTAAATTTTGTAGAGGTTTTATTAATAGAGAATCAAATACCCATTTTAAATCAATTTGTATGTTGCGAAAACCTTCTGGTAAAAATCGACTGTACTCTTGATTAAATTTATTGATTAGTTCTGGCAATCGAGACATAATGTATTTCGCAAGTTCTAAATATTTATTGATCTGTTCTACAAAAAAAGGAAAGATCAACTGAAAAATAAAAATTAAAAATAATACCACAAATAAAATCACAAAAATCACACTAGCCAATCTTGGAATTCCTATGCTTTCAAAAAAATAAACAAAACGATTTAAAAACAAAGAAAGTAAAAAAGCAATAAGAAAAGAAACAGCCAATTCTTTAATTCCATAAAAAATAAAAAAAATGATAAAAAAAACAAAACCAAAAAAAAGAGTTTTAACAATTAAATTTGCAAGATTAATCTTTCTCATAAAACTCACCTGAAAATTCTAAGTATTTTTCTAATAATTCGTTTGTTTTAATCAACCTTTCTCCTATAATATTAGCAATATTTAACAAAATTATCGAAGCAATATGCGGATTTCGCTTCATAATAACCTTTAAATCGGGATTAAAAAATCCTAATAATGTTGTAGGTTCTAATGCTACAGCAGAAGCGGATCTTGGTTTATCGATAACTAATAAAGAAAGTTCGCCAAAAAAATCTTCAGATGATAAAGTAGAAAGAATTATTTTTTTATTATTTTTTTCTTTATATATTTCTACTTTACCTTCTATAATTATATATAATCCTATTCCTGGTTCTCCTTCGTAAAAAATCACTTCGTTTTTTTTATAAATTCTTTGATGACATCTAGCACGAATTAATCTGATCGTAGTTTTTGGTATATCTTTAAATAACCTCAATCGAGACATTATTTCGATTTGTTGTTTTATTGGATCTTCGGAGGTAGATTTTATTTTTTCCCAAATAGGAGAGTAAACTTTTTGAAATGATGTTTGTATTTTTTTTTGTATGGATTTCATAATTTTTAATGATTTATCTAGATGATTTTAAGAGTATTATAAAATTGTCATTAATTTTTTATAGACGAAAAGGGTTTTTTAAAAAAAATGGAAGCTAACGGGATGTAGCGCAGCGGGAGCGCATCTGTTTTGGGTGCAGAGGGTCGCAGGTTCAAATCCTGCCATCCCGATATGCGTCAGTAGCTCAGCTGGATAGAGCAACGGCCTTCTAAGCCGCAGGTCGGGGGTTCGAATCCTCCCTGACGCGAACATGGCGGACGTAGCTCAACTGGTAGAGCGCCAGATTGTGGCTCTGGTGGTCGCGGGTTCAAGTCCCGTCGTTCGCCCAAATATTAAATAAAATAAAGAAAAGATTGACTTACTTGCTTTTATACAAAATACTACACTGCTAATAAGCGAGTGTGGTGGAATTGGTAGACACACCAGATTTAGGGTCTGGCGCCTATAAGGCGTAAGGGTTCAAGTCCCTTCACTCGCATTATGCGGGAATAGCTCAGTGGTAGAGCGTCTCCTTGCCAAGGAGAAGGCCGCGGGTTCAAGTCCCGTTTCCCGCTCCATTCTCACTGTTTTATGCTGTCATGCTCTGGCTAACAACCAACTGAGGATCTTCTATTGGTTCTGCTAATTCATATAGATCTGTTAATGTTATCAATTGATGAGAGATATTTTCTGGTTTATTTTTTAGAATACATCTCTCTTTATACACTAAATCTTCATGGATCCAACTAGTCGTAATCTCATCAGAAAACGTCTTATATTGAAGCACAACAAAATATAAAAATGTATCGAGTTTTAATAGTGTAATTCTTACTTTATTCGGATGTAGTTCTAAAAATAATTTTTTTAGATTCCTGTCATTAGCTTCTACATTAGAAACCACACGATAATTTTTCTCTTCCCATTCCAACATATCCTTAAGTATTTTATATAAATCTTCTTTATGTGTTTTTAATTCCCTTATCTGGTTTTCAATCATACAATCCTCCCCTTATTTTATCTTTTTTATTGTTATATTTTTACGAAGTTTTATAGATTAGTTTTTATATAAATTATGTTTTTATTTCTTTATTTTACAATTATACATTTTTAATAAATAATTACATTTGATTTTTTTCAAATATTGAAATATGATTTTATACTAATATTTTTTTGTGTTTATCCGAATATAATGACTAGTATGAAGTTTCTTACATGTTGTCTTGCAGTTTTTTTTGTATTTCATTCTATTTTTCCTTTAGAAAATAAAAAAATGTTGGGTTTTGATATTTATGAACCAGGAACTTTCAATCCTTTAGGTCCAACTCTTCTTTATGGAGATCCAAATATCAATAAAAGGCCATACATGCTAATTGCTCTTAACGAAAAAGATCAAATTTTAGAAAAATCTTTACTGCAGTATTCACCTGATGGTAAATTAATTGCTGAAAAAATTTTTAACGATAAAAATGAGCTTAAAGGAGAGATTCAATACTTTTACGATTCGAACAGTAAAGTAACCAGAGAAGTGTATTTCGATCATTTAAAAAATCCTATTTCTTTAAAAGTAAGAGAATATTATAAAGAAAATTTAGTTAATATCAAATTTTATAAAAATGACCAATTGATTCTTACGAGGAAGTATCAATACGAAAAAAATAAAATTACCGGTAAAGAATTTTCAAATAATTATATCGAACCATTTATAATAAAATTAAAAAACGGATTGGTCGAATCATTAGAATTTAAAGAAAATAATGTAACTTTAATGAAAATCGAATATATTTATAAGGATAATCGTTTAGTTCAAAGAAATAAAACTTCACTAGAATCTCAATCTAAGTGTGTTTATGAGTATGATTCCCTATCAAGATTAAAACAATTTACATATTATGATAAATTTCGAAATGAATGGAAAAAAATAAAAACAATACAATTAGTTTATGCAGATCAAATTTAATTGTTTCTTCTTTTCTCTATAAGCCAAACTATACCTACAGAAAAAAAATACAAAAATAACAATGGAAATGCCATCACAAACATACTTAATGGATCGGGTGGAGTTATAAATGCAGAAAGTAAAAAAACTAAGATTATTATAAATTTCCATTTTTTTTTGTGCCATTCCAGGGTAACTAACCCTATCGATCCTAAAGAAACTATCAACAAGGGAAGTTGAAAAGAAATTCCGGTTCCTATTAGTATCATAAACAAAAAACTATAGTACTTTTCAACGGTAGTTTGTGCAATAGTTTCAGCTGGTAAAAAACTTTCTAACATCATCTTTAAGGAAAAAGGAAAAAGATAAAACCAACCAAATGCAACACCAAGCCAAAATAAAATCGAAGAAATAAAAATTACAACATGACCGATAATAGCTGTTTTTTCACTAAGAGCTGGTGTTATATAACTCCATAAAATATTTAAATTGATCGGCAGAGAAATTAAAACACCAATAACAATAGCAAGTTTAAAATAAATTTCTAACGGTCCGTAAATCGTTCCTAATATCAATTGATAATTAGATACTTCTTTAAAAGGTTGAACCAAAAAAATGTGTATTTTTTCTATAAAAATACCTACTATTAAAGAAAAAAAAAGCCAAACACCAATTACATAAAAAATCTTTTTTCTTAGCTCCTCCAGATGATCCCCAATTGTCATATATTTTTCGCGAGGATTTATCTCTTCAGGAAGTTTTTCTTTTGAAGTATTTTTTTTTTCTTTAACTATTTTTGGTGTTTTTTTTACATTAGTAACTTTTCTTTTTTTCTCCATTACGAAATAAAATCAAAGTTATGTGTTTTTCTTTTTCTTAACAGTTTTTTTAACCTCATTTTTGGATTTTGTAAAAGAATCACTAGAATCCTCGTAAGTTATTTTTTCAATTTCTTCGTTGCCACTTAATCCTTTTTTAAACTCTTTAATTCCTAACCCAATATCTTTCGCAAGTTGAGGTATTTTTCTACCACCAAAAAGTAATAATACTATTACTAAAATAATTATTAATTCTGTCGTACCCAATCCACCTATTATTAAAAAAATTTTCATACTACCAAGTAAACAAAAGATTCTTGAAATACAAGAAAAAAAAACATTGATAATTTATTTAAATTTCCTAGAATAGCTCAAATGGCAATAATGAAAAAAGAAAAAGAAGAATTTAAAACAAAATATAATAAGTACAAAGAAAAATTGCAAGAATTAGAAAAAGAAGCAAAAATAATTGTTTCTGTTGGTAAAAAAGAAAAGGAAATATTGGAATATGCAAAAATTAAAGAATGTATTATTAAAATTCAAAAAGCTTCTATAAATTGCAATATTGCAATCTTATCACAGGTTATCCAGAACATAAGAGGAGACGCATACATTAGTGATGCTAGAAAAGAAATTTATTCGATTATTTCGGATTTTTTAAATCTAGCAAAAATTGATCATCAATCCAGTTTTACAGATAATCAAGAATTTTTACAAAAAATTTCTAAAACCAATCCTATCCAACGATATCATTTAATGAAAGCTTTAAATTTAATTATCAATAAAATATATGAATTAGAACTTCCAGGAAAATATCGATGGTCTCTGCCGGAATTGTACCAGAAATTTGCATTATTAATTTTTATATTTTTAGATTTTAAATTACTAGAAAAAACAAAAAATCCAGACATGGAGTTTTATGAAGCTTTACATAATCATTTAGATCTTTTAATAGAAATTTTACAAAAAGCTTCTCAAGAATATCGATCTAAATATGAGTTAGCCTCTAAAGATTTAGAAAGCTTACAAAATGTAAAAAAAAATCAGGAATTATTAAAAAGAATTTATAATTTCATTGGAAACAAACAAGAAGAAAATAAAATCAGTTTAGCTTTAGAATCTACAAAAGAAAAAATCGATGCCATTTTGGAAAAAGAAAAAAAAGAGAAAGGAACGAAAAAAAAGTAATTGCTAAAATATTTATTTATTTTATATTGAATCCAATTACAGAGTATATAAAGAGGTATTTATGGCAGTAAAAGAAATCACAGACGCAACCTTTACAGAAGAAACATCAAAAGGTCTTGTTATCATTGATTTTTGGGCAGAATGGTGCGGTCCTTGTAGAATTTTATCTCCTATAATAGAAGAACTTTCTAACGAAATGAAAAATATTCAGTTTAAGAAAATCAATGTAGATGAAAACCCAGAAGTGGCTAATTCTCTTGGTATTACTGCTATTCCTACATTAGTAATTTACAAAGATGGTCATCCTATTGATAAAATTATAGGTCTTTTACCAAAGGATCATCTTAAAAAAATTATTCAAAAATATATTTAATTCAAAAAAAACTTAATCAGAAATTAAAAAATACAATATCATTACACAATTAAAATTTAAGAATTTTTCTTAAACTAATTTAAATTAAAAAAAAATGAGTATTGACTAGTAAGAACAAAAAAAATTTAAATAAAAATTAAATTTAATAGTCTAATTTAGTTATATGGTAGATGTAGAAATAAAAAGCGATATAAAGGAAATTATAAAAAAATATTATCTAATTTTAGAAAAAAAAAGAATTCAAAGAGGTAAACTTTTAGCAGAAGAAGAAGTAATTTATAACTCCATAAGAAATCCAAAAAATGGCGATGTAAAAATAATTGTATTTTTTAATAATAACCATTCTTATCAAATCTTTTTTGAAAATAAAAAACATCCTGATAGTTATTTATCTTTAATGAATGACTTAGAAGCAGGATATTATCCCGAACGAAGAGCATTGGATCATTATGTTTATAATTCACAAGCCCCAAAAGAAAACTATAATTTATTTCTAGCCTCTCCTGATGATATTCGAATTCTTAAACAAGAAAGAAATAATATATGGAAGTTCTATTCAGCTGAGTTGGGAATTGTAGAAACTGATGAATTGCCCAAAGAAGAAATTCCGAAGGATTTTAATTCATTAAGCTGGGATGAAAAATGGAATCTCTACTTAAAACTAAATGATTTTGATACAAGAAAAAAAGAACTACATAAACTATTTTTTGGATTTACATTAAAATATAAAGCTTATAAATCAAAAGAAGAAGAAAAATTTCTCATCATAGAACCAAAAACAGTTCAAGAAAAAGTAGGTATGATAGCACGCGACATTTATCCAATCAATCTTAGAAGTATTTTGCGAAGAGACTACATGAAAGAACATCAAGAAATCAAGAATTACACAATACAAATTTTAAATCAGTTAAATCAAATTGTTCAACAAAAAAAATCATATTTTAAAAATAGCAATTCTTATATAGAATATCTTGATTCTATACAAAAAGAAATTCAGAGACAAATTCTTTTGTTAGAATAGTTATTTATAAAAACACCTTTAAATGAAAGAAAAATTTATTAAATATAAAAATACTATCTTATTAACAACTCTGCTTTGATATGACCTAATTCGATCAAACTCTGGAAAACACTAATGATTTCCTCTATAGTTAGCCTGTGTTTATTAAATTCGTTGATCAATTCTTCCATTGTATTTGCTTGAATATAAATCATTTGATTTAATTCTTCATTATCAGCTGGAGTACGAATATAGATTCCTTGAAAAGCTTCTCTTTGAATTTTATCATATTTATAATTAGAAAAAACTCTTCCTAAAAAAAACGGTTTTACAGAAATTATTCCAGTTGCAACAATCATTTTTGTATTTTGATTGATAACAATTTTATTCTTTTCTGGAAGAAGCAGTTCTTCCTCAAGGATTTTAGAAACCTCGTTCAATGTATTTTGATTTTCTAAAAATTCTAAAACTATACTTCCTCCATCAATTTTTATATTATTGGATGGATAATTTTCTTTTAAAAATTTATAAATTGTATTTAAAGTTATTATATCAAAATCTTTTAATTGAAGCCTTACAATATTGCTAACATCTTTATCTTCTAAATTTCTTTCTACTATCGCACCATAAGGAAGTAATGCGGAAGTGATTTTTTCTTGTATTTTAGAATCCGTTGTTTCTGTAAAAAGTTTTCCTTGAGCCACTGCATACACATTTCCATTTGCACCATATAAAGGAGTTTGAATTAAAATACCACCCTCTAGAGATTTAGCGTCTCCGATAGAAGAAACTATACATGTAATTCTATCACCTTTTTTTGCAAAAGGCAGAATTTCAGCTGTAACCAAAACACTAGCTATATTTCGAGGTTCATAATGTTTTAAATCAATTTGTATATTCATTTTATCTAAAACCTTGGAAAGGATTTCTCTATTTGTTGCAAATTTAGTATCTCCAGTTCCCTTTAGTCCAACTACAATTCCATAACCAAACAATTGATTATTTCTAAAATCTACCACTCTTACGATATCTTTTAATTTATATTTGTAATTTTTTTGTAGATATTGAACCTTTTCATTAATTTTTTCTTGTGGTAATAAAGAAAAAAATGCTATAATCAAAAATACAAATCTACGGTACATTGATCGATTGCTCTTGTAATATTTTTTTTAAGTATTCTATAAATATTTTTCTCTTAGTTTCGTCGTTAATTTCTATTCTTTCATTTTGTAATTGTAAATTTTGATTTGTTGTTTCTTTAATGTCAATTTGGAAATTGCTATTATATATATATTCCGATGAAATAGTATGATTTTTAATAAAATTTGGATTTGTCTCCCCCTGAAAGAAAATCTGATATTGTACATCATTATAAGTAAATTGTTTAAAACCTTCTAATCGGATTGTATTTTCATTTGTATTGATTGCGATTATTTTTAATGCCATTTTAAAATTTAAATCAATTTTATCTTTTTGGTTTTTTCTAAGTTGTGTTTGGGAGCTTCTATCATCTTTGATTTCTGGCAAATAATCAAAAAGTATCTTATCTGGGATTAACTTTATCACTAATCTTTTATCTTTTGTTGTATCTATTTCGTGACGCACCTGAACCTTTTCATTAAAATCCATAACTATAATATTACCGATTTTATATTGGGATACTCTATTTGTATATAAACTATCATTCCATAAATCTTCTGCTAAAAGAAACCTATGTAAATTATGATACTTTAAATAAAAAAGAAAATTAAGAAGAAAAAAAATAAAAAAAAGAAGATCAATTTTTTTCATCGCTTCATCGAAATTGCGGTTCCTAACATATTATCCGATGTAATAATTGCTTTAGAATTAGACTCATAAGCCCTTTGTGCAACAATCATATTTACCATCTCTTCTACAATTTTTACATTTGACATTTCTAAAAAGCCTTGCAATAGACTACCAAAACCTTCCCTACCCGGTATTCCTTCAATTTCTGGACCACTTGCTACTGTTTCTTTAAACAAATTATTTCCAATAGCTTGTAAGCCGGCAGGATTTACAAATCGATATAAAAGAATTTTTCCAATCTTAACAGGTCGAATATCATCTTTGATCTTAATATACACATCTCCATCTTCGGAAATTTGCAATGTGTTATTGATCGCTCCTTCAGGTAGTATAATAGAAGGTTCCAATAAATAACCATTAGATGTAACAATTTGTCTATTCGAATCAATTTTAAACGAACCATCTCGTGTATAAGCAAAACTACCGTCTGGTAAAAGGATTTTAAAAAAACCAACTTCAGAAGTAATTGCTACATCAAATTTATTACCCGTATTTTGTAAACTACCCATTTCGAAAAGCTTTTGCGTTGCTGCTACTTTTGTTCCACTTCCTACATATACACCAGTAGGAATTTCTGATACTGGAGTAGCTGGTGTACCTGCAAGTATATGTTGTTGATAGATCAAATCTTCGAAATCAACTCGATTTTTTTTAAATCCAGTTGTATTAACGTTAGATAAATTGTTTGCGATGGTATCCATTTGGTATTGTTGACCAATCATACCCGTAGCTGCTGTCCATAAGGATCTTAACATACATACCTCTTGATGCTTTTTATCGGCATTTTGTAAAAAATAAAAAAAAATTTATATATGATTTATTAAATTAAAAAATCTTAAAACTTGACAAAATTTAAAAATAAAACTCATAAATATTTTTTTACTAAAAATAAACGAGATTGATTCACAGAATTTTTAATTACCAGTTCAGAGTGAATTTTTTTTATAACTAAACATCGATTAGTATTTGTACCTTTTTCGTTATTCATTATTTTCCAACAATTAGATAATTTTGTAAATTTTTGTGAATTTATATTTAGCTCCTCTACAACTACATTCGAAAAATTTTTTTGAATTAAATCAGCAAGCACATTATCCAAATATAATTTTTGCTTTTTGTATTTTACTTCTCCTACTTCTATTACAATTCGCCCAAACTTTTTGATAATTCGAATCATCTCTTTTAGACTTTTTTTCATAAATTCTTTCCATTCTTCCAGATCTCGATAAATGCCAAATGATATAGAATTCATCTCTTCTTCCAGATCTAAAAACCATGCCTTAAGCCAATTATCTTTTACATAATCCACTTTATCTAAAAATGGAGGAGAGGTGATAATTAAATCTACGTAATTATCAGGTATCAAATAAAGATTTGTTGAATTTAATTGATAATATTCATTCCATTTTGATATTCGATAATGTTTTGGTAATTCGTCTTTATGATCTGTTTGATATTTTTTTATGATTCTACTTTGTATATCTTTATATTCGGGCTTTATGTTTCTTTTTACATTATTTCTACGTTGTGCTTCTGGAGAAACTGAAAACTGAGGAAAAGAATAGACAGAAAAAAAACCATCAGAATGACCATGCAATCGAGTTAATGCAATAAATACAATATATCGTAATACAGGATCTTCTTTGTTATGTATGTACTCTTCTCTTAAATTCAAAATTTCTTTAAATGTATCAGGATGATAAAAAGGATAAAATTTTTCTTTTTCTTGTTTATTTGGTTCTTTACGATGTTTTTTAAATGGTATTTTTCTTAACCTATGAAGAAATTCTTCGAAATCTGGTATAACTTGTCTAGATTTTACAATAAAAAAAGAAATAGGGCTTAAATCATTATGAATAGCTCTAAATCCCATCAAATTTGCTTGTAAAATTGTTGTTCCCCGACCAGAAAAGGGATCCATAATAACTTGACTGAGATCTTTGGCATATTTTTGTATAAAGTAATTTGGCAATTCAGGCTTAAAAGAAGCACGATAACTGATAGAATAATGCATAGAATGCATTTGTCTTTGTTTATTCGTCCAAAATTCTTGAACATAAACGGGATAGTTTTCATCAATTCTTTTAACAGATAACATCAGTTTTTAAATCGGATTTTTTTATCATTTTAAGTTATATTTTTTGATTTTTAAAAAAGTAGACAAAAATAAAGCTTATTTTTTTTGGATTTATGCAACCAAAATCATTAAAAGATAACTTAGTAGAAGGGGTTGACTACAAAATAGTATATGTGGAAAAAATCGATTGCACTTCTTGTTGTAGCTGTGTTTCGAACCTGCCTGAATATTTTCGACTCGATGATCAAGATTTATCAGAAACACACAATCATGGAGAAAACATTAATTCTGCTATAATTTTTAAAGAAGATTGGGAAAAAATTCAAAACCAAATGGAAATCTGCCCCGGTGAATGTATCCTTTGGAAAGAATAAGAATTTTCTAAAATAAATCTCCATACTCTATATTTTCATCGCAAGCTTTTCTTAAATGTTGATAAGTATAGATACCATTAGAATGTCCATCAGACCAAACGATAGAAATTGCATATCTTCCTACTTTTTTCCAACTTACCATTTCTATGTTTTCTATATGTAAAGTAGTACGAATTGAATCAACTTCGTGCCCTCCTCTGCATTGTGCACAAGGACAATATCTTCTTAAATTTAAAAGATTATATTTACACTCTTTTCCATCTTTCCACTGAATATATAAAAAATTTTTGTCGAAATTGATTTTAGAAGGAGTAGATATTAACATAATTTACAAAAAAATAAAAAATGTTTTACTATCTATGATTTTTTGTAAAAAAGAATTATGGATTATATTATTCTAGACACCAACATTTTACTTCTTGACCCAAACGCTTACTTAAAATTTCCAAAAAAAAATGTAATTATACCTTTAATTGTTATCGAAGAACTAGATTCTTTTAAAAGAGAAATGTCAAGTATTGGAAAAGCTGCGAGAGAAATTATACGATCAATTGATCAACTTCGTTTTAAAGGAAAACTTACAGAAGGTGTACAATTAGAAAATGATTCAATCATTCAAGTTTATATACTAGATAATTTAGAAGAACTACCAGAAGGACTCAATAAAGTGATTAAAGATAATTATTTACTTTCTATAGGAATTCAAATAAAAAAAAATCATAATAAAAAAGTGACAATTGTAACGAAAGATGCAGATTTAAGAATTAAAGCTGATGTATTAGGTTTATTAGCTGTAGATTACAATACTAATAAAGAAAATAGTTTAGAGAAGTTATATTCTGGAGAATTAAGTATCAATACAACTGAAGAATGGATTAATAAATTATATAAAGGAGAACCTGTTTATTGGACATCTCCGGAATTTTCCTTAGAGTCATTATCACAACCCATAGTAGTCAATCAGTTCATTCATTTAAAATCAGAAACTAAAAGTGCACTAACAAGAGCTCATAAAGATGGTAAATTACATTTAATTCTAAAAGACAGAAAAGTATTTAATATTTATCCAAAAAATAAAGAGCAAAGATTTGCGATTGATATTTTATTAGATCCAAAGATTCAATTAATTACTATAGCTGGTAGAGCAGGTACTGGCAAAACTTTATTAGCTTTAGCAGCTGGGCTACATCAAGTTTTAGAATCAGAAATTTACAAAAAGTTACTAATTGCAAGACCTGTAATTCCTATGGGAAGGGATATTGGTTTTTTACCTGGCGAAATTGAAGAAAAAATTAAACCTTGGATGCAACCAATATATGATAATCTTGAATTTTTATTAGAAGGAGAAGAAAAAGAAGAAATTCAACAAGAAGACAAAAAAAATAAAAAAGACTTTCAAACTACAATTAGTTATTTAAAGCAAATCGGAGTATTAGACGTTGAACCTTTAACTTATATTCGAGGAAGATCCATTCCAAGGCAATTTATGATCATTGACGAAGCTCAAAATTTATCTCCACACGAAGCAAAAACTATCATAACTCGAGCTGGAGTAGGAACAAAAATCGTTTTTACGGGTGATTATTACCAAATTGATCATCCTTATTTAAATCTATACACCAACGGCATCTCGTATGTTTTTAATAAAATGAAAGGTCAAGAAATCTTCGCACATATAACTTTAGAAAAAGGAGAAAGATCAGAATTGGCAGAACTAGCATCGAAATTATTGGAGCTGTGAATGGATTTGTTTGAATACGCTAAAATTCATAATCAACAAATTGAAACAAAAATTCTCGAACCACTATGGATGAATTCAAATTTTAATTTTGTCAACAATTTAGATGATTTAAAAAAAATTGCACTGGAATGTAAAAAATGTAAATTATGTATTACTAGGAAAAACGTTGTATTTGGAGAAGGCAATCCAAAAGCTGATTTAATGTTTGTAGGCGAAGGACCGGGGAAAACAGAAGATGAAACTGGTAGACCTTTTGTTGGCAAAGCAGGAGAATTGCTTACAAAAATTATCGAAAAAGGAATCCAAATTCCAAGAAAAGAAGTATATATTGCCAATGTGGTAAAATGTAGGCCTACAGTAGAAATGAAAGGAGAAAAAGATAGACCTCCAGATTACGAAGAAGTACAATCTTGTAGTCCTTTTCTAATTCGACAAATAGAGCTTATAATGCCAAAAATTATCGTTGCTCTTGGAAATCCTGCAAGTCAATTTTTTTTAAATACAAAAATTGGTGTAACCAAACTTCGAGGAAAAGTATATTATTACAAATCCATACCCATAATTGTTACTTATCATCCAAGCTATGTATTAAGAAATGGAGGAGATCAATCTCCGCTCAAAAGAGATGTTTGGGAAGACATTAAACTCCTTTTATCCTTAATTTCCTCTAAATCATAAAATTATTGATCAAACTAAACAAGCTTGATTAATTTTTTTTTCTAATTCCTTATATTAGTAAAGATTTGACCTTGTATAATAAAAAAAAAATATAGAAATAACGTATTCATATTTAATCATAGGAGTTCAATATGAAAAGAACCTATCAACCTTCGAAGATTTCACGAGCTAGAACTCATGGCTTTAGAAGTAGAATGGCTACAAAAAACGGAAGAAAAGTATTATCAAATAGAAGAAAAAAAGGAAGATGGAAACTTACCGTTTCCGATGAGATTTTCAAAAAGTAAATATATTTTAAGAAAAAAAAATGATATTGATTTTCTTTTACAAAAAGGTAAAATTATTTACACAAAAGATTTGAAAATTTATTTTTATACAAATAACTTGAATTATTTAAGATATTTTATTTCTGCATCTAAAAAATGGGGTAAGAGCAATAAACGAAATCGGTTTAAAAGAATTGTTAGAGAGGCAATGAGAGAAATTTTAAAACAGTATAATTTTAGCATAGATTTAGCAATTTTTCCTAATAAAAACTTACCAAGCTATTTAGTCAAAAAATATAAAACTTATATAATTCAAGAACAAATTTTAAATTTTTTAAAATATCAAAAAATTATTAATTGAGAGGATAAAATGGAAGAAAAAAAAGAGCAAGTCAGTAGTTCCTTATTCCCTATACTTTTATTAGGGATTACTACAATTTTAATTTTTCAAATTTTTCAATACGATCATCAAAAAAACGTACAACAAATACAACAACAAGAAAATCCAACAAACACAACAATCATCTCTACCAGTCAGATAGACTTTTCTTTTGAAAATAAAAATAATACAGAAAAACAATTCACAATAGAAACAGAAAAATATGTAATTATACTGAATACATTAGGCGGAAAAATAGATAAGATCTACCTTAAAAGTAGCCCAAAAATCAACATCCCTAGTATTGTTTTTGAAAATTCTTCAGATCCTATAGAAAAAAGATATAAAGCCTTAGAAATAACAAGAAATAAAGGCATGGATTTTCAGCTTCATCTTTATAAAAAACAAATTTCAGAACCTACTTTAAGTCAAGCTATTTTTGAATATAACATTTATGAGAATGATTCCATAATAACCGTAAAATTTTCTAAAGAAATTCTTATAAGAAATCATAGCCTTATTCTCTATAAAATCTATCGCTTCTTAAAAAAAGAGAATTTTATTCATCAAATCACAATTCTACAAAACAATCAAGAGATAGATTTTGAATTGAATGGAGATTTATTCTTTAAAACTTTTTCAGCAATAGGTCCAGAACCAGAAGATATAGAAAATTCAAGAATTTTAGCCTCTTATGGTAGATTTTATAACTACGATAATAGCCTAAAAACTATACCCAGTTTCGGAACAAATGAAAGCCTTTTTAGTTGTAATGGATCTCAAAGAGGAATTTATACGATTTATTCTGATAAAGAAAATTCATTAAAATATCTTGGAGTTTTTAGCAGATATTTTATTATATATTCCCAATTTTTAGAATCTAAAAATGATTTACATTTACCCGATGGAATTGTATTATTAAATCATCCACCATATGATGGAAGTGGTTCTTTTACTGCTACATTTTTAAACTTTAAATTAGCAAAAAAAGAAAATAAAGAATTAGATACCATTAAATATTTCTCTTTAGAAACTATTGAAAATCTCAGAGGTTATGTAGGTTATCTTACAGAAGACAAAAAAAGAAATGATGCTTTGATTATTGATCAAATTGTTTATCTTGGTTTAAAAAGTGACGAAGAACATAATATTATTGATTTTGATATTTTTCAACAAGAATTCGGAATCACTAAATTGGATTCAAGTATTCGTGATGTTATTTATACTTCCAGTTTCTTAGCGTTATTTTCTAAATTGCGAGATTGGATTGTAATTTTAATGAGGTTCATCAATGCATACATTCACAATTATGGTTTTACAATTATTATAATTGCTTTGTTATTTAAGTTTTTAACTTATCCTTTAAACCAAATCCAAGCAAAAACAATGAAAAAACTCCATAACCTTAAACCCGAAATAGATAGAATAAACGAAAAATATCAGGATCCAACAGAGAGACAAAAACGCATTTTGGATCTCTATAAAAAACACAAAATCAATCCAGCAATGGGATGTTTTCCGATACTAATTCAAATACCTATATTTATTGCCCTCTATAGTGCTTTTTCTGATGCCATAGAATTGTGGAAAAGTCCTTTTATCTTTTGGATGAAAGATTTATCTCAACCAGATACAGTTTATGTAATCAAAGATCTTATTTTTATAAAAAATTTTCACATTAATATTTTACCATTATTGATGGTCGGTTCACAATTATTACAGCAAAAATTGACTATGGTCTCTTCTGATCCCCAACAAAAATTTTTAATGTATTTTATGCCAATCCTTATGATTTTCTTTTTTTGGGGAATGCCGAGTGGTGTTACTTTATATTGGACAGTTCAAAACCTTATTTCAATTTTATGGCAAATAATTGTAGAAAAATTTTCCAAATCAGAAACATAAAAAAAAGTAAAATAAAAAAATTCCTAAAAAGTTTTTAAATTAAAAAGAGGTGGAATATGAATATTATTCTTGAAATAGAAATTAAATCAAAAGCAGAAGGCTTAAAAAAAGCAGCACAAATTTTAAATATAGGAGAAGATAAAATAGAATTCGAGTTGGAAAAAGGATTTTTAGGGGGAATTTTTTCAAAAAAACCAAATTTATTAAAAGTTAAAAACACAGAATCATTATCCGATTTTGCTAAAATTAGAGGAGTAACATATACATTATTTAACAAATTAGGAATCGAAATAGAAATTGAATATACAAAAGAAACTCCGGAAAATTACGTAATTTCTATACAATCAAAACATCAATCATTTATAATAGGAAAAAAAGGAAAAAATATTGATTCTTTTCAGTTTTTAGTCAATCTCTTATTGAACAATCATCTAAAAAAAAACAAAAGAATACTAATCGATATAGACAGATATAGAGAAAAAAGAAAACTTTATTTGCAAAAAACAGCAAGAAATATAGCGAATCGAGTTGCAAGTAGTGGTAAATCTTATCTAATGGAACCGCTTAATCCATACGAAAGAAGAATCATTCATTTAGAATTAGAAAAAGATAAAAGAGTTACTACTGAATCAGAAGGAAATGGTTTATACAAAAGGATTCGAATTATAAAACTCTCCTCAGAAACACAAAAATCTCAAAAGGATAGTACTCAAAACAATAACTCTTTAGAAAATATTTAACTAAGATGGACATTGAAGAAGATACTATTATAGCTTTATCTAGTCCCCCTGGAAGGGGGGCTATAGCAATCATTCGCATTAGTGGAAAAAATACTTTTTCGATTATAAAAAAAATAGCAAAAACACCCAATAACGAAAATTTTTATGAACTTCCACATAGAAAACTTTTACGAGCTAATTTTTATATAAATGATGAATGGATCGATGACGGAATGTTTGTAATTTTTAAAGCTCCAAATTCTTACACTGGCGAAGATATGGCAGAACTTTATATCCATGGAAATCCTTTGATAGCAAAGAAAATCATAAATTTTGTTTCTTCAGAAACATTAGGAAGACCTTCACTACCCGGTGAATTTACAAGAAGAGCATTTTATAATGGTAAAATGGACTTACTAAAAGCAGAGTCTATTAATAGATTGATTCAAGCTCGCTCAGAATTTGAATTCAATTCTATAAAAAAAACTTATTTTGGAGATCTTTATAAGCTTGTAAATAAAATACGAGCGGAGATATTATTATTAAAAGCTCAAATTGAAGCGGAATTAGATTTTTCTGATCAAGACATAGAATATACTCAAAAAGAAAATTTGATTCTTAATGTTAATGAAATAAAAAACAAAATAGAGAATCTGTTGAAAAACAGTTCCTTATTAGCAAAAATTTCTCAAGGTATCCAAATTGCAATTGTAGGAAAGACAAATGCTGGCAAATCTTCATTGATGAATAAAATTTTAGGATGGGATCGTTCTATTGTATCTGAAATTGAAGGAACAACAAGAGATTATATATCAGAAGAGATAGAAATTAGTGGTATTTTAGTTAGAATTGTTGATACCGCTGGTCTTAGAGAAACTCTCAATATCATCGAAAAAGAAGGTATTAAACGATCAAAAGAAGCTATTAAAAAAAGTTTGATCATTTTACACCTAATTGATGGTTCTTTACCTAAATATGAATTTACACAAGAAATTAAAGAATTATTACAAAACATATCGAATAAAATTATAATCCATATCATAAACAAAAAAGATCAACTTCATCCCGAAGCTTGGAAATTAGAAAATTTAGAAATCAACAATAAAAACTTATTTGGACTATATCTTTCTTGTAAAACCGGAGAAAATTTAGATGAACTAAAAAACCTTATAGAGAAAATCATTCAAAATCAAACTTATGTTTCTGATCCTTATTTACTTGAAGAAAGACAATATTATCACTTTTCTAAAATCAATGAATCATTAAACAACGTCTTACATCTATTTAAACAAAATACCCCTTTAGAAATTATTTCTTCGGAGCTAAACGATGTAATCCACCATTTAGCAGAGTTAACAGGAGAAGTTTCTACAGAAGAAATTTTAGGAAAAATTTTTTCTATGTTTTGTATCGGAAAATAAAACTTTAATCCATATGATAAGTATAAAAAAAATTTTTTATCGATTAACTTAGATAATTAGATGATTCTTAAAATCATAAAAAAATATTGTATATATGAAATAAAAACAAATAGAAATCAATGTCAAAAAACATTAAAAAATAGAATTGATTTCAAACCATTTTTTATAACGAAGTTCTGGATCTATTTTTCTATATTTCAACTGATTTAAATCTAAAGGATGAGGGACTATAGTTTCTACCCATGGCCAATTTATAGAAAACGTAATAGGATGAAATGTAAAAACAACTGGCAAATCTCTTAACAAAAATTCATTCAATCGATAAATAATTCTTTTTCTTTCAGTTTTATCGGTTGTTACTAATAATTTTTCGTAATAAGAATCATATTCGGGATTGTTATAACCTGACTCATTATAACCAGTATGTATATTTTTGCTATAAAATAATTGAAAAAAATTTTGTGGATCTGGATAATCTGCGCCCCACCCCCAACCTGCTATTTGAAATTCTCTTTTATGTCTTTTTTCAAAAAATGTGGGAGCATCATATAAATCTACAATCAAACGAATTCCATATTTCGCTAAGGATTCTGTATAAAATTGATACAAGGCATTACTTCCACCCGCAACTGCAGTTAAACGAATTACAAGATCAGAATTCGTTTTTAAGTTTTTTCCTTTTGGATAACCTGCTTTTTCTAAATATGTAAAAACTTGATCTTTACAATTTCGAATGGGATATTTTTTAATTAAGGGATCATCTTCTAAATTTCCTTCTAATTCTGGAGGGATTAATCCATTTGCAGGTATTGCTCTATTTCTAAAAAAACGATAAATCATTTCTTCTATATCAATTGCACAAGCTATTGCTCTTCTTAATACTGAATTATCTTTAAACAGAGGATCTTCTAAATTAAATACCCAACCATAAGTAACAGGCTCTTTTGCAGTATTTAGTTGAATACCTAATTTTTGATATTTTTCTGATAATACACTTCCATCCAACACTTGTTGCATCGTATCTTGATTTAAACCAATTCTATCAATGTAACCTTGTCGAAACAAAGTCCATATCGTTGGTGCTGAGCGAATTACTGAAAAGTATACTTCTTCTATCCTTGGTAAGGGTTCAGAAAAATATTTGCTTATCTCGTAATACCGTGGATTTTTCTTAAGAATCAATTTTTGATTTTTCTCCCACTTATACAAAAAAAAAGCTCCAGAACTTATAGGATTATGATCTAAAATAAAATTTGGATTTTTCTCAGCATACTCAAGACATTCTATAGGTGTAGGAGAAGAAGCCGTCATAGCAAAAAAATATTGAATTCTTGGATCCGGCACTTTTAATAAAATTTCTAATTCTTGTTCGTTTTTTTTGATCACCCCCTCTATATCTTCTTTATAAAAATTCACAGATTCTTTTTCTAATGTAATTTTTTCTAAATTTTGAGAATATTCATTAAAACCAATAATGTTTTCCAAAATAGGAAAAGCAAAAGGATTTAATTTTCGATTTGCTGTTCTCTTTAAAGTTAAAATAAAATCATCAATTATAATTTTACGATTTTTCTTTCCTAAACAAATTTCATCATAATAATAAGATTCTTTTATCCGAAAACTAAAAGAATATACTGTTTGATTTTTATATTTGATTTTTTTTAAAATCGGCATCGATGTTGCAATCAACGGTTTCATCTGTAAGGGCCTTGCCAGATAATCATATTCATAAGCTGTGGCAGTAATATTGGACAAAATTGTGATAGAAATTGAATCTGTTGCCTTTACCGGATCTAAAGTTCTCGGCTCATCGGTTAAAACAGAAAATAAAATTTTTTGCTTTGGATCAATGTCTTTATATGGATTATTTAAAGGTTTTCTACAATAAAAAACAAAAAATACAAAAAAAAAGCTAATGAATATCTTAAAATACATATTTCTAAATTTTTAGAAAAACATTAAAAAAACAAGTTTAAATTTAATTTCTAAAACCATATATGAATACTAAAAAAATTAGACAGAGGAAAAATTTTTGTTTATAAATTTACAAAAAATTTAAAATTTTAATTGTCATAAATCTTATTTTAAAAATAATGAAAATATGAAACGTTTAAGTTATATCAGTAGGTTTTCAAGACCTTTGAGTAGAGAAGAATTATTACAAATTGGAGAAGTTTCAGTAAGAAACAACAAAAGAGACAACCTTACAGGTGTATTATTTTCTTTTAATGATATTTTTTATCAAATATTAGAAGGACCCGATGATAAATTAGACATGTGTTATTCTAGAATTTTAAAAGATAATCGTCATAAAGATATTTATTGTTTAGAAATCGAAGAGAATATTCAAGAGAGAAAATACCCCGATTGGGCAATGAAAACCATTATCCTCGAAGAAACATCAGACTCTTTAATCGTACCTTTACGAAATATTTTGAATACTATTACTAAAAATTACTATATTTTTAGCAAATATCTACCAAGCGAAGTAATTCATGCAGTTCAAAATGGATATAATCCTATCGAATGGGACTTTGAATCTCAGGAATGTGTTGTTTTATTTACAGATATTTTTTCCTCTTCTACTTTAGCTGAAAAATTATCTCCAAGAGAATTCCAGAATTTATTAGCTGTATATTATAACATAGTAAATGAACATATTGTAAAAAACGATGGAGAAATATTAAAACTTACAGGAGATGGAATTCTTGCATATTTTGATATTTCAAAAATTGAAAATTCTCTTAATGCAGGTATAGAAATTTGTAGAGAATTAGAAAAAGTAAGAGATAATACTAATTATTTACGTTTTCTATATAGTGGCATCGGAATTACAGCAGGAAAAGTATTAAAAGGAAATATAGGTTCAGAAAATAAATATGATTATACCGTAATTGGAGATACAGTAAATCGCGCTGCAAGAGTAGAAAATGTAAGCCGAAAAGCTAACTATTTTTTAATTTTTGATCAATACTTTTTAGATTACTTAAAAAATAATTTACCATATCCAATCGTAAAAATTGGGAACTATAGACCAAAAGGAAAAACAGAAATTATTTCTATTTTTTCTATAGAAGAAGAATTTGTTAGAAAAAAAGAAGGCTCTTTTAAAAATAGAATTACAGTAAAATAAAAAACGTAAATTAATTAGTATTCTATTTTTAGTTTTTTAATTTTTTTATCTAAGGTATTTCTATTAATACCTAAGAATTTTGCTGCTTTCGTTTTTGTATATTTAAATTTTTTTAAAGCATATAGAATTATCTTTTTTTCCATATCTTCTATAACAGCTTGATACACATTCTGATTGAATTTTTCGAAATTAAGATTTTCTACTAAAACTTTATCCAAAATTGAACTCTGACTAAAGAAAAGAGCTTTCGGTGATTCTTCCAAATTTTTATGATTTTTTTTAGCAAAAATTTCTTTAAAATCTCCTATATCTAATATACCACTTTGATTTAAAACAATAGCCCTTTCTATACAATTTTCCAACTCCCTAACATTACCCGGCCAATCATATTCTTCTAATAGCTTTACAGCCTCAGATGTTATTTTTTTGATTTTTTTATTATTTTGAGATGAATATTTATTAATAAAATGTTTAATAAGAGGTAAAATATCTTCTTTTCTTTCTCTTAAGGGTGGAATTTCTAACTTTATTACATTTAATCTATAATATAGATCTGCTCTAAATCTTTTTTGTTGGATCAAATCTTCTAAATTTGAATTTGTTGCAGCAATAATTCTAATATCAATTTTTTTTGGCTTACCTCCAATTGGTTCTACTTCCCTTTCTTGTAAAACTCTTAGAAGTTTAGCTTGTAAAGTTAAATCCATTTCTCCGATTTCGTCTAAAAAAATAGTTCCTCCGTCTGCAAGTTCAAACTTTCCTTTTTTATCTGTAACTGCTCCCGTAAAAGATCCTTTTCTATACCCAAAAAGTTCGCTTTCCAATAAATTTTCGGGAATCGCAGCGCAGTTAATTTTAATAAATGGCATTTCTTTTCTTGGACTATTATAATGAATTGCAGAGGCAATTAATTCTTTTCCAGTACCTGATTCTCCTATTAGGAGCACTGAACTTTTCGATTCTGCTATAAAACTGAGCTGATCTAATAATTGAATCATTTTTAATGATTTTGTAACGAAATTACCAAATTTATACTTCTGAGATAATTCTAATCTTAATCGAATGTTTTCTGCAATTATAGGTTTTGTTTCTTCTTGAATTAATGTTTGAATCCGTATTGATTGAGAAACAAAAGTAGCTAAAATTTGTAAAAATTCTATAATTTCCTTAGTATGAATCTCCTCTTGAATATACGTAAAGATACAAATAACCCCTACAGCCTCTGTCCCACTTAAAATAGGGCAACAATAAAAACTTACATCTAATTCTTCTGAAACTAATTTTAATCTATTTAAAAAATTTGGATTGTTTTTTGCACTTTGAATAAAAATGGGTTTTTTATCTAAAAATACTTTACCAGTAATTCCTTCTCCGGGTTCATAATCGATATTTTCAAATCCATTATCATAAAAATTAAATGAAGCTTTTAATTTTAAAATTTTTTCTTTTTTATCATACAAAAATAAAGCACTCTTATAAATTTTTATTACTTTTTGAGTTCTGTTCATTATCTCGTCGAATATCTCTTCTAAATTCGAAGATTTTGTGATTATAAAAGAGATTTCTAATAAAGTTTTATGCAACTTTTCTCTTAATTTTAATAATTCGTTATTGTGAATTTTTATAAAAATTCCAACAGACAAATTAGCCACAATTTCTAATAAAACTGCATCATCTTCTGAAAATGCAGAATTCTTTTTAGAATCTAAAGAAAGAACTCCTATCAATTCTCCATTATGAATCATAGGAACTGCAATTTCTGAAACTAAATCATTTCGAACTCTTACATAGTCTTTTTCTTTAAATGCATCATGTATGATCCTGGTTTTTTTATTCAGTGCTACCCAACCAGTTATCCCGTGACCTACTTTTAACCTCATAGAAGCATCATCTTTGTTTAAACCTATTGCAACAATGGGTTCTAAATATTCTTTTTTTTCATCTAAAAGCATTATACTTCCCGTATCAGCTTCTGTAATTCGAATACATTCTTCTAAAAATTTTTCTAATAAAACTAATGAATTTTCAGTTTGATTCATTAAAGAAGTTAAATCTGTAATTACTTCTAAAATTTTTTGATATATTTTTGAACTACTTGTATAATCTTTCATAAGGATAAATATTTGTTGCTTAATTATTAGACAATAAGTTTTTTTTAAAAATAAAAAAAGCTTAAAAAATAAGCATTCAAAAAATAAATAAAGAAGTTATTTGAACTCTTAGTTTTTTGAAACATCATAGCCATCATATCCCCCCTATTTAGTTTTTTAACAAAGGAGTCTGCAATTGTTTTAAAAAATTTATAAAAAAAACTCATATTTTTTTTGGAAGTCATTCCTGAGCCATACGTAACATAAGAAATTCTTTTTAAACATAAATTCTCTAAAATTGGAGTTATGGTTTTTTCATTAAAAAAAAATAAATGTTCTGGTACGTTCATAAATCTCCAATTTTGTTTTTTGATTTTTGCAAGCCATCCCCATCTACAAGTAGAGAAAATCAATATACCATTTTCTGAAAGCAAATTATAAATTTTTCTAAATACTTCAACAGGATTTAAAAAATGTTCAATGGTTGCCCACAATACTATACAATCATAAGTAGAACTTGAATTAAAATCCATAAAATTTATATTAAATACTTTTAGTTTTAAATTTTCTCTGGCTAACTCACTCATTACCTTAGAAATTTCTACTCCTTCTACATCCCATCCGCGACTTCTCATATATTGCAAAAAAAAACCTCCTGCACAACCAATTTCTAAAAGTTTAGGATTATTGTTTCTTTTAAATATTTCAGATTCATAATTAAAAAACTTTAAATCTTTTAGATTCAACTTCCAAGTGTTAAGTAAAACTTTTTTAGTATTCTCCGAGAAATATTGATTATATCCTCTATCAGTTCTTTTCTGAAAATACAATTCATCATATAATTTTTCAGTAGAATTAGGACGGGGATATGTTTGTACAACTTTACAATCTTTACATTTTATAATTGTGTAAAATAGATTATCTTTTCCTTTTTTTTTAAAAATTTGTTCAATATTTACTGAATTACAAATTCCACATTCCATTTTTAAATATAAAAATGAAATCCTAAAGCAAAACTTAAATAATAATTCAGGTTATTTTGAAACAAAACATTTACTCCAATTTCTCCAAATAAATCAAAATTTCTTTGATTATCATAGTATACGACTCCAAAAGGTACTTTGATACCTCCATAAAAACTTTTTCTTTCTACAAAGATATTTCTCCAAATTTTATTTTTTCTTTTTCTTTCTTCTAATAAAACACTTCCTCCAACATACAAATTAAAATTTGGATTTAATTGATAAAATTCATTCAAGAAACCTAAATGGAAATATCCTCCAAATGCACTTACACCTATTACAGAATCTATAAAAACATCTTTTTTCCAATTATATTTTAAACTTAAACCTGTAGGATAAAAAAGAGAAACCCCAATTCCAAACTTTTTCTCTTGAGCAATCAAAACTTTACCACAAAATAAAAAAAGTATAATGATGAAAATTTGTTTATACATCATAGATTTTGATTAAAATTTTAAGCATAAGAATCCAACAATTTTTTGAAAAAAAAATCATCTATTTATTTTCTAATATAAATTTAGATATATCTAAAGATAAAGCAAAGCATTCTTTATTTTCAAAGGTCCCTTTTCTTTTAAATATCAATTGAAGTCTTGGATTAAGTCCATCATAAATCTCTTTTGATATAGAAATATGGTTTGGTTCTGTAAAATATTTTTCTAAGTGAGCAGTAAAATTAATAGCATCCGAAAGAATTAAACCTTTATTTTCTTTATAAATACTTTTTCCTGAATGGATTCCTATTCTAAGTTGAATTGGTTCATCAAACTTATTTCTTTCTTCGTTTAAGTTAAATAAAAAAAGTTCTAAAAAAATTTTAATTCCAGCAAGTACGGCCGATTCTTCTATTGGATTTAGATAAAATGCTGCAATTCCTCCATCTCCTGCCCAATTCCAAACTTTACCGTTATATAATTCAATCACTACTTTAATGAGCTTATATAACCTTGTATATACATCTTGAATTTTATCTTTTTCGTATTTATTTTGAATTTGTGAATTTCCAACAATATCAATAGACACATAAGAAAAATAGTATTCTTTATTTTCTTCTAAATAACCCCAGTTATCCTGTTCATTTGTAAATTCTAAAATTCCTCTCGAAGAAGCAAAGTGAAATCCAAAAGAAGAAAGTACTTTAAGAAGTTCATCTAAACTTTCTTTATTTATTTCACCTGCACAAATTCCTATTTTTTTACCTAATCCAATTCGAATTACAAACTCTACAAGTTCTTTGATTTTTTCTTGCTTTATAGAATACTCAACTATGGTTTTTGCTGCTACTTCTGGTTTTAACACTGTCCCAAAAGGTTGTCCCGAAAGTAAATGTGCATTAAACTTTTGAAATATTTCTTTCCCTAAGTTATCAATTTCTTCTGTCGAAAAATGTTTACTAAGTATATCGATTAAGATACCTTTTACTTGTTGTGTAGGAAACATATTTTCTTAATTTTTTAATATTTTTTAATGTCAATTGCTAAAAACTATTTAAGATTATCTCTTGCAATTATATATACTTGAAATTAATTTTCAATGAATTAAATTATAATTACCAAAGCTAAAAAAAAGCATTTTTAAAAATGTTTATTTTTAACATTTGGAAACATCACTTAAAAGAATCAAAAAATATACTTAAAGTTTATTCTACAAAACAAGTTCCTTTACAAAAAATTTTAAAAATTTTTAATAAATTAGGGAAAAATCAATTTGATATTTATCTCGGTAATTTAAGAATACAAGAAATTTTAGAAGATTTTAAGACTTCAAAAAAATTCAAAGTAAAAGACATTGATTTTTTTATATGTAAGGACCAATCTTTATGGATATATAAAAATATTTATAAAAATTACATACATATTTTTCCTGCAAGAAAGTCTATCTTTTATAAATTTAAAAACATAAATACGGATTTACATATAAGACTTCATTCCAACACACATCAAACCTTACTTCTTTGTTATTGGCTACAATTAAACGATAGTAACAACACAGACCCAAAAATTCTAATACATAAAGCAAGAAAGATTTTAAAACTTCCACAAATCCAATTTGATAAATCAAAAACTTTAGAAATTTATAATCAATTATTTATCTCTTCTTAATCAAAAAAATTAAAAATATACATAAAACTAAAATGATTGTACTCGAAGTAGGAAGGTTTATTACTATATCTTGGATTTGAATCTCTATTAGAGAGATCATAAATCCCACAATCGTAGAAACAAAAGAAATTATAGAAGATAAAAAAAATGCTTTTTGCAAACTTCTTGTTAGCATAATTCCAATTAAAGGTGGAATTACTAAATGAGCTATTGTATAGAAAGATCCCATAAAATAAATAGAAATCGTAAGAATTGCCGTCAAAATAAAATAATATACGACTTCTATAAAAAATACGTTGATTTGAATAATTTTAGAATAAATTTTATCAAAACTCACTGCTAAAATTTTTTTATAAAATATTATAAATAATAAAGCAAAAAATAGTACTAGAAAAATAATATTAGAATACTGCTTTTCTGGAATAAGTAGAATATTTCCAAAATAAGCTACAATAACATAATTCTGTACGTTCGCACCTATAGAAGTTAGAATTTGACCTAAAGCCGAGTACAAAACAAATCCTGAAGCAAGAATCGCTTCTTTAAATCGAAATTGATCATATAAAAAATAAATTGGAAGAAAAAGTAAAATTCCTAAAACATGTATAATTAACTCATTATGAATTTCCCATAAAAGAACTAAAATTAAAGAAACTGTGATCGACTGGCTTAAAGTAATTCCCAAAAAAATACTTTTTCTTAATATTACAAAAACCCCAATTACAGCAGTGGCAACTCCTACCAAGCTTCCAATTAAAATCTGTGGTTGATAAAATAAAATTTTTTCTATCATAATTCGAAAATTTGTTGATTTTTTATTATAAATTTCTTATTAAAAAAGTTTATACTATCTTCAACTAGGATATGCGAACTCATCAAAATCGTACATTGATATTCATCATAAATTTCACTTAAAAGATGGAAGAATTGTTTTTGATTTTCCAAATCTACTGCATTCAAAGGTTCATCTAAAATTAAAAATTCCGGTTTTTTTAACAACGCTCTTGCAATAAATGTTTTTTGAAGTTCTCCTCCCGAACATTCTTTTAACAATAAATCTTTTTTTTCTAGGAGATTAAATTTGTTTAGTATATCATAAATCGTCTGTTTTTTCTTTTGTGTTTTTTCAAATGGCACAAGTTTATTGTTATAATACAAATCTAATACTTCGTAAATGGTAATTAAAAATTCAGTAGAGATTTCTAAATTTTGTGGCACATAAGAAATAAATTCAAAATTTTTTTGGATCTCTCCTTTAAGAAGTGGAATAAATCCTAAAATTGTTTTAAAAAAAGTTGTTTTTCCTGTTCCATTACTTCCAGAAAGTAAAATTTTCTCCCCTTGTTGAATTTCTAAGTTTAGATTTTTGATCAAAACATTTTTTTTATATCCTATTTCTGCATTTTTAAAGTTAAGATAAATTTTTCTTTTATTCATTGCTAGCTTTTTTAATAGTATTTATCATGGTTTCAATCAACATTTCGTAAGTTGTAATTTTATCTGTTAAATTAGTAGGAACTATAACAACTTTTGCATTTGTTCTTTCTGATACAAACTCAGCATACTTTGGATTATTATAAGGAGCTATTAAAATTAAGTCTACTTTTTCTTTTAAAACTACATCCACAACTTTTTTTAAATAATTTGCAGAGGGCGGAACCCCCATTTTTTCTTCTAAAGAAGTTACTTCTTTTAATCCAAAACGATTTAAAAAATAAATAAACTCTCTATGATGTACTACCACTTTTTTATCTTTTAAAGTCTGAGATTCTTTAAGTTTTTGTAATGTAAAATTTTTAATTCTATTAGAAAAATTTATATATTGTGTATTGTAATAATCCTTATTTTTAAAATCGATTTTTTCTAAACTTTCTTTTATATTTCTTGCTATGATAACAGCATTTAATGGATCCAGCCAATAATGTGGATTTCCATAAATATGAATATCTCCCATTGAACGATCAACACTCGTAGTAGGTTTTTCTAAAATAAACACTCCTTTACTAGCATCACAATTGCCCGGATACCCTGAATATATTTTTGGATTTCGAGATTGCTCAATAAGTCTTGGAAGCCAACCTATTTCTAAATCCAATCCTATGTAAACTAACAAATCTGCCTGGTTCAATTTTAAAACATAATCGGGTCTTGCATCAGCAAAATGGGGATCTAAATCTCCCGGTATTAATGAAGTTGCAATTATTTTATCTCCACCTACTTGCTCTGCTATATATTTCAAAACAGTTAAAGTTGTTACAACATTGATTTTTGAATCTAATCCTAAAGGAATAAAAATAAAAATAATCAAATGGAATAAAGTTCTAAGTTTCATTTTGACCTCCTAATTTTAATATTTATGTGCAGGATGTAATCCTAAAATAAACACAGCCTGAAAATAATATTGCCAGATTCGTCTCCCTGTTTCGAAATCAATCGTAGAACTTCCATGTATGCGAAAATAAGAAAATTCAGAAGGCTTGTATGTGATTATTAAACTATTTTCTTCTAGACCATTTTTTTGGAATTCTTTTTGCAATGTAAACTCATTGATTTTTTCTTTTGATGGTATGTAATAATAATCATATCGATATCCAATAAACCATTGCTCTAAAATTTGATATTCTATAAATTGATAAATACCAGAATTTCTCTCTCTAATTTTATATTTTTTTGGTGGGTTAAATTCTAAAGCAGAAACAAAATCTTCTATCGTTTTTAAAGCGTTGTTTTCTTTAAAAAAATATTTCCATCGTTCTTTAATCCTTTCTTTGGATTCTCTATACCAAATCTCCGTTTGATAAATAAAAGATTTATATTTTCCTTTTTTATATTTTAAATAAAAATCAAATCCATATTGATGGTTCCACCGATTCGGATTAGTGTCGGGATGCCATCTTAAATAAGAAAAACCAAATTCTGTTCCCATATATTCGGTTAACGGAAAAAAATGTTTAAGATGCAAAGTATATAGTGGATTTTGCTTTATCTCTCCTTCGCCGTGTGCATGACCAAAAGTTTTTCCATTAAAAATTCCAACACTTAATTCTTGCCAAAAACTCCAAGGGAATAAATAACTAAATTCGATTCCCGTATCCAATAAACCCTCGTAATCTAATAATTCATTATGGACTATCGGAGGTGTTGTAAAATTCCAGTCATGTTGATGAATACTATTCAACCTACCTACATCCAAGAACATTCGCCCAAGCCGAATGTTGGTTCTAGGAATTAATGTGGCAGGAAATAAAAAATAAGCTTCGTGAACTTCTGTAAATAACTCTCCATTTTCGTTATGAGCAGCAAAAGTAAAAACACCGTTTGCTAAATGATCTATTGCACTATAAACCCCTAATTCTCCCGTACGAATAAAATATTGCCTTTTTGTGCTTTTAGGATTATCGGTATCCCATTCCAATACAGAATCCATAGCTACCATAATATCGAGATTCCAAGTTCGATTCAGTGCCTGAAATTGAAAGTCCACAGGTTTACCTGTATAGTCTTGCCTTTTATCTTCTTTTGTTGTAATTTGATTTTTTATCTCCTCTTCGAAAAGTCTTTCTATATCTTGTATTTGTTGAGGATAAATTGAAAAACTTAACAAAAGTAAAAGCATGAAAATTTTATTTTTTGAATTCATATAGTTAACCCTATAAAAAGGGCTTTTTGTAGCCCTTATTTTATGCATTACTTTTATCGTGTGAATAAATTTTGTTACCATTTTTACTTTTACTCTCTATAAATTTTCTCATCATTAACTTTTAAAATGATCTTACTATTTTTTAATTCGAATCCCCATCTCTCACCTTTGTTTGCACTAGTTCCTCCTGGTTCACTACCAGAATCCTCTGAATTAAATGTAGGATTTGAATTAGGTGGATTTGGACAGTTAGAACTCCAAGCTAATAAATGAGGTGGTATTTCATCACTATGAATCTCCAAGCATACTGTTTTTTCAATATTTACTGCAGGTTTAAAAATATCAGGCATATCTACGCCACCAGGTGTTCCATCAAAATGAAAAGCTTTTGCACTATTTTTTGAAAAACGAAACCCCGATCCGTTAGTTTTTAAATCTTCATCGCTTGCACCATAAAATGCAAATAAAGAATCATCTTCTTTTAACTTTATCTTCACCTCAATTGAAGGTTCTTCTTTTTCCTTCGTAGCTAAGAGTAAACCGCTTCCTTCTATGGTGTCTTCAGAACAAGAAACAGAACCTTCCTTTACAATAAAAGTATACTCACCTATTCTGCATGATTTATCTTGCAATAAGGTTAAAAAAGCAAGATTTCTCGCAGTATTATCTTTTTCTTCTTTTTTAAAGACACTACATTGAAACAATAAACCCCAAACCAATATCAAAAAAACCCATTTCAATTTTACCATATTACCTCAAGTGTTATTTAATATAATTAAATTCACATTTTTTTTTTTTAAAATTAACGTCAAGCAAAAAAGTGTGATTTTAGAAAAAAGAAATAATACTAAATTTAAAAATTTTCTTAAAAAATCTTGAAAGTTATTTAAATTTTCTTAAAAACGCACAAAGTTAATAGCTTCAAAGATTTGACCTGAACTCTATTTTTTATTTTTTGAACTTACTCATGTTAGAAAAGCTAAATTTTTACATAAAATTGATTCGGGTTTATCAATGGACTAAAAATGGTTTTGTAATTTTACCTTTCTTTTTTTCTCAAGAAGCTGTTGATGTATTCTATCATTTAGCATCTAAACAATCAATGTTTGTTTTATTTAAACTATTTATTTCTTTTTTAGCTTTTTCTTTTATTTCTTCCTCGGTATATATAATCAATGACATCAAAGATAAAGATTTAGATTCATTAGATCCAAAAAAAAAGTTAAGACCTATTGCAAGTAAAAAAGTTTCTATTAACGAAGCAATGATTCTTATATTTATTTTCTTAATTTTATCTTTTTTTCTATCTTTTTGGTTAAATCTACATTCTGTTGTTTATATTATTATTTATTTTTCTCTCAATTTATTTTATTCATTTATAGGAAAAAAAATTATTCTTTTTGATGTTTTTATCATTTCTATGGGTTTTGTAATTCGTGTTTTATATGGTTCTATTTGTATGGAAATTCACGCAAGTCCATGGCTTATAAGCACAACATTTTTTATTGCTCTTTTTTTAGGATTTTATAAAAGATTTTTCGAGATTTCGAATTTACCTCCAGAAACAATGATAGGTGGAGTGTATCAAAAAGAATTTCTTAAAAGTTTTATCAATATTTCTGCATCCCTTTCTATTATGAATTATTCTCTTTATACTATTTTAGGAACTCACTCAAAAGCAAATTTGTATTTAACAATTCCATTTGTAGTTATGGGAATCTTTCGGTATTATACTTTAATAGAAAATCCAAAAAACGAAGAAGGAAATCCTTCAGATGTCTTATTAGCAGATCCTTTCTTGATTTTCGTTATATTATTATGGGCTTTTACTAGTTTTACTTTGATTGTTATTCATAGATAAAAGTTTTACTTTATAAAAAGCCTTTTTGTTCCGAAAATCAAATTAGATATGAAAGTTTCTCCTATAAGTAATACGAGTATTCAAAAACTTTATCCTGTTTCTTTTTATAATCGACTTGAAAAATTACCAATTGTAGAAAAAATCGAAGGAGACATAAAAAATTACTCTAAACAAATCCAAGATTTTGATTTATTTAAATACTATGCAAGTAAAGGAATTATTTACAATTACAAAAAAGGGATTTATTTGGATCGCTATTTTTAATGTTTTTGTATTTTGTAAAAAAATCGAAATTGAGCAAAGTTTTTTAGGGTATTTTTATTATTTAATTTTTCAGAAGAAAGAGTTTGATCCTTGTGATCCATTTTATAGTTATTACGAAAATAAAACTCATTATTTTTATGATGAAAACCTAAAAAAAGATGGAACCATAGATTATTCTAAACTTTTAGAATTAAGAAAAGTAGAAAATCATCCTTGTGATCCTCTAAAAAGAAAAAGTAATTAGAATTTATAAACTTTTTTTAACTGTATAATAATCATTTTTTTTGATAAATGACTCATTTGTTTTTTGCAAGCATTCTATTCCACAAAGTTTTAATATTTGAACTAATTCTTGATGATATTGTTTAAATAAATGTCTTACAGCAAGTTCACCACCTCCTACAGCAGAAATTAAAAATGGTCTTCCGATTAACACACCATCAGCACCCAAACATAGCATTTTAAAAACATCTGCTCCTGATCGAATTCCTCCATCTGCTAAAATCATAATTTGATTTTTAAAAACTTTTGCAATCTCCGGCAATATTCTAGCAACACCAGGTATTGAATCTAAGATCCTTCCTCCATGATTCGATACTACAATGGCGTCCATCCCCGCTTCTATAGCTTTTTCTGTATCTTCAATCGATAGTATACCTTTTAAAATAAAGGGTAGTTTTGTGGATTTTCGTATCTCTTTTAATTCTTCTACATCTCTTGCTTTTCCTTTTTGATTCTTTAAATGCAAGGTTTTAAACTGAATAGCATCAATATCCATTCCTACAGCAACACAATTTTTAAAACTTTCTGCTATCTTGATTCTTCTTATAATTTCTTCAGTATCATTTCTTGGTTTAAAAATTAGAATAAAATTTGCATAAAAATTTTTAAGAGTATCTATAATAAGATCAAATTTTTCTAAAGAAGCTCCATCTCCAAACCATGCAACCGAATTCACTAGCGAAGATGCTTTTAAAAATATAGAAATCATTTCTTCTTCTAAGATAGCATTTTTTAAATTTGTAGAAGCACCTGTCATTGGAGCAATCATAATAGGAGTGTCGAGTTTTAATCCAAAGAATTCTAAAGATAAATCCGGATCTACTTCTTCATGAATATACCTTGGTATGATTTTATATTCTTGTAAAGCTTTGATATTATCCATAAAAGAAAATTGATTTCCAGCTCCGCCCATGCCCGGAACACCACTTGCACAATTAGTTCCATCACAAACTTTACAAACCCAACATATATCTTTAGAAAATTTCCTTCTTGCATTTTCTTCAATTTGTTTCCAATCAATTCCTTCTAATTCGTCTATTTGGATTTGTAGCATTTCTAAAGCTTTCTTGGCAGAGTTTTCTGCTTCGAACAGGGTTTTCCCTTTGGCTATAACGTGGCCAATTTTATCAATGTTGCTTGTCGGTTTTTTTAAAATAGCTCCTACGTTTTTAGTTATAATTACATCACAAACTCCTGAGATTTTTTTAGCATTTTCAATACCTTCAATCGAAATAATTTTTCCCGGTTTTGATAAAATTCCCCTCTCTACTACAAAAAATTCATAATTTTCTTCTATAGGATCCGGTTCCATACCTAACGCTATTTGAATAGCAATTTTGTATAAATTCACACCACTTGCATAAGGATAAGTGTGAGAAGACATAAATCCACCCGAAAGTCGGGCCGCGATTTCACCAATATAAATACCATTAGAAGTTATTTTTAAATCTCCTTTTCCCGCTCCATAATCAATACCAATAGCCTTCATTGCTTGAATCATAACTTTAGAAGCACTATCTAAAATATCCTTAGGCAAAGACGAAGGCATATTATGACCAATCTCTAAAAAATAAGGCTCACCTGTAATAATGCGATCTGCAATACCAGTTATTATATACTTTCCATTCCAAGTCAATGCATCAATTGATAATTCAGGGCCATCTAAAAACTCTTCTAAAATCAATTCTCCCGTAGGCGAATACGTTTTGCTGTGATGATAAGCAAATTGTAGCTCTTCTCTACGATTGATTTTGATTACTCCTCGAGCTCCCATGTTTTCTGCTGGCTTTAAAACTGCTGGCAAACCAATCTGATCTAAGGCTTCCAAAGCTTCCTTTAAATTCCAAACTGCCAAAAATTTGGGAACAGGTACGTTATGTTTTTGTAAGGTCTTTCTCATTAATACTTTATTGGTCGCTGCTTCTGCTGATGAATAACGTATACCAGGCAAGTGCAAAGCATTTGCAATCGCTGCTACTGATTTACTCGCATCTGTTCCAGCTGTAATCACTCCATCAATTTTTCTTATTGAAGAAAGTTTTATGGCTTCACGTACACATCCTTCTACATCTTTTGTGCTCATACAAACGAACTCATCACATAAATGAGCTCCTGGTGCATTCGGATCCATGTCAAATACAATCGTAAATAAATTCATTTTCTTTGCAGTCTGAATTAAAGGTACTTGAAGTATCCCCCCACCTATGATTATAATACTTTTTTTGTATCTTTCCATAGATTCCTCACGTAATTTTTAAATGTTAGTTTGACAAAAAATATATGATTTTTTTTATCAAAAGACTTATGTTGTTTTTTTTAAAAGAAGAAATAAAAAGAGTTTTTTCATAAATTTCTTTATTTTTTCTCCATTTTTCTAAAATTTGATTTTTTTCTCTTTGATTAATACGATCCCATTTACTTTTTACTATAATCAAATTTTTTCTAAAATCTTGAAAATAATTAATAATTGAAATCTCTTCTTCTTCTAAATCCCGTATAGCATCGATTATCAATATCAATAATTTTAAATTTTTAGACCTTTCCAAATATTGATCTACTAAAAAAATCAGATTTTTCCTTTGTTTTTTAGAAACTTCTGCATATCCATATCCGGGTAAATCTACTAAAAAAAATTCTTTATAAAATGTTTTGTAAGAAGGAACATAATAATAATTGATGGTTTTTGTTTTTCCCGGAATAGAAGATACAAAAGCCAATTTTTTCTGATTACATAGTACATTGATCAAAGTGGATTTTCCAGAGTTTGATCTTCCACAAACTGCGATTTCTTGTAAAGTAAGATTACTTTTTACGATATCTTCTACACTATGAAAAGTTTTATAAAACTTAACATTTGGAAAATACTCTAGCATTCAATACTGAATTTTTTTTAATAATTCTTCGATAGAAATTTTTTTATATTTATTTGGGAAAAAATACATCAATGCAAGGTCTGGTTTATCTGTAAAAATTCCTGCACTTCCAAAAAAATATAATAATCGCATGTGATTTATTTGATTAATCGTATAATGATGTACTAAAATCTCTTCTTTAATTGCTTTATATTGATTCCATGGTAATCCCATATAACCTGACGGACCTAAATGTGCATTCACTGATTTTGCTTTTTGTAACAAAGCTTGAAAACCTCCTTCTTTTTTTTGCATCTCTTCGTCTACAAGAAAAACTCGTGGTATTTTAGGTGCATATTCTTTAAGAAGCTGCAAACTTTCTATTTCGAAAGATTGAAAAATCAGTTTTTTAAAAGGAAAAAAATTTATGTTTGATTCTTGTTGAATATTTTGAATTTCTGATTGTAGAATCTCTCCAATTTCTTCTTTATCAATCCAGCCTTTTCTGTAAAGTAGTAATACTAAATCTTTCTCAATACCGGGGAATTTATGTGCTGATTTTGTTTCTAAATATAAACCGAAATTAGGTTTTGTTTTTGCTAAGTCTGCCAATTCTTCTAAAGTAAGTATTTTCAAACCTTCATAAGATTTTCTGGCTCTATCGGGATATCTTTGATTGAACCAACTTCCAAAATCCAGCTGTTGTAATTCATAAAATGTTAAATCTTGAATTTCCAAGTCTCTTTTATCTGGAAATACTGTCTCTATATTTGTAGTTCTTTTTAAGTTATTATCATGAAAACAAACTAAAACCCCATCTTTTGTCCTTTGTATATCCGCTTCTAAGTAAAGATCTTCTCCTATTTCTAAAGCTAGTAAATATGCAGGTAGTGTTTCTTCTGGAGCATAATAAGAAGCTCCTCTATGAGCCATAATTGCGGGATAAGGTATTTGGTTTGTTTCTGAAAGATGCCTAATTTGTTTATTCAAAAAATATAGCATATTCAAAATTCCTCCAATCACAATAAAAATAATGATAATCAAAACCTTGTAAATTACATTCATAAATTACTCCTATAATTCGATATTGTCTATCAATCGAACATTTCCAGTATATACTGCTACTGCAATCATATTTTTGCTTTTCGCTACTTTTTGACTTTCTAAAGTCTCCGGATCTACAATCTCTACATACTCTACTTTGTTATTTTTTCCTGTTTCGATTATATCCTTTATAATTTCCCTGAGAACTTCGGAATTTTTTTCTCCTTTTAAAAATTCTTGTTTTGCTATTTGTAAAGATCTATAAATAAGTAAAGCATCTTCTTTTTCTTTATCCGACAAGCGAACATTACGGGAACTCATAGCCAGACCATTTTCTTCTCGAACTAAAGGGCAACCTACAATTGAAATATCCATATTCAAATCTTCTACCATTCTTTTAATGATCAAATATTGCTGATAATCTTTTTTTCCAAAATAAGCTTTATCCGGTTTTACCAAATGAAAAAGTTTGTTTACAATAAGTAAAACTCCTTGAAAGTGATTTGGTCGAAATTTTCCACATAATTTATTAGTAAGCTCGGGAATGTCCATCATCAATTTGGGTTCTTCTGAATAAATTTCTGTTTCCGAAGGTGCAAAAACTAAATCAATATTTTCTTTCTTTAAAAGTTCCAAATCTCTTTGTAAATCTCTTGGATATTTCTCTAAGTCTTCTTGTGAATTAAATTGCTTTGGATTTACAAAAATACTAACGACAACGTAGTCAGTTTCTTTTTTAGCAATTTCAACCAACGATAAATGCCCTTGATGTAAATATCCCATTGTAGGAACAAAACCTATTGTTTTTTCGCTTTTTTTTACTTTCTGAATTTCTTGTTTTAATTCATTCTTTGTATAAACTACCTTCATGATCTAAAAGCCATTTTTTGATTTCCTTACCATAAGAAAAATTTTTTATTTCAAGTGATTTTCCAATCACCCTATGACAAGGAATAAGTATTGGAAGCAGGTTTTTTTTACAAGCATTTCCTACCGCTCTTGCATATGTAGTTGTAACCCCAATTATGATTGCAAGATCCTGATATGAAATAGTTTTTCCAAATGGAACCCTTTGCAAATTTTTCCAGATCAGTTTTTCAAATTCAGTTCCAATCATAATAAATTTAGGAGGTTGAATCCATTCTTTTCTATAAAAATAAGAATCAAAAAAATTATATATAGTATTTATAAATTTTTTATTAAAATTTTTAATTCTTTCCTTACTTTCTTGATTGGTTATTTCTATTCTTTTGATATATAAATCATCTACATCTTCGTAAATTGTGATTTTTAAATTTAGAAAACTATATTTATAATAAATATTCATTTTATGATAATAGAATGTTTTTCTAAAAGATAATTTAATAAATTCTCAGCTGTTCTGGAAACAATTTTTTGAACTGTTTGAAAATCTTCATAATCTCCATAATAAGGATCCGGCACATCTGGTATCGTATTTGAATCCTTAACAACTGGATCAAACTCTCTAAATAAAAATATTTTTTCTTTTTGTTCTTTAGTAACAGCAAAACCCATTAAATCTTGATAATTATAACGATCCATAGCAAAGATATAATCAAATGTATCTAAATCCTGTCGATTTATTTGTCTTGCATAATGATTTAAAACAATTCCTTTTTCTTTAGCTGCTTTTTTCGTTAAAGGATGTGGACTTTCTCCAATATGATACGAACTTACCCCGGCAGAATCTACTTCGAAAAAATCTTCTAGTTTTTTTTCCTTTATCAATGCTTCAAAAGCACCTTGAGCTGCTGGAGATCTACAAATATTACCATGGCATACAAATAAAACTTTGATTTTATTTTTCATAAATTCCTTTTTTAAAAAATAAAACGAATAGTCAATTTTTATTCTTAAGTATATTATTACAAAAAAATCTAAAAATTTAGAAATTCTTTAATTCCTTTTAAAAACATTTCTACAGAAATTGCAATTAAAGCCATCCCCATCAATTTCTCTAAAGCATAAATTCCTTTTTTTCCGATAAATCTTAAAATATAATTGGAAGACAGTAAAATCAAAAGCGCCAAAATACAACTTACAAATATAGAAATCATCCAAATGTCAATCATATTTGGGTTTTGATTTGAAATCAAAATCACAGTTGTGATTGCAGAGGGACCAGCTAAAGAGGGTATTGCCAAAGGAAAAAGAAACGGTTCTCCTTCGGGAAGCTCACCAAAAATATAATGTTGAGTTTGAGAATGCGTCGCCATCGGAAAAATCATGCGTATAGAAATAATAAATAAAATAATGCTACCTGAAATTTTTAAAGAAGATTGAGAAATATTCAAATAATTAAGAATACTATTTCCTATAAATAAAAAAAGAATTAGAACTATTAAAGAAAAAATCACCTCTCTTACTACAATCCAATTTTTTTGTTTGAGTGTTTTATTTTCGAGCACAATTGCAAAAATAGGAATATTGCCAATAGGATCCATTACAAAAAACAAAAGAAATGTTGTTGATAAAAACTCTTCCCACATATAATTTGATTTTTTTAATTTTCAAAACTCAACAAGCAAAAATATTTGCACTAATGTTAAAGTCTGATGAATATGCAATTTTTGATTTAGATTATACTCTTTTACCTTACGATACTCTTTTGTTGTTTGTAAATTATATTATTAAAAAATATCCTTTTAGAATTTACTATTTGGTATTGATTTTACCATTGTTACCATTTGCACTTTTAAAATGGATATCTTCTAAAACTTTAAAACAAATTTTTTTAAGCTTTTTGTGGAATATAGAAAAAGAACATTTAGAAAAACTATGTAAAGAATTTGTCGAAAAATCTGTTTTGCCTAATCTCTATCAAGATTTGATTGAAGAAATTGAAAAATACAAAAATCAAAAAATCTTGATTCTAAATACAGCAGCTCCTGATTTTTATGCAAAATATATTGGAGAAAAATTGGGTTTTGACTATACTATTGCAACACCTTTTTTGATTAATCAAAAAATAAACTTTTTTCCAAAAATCATAGGAGAAAATAATAAATCTTTTGAAAAAATTAAAAGACTTTCACAATTTCTAGATCCCTATTATAAAGAAAAATTAGAAAATTTTTTCAAAAATCCAGAATACAAAAAATTAGAATATCCAATAATTTTAAAGAAATCCATCTCTTATTCTGATAGTCTAGCAGACTTACCTTTGTTAAAACTTACTGAAGAAGCAGTTTTAATCAATCCAGAAAATCCAAAATTAATACGAGAAGCAAAAAAAAGAAATTGGAAAATTCTAACTCCTTCAAGATCCTATAAAACTATCTTAGGAAAATTCTGGATAGCTTTTTTACAATGTTTGGGTTTATTTTAGCTTTTATTTATCTTTTAACTACGAAATTTTGATTACAATTTTTCCTGTACTTTTTCCGGATTGAAGATATTTTAGAGCATCATAAGAATTTGAAAAATCAAAAACTTTGCCTATGTGTGGCTTTTTCCATTGTACTTTTTGCATCTCTTGAATCATTTTTTGAAACAATTCAAGCTTATCGTATAACCAAATCAAATTAAAACCGAAAATACCACGATTTGTATCGATAAGCTTTAAAGGCATAATTCGATAAAACGATAAATATTTATAAGCTAGCCAAACATAATTTGGTCTATTCCCTTTACTCATTAAGTCAGCTGCACCAAAAATTATATAAACCCCATTCCTGTCCAAAAGCTGAAACTGAGCCTTTAAAAATTTACCTGAAACAGAATCAAAAATAATATCAAAACCTTTCCGTTTTTTATTTTTTATAAAAATTTGCAAATCTTTATAAAATTCTTTTATATTATTTTTTCGAATCAAAATATCCTCTTCTTTTACGTTGTATTTTTTTAAGATCTCGATTTTATTTGGATTTCCAATTATAGCACAATATGAACTCTGAAAATGATGTAAAATTTGTATAGAATGTAGACCTACTCCACCCGCAGCTGACTGAAGTAATACAAAAGATTTTGAATTTAATCTTCCTAACTCAACCAATCCATACCAAGCAGTCAATGCTTGTACGAAAAAAGAAGCTGATTCTTCGAAACTCCAATCTTTTGGTTTTGGATATAAATAATTGGGATTCACATCTAAATAATTAGTTAAAGCTCCAAAACGTACTGTTCCTAAAACTTCATCACCAACTTTCAAGGTAGTTTGAATTTTTTTACCAATTTCAACAATAACACCAGAAAATTCAAGACCAGGAGAAAAGGATCCTTTTGGTGTTGCTGAATATAAACCCAAGCAAGCAAAAATATCAGCAAAATTAAGACCTACAGATTTGACTTCAACACGAATTTTATTTTCAGAAAGTTCCTGCAAATCTTTTTCTTCAAATTTATAATTTTTTAAATTTCCAGCTTTTATTTGGACATAACTAATCTTTTTCATAGATTTTTTAAATTTTTAATTAAAATTTAAAAGATGCTTTTCATTGGATATTATAATAAAAACCTTATTATAATATCCAATGAAATTTTTTAATTAATATATCACTTTTTTCATTGTAGATTCTTTGATTAAACCCGCAGCGATTTCATTTTTTTGAATTTGGCTTGTTCCTTCGTATATTTGTAATATCTTTGCATCTCTGAAATATTTTTCTACTGGATATTCTTTAACATACCCATAACCACCAAAAATCTGAACTGCATTAGTTGCTACTTCCATTGCCATATCTGCTGAGAAACATTTCGCCATTGCAGAAAATTTAGCAGTATCTTTATGACCTTGTTCTGCTAATATAGCAGCTTTATAAGTTAAAAGTCTTGCTGCTTCGATTTTGATAGCCATTTCTGCAAGCATATGCTGAATAGCTTGAAAAGAAACTATCTTAACCCCAAATTGTTCTCTTTCTCTTGCATATTGTATAGCTGCATCAAAAGCACCTTGGGCAGTTCCTACAGCAGATGCTGCTACTGCTGGTCGAGATAAATTCAAAGTTTTAAGTGCATGAACAAATCCATTATTTTCTTTTCCACCTACTAAATTTTCAGCAGGAACTTCGCAATCTTCAAAAATTAGTTGCCTTGTTTCTGAACATCGAATTCCCAATTTATCTTCTTTTTTTCCAAAAGAAAAGCCAGGTGTTCCTTTTTCTACAATAAAACAACTTATACCTCTCGGACCTCTAGACTTATCTGTTATTGCAAAAACAGTATAAAGATGAGCTTGCCCTGCTCCAGAAATCCATTGTTTAGTTCCATTTAAAATATATTTATCTCCTTTTTTAACAGCGGTTGTTTGTAAAGAAGGTACATCAGAACCTGCATTTGGTTCTGTTAGTCCAAAAGCTGCTATGATTTCTCCAGAAGCTAAACGCGGAAGCCACTTCTTTTTCTGTTCTTCAGTTCCACCCACTTCAATTGGCAAAGCACCTAATTTGGTAGCCAAGAAAGCTGTACCAATCCCCAAACATCCATATGCAATTTCTTCTGCTAAAATAATGTTGCCCATCATACCTAATCCCATACCACCATACTCTTCTGAAAACATAGCTTGAAACAATCCCGCTTCTCTAAATTTTTCTAAAACTTTCCAAGGATACTCGTTTTTTTCATCTAACTCTTTTCGAACAGGAAAAACTTCTTTTCTTACAACCTCTCTTACTAATTCTTGTAACATTTTCAATTCTTCAGAAAATTCTAATGGAATCGTAATATTAGTCATATAGACACCTCTTTTAGTTTAATAAATTACGATTTTTTTAATTTTACTTAAAAAACAATAAAAAAATCACATTCATTTAAAATAATATAAAAATTTCAAAAAATCAAAAATATAAATTTTATCTTGAAAAATTGATTACAGTTTTATAAACCTATTACCGTTCCACCATCAATTCGTATTATATTTCCCGTTATAAAATTTGCTTCATTAGAACACAAAAACCTAACTACTTTTGAAATGTCCTTAACATGACCGGGTCTACCTAACGGAATAGATTTTCTTAACTCTTCTTTTACAGCATCCGGAAGCGCATCAGTCAAATCTGTTTGAACATATCCTGGGCATATCGCATTGCACAAAATTCCCTTTTTTGCATATTCTCTCGCTACAACTTTTGTAAATCCTATTAAACCTGCCTTACTTGCAGCGTAATTCGCCTGTCCTACTTGCCCAATTAAACCTGATATAGAACTTACATTAATGATTCTTCCACCATCTTTTGCTTTCATTAACATAGGTAAAAAAGCCTGAGTAACTAAAAAAGGGCCTTTTAAATTTACATTTATCACCATATCCCATTCTTCTTCTTTCATTCTAAGTAATAAATTATCTTTAAGAATACCGGCATTATTTACCAAAAAATCTAATCCTCCAAATTCAGACTTTACCTTTTCTAAAGCTTCTTGCACTTGCTGTTTTACTGTCACATTACAAGCTATAGGTAAACATTTTACATTGTATTTTTCAGAAATTTCTTTTGATGTTCTTTCGCAATCTTCTTGCTTAATATCTAAAATAACTTGATTCGCACCCCATTCTGCTAAATCCTCTGCTATTGCTCTACCAATACCTCGCGCGGAACCCGTAACTAAAGCTACTTTTCCTTCAAATACTCTTTCCATACTACAGATTTTTTCTTTTTGACAATTTTATCAAGAAAAAAATATAATTTTTATAAATTTTATATAATTTTTTTTGCAAAAAGTTTTTATAAATTTATTTATTAAAATTAATCATATAATACGAATTTTGCTCTTTTTTAGTTTGAAGATGATTCAAAAAAACCAAATTCCAGCAATCTTGATTTTGCTATTATTATTTTTATATAATTTGGATTTAAATTTTTTACTTACTTTTATCTATTGGATTATGCAAGCTTTCATTACACTTTTTAGTATTCAATACTTAAACCCCAATATGTTACAAGAGGTAAATGATCGATTCTGATTATAATACTCAAAATATACGCAAAAGAGTTTATTTGTCAAAAGAATAAAAACCTTGATAAATAATTCTATGTTTTCTGAAACATTTAAAATCATTTTACTAAATCTCTCAAAGGTCTAAACTTTTTTTTGTTTAATACATATTTTTAATAAATTTCTTTTATAATTTCTTTTAATTTCTGATTATTTCCATTATTCTATTCTCTTACAAATTTTTTTTGATTTGAACAATCATTTTTTTACTTTAAATAGCTATATTGTCATTTTTATAATTTCTAAATGTTTCATGATAAAAATTCACCACCATAAAATTATATATTCTGAATCCTATTAGAAACAGAAGGTATATTCAATTCTTTTCGATATTTTGAAATTGTTCTTCGAGCAATTTTGATTCCTCTATAAAGTAAAATTTCAGAAATTTCATTATCTTTTAATGGATTTTTTTTATCCTCTTTTGAAATAATTTCTTGAATTAAATTTTTTATAGTATCGGGTGAAATTTTTTTATTTTCATTATGTAAACTTTTAAATCCTCTTTTAAAAAAAGTTTTTAATTCAAAAATTCCCCATTTTGTGTATATATACTTATGTGCTGTAATTCTCGAAACTGTAGAAATATGTATATTTACGTCATCTGCTACATCTTTTAATCTAAGAGGCAATATTTCTTTTTTATATAAAAAGAAATTTTTTTGATGATTCACAATAGATTTTGTAACTTCTAAAAGAGTTTGATTTCTTTGCTCTAATGAGCGAATGAAATACTCCGTGGTAAATAATTTTGTTTTTAAATTTTTTAATTCTTCATTACTTATATGTTTTTCTTTTTTTATTTGTTCAATGTAGTTTTTGTTAAATTCAATATTTTTTAATAATCTATCGTTAAGGAATATAACAAAAGGATCCTCTTGATTTTCGTCTATTATAACATAAACATCTGGTTCTATATATGTAATATTATCATTTGAATATTCTTTTCCTGGAAAAGGATTTAACGTTCGAATCAAAGAAATCGCTTTTTGGATTTCTTCTTTAGTGAGTTTCAATTTTTCTTGAATACGTTTCCAATCCTGATTTTCCAATTCTTCTACACATTCTTTTAATAAAGAAATAGCATTTTTAGATTCTTGCATTTCGGGATATTGGATTTCTAACTGAAAAATTAGTGATTCTATATAATTTAATGTGCAACATCCGATTGGATCCAACGATGATATTTTTTTTCTGATTTCTAAAATTTTATCAGAATCAAAACCAAAAGACTGAAGTAAATATTCTGGTTGATGAATTAAAAATCCGTTTTTGTCTAAAGAAGAAATTAAAATATCTGCAGCTTCTTTCTCTTTCTCTGTAAATTTTAAATATGCAATTTGTTGTTTTAAATGAGAATAGAGATTGGTATTTGAATAAGCGGTATTTTCTAATGCTTTCTGTTTTCTTAAAGAAGCCTCGGGATCATAATACAACTTAAAAAACCATTCTGGCACGTAATTTCTTTTCTTTACAATTAAAAAAGGATTTTCTTTTATGATTTCTTCCAATTTTTTTTCTAATTCAACTTGAGAATACTGTAGTAATTCTATTGATTGTTTTAGAGTTTGAGTTAAAATTAATTTTTGCGTTTGCTTTTGCTCTAATCGTTGCTTCATAAACGAAAATCATCCCCTAAATATATTTCTTTAATTTTTGGATCATTAATCAATGTTTCCACTGTACCAAATCGTAAGATTTCTCCTGAATACATTATATAAGCTCTATCTGTTATTTTTAAAGTTTCTCTAACATTATGATCAGTTATAAGAATCCCCAATCCCCTCTCTTTTAAATGAAAAATTAGATTTTGAATGTCTTTTACTGCAATTGGATCTACACCTGCAAAAGGTTCATCTAATAAAATAAAATCTGGATCTGTTGCCAAGGCTCTTGCAATTTCACATCTTCTTCTTTCTCCCCCAGACAAAGTATATCCTTTTTGATCTCTTACTTTTTCTAAGTGCAATTCTTTAATCAAAGATTCTGTTTTTTCTTCAATAAGATTTTTATCTTTATAAAACATCTCTAATATTGCTTCTATATTTTGTCTTACAGTTAGCTTCCGAAAAATCGAAGGCTCTTGAGCTAAATATCCAACTCCTTTTCTTGCTCTTTTATACATTGGCAAATCGGTTATGTCTTCTTCGTCAATATAAACCTTCCCATAATCTGGTTTTACCAATCCCACGGCCATATAAAAAGAAGTAGTTTTTCCTGCACCATTGGGTCCTAACAATCCCACAATTTCTTGTTTTTTGATATAAAAAGAAACATTATCAACAACTCTTCTTCTATTATAAATTTTAACTAAATTCTCCATTCGAAAAGTCTTATTTTGAATCGTATTAGTCATAGATTTTAGTCAGGAGTTCTCCAAAAATTTCAATTCTATCTTTATATACTTCTATCTTTTTACAATGAATTTCTGATTTTTCTCTTTTTAAGATAGGATTTCCTAAAAGTTCTATTTTCTCTTGTTTTTCATCAATTTTTGCATATTCAGCAATTGCTTCTTCTTTTTCGCGTTTAAAATAAACATTTCCTTTTGCTATAGTAATTTCGTTTGCAAAATCTCTTTCTATCATTTCTGCTCTTAAAATTTCTTTTATTTGATCATTACTTGTAGTTTCTACAGAAGAATTCTTTTTATATATAATTAACTCTGGGTTTTGTTTTAACAGTAGTTTTCTATTTTTTAAATTATATAACATATACTGAGACTGAAGAAAAAAGTTTTCTTTTTTATCTTCTACAGTGACCTTTTTGTTTGATTCAATATAAGAAACTTCTTTTCCTAAAATTAAGAATTCTTCTCCCTTTAAAGTCTTTGTTAAAGAAGTCATTAATACATTTCCTTTCAACATTCCTTTTTGAGTTAGTTCAGGATTTGAATGTTTTGTATTTGAACTTTCGTCTAAAATATATTCAATCCAATCTGCAGTGATAATCATGTTTTCTTTTTCTTCTTTATTTTCTTCTTTTTCTTTTTTAGTTTTCTGTGATGTCTGTTTCTCATCTTGTTTTTCTTTTGTTTGTAATACAATTGTTGTAATCATTAGTGGTTCTTGATTAGTAATTATTTTTTTATCTTTCGCATTATAAATCATTTCTATTGCAGTAAAATAAATGTTTTTTCCTATCAAAACAGGATTTTTTTTTAATATAAATTCATTTTTGTCATCATAAAATGTACTTTCGTCTGCTAATAAAGACCAGTCTTTACTAAAAATTTTTACATAATTTTTAAAAATTATAGTTTTTTCTGGGATCTTTCTCTCTATTTCTTCTGTTGCAACTAAAATAGAAGAATTTTTAGAATTTAACTTCATATAAGGATTTCCATAAATCTTAATTAATTCTTCTTGTCTACTATAGGTTCCTTGTTGAGCATTCAATATATAATCTTGTTTTTTAGAAGTAACAATAATTCTCCCTTTTATGATTCCATTATCTTCGGGATCAATCTCTATATACGGAGCAAAAACTGTTGTATCTTCGTGTTGAATTTGAGCATTACCTTGCAAAATGATTGTGTAATGATCACCACCATTCCGTTTCGTTTTCTTTCTAATTAATTCATCTCCATAATAATAAGTAATTACATTTTTTCTTTTTTTTGTATCGAATTGTTTTTTTAAAAGATTTTCTTTGTTGTCTTTTATAGAATTAAATTCTAATAATTCATAACTTTGTAATTCTAAAACAGGTATTTTATGACCTAAACAAAAATTAAAAATTAACAAAAGCAATATTATGGACTTCATACTAAAAAAAATAATCTTTGGTCGATGTTTGTTGATTTCTTTTTTGAAAAATTTGACCTTGTGGTTTTTTACATTTTTGAACTCCTTCTTTTTTTTCATAATAAATTCCTTTTAAACATTTAATTTTGTTATTATCTTTCCAGATTTCTATTTCAGAATCCGAATATAAAATTTCTTTTTCCAAATCATACTTTAAGTTGTTTCCAGTAATTGTTAGACTTTTATCTTCGAAGAATGAATCCTCACTTAAATAGATAATATTCTCATTGTAATCTAAAAGAGCTTTCTTAGATTTTATAAATGCTTCGGAAGGTAGAAATTGTTTAAAAGAAAAATTATACACAATGATTTTTATTGGTTCGTTTGTTTTTTCAGAATTATAAATATATGCCTCTTCTGCTATAATTTCCCATTTTTTTGTTCCAATTCCTTTATACTCAATTCTAAAAAAGTTTAAAAATCTTAAACTTGCATTTGGTTCTTTCGATTCTTCTTTTAAATCACGATAATTTTGAGTGCAAGATATTAAAAATAATATATAAATATTAATTATTTTTGATAATCCGATCGATTTCATATAAATGCTTAATGAGCATAGGAGCTTTATCTAACCAGTACTGAGTTGCAGAATCAGACCAAGCGTTTTCTGGTTCGGGGTGAATTTCCATAAAAATACCTTCAACTCCCAAAGAAACAGCAGCTTTTGATAAATACGGCACAAATTCTCGATTTCCACCACTTTGATTTCCCATCCCACCGGGTAGTTGAGTACTATGAGTTCCATCAAACACAATTGGAATATCAAAACTTCTCATAATAGGAATTGAGCGAGGATCAAAAACAAGATTATTGTAACCAAAACTCACTCCGCGTTCTGTTATAAGCAATTTTTGGTTACCAGAAGAATAAAATTTTTCTTGAATTGACTTAACATCCCAAGGGGCAAGAAATTGTCCTTTTTTTATATTAACCCATTTGTTCGTCTTTGCACATTCTATGATTAAATCTGTTTGTCTACTTAAAAAAGCTGGAACTTGCAATATATCTACAACTTCTGCCGTTATTTTTACTTGATACGTTTCGTGTACATCGGTAAGAACCGGTACATTAAACTCTTTTTTTACTTTTTCTAAAAGTTTTAAACCTTCTTCTAGACCAGGTCCTCGCTTACTAGCATAAGAAGTTCGGTTAGCTTTGTCAAAACTAGATTTAAAAATATATACAATACCAAGTTCTTCCGTTATTTTTTTTATCTTTTCGCTTACTTTAAACAATAAATCCTGAGATTCAATCACACAAGGACCTGCAATTAGAAAAAAGGGATTTCTTCCACCAATTTTTTTTCCAAAAAATTCTCTTTCTGTAATTTCTTTAAAAAAATTCATTTTTGTTTATGCCTTTTTTTTAATTCTTCGATTACATCATTCAAATAAATTTCTTTTTCTACTAGTGCCACCATTAAATGAAAAATTAAATCAGCTACTTCATGGATAATTTCTTCTTTACTTCCACCCTTAAATGCAAGAAGTACTTCTCCCGACTCTTCAATAATTTTTTTTAGAATGCTATCTTCTCCTTCCTGAAACAACCTTGAACTATAAGAACCATTTGGAAGTTCTCTTTTTCTTTCCATCAAAATATTTTCTAATTGTTTCAAAAATTCCATAATTTTACTCCTCTATAAATACATTATATTTTGTTCTTACAGGAATTTTATGTTTTTTTAATTCTTCTTTTACCTGAGCAATAGTAATTTCTCTAAAATGAAATACAGATGCAGCCAAAACTGCATTTGCTTTTGAATACTCAATCACTTCTAAAAAATGATTTATTTTACCCGCACCACCTGAAGCAATAACGGGTAATTGTATAGATTCAACAACTCTTTTTGTTAAATTCAATTCATATCCATTTTTTGTTCCATCTCGATCTATACTTGTCAATAAGATTTCTCCTGCTCCCATGTCCTCTGCTTGTTTTGCCCATTCAATTGCAGAAACCCCTGTAGGTGTCCTTCCACCATTCAAATAAACTTCGTATTCATTCATTTTCTCGTTCCATTTTGCATCAATTGCACATATTATACATTGGCTTCCAAAAATTTTCGCAGATTCATAAATTAATTTTGGATTTTGAAAAGCTGAAGTATTGATTGAAACTTTATCCGCCCCACCCATCAAAATATTTTCTACATCATCCACAGTTCGAATACCACCACCAACTGAAAAAGGAATGAAGATCTCTTTTGCTACAGATTCAACTAAATGTCGAATTATTTTTCTTTTTTCTACACTTGCCGTTATATCTAAAAACGTTAACTCATCCGCTCCTTGTTCTGCATATATTTTTGCATTTTCTACTGGATCTCCTGCATCTATTAAATTAATAAATTTTACCCCTTTTACTACTCTACCCTCTTTAATATCTAAACAAGGAATAATTCGAACACACAACACATCACCATTTTTTTATCAATCTATATTTCAAAAAGAATTTTCATTCTTGATAACTTTTTTTTTAGCTTGATATATGTTTTTATTTGATCTTTAAATTGATTTTTTGAATGAATATTTCAAAAAAAGATTTACAAAACAAATTTTCAATTTTTCTTATATTTAGAATGAATTGGAGTCAACTTAAAGATCATTTACAAAAAGAATATGATCGCTTTTTAGAACTGCAAAATTTATTATCCTCTTCTGAAATTTTAGAAAATTCAGAGAAATTCAAAGAACTATCAAGAGAGTATTATCGTTTGGAAAATAATATTGAAAAAATTAAAGAATACTTAAAAAAGCTAAAATCTTACGAAGAAGTTTTAGAAATTTTAAAAGACGAAAATTCAGATAAAAATTTAATTGAATTAGCAATAATAGAAAAACAAGAGTTAGAAAATTTCTTAAAAGAAAACGAATTAGAAATCGAATCCTTATTTTTAGAACCTGACCCTAATAACGGAAAAAACATTATTATAGAAATCAGAGCTGGTACTGGTGGCGAAGAAGCAGCTTTGTTTGTAAGTGATCTTTTTAAAATGTATTCTAAATTTTGCGACAAAATGAATTTTATTTTAGAAATTTTATCTATGACAGAAACTGGTTTAGGAGGCTACAAAGAAATTATTTTTAGTGTAAAAGGCGAAAGAGCATACGAATTACTACATTTAGAAGCGGGAGCCCATAGAGTTCAAAGAATTCCCATTACCGAAAGTAATGGAAGAATACACACAAGTGCAGTTACTGTGGCAGTTATTCCAGAAGCAGAAGAAAACGACTTCGAAATTGAAGAAAAAGATTTACGTATTGATGTATTTCGTTCAAGTGGAGCTGGTGGCCAACATGTTAACAAAACAGAATCTGCAGTTCGTATAACCCATATTCCTACTGGCATTGTAGTTACTTGTCAAGATGAAAGATCCCAACATAAAAATAAAGCAAAAGCACTTAAAATTTTACGTTCTCGATTAAAACAAATTCAAGAAGAACAACACCACAAAGAAATGTCCAATTTAAAAAAAAATCAAGTAAAAACAGGTGATCGTTCTGAAAAAATTAGAACTTATAACTACCCTCAAGGAAGAGTAACAGATCATAGAATTAATTTTTCTGTTTATAATTTAGACGAGTTCATGAATGGCGAAATCTTACCTATGTTAGAAGAACTTTTAAAATACGAAAAATTAAAAAAATTAGAAGAATTCCAAAAAAAACAAATAATGAAAGTTTAACTACTTCAAAATGATATAAATTTTTTTATGTAGTATTCAATTAATTTTTTAATTCATTTTATGTTAAATTCTTATCAAATTATGTGAAATTTTTTTTTGAACACATCAAGAAATGTGAAAATTTTATTTAGTTTTTACACAGTAATTTCACAAATAGTTTTAAAATAAATTGACTAAAACTTAAGAAAAAAATAATAAAACCCATGTTTTTTAATCGTTTTTATATTTTTTCACATTTTCACATTTTAGATAATGATAACATACAAAAATTAAGAATTAGTATTGTTAGGAGGAAAAATAATGGAATTTATTATCAATAAGAATGAACTTTCAAAAGCACTATCTATATTAACATCCATAACTTCTACTAAAGATATAGGAATTTATTCAGGAAATATTTTAATTGAAGCTGAAGAAGGGTTTTTATCTTTTACAGCAATTGATCAAGAGAAAGCTTTACGAAATAAAGTACCTACTATGATTTTAAAAAAGGGTAGTGTTTTAGTACCAGCGAAAAAACTTTCAGAACTTGTTAAAGAATTTCGATATGATACAATGAAATTCATTATTGATAAAGATAATAAAGTTTTAATTCAAAATGCAAACGAGGATCTAGAAAAAAAATACAAAACAAGTATTGAGATAATGGGGAAATCTTCTAAAGAATTTCCTGCTCCATTTAATCTAAAAAATCTTGATTTTATTTCTTTAAATCCAAATATCATTTTAGAAATGATTCACAAAGTAAACTATGCCTCTGCTTTAGATGATGCAAGGGTTGTCTTTAATGGAATTTATATTGAATACAAAGATGAACTATTACATTTTGTAGCAACCGATGGTAGACGATTATCTTTAATTAAAAGAAAAGAAAGAAATTTTCTAAAAAGTAATAGTATAATTTTGCCTTCTCGTTCAATAAAAGAAATTTTAAAATTAATTTCAAATGCAGAAAATATAGAAATAGCCCATGAGCCAAAAGAAAATCAAATTTATTTAAGAGTTAATTATATTTATTTTTCTACTCAACTTATCGAAGGAACTTTTCCGGATTATAATGTTGTAATTCCTAAAAATCATCCTTATCAAGTAGAACTTGATAGAGAAGATTTGATTAAAGTCATTCGACAAGCAATGGTTCTTGCACCTGAACCAAATAAACAGATTCGATTCAATTTTAAAGAAAATTTACTAATGATAGAATCTTCTACACCAGAACTTGGAAAAGTAGAAGATGGAATAGAATGTAACTATAATGGTGCTAATTTAGTAATTGGTTTTAATTCAAGTTATTTACTAGATGTTTTGGAATCCTTAGAATGTAAATCAATTGAGTTTCATTTTAAAAATTCAGATTCACCAGTTATGATTTATGATCCTTTAGATCCAGATTTTCTTTCTATCATTATGCCTATGAAGATACATGACTAAATGTGCAAATCAATAAAATTTACATTCAAAATTTTAGAAATTACGACCATTCAGAAATCATCTTTTCTCCCTTTTTGAATTTTTTTATAGGGGAAAATGCTACTGGCAAATCAAATCTTTTAGAGGCCATAGGTTATTTTATTCTTTATCGTTCTTTTCGAAATTTAAAAGATATAGATTTAATACAATGGAATAAAGATTTTTTTTATTTAAAATTAGAAACTTTTGATAATTCTTTAATAAATTCTCAAAAAGATACATACGAGGTTGGCGTACAAAAGATTTATCAAACAGTTAGAAAAAAAGTAAAAAAAAATAATAAAAAAATCAACAAAATTTCTGAACTTTTTGGAAGTATTTTAGGAGTTTTTTTTATACCGGAAGATATTATTTACACAGAGTCGTTAACAAGCCGTAGGAATTTTTTTGATTTACTTTTTTCTACCATTGATTTTGAATATTTTTCTTTATTTAATGAATATCAAAGATGTCTTAAGCAAAGAAATGAACTTTTAAGGAGAATTCAGGAAAAAAAATCACAAATTTCTGAATTAGATTTTTGGGATTATCGCTTAATTGAAATTGGAAAAAAAATTTTTCAAAAAAGAATAATGTATTTAAAAGACTTAGAAGTTCTTTTACAAAATCGAATACTTGAAATTTCTAACCAAAAAGACTATGTAGCTATTGTTTATGATCAAAATTTATTAGAAAGCTATGAAAGATTTTTTTTTAATCATAGGATAAAAGATATCCAAACAGGTACAACGAATTTTGGAATCCATCGGGATAAAATCAATTTTTATGATAAAAATCAAAAAGAAATTTTGCTTTCTTTTAGTCAGGGTCAAAAAAGAACGATAGCATTGTCATTAAAATTAGCTCAATATGATTTTTACAAAAAGATTTACAATAAAAAGCCTATATTATTTATAGATGATGTAATTCGAGAACTTGATCAAAACCGAAGAAAGTATTTTTTGAAATTATTATTGGAATGTGGTCAAGCATTTTTTACAACACCAAATTTTGAAGAAGATATGAATATATTCAAAAAACTTCAAGATAAAGAATGTAAAATTTTTAAAATCCTAAATGGAGATATACACAATGAATTTTGATATTTTTTATAGTGATAAAAAACCAATAAAAATTAATCAAAAAGATAAAGAAAAAATTTTGAATTTAATTTTTAAAATTCAATCAAACCCCGATCGATTGCTAGAGTTTTTTATCAAAGAAAAAAAGAGTTTACTTTTTAAAAACTATACAAATTATATAAAAAATTTTTATATAAAAAATAGAGTTCTATATTTGGAAGTAGAATCAAAATTCGTATTACAAGAAATTCAATTTATGCTTCCTTCAATAAATAAATTTCTAGATTTACACTTAAATTTAAAAATAACAGGTATAAAAGAAATGATAAAAAGAATTTAATATTATATGAACCCAGGTTTTTTTAATAATCGAAACATATTCGTTTTATAAGCTTCTACACCTGGTTGATCAAAAGGATTTACGTCTAAATTCAAAGAAGAAATAGCACAAGAATATTCAAAAAAATAAATTAAATTTCCTAGATAAAATTCATTCAATTCTGGAATCTGGATAGTAAAGTTTGGAACTCCTCCTTCTACATGAGCGATTCTCGTTGCTTGTAAAGCGATTCGGTTTATATAATTTAGAGATTTATTTTCTAAGTAGTTTAAACCATCACTATCATCAACATTTGAAAAAATTTTAATTTCTACATCATTTTCAATATCGATAATTGTTTCGAAAATATTTCTTTTGCCTTCTTGGATCCATTGTCCTAAAGAATGTAAGTCTGTTGTAAAAATACCACTGGCTGGAAATATACCTTTAAAATTTTTTCCTTCTGATTCTCCAAACAATTGTTTCCACCATTCTAAAAAATAAAATAACTCAGGCCTATAAGTAGCGATGAATTCAATTTCTTTAGAATTCCAATAATTTAGTAATCGATACATAGCATATGACAAAGCAGGGTTTGTTTCGATTGTTGTATTATGTTGTATCTTATTTTTCATTTGTTTTGCTCCTTTAATTAAATCTTCAATTTGAATTCCAACGATAGAAAGAGGAACTAATCCTACCGGTGATAAAATCGAATACCTTCCTCCTACATCATCTGGAATCACCTCACTAATCAAATTGTAATGTCTGGCTAACTTTCGTAAAATTCCTTTTTCTTCGTCTGTTATGACAATAATTCGTTTTTGAATTTCTTTTTCTCCAAAATGGTATATTAATTCTTTAAATAAAAAGCGAAAATAAATAGCTGGTTCTGTTGTAGTTCCACTTTTAGAAATAACGATTAAGGCAAAATTTTTATCTTTTAAATATTCTAAAAGTTCAACTAAGTATTTACTTGATAAATGATGACCAGCAAAAATCAATTCCGGTTTAGTTTTTTTAAAAGGATTTTTTAAAGATTCATAAATAGCTCGAATTCCAAGATAAGAGCCTCCGATTCCTATAGATACGATTACATCAAAATTCGAGAATTCAGAGGAAATCTTTTTATATGATTCAAAATTTTGTTTTTCTGGTAAATCTATCCATCCTAAAAATTGATTTCCTTTACATATTTTTTGATTCAATGCTTGAATAGATTCAATTGATTTTTTGTATGCTTGATCTACTAACTGCGGACTATAATATTGATTAAAAATTTCTCTTGTCAATTTTGTTTCTTGATGATTTAAAAAAAATTTACTTTCCATAAATTTAGATTTTTTTTGCTTAATTTAAAATTCAATAAACTTTTGTAATTTAAATATTTTTTTATAATTTTTTATATAAATTCATTTTAATAATGTCAAAACCTCGTATCCCTCTTCTGTGACTAAAATCGTATGTTCAAATTGTGCTGACAATTTTCCATCAGCTGTGCGGACTGTCCATTTATCTTTGCTATCTATGATTACATCAAAAGTTCCTTCATTAATCATAGGTTCTATAGTAAAAGTCATTCCGGGCTTCATTAAAATTCTAACTTCATTGTTTTTATAATGAGGAATAATCGGATCTTCATGAAAATTTTTCCCAATCCCATGTCCTGCAAGTTCTCTTACCACACTATAGCCGAATTGGCTTACAAATTCTTCTATTTTTGTTCCTATTTCATTGATTCTTACATTTGGTTTTACAGTTTCTATTCCTATCCAAAGTGCTTTTTCTGTAACTTCTACTAATTTTCTGGCTTTTTCTGAAACGTTTCCAATCAATAATGTTTTCGAAGTATCTCCATGATAACCTTTATATTTAACAGTAATATCGATGTTAATGATATCTCCATCTTTTAAAATTTCGTCTTTTTTTGGTATTCCATGACATACCACATCGTTGATAGAAGTACAGATGCTTTTTGGAAATCCTTTATAATGTAATGGTGCGCTTTCAGCTCCTTTTTTAATTGTATATTGATGAGCAAAATCATTTAATTCTAATGTAGAAACACCTGCTTTTGCTCGTAAACTAGTTTCGTAGAGAACTTCAGCTGCAAGTTTACCCGCATCTCTCATTCTTTCTATTTCGAACTTGCTTTTATAATGTATCAAATAGGACCTCCTATTAGCATACATAACATCTCCTTAATTTTTAAAAATAATTGATTGTTGAATCGAACTTTAAAAAGTTGTTGATAAATAATAATAATCTTTTTATATGTCATTCTTTTTTTTGTAATTTAGTTTATGAGTATTTTTGTTACCGGAACAGATACCAATGTGGGAAAAACAATTACGAGTGGTTTACTTTTAAAAAAATATGCAAAAATATTTCCTAAAATTCGTTATTGGAAACCTATACAAACAGGGTATCCACCTGATGATGATGGTAAAACTGTTCAAGAAATAAGTGGTGTTTCGGATGAATTTATATTGCCTAATCTAAAATTCAAACATCCATATAGTCCACATTATGCTTCTGAGTTAGAAAACATAAAAATCAACTTAGAAGTATTAAAAAACCAATATAAAGAATATTCACAAAAGTATAGTTTGATTATCGAAGGAGCGGGAGGTGTTTATGTTCCTTTAACTCGAAATTATTTTTGGATAGATTGGATTCAAGAGTTACATCTCCCTGTATTGATTGTGGCAAGAAGCACTTTGGGGACAATTAATCATACCTTATTAACAGTAGAAGCTTTAAAAAATAAAAATATTCACATCATTGGAATTATTTTTTGCGGCGAACAAGAATTAGACTACATCAAGGATAATAGAAAAACTCTTCAAGAAATTACAAATTTACCCATTCATTATTTTGATTTTTTTAAAGAAAAAGATATAGATCCCGATCCTGATCATCGAATAATTTCATTTTTTTGATTATTTTTAAAAGGAAGCAATACTGTTTTAATTTTTTTAAAATTTTAAATTAAATAAAAATTATAAAAACCCCAACAGTTGAATGTTGGGGTTAAAGAATTTAAGCAGTTCTTTCTTTTCTAAACCAGTAGATCATTCCCAAAATGCCAATTACGAAAACTGTAGAAGGAATTAAAATATTATATGTTATATTTGGATTTTGTAACAAGAAAGCGGAGATAGGAGAATCAGCATTACCAATTCTTTTAATTTTTACTCTTGTGATTTCGATATTCGCATCATATAAAGGTGGTTGATACATATCGTTTAACCAGGTTACATTTAAAACTACATCACCTTCAGGTAAATCCAATGTCGTAGTTCCTGTTAAATATTTTCCTTGTTCAGCTTTAATAGTTAAGTAGTTAGAGATACCATTTGCTGCAACTAAAAGTTTAAATTCTTTATATTCTGGCATTAGAGGTAGACCATTTTTTGCATTACCACCTTGTATTAAAATTTCGTATTTACCTGCTTGTTTGGTTCTTAAACAATAAGATACAGTTTGTCCTTGCCAGTAAGTATAAGCTGAAGGAGGATTTGTTCCTATAAACCATCTTCCGTTACTATCACAAAAGTTACTTCCAATTCTTGTTAAGATTTGTTTGGGTTGCTTGTTTGGAATTGCTTTTACAAAAATTCTTTTAATTTGGATATTCGCATCGTATTTGTTAGGTTCCCAAGCATCATTAGTCCATAGAAGATTTAATACATTTTCTCCTTTAGCAAGTTTAATATCCAATCTACCTCGATAATAATGTTTATCTGAAGCTCGAATTAACATAGTTCCTAAAGATTCTCCAGTAGATTCATTTACTACTTTTACGTTAAAGAAATGATACCAATCAGGTAGAGGTCCATGAATATTTTTTGCAACAACAATTAATCGATATTTGCTACCATCGCAATTACTGTTAATAGTTACTAAAAGTTTTTGATATGCCCAATAAGTATGGATACCGAAAGCTTTAATTACTTTGTCTTTTTTTATTGGATGTGGTAGAAGTTCTTCTTTAGTATTATACCATCTTCCTTGGGTAGTATCTATTCTTACAAGTTTAGCTTTACAATTTTTATTTTCTTCACTTGGAATTTCTTCTTCAATGGGCGAAATTACTTTGCTATCATCTTCTTCTATAGATTCTTCACTTTGTTCTTCTTCAGTTGTTGCTGTTTCTTCAATTTGCTCTTCTGAAGTTAAGTCGCTTATATTATCAGATTGTGGTGGTTCTTTAGTAGGTAGAATTTTGTCATCAATAACTACCATTTCTATAGAATCTTGAGCGACATCATCACTTATGTCATCAATTTGAGGTGTTTCTTGAGCAGCTGGAGTTTTATCACTGCTATCTTTTGAAGAATCCGTTGCATTGCTATCTGTATTATTATTTTCTCCATTTCCTTTATCTTCTTCGGGTGGTCCTAAATAGATAACTCCCTTTCCACTGTCTCCACTATTGTTATCTGTAACAGTTAAACCATAATTGTCAACTACTTCAATCGTTGGACTATTTTGGGTTGTTGGTATCTCTTCTGCTACAGTTTTTGGACTATCGGGACTAATTTTTGGTCCACCTTCACCCTGGATTAAGTCCGGGAGAAGTAGCAAACCAGTTTTTTTCTTTCCACAATAAGAGAAAGATAAACCAAATGCTAATATAATGCTAAATATTAGCATTTTATTTTTAAATATATTATCCATATTTCCTCCTTAAGGATTATTTTTAATAGTATAAGACGAAAAAAATTTAATTTTTTTAATAGAAACATTAAAAAAATTCTTAATTTGAGATATTGAACTTTTAAAATAATCTATATAAATACCATTGATTATTAATTTTTATAAAATAAGGATTATTAAATCTATAAGACTCTGAAGGATTTTCTAAAATAGTAAATTTTACTTCACAATCTTCTGGCGTAATTATAAAAAAATCTGCTTTTATAGCTGAATAGGAATCAATTAAATCGTATAAAGAAATTTGGTGATTGTCTTTGGTATGTTCTCTTAGTAGTTTGGTGTTAAGATAAATCATAGATAGGTATCCAGATTGATTTTCTAATTCTATTAAAAATTCTTTTTTTGTTTTATGAGCTTTTAAATCTATATAGATTCCTTTTTCGGGATGAATTAGTCTTTCCAAGTTATGCAAATCCTTCTTTTGTATCATTCGAAACATTGATTTTAAAATTAAAAAAATTTCATCAATATCTTGATTTGTATATTCTTGAAAATTAGGATTATATACATCACCTCGTAAAATTTTTTCTTCAAATGGTTTTTTGCAAAATATGACACCACTAATCCATAACCCGAGCAAGCATATTACCAAATTCTTCTCCATTTATAACCCTCAATTTTTTTAAGTTTTGTAAAGCAAGTTCTCCTCCTGTAGTTAATTTTGCTCCAGATAAAATATAACCTTCTTGAACTTTTAATTCGTTCAATTTATTCTGAAAGTTTCTTAAAAAGATATCAGAAATCATTTGATTTTTCCATTGTCTAATTTTAAACAAAGCTTTTTTATTTTCAAAATTTTCTGCTATACAATCAAAACCCTCATTATCGTCTGGTGGAATTTGTTTAATGATTTGATAGCCTAACATTTGGATTAGCTTATTACATTTGTTCATAAACTCTGATTTAGGTAAATTATTAAAGGAATTTAAAATTTCTTCGTAATCTATACTAGTATTAGTTTTATAGTTTTTTCTTAAAACTTCCTTGGGGTTTTCTCCCATTAACGGGATATCTATTTTAGTATTCATTTTTAAACCAGAGATTTTATATATAAAATCATTTGGAAAAAATTTCTCAATCCATTGATTGGTAAAATTTAAAAAATCAAAACCATTGGGAGAAATATCACCTGCCACTATAACCCCTTCTTCTATATTCATTCTATAATCCGATAGATTTGTAACTATTTTATCTTGAAAATCTCTTGTTTCTAAAATTAAAAGATTTTCATGTGCTGCTTCTATATCTCCTCCTATCATTCCCAAACAAGCATACGTAATTCGTAATATATATTCTTCTTTAGATAAATTTTCTTTTAACGCTATTTGAAGAGCATTTTCTACATGATACAGAGCTTTATTATAATTTTTTTTAAAATAATATATTCCAATGAGTAATTTATGAAATAAATAACGAATTTCTATTTCTGAGATATTTTTTAAATTATTTTCTAATTTTTCTATAATATCTTCATTGATTCTTTTTTTTCTAAAAAGTTCTACACCTAAAAAAAACACTCCTAATAAATTATTCGGATCTATTTCAATTACTTTTTCGAATGCTTCAATAGCTTCTTTTTTGTTTAAATAAGAATTAATAATTCCTTTTGCTAATAGAAATTCAATTTTATCTGGAAAAATTGATAATAGTCTTTTTAAGTATTCTTCAGCTTTTTCGAAATATTCTTGTCCAGCATATAAAAAAGCAAGTCTTGCTAAAGCTTCTGTATTGTTTTTGTTATATCGTAAAGACTCTTCGTAAAATTTTACACTTTCCGAAAACATTTCATTTCTATAATAATAATCTGCTATCTTATTGATTATTTCTATCAATGAAAGTTCAGGCAATGTTTTTTTTAGTTTATAAATTTCTATAAGATGGTTGATGTAATTTTCTTCATCTCCTTCTTCTTTATAAATAGTTGCCATTGCATAATGATATTTTGGATTTTTGGGATCTTTTTCTAATTTATTTCTAATTAAAGCTCTTGCATCTAAAAAATTTCCTTCTTTTGCTAGTTCCAAAGCTTTCTCTATGGGATCTTTTCGAATACTAAAGAAATATATAAGAATTATAATAATTGCGACTAAAACAGCAATAACTACAAAAATTGTAAGATTCATAAAATATTGACTTCTTCATGGGGAATAAAAATGCTTCCTAAATTGTGTGGGATTCCTTTATGTTCATAAATTTTTCTTATAGCATCTAAAGTATAATTTGATAAGCTATTTAAAGCTTTTTCTTTTATTTTAAGCAGTTTTTTTAATCCAAAAATTTTTTCAGGAAACTGAAATGCTACTTGTATTTTTTCTTTTAATTTTTTTTGTTTCCAATTTCGAATTAAATGTTCATATTCAAAAAGATAAGAATTTTCGGGTCTATCTCCTGCTATCTTAATGAATAATATATAACTTTCCTTTTTAAAGATTTCGTAATTTCCAACAAGTTCAATGAGATGTGCTGCTTCCATATCGCATACATTAGCTTTAAATTCATATTTTAAATCAAGTTTTTCAATTGGATCAAAAATAGGTTGATTCACAGTAATTAAAGTATATCTACCTGGGCCTCCTGCAAATTGAATTGAATTACTTTGTTTGATTATAGTTCCAATTTTTACTAAATCTCCTATTTGAATATTTTCTCTTTCATCTAATACTCCTACTAATCCAGCATTGATAATAATTTCGGGAAGTAGATTTTCTAACAATTTTTTAATTTTTTTTCTTTCTTTTAGTCCTGGTCCGGTAGTGGATGCCCATAAATTTGGGTAAATTTTAGAACAATAACAGTGTAATTCTTTATTATAATAAAAAGAATGGTTATCTAAAATTTTTTTTAATTCTTCTTTTATACCAGTAAGAAGTAACACATTCATATCTTATACCATACATCAGTGATTTTAAGAATTAAAAAATTCAATATTTCTTCAGCTAATTTTTGTTTTTCTGCTAAACGAATTCTTTGTTGATCATTCCATTTATCGAAAATAATGATTTCGTTTTTTATATCACCAAATCCATTTTGTTCCTTATAAACATAATTCCCACAAATAAAATGAAGATTTTTTTTGATTAATTTTTCTTTTGCATATTCTTCTAAGTTATGAGTTTCTGCTGCAAATCCAACTAAAATCAATTTTTTATAATTTTTAAGTAGGGTATTTCCTATGGTGTGTAAAATATCGATAGTGGGTTCTAATTCTAGTGTAAGATTTTCGTTTGATTTTTTGATTTTTTCGTAATAAATATTTTTAATTTTGTAATCTGCTGGTGCAGCTGACATAATTAATATAGTGTAATTGTCTATCTCTTTAAATACCGCATTTGCCATGTCTTGAGTTGTCGTTACAGAAATGGTTTTTGTATTTGAAATTTCTGTATATTCTTTACAAACCGGTCCGTGAATATATACTACTTCTCTAAAATAAGCTATGCATTTTTTAGCTAATTCATATCCAGTTTTTCCAGAAGATGGGTTCGAGATATAACGCACTGGATCGATCCATTCTCGGGTAGGTCCAGCTGTAACAATTACTTTAAACTGTTTTGGATCAAACTTAGAATTCATTTTTATAATGAAATTCTAATATGGTTTTTTCGATTGTTTCAATGTCGATCATCTTTCCATATCCAATATCTCCACAAATGACTTCTCCATGGGTAGGATCTAAAATTATCACACCATCTTCTTTGAGTAATTTTAAATTTCTTTGCACTGCTTTTGATAAGTACATATTTGGATTCATTGCAGGTGCAATAATTACGGGAACGTTCATAGCTAAATATGTACTTGATACTAAGTCATCTGCAATTCCATTAGCGATTTTGCCTATTATGTTTGCTGTAGCTGGAGCTATAGTAAACACAGAGGCTTCATTTTTCAAGTCGATATGAAGCATCCCCTCATCCCATTCATCTACGATTACTTTTTTGTTGCTAAGTGTTGCAAAAGTTATAGGACTTATGAATCTTGTTGCGTTTTTAGTCATTATAATTCTTGCATAAACTCCTTTTTTAGAGAGGTTTCTAACTAAATCACAAATTCTATAAATAGCAATACTTCCAGTAGTTGCTATAACAGGATTTTTTTTCATTTTAAATCATCATTCATTTTTTGTATTAAAAATCTATCACTTATTTTTTTAATCAATTTACCATATATATTTGTCAGCATCTTTTCTTCTATCATGCCCGCTTAAAACGTGAAATCTTCTAATTCGATTTAATTTTTGTTGGTTTATTGTACGTATAGGAATATAAATAATTTTTTGTCCAAATCGGGAAGCAAAATAATTCATTTTGGGGCTTTGTGGTTTTTCAGCTATATAAACTACTGAATTTTTTTGGTTAAACAAAATACCAGCAGATAATAGTTTTTCTTTTGCTGAACGAAAGTTTCTTAATTCGTAATCATCCCATATGAAAGTAAGTCTTCTCGGGGGGTAAGATATTAAAAATCCTCCATAGATACAACGAGCAATACCTGGTCCTATGATCATATCTTCGGGGGGAGTGGAATAAAATGCCATATCTCCTTCTTGTGAATGTTCGCCCCACCAAACATTTTTCCAGCTATAATAATTTTCATCTTCATTAAAAATAATCACTACATTTCCTGCATCCCAATCTTTATGTATTTCTTCGATTACGTAAATAGTGTTTTTATAGTAGTTTCGTATAGTTTCTCTATAATCAATTCCATCTAATAAACTAGAAGTAAAAGGATGAATTTTTTTCTCTAAAGATTTTACTATATCTAAAGCTTTTTTTCTTAACTCTAAACAAAAATTTTCTATAATGAAATCTTCTGGAGGATAAGAACAAATTCCTTCTCTATTCCATAAGGTTTTCCATTGACCTTCAAAATCTTCTTTTGTAGTTTTTGATTTTAATTGTTGAAAAGTTTTATTTTGTTCACGAAAAAGTTTAATTCTAAAACGAATGATTTCAGAGTCTAAATTCATTTCTTCGAGAGAAATTTTTATTTCTTCGAAAGGGGAGTTTTTTTTATTAAACGTCATTAAAATTTCATAAAAAATTCTTGCAAAATTATCATTAATAAATCCTTTTACAGAATGAATCAAAATTAAAGGATTTGGTAATAATTTTTTATATAATAAACTTAAATTTCTTGAAAATTGAAAAATCAATTTTTCTTTTTGTGGGGGAATAAATTCTCCAGATTGTTTTTCGTATTCAATTTTCGACAAACGGTACACATCTCTTTGTAAACGAATTCGATTGAGTAATTTCCATTGCTTGGGGTTATCTCTATATTGTAACCAAATATCATTGTAAAATCCTGGTTGGGATAAAACTTCTGGAGAAGAATTCGACAAACTAAAAATTTCAATGTGAATTTTTTTATTTTCTGCCAGTTCAAATTTTCTATATAATTGTTGAAATAATTCTTCAAGTTTTTTTAAATTATTTTTATAAAAATATTTTATATTTTTTAAATGCTTAAAACCGCAAATTAATACAATCTGTTTATTTTGATTTTCTATTTCTAATTTTTTGATTTGAATTGTCATATACAATTCTCTTAGAAGATCAATAGGATGACTTTTAATTTTCGAATTCTCTATATAAATTTTATAAACTTCTTTTAATGATAAAAAGTTTAAAATAAAAGTATCTGGAAAGTCATCAAAATTTTTATAAGATAAAGTAAATTTACTATTTAAGGGTGGTTGATCGATCAAATAAAATGGGATATTGAATTCATTACAATTTCTTATAGCTTCAACAATAGGTTCAAGGGGTTCAAAAATAAAATAATTTGTAATTTCTCCATTAAATTTTACTACAGGATATGAATCCAAATTGGGTAGAATTGTATCAATTTTTTCTTGTAAAAAAACAGGGGCTTCTATAGCAACTAAATCTGGTTGATTATCATAAAAAAATTTTCGTATTAGTAATGTGAACTCTAGGGAACCATGTACAATAGGAATTGCTTTCGTTTGTGGAGAAATTTCAATATTTTGTTCTACTAAATCAAATAAGGGGTTCATATAAAATCTAAATATCTTAGTGCTTCGTCTCCTAAAATTTGCTGAACAGAAAGATATAATAATTCTTTGATTTCTTTTTCTTTAAGTTTTGACAATTCATACTCCTTATTAAAATTATATTTTTGATACGCAATTTTGATCAAAAATCTAATGATGTTAATTCCATCACGAATAGAAAAAGGTTCATCTTCTAAATGGGATTTCTGTAAAAAGTCAACCACATAGTCAACTATTTTTTCAGGAGCAAAAGGAATATTGGCTAATAAAATTTCTTTTTCTTCGTCTGCATCTGCAAAATCAATATAAATTGAGGGTTGCAATCTGCTTTGAATGTATTCTGGTACTTCGAAAGTAGAGGCATCTTCGTTCATTGTAGTAACAAAGCGAAATTCTTCTGAAGCATAAATTTTGATTCCAACAATAATGGATTCTATATACCTTCTATGATCTAGTAAAGGAGCTAATGATGCCCATGATTTTTCTCCCATTCGATTACCTTCGTCAAGAATCGCAACTCCACCTTTAATCATAGCTGTTACAATTCCAGATGCAACATATTTGATTTTTCCTTCTGAGGAGATAACGGGAGTTATTAGTAAATCTTCTGGTCTAGTGTCCATTGTAGCCTGAAATATCCAAAAGGGTTTTTCCAATTCTTTTGCTACTGCGCATGCGAGCGTAGTTTTGCCAACACCTGGTTTTCCGATTAGACGAGGGTTTAAAGGAATATCTTTCGGATGAATTTTTAACCAAGCAGCTTTTAATTGATCTTTTACAAATTGATTTCCTACCCATTTTACATCTAATGTATCTTGTGGAGATAGTTCTATTTCTACACCTTCGATTTTAATTTTTTCCATATATCTTTTTACAATATAAATAAAATATTACAGTTGATATTTTTTAAGGACTTTTAAAATATCAAATAATTTTTTGTTAATTTGCATTTTTTTTTTACGATATATATAAAATAAGGAGTACTATAATGAAAAATATAATTTCAAAAATTATTATTTTATCGTTTATTTTCGTTTTCATATATCAAACACCGCCAATTAGAGATGTAAGTACACAGCCACAAGAAGAACAAAAAAAAGAAATCATAAAAATTGAGGATTATTTTCCCGTAAGTGTAGAAGATCCTAGAATTGATATAAATGGAATATCTCTAGATAGAAGATATTCTCCAGATGGTAGAGGAGAAATTCTAGATATTTTTTTTAATATTGATAACAACACAAGCCAAAGAATTGATTTACTCGTTTGGGTAATAGCATATTACGAAACTACAGCTGTAGATCCAACAGAAAGAAAAATTGTACCTCATCCTAAATGGAGGGTATATGATCCAGATAAAAGAACTTTTTTAACACGTTTTATTAAAATTACACCACAAGATATACAACCCGAAAAAATCTGGACACCCGAAGATCCGGAATATAAACATTATTACAATGTCGTGAATAGGATGAAAAATGCAGTTGGTAATTTAAAAATTATAGGAGATATTTACCCTCCAGTTTGGAAATATGTAAGTTATATAATGAAGTATCCATCTCAAGGTCTTCCTGTAATTCTTTATGGCGATCAAGGTCCAACTTTGGATAAGTTGATTAGTACAAACTATGTACCACCAACACCTGAAGAAAAGAAAACAAAAATATATAAAAATATTCCTAACCACACTTATACTTTGGAATTTAATCGTAGAAGAACAATTGTCCGAAGTCATCATTATTCTGCCTACAAAGCAGATTTTAATTTTTATAACATGTTTAGAATTTTAATTTTTGATGCAAATAAAGCAAAGCAATTTGAAGAACAAAATCAAACAAACTCACAACAAGCAAGAATAGATCCTTTGATGTATCATAGAATTTTTTTTATAAGTCAAAATTTACGAATTCGATAAAATTTTATAAAAGAGATACAAAGATAATACTTTGATCTCTTTTATTGTAATTGAAATTTTATCATTTTTCGAAATCTTTTTCTGAAGGAATTTTTAATGGATCTTTCTTAATATTTCTCTGTATTACATTTTCTTCGCTGGATTTAATTTTCTCTATAACTTTTTTTTCCGGTAATTTTTTAAATTCTTCAACTTTTTCTTCGTAGTTTGTATCTGTTGCTATGTATTTATACATAGAGGAATTTTTTATTTCTGTTACAAAACTAGCATATTCTTGTATATTTCCCTTATCTTGAGAAGCAATTTCTTTTAAGATTTGTAATGATTCTTTAGATAATGGTAATATTTTTTTCTTTGATAATTCTTTATCCCTTTCTACAATAATTTCTCCAGCTTGTTCTAAAATAATAGTTTCACCTTTTTTATTTTTGATTTCGATTCTTCCTTCTATCAAAGCAAAATTCGTTTGGTTCTCATTTATAATTTTAGTAATAAAACTTGTTCCTCTAACGGCAGCAACTGATGTAGGTGTTACAATAGAGTAATTTTCTGATTCTTTTAATTTTCTTAAATGTGTTATTATTGATCCTTTATCTTGAAATATTTCAATATTTTCTGATGTGATAAAATTAATTTTGATTTTTGTGTTATCCGTAATTCTTATAATTCCTTTCTGTCTAATTATAATGTCTACAACAGAATCTTTTTCTGTATACAAGATATCATTTTTTTGTAAGAAATCATTGATTTTTCCTTCGATAACATTTCCCTCTCTCTCTATTTTTACTACGCCTTTAATGTATTGAATTTTAGCTATTGGTTGCTCAATATTTGCTTCTTTTATACTTTCTTTTTTGCAAAATTCCAATGACACAAGCCCCACAAAAATTATTAAATAACGAATGTTTTTCATTTTCTACCTCCTCATTAGATATAAATTTATTAAAAACTAATGTCAACTTAAAAAAACATCTTTTTTTATAAAATTGTATTTTTTTATAATTTTTTAAAACTGGTAATTTAGAAAAATAAATATTGAATTCTCTGAATATGATTAAAATTTATATCATTTCTTACTTATATTGAAAATTTAGTTACGATAAAAATATTACATTCTGTTAATAATATGAAAAAGACTACTATTTATTTTTTGTTTTTTTTATTTATTTTTTGTAAGTCACATCAATCCATAGAAAATGCTTTTTTTTATATAAATAATTACAATTGTGAATTGAATAGATTTTCTAGTTTTGAAATTTTTTCTTTTTACGACAAGCTAAGAATTTGTGTATATTCTCCTAAATCATCTTTATTGAATATATCTTCTAAATTCAAAACATTATATGGTATGCAAGATAAAAAGTTATACACAGGTTTAGATATTTCTGAATATGTAAATTTTTATTTTTTACATAATATCTCTTTTGGTTTATTCACAAATTTAACTGGTGTAAATCAGCAATTAAAATCTATTTTAGAAATTCTATACGAAAAAAAAATTTTACCTAAGGTGATTTTTGAACCTGAGCATGGAATATTTAGTTCTGAAGACTTTTTATCTACTGATGTGGTTAAATATCATACAAAATACAATATTCCTATTATAAGTCTATATTCTAAAATCAAAAAACCACCTTTAGAATATATAAACCAAATTGATGCAATTCTTGTAGATATTCAAAATTTACCTGTAAGAAGTTATACTTACATTTCTACCTTGACATATATATTAGAAACTGCAGATCTTCTTCAGAAGGAAGTGATTATTTTGGATAGACCCCATCCTTATGGTATATGGAATTCAGCAGGACATTTTTTGGAAGAAAATTACGTTAGTTTTGTTAGCGAAGCGCCTGTTCCTTATTTATATGGATTAACTCCGGCAGAATATTCAATTTTTATGTCTGTGTTTAAATATAAAAATCTTAAACTAAAAATTATACGAATGGAAAATTTTGATCCCAAAAATATTAACTGGACTTTAGCGAATACGTGGATTAATCCTTCTCCCAATATACCCAATATAGAATCAGCAATTATGTATGTAGGTTTGGTTTTTTTAGAAGGAACTAATTTAAGTTTAGGACGTGGTACAACAAAACCTTTTATTTACACTGGCTCTCCATGGATGGATAATGAATTAGTTTTAAATGAAATGCGAAAATTAAATTTAAAAGGTGTAAAATTTGGTCTTATTGAGTTTTATCCAACTTTTTCTATTTACAAAAATCAAAAATGTAAAGGAATTCAAATCTATCCAGTTTCTTTAGAAATTGATCCTATTCAAGTGGGTTATGAATACTTACGAATTATAAAAAAACTATATCCCAATCAATTTGAATTTACTAAATCTAAAAATCAATATTACATTGATAAACTATGGGGTTCCGATTCTTATCGTAAAGCTTTAGAACAGAACTTAGAATATTTAGAATTCAAGAAACTTTGGATATCGGAATCTACTTATTTCGATAATTTGATTAAAGAGTACAAAATTTATTAATTTTCTTATAATTTTATTATATTATTATTTTTTAAAATTCGTAAAATTTTTTTGTGTTGTTCTCTATTTCCTATAAAAATTAAAATACTATTAGGATTAATCAATAAATTTGATCCAAGATTATAAATACATACCGAACTATTTTCATAGGGATAATATGCAAAAATATACACACCTACTTCTATTCTATATAAATGTCAGAATCTTTCACGTTCTATTTGCTAAATAGCTTCCTTCTTCTACTTTAATTTCGTCAACCCTAAAATTACCAGATACATTTCTTAACATTTTATCTAAGAACGACACAGCATAGGGTCTTATAATACAGAAGCAATACGAATACCTCCTATGTAGTTCAGACTTGCGACATAATTCGCACCTACTCTAATAATTTTGATTCAAGCGAGAATCATTAGTTCTTGTTACGATTTTAAGATTTGGGTTTAAAAATCTAGCAGTAATTACTAAATACAAATTATCTTTATCATTTGACAAAGTTGCTATTAATCCTTTTGCTGTTTCTATTTTATCTTCTTTTAATGTGTTTTCAAGAGTAGCATCTTTTTTAAATGATGATTATTTCAGGGAATTGATTTTTTAATGAAGTTACTTTTATAGGATCTATTTCTACTAAAATATAGTTTTCTTTCATTAATTTTTGTTCTTTCACAACCTGACTACCTGTATCTCTTACACCACAAACAATATAATAATCTTTCATTTTTAATAGCCTCCGACTTTTTGAATGTTCTTCTAATAGATTTTTTAGATCTCCTTCAGCTATAAATTGCAGTTAACGAAGATATCGAATAAGCAATTGCATCAATTCCAGAAAATTTCAATTGGATTGTATATAATTCTGCTATTTCGCTTTTATTTTGCTTTTCTCTACCTCCAAATAAGATCATATCCTACAGAACTGAAAAAAAAATTCAATTTCTATCAAAATAAAGGTAACTTAATTTTTTTCCATAACATTTCTTGATATGAGCTTATCATTTTTTAATTCTATCTATGAATTGCTGGTTGGAATTTGTTTTTTTAATTTTTCTACTTTAAATTGTATCATTTTTTGTTTACTCTTTTTGATTAAGGTAAAAACAAAATCATTATATTTAACTTTTTCATCTATTTCTGGAAATCTTCCTAATAGTTCAATTATAAAACCTGCGATGGTATTATATGCGTCAGATTCCGGAATAATATCTTCTTTCAAAAATTCATTAAAATCAAATATATTGCAACTTCCACTAACTAAATAAGTATTTTCTTGTAATTGTAAAATATTTTGATTTTCTTGGTTCTCAATTATATCTTGGATATCCCCGACGATTTCTTCTAATATATCTTCTAAAGTTAACAAACCTGCTGTTCCTCCATATTCATCTACTACAATCGCAATATGATTTTTCTTTTTTTGCATTTCTCGTAAAATCTTTCCAATTTTCATACTTTCTGGCACAAAAAATACAGGTCGAAGTAACTTAGAAATAGAAACGGTTTCTTTTTTCCACAATTTTCGTATTAAGTCTTTAATATGTAGAATACCCACTATGTTGTCTAGATTGTCTTTATAAACAGGTATACGAGTGTACATACTTTCTAAAACTTTTTGTATATCTTCTTCACTTGCATCAATTGATAAAGAAACCATATCAACTCTAGGGATCATTACATCCCTTGCATCTGTATCGTTGAATTCTAATATATTTTCTATCATCTCGTGTTCACTTTTTTCTATTGCTCCTTCTTTTAAACCTTCTTCTAATAGATGCATAATATCTTCTGTAATAAGTTTTGTTTCTGAAAAACTTGTTTTGTCATTAAAAGGTTTTAAGAGTATATTGCTTGAGATAGTTAAAATTTTACTAAAAAAAGAAAAAAAATAACTAAAGAAGTATAAAGGATAAGCAAAGAGTAAAGCAACCTTTTCTGCATAATGTAAAGCTATAGATTTTGGAAATAATTCTCCAATAACTATTTGTAAATATGTGATAAACAATACTACGATTCCAAATGATATTTCTTCTGAAGAAATCTGAATGAAATCAATTTTAATAGTCTCTTTAATTATATGAGATAACTTTCCTATTAAATTGGCACCACCATACACAGAAGCTATAGTAGCTATCATAGTTACACCAATTTGCACAGTTGCAAATAATTGATTTGGATCTTTTTTTAAATGAAAGATAATTTCAGCTCTTTTATTTTTAGCTTCTTCTTTTAAATTTTTAATACGGCTTTGTTTTACTGTAATTAATGCTATTTCAGAAGCAGAAAAAAAACCATTCATTAGACTTAAAATAATTATTATGAATATATCTATCATCTTTTATAATCAGAGATATTTAGAATAGCACTTAATTTCATATAATGTCAATATATAATTGTCACTATTTTTATGTTTCTTACATTATTTGAACTTTATTTTTAAATTGTCAATAATAAAACGATTAAAATCTTTATTTGATAATAATTTTAGAACAATTTTTTTTAGTCATATTTACCATCAAATAGTAAAATTTTTGATTGATATATCTTAATTTTTAACTTAAAATCTTTTGTATAGTCCAATAAGTTTTCCAATAATCGTTACATTTTTCGATACAATAGGTTTATAATTTGGGTTTGCGGGTTCTAATCGAATAGTATTTTTATCTTTATAAAAATATTTCAAAGTTGCTTCATTTTCGATTAAAGCAACTACAATATCGCCGTTATTAGCTATGTTTGTTTTTTTTATTATAGCAATATCTCCATCATTAATATTTGCATTGATCATTGAATCGCCATGAACTCGTAAAGCAAAAATTTCTCGTTCGCTTATATTTGTTTTGTTGGAAGAAATCATGATTTTTGGAAAGGTTATGTATTCTTCAATGTTTTCTTGTGCAAGAATAGGATTTCCTGCAGAAATATTACCTACCAACGGAATTTTTATAAAATCTTCTGAAACATAATTTCTCAAGTTACCCAAGATTTCAATAGCTCTACTTTTATTTTTTTCGGTTTTTATAAATCCTTTTTTTTCTAAAGCTTTTAAATGATCATAAGCTCCCTTCGGTGTGATTTTATGCTTTTCTGCTATTTCTCTTATTGATGGAGGAAATCCCTTTATTTCTGAATATTTGCATATAAAATCATAAATTATTTTTTGTCTCTCTGTTAATGTGTCTTTTCTCATAACTACAAAATAATACAATACAAAAATTAGTCAACAAAAATTTAGTATAATGATATTGTATACGGAGATGAAAAAAATTACAGTCATAGATAAAAATTTTAATTTTTATTTTTTTTTAATATCCATTCGGTATATCTAAACTAAAAAAATAAATAAAACTTATTCACAACTTTATCTAAAGCAATATTTTTTTCTATAAATTAAAAGATTTTTTTAATCATTTAAAATAATTTTTTTTATTCTTTTGGAAAATAGCTTTGATTGATTCCATTGATTACATTTTTAAATCCATTTGATTCCAGCATTTTTTTCGCTATTTCTGCTCTTCTTCCAGATCTGCAGTATAAGATAATCGTTTTATTTTTATATTTTTCGAGATCTTTTATTCTTTGTTCAATTTGATTATAAGGTATATTAAGAGATTTTTTGTAATGTCCCATACTATATTCTTCTGGTGTTCTTACATCAATTACAACAGCATTATTCTTAAGAGATTCTTGAATTTTATCTTTCAGATTTTGTTCTGTAATTTTCTGTTTATATTTTTCATCTGCTTTAATTTTATCTCTTCCCCAAACGAGAAATGCACTTACAAAAACCAAAGTTAAGTAAACTAGTCTACTGTTTTTCATAATTCCTTCTTACTCTTTGATTTTTTAAGATTGAAATGTCAAGAATAATATTAATTCGGGATACCCATAATTTCTAAGATTCTATCAAATTCGTCTAAATTTGCATAGTGTAAAATAATTTTTCCAGAACTATTATGGTTGTGTCGAATCTCTACTTTTGTTGTAAATTTATTTCGAATTTTTTTTTCTAACTCTAAAATGGTGGGGTCTTTAAAATTTTCTATTTCATTTTGTTTTTTATGATTCCTATCGAGAAGTTTTGCTACTTCTTCTTCTACTTTTCTTGCGCTCCAGTTTTCTTTACATATTTTTTCAGCCATTTGAATCATCATTTTTTTATCTACTATAGAAAGAAGAGGTCTTGCTTGTCCAACACTAAGTTTTTTCTCTTCGATTAATGTTTTAATTTCATCGGGTAATTTTAGTATTCTTAGGATATTTGATATTGTAGATCTATCTTTACCAATTCTTTCCGCTAATTGTTTAATATTTAAATTTAAGAGTTTCATTAATTCTTCATAGGCTCTGGCTTCTTCAATGGGAGTTAGGTTTTCTCTTTGAATATTTTCTATGATTGCCATTTCTATACTACGAATAGCATCGATATTTTTAATGATAGCAGGTATTTTTTTAAATCCAGCTAATTTCGCTGCTTTTAAACGTCTCTCACCAGAAATTAGTATAGGTTTATTGTTTTCTATTCTAACTATGATTGGTTCAATAATTCCAACATTTTTTATCGTTTCTGCTAATTCTTCTAATTCCTTTTGATCAAATTTTTTTCTTGGTTGATTAGGATTCGATTCTATCGTATCCACATCTAAATATTGAAATTCTGGATTTCCTTTTATTACTTCTTCGTTATCCAAAGTATCAGGTAATAAATTTGCCAGTCCCTTTCCTAATGTTTTCTTTTTTTCCATATATTTACTCCATCTAATATAATTATATATACAAAACTCGAAAAAATTTTCAAAAAAAATTTAAATTCTATTCAGAAATTCTTCTGCAACTTTTTCATAAGCTATAGCGCCAGCGCTATCTGGTGCATAAAGAGCGATACTTTTACCAAATGATGGAGCTTCTGACAATTTTACATTTCTAGGAATAATACTATCGAAGACTTTTTCTTTAAAATGCTTTTTTACATCATCCACAACCATTTTTGATAACGAGGTTCTTGAATCATACATAGTAAGTAGTACACCTACTAAAACTAAAGAAGGGTTTAATGTTTTTTGAACTCTATGGATTACTTTCATTAATTGTGTAATTCCTTCGAGTGCATAATATTCTGTCTGTAAAGGGATAATCACTCCATCTGATGCGCATAATCCGTTTAAAGTAAGAATTCCTAGATTTGGTGGACTATCTATAATGATATAATCATATTGATTTCTTATTTTGTTTAAAATTTGTTTTAACTGTTCGTTTTTATTTTCTTTTTCTAATAGATCTACTTCTAAACCAGCAAGATTTACATTTGAAGGTAAAATCCATACATTTTCTTCTTTGGTTGGTAAAATACACTCTAAACTCGAATACTCTTCTAATAAAACTTCATATATTGTTCGATCGAGTTTATGAATATCAAAACCCATACCGGAAGATGCGTTTCCTTGTGGATCCATATCCACTAATAAAATTTTTTTATTTTTTTTCCCTAAAAAAGCGGATAAGTTTAAAGCTGTAGTTGTTTTGCCAACACCACCTTTTTGGTTAGCTATGCAAACTATACTTGCCATTGTTTCATCTCTTTTTGAATTTCTTTCCAGGAATAAGGGTTATTTTTTTTTAATTTATCTATATGGGAAACAATTAATAAACTGCGGTTACCCAAAAATTCTAATTCTGATATAGGTAGTATGTTTTCTATTTTTGTATTACAAGATTTAAGATAATTTTTAATTTTTTCGTTATATTCAATTTTACCTCCGAATAAAAAAAGATGTTTTTTAAATATATGGCTTGAAAGTTTTATGTTAAATGGAAAAGGAATCAGTGCTCGAATTGTGGCATAGTCAAATAGTTCTAAATACTTTTCGACTCTTTCGTATATAAAATAAAGATTCGAGAATTTCTTTTCTTTTGCATATTCTTCTATTTTTTTTAGTCTTCTTTGTGATGAATCTAGAAGATATACTTTAGGTTTTTCTTTTAAGCAAAAAAATAAAAAACCCGGTACTCCTGCTCCACTTCCAATATCTAGCAATGACGTTTCACGTGAAACATTACAAAAATTGAGAATGTAGTAAACATATACCATAGATTCTAAAATGTGTCGAGAGGCGATTTTTTCTATATCTAGTTTGGAAAAAAAACCATATTTTTCTGTATTTTTTTTAAGAAATTTATAATAGTTATCTACAAGTTCTAAATCAAAGATATAAAAAAATTTTTCAAAGTTTTGAAAGTCTTTGATTTGAGTTTTTAAGTCTTCTAAAAATTCCATAATGTATTGAAAAAAAGATAATGTAGAAAATCAATGAATATACTATTTTAAATTGCTTTCTATAATTTTAGTTAAGTCAATTAAAGCTTGTGTTAAGTTTTGCAAATCTTCTAATGTTGTATGGATTTCTAAATCTTTAAAGTTTAAACCTTTCTCTTTTAAATATTTTAATCGTTTTGTGTCGAAAAAAAGATATTTTGTATTTCCAGGTTTGATATATAATCCTCTTGTATTTGATCTTAAAAAAGCAAGTAATGTATTTATTGGAACTTTAAAGAAAGAAGATGGTTTAATCCATATTTCCCCATCATTCTCCGATATAGATTCGATACCTAATTGAGTTCCTAACACTTTAATTTTTTCTAATGTTAAAAAAATTTTTGTTTTTTCGTCTGGACTTCCAAATCTGTCTTTCATTTCCATAAGTACAAATTCAAATTCTTGTAAAGAATTAGCAGATTCAAATTTTTTATAGAACTCTATTCTTTGTCTAGTATCTTTGATATACTTTTCTGAGATAAAAAAATCAAAAGAAAAAAATATATTACAACGAACTTCTGCTTGTAAAGTTTCTCCTTTTAGTTTTTTTACTGCTTTTTCTAATAATTTTAAATACAGCTCATATCCGATTTGAACGATATCTCCTGATTGTTCTTTTCCTAAAATATTTCCAGCACCTCGGATTTCTAAGTCTCTCATCGCGATTTTAAAACCACTTCCTAATTCTTGATATTCTAAAATAGAGTTTAATCTTTTCATTGCTTCTTCTGAAAGATTTTTTTTGTTTTCATAAAAAAAATAAGCATAAGCTTGTTTTTCGGATCTGCCAACTCTTCCTCTGAGTTGATAAAGCTGAGATAAACCAAAAGTATCAGCATTTTCTACAATAAGTGTATTAACATTTGGAATGTCGATTCCGTTTTCGATAATTGTTGTAGTCAGTAAGAGATCGTACTTTCTATCTAAGAAATCACTTAATGTAATATCTATATCATAATCATTCATTTTGCTATGAAGAATAGCAATACGAATATCTGGGACTAAACTTCTTATTTTTTCTGCACAAATATGTAAAGTTTGAATTCTATTATGGAGATAAAATATTTGTCCATTTCTTTCTAATTCTCGCAATATTGCATCTTTTAAGATCACATCTGAGTTTTCGAGAACATAAGTTTCCACAGGTTTTCTTTCTCTAGGAGGAGTATTTATAACAGAGAGATCTCGAATTCCAATTAATGACATATGCAATGTTCTTGGGATGGGGGTAGCGGATAGGGTTAATACATCCACAGTTTTTTTAATTTTTTTTAGTTTTTCTTTATGTATAACACCAAACTTTTGTTCTTCGTCAATTACTAATAGTCCTAAATTAGGTATACTTACTGTGTTTGACAACAGTGCATGAGTTCCTATAACAATATCTAATTTGCCTTCTTTTAGTTGTTTTTTTACTAGTTCATTTTCTTTGTTGGTTCGTAGACTAGAAATCCAATCGATTGTAAACGGATAATCTTTAAATCTCTCTTTAAAAGTGTTATAATGTTGTCTTGCTAAGATTGTAGTTGGACAAATAATGATAGCTTGTTTATTGCTCATTACACATTTAAAAACAGCTCGTATAGCAACTTCTGTTTTTCCATATCCTACATCACCACAAACTAAACGATCCATTGGTTTTTCGGATTCCATATCTTTCTTTACTTCTTCGATAGCCCGGATCTGATCAGGAGTTTCTTCGTAAGGAAATTTATATTCAAATTCTTTTTGTTCTATTGTGTCTGGCAGAAAAGCAAATCCTTTTTGATTTAATCTACCGGCATATATTTCTAAAAGTTCTTTTGCAAAACTTTCAATGTTTTTTTCTACTTTTTCTTTGATTTTCTTAAATGATGCTTTTCCTAAATGATCAAGTTTAGGTTTTTGTTCTGGAGATAAATATCTTTGAATCATAGAGATTTGATCGAGCGGAACATAAAGAATATCTTTATCTGCATATTCGATTACTAAACATTCTCGAAGAATTCCTGCAGCTTGAATTCTTTCTAATCTTAAAAATTTTCCAATTCCATGATTGATATGAACTACATAATCACCTTCTTTTAAGTCTAAGTAGGATTCTAAAGGTGATATTTTTGAGTTTTTAAAAAACTTTTTATAAATCGTTTTTCCAAAGATATCAGAATCAGTGATAAAATATAATGATTGATTTTTGTAAACAAATCCTTCTGATAAATTACTTTTGATTAAATAGATAGAGCTTTCGATATTTTCTGTTAGATTTTCTTTAAACTTAAAATTTTCGTTTTTTAAAATCGTTTTTATTTTTTCGATATATAAATTTTCTGATGATGTAATGATAATCTTTTGATTTTGTTTTAATAATTCCTCAACATATTTTCGAAATTCTGTAATTTTCCCTTTAAATTTGTATGAGTCTTCTAATAAGTTTTGAATATATTGATGATTTGTATCTATGTAATTTAAATTATGCATAAAATGTAGCTTTATTATAGGATTTTGTTGTATTTTCTCTAAAACATCCAGCTGAATGATTTCTTCGGGAGTAAGGCATATTTTTTGATTTTTGAAATTCTCATATAAAACATTATATTCTTTTTTTAATAAATCCAACTGATGTTTTATTTGATCTTCTAATCCTATAAATAAAACGAAATTCAATTCGATTAAATCAAAAATGGTTACTAAATTAAAAGCATATCCTATAACTTCGTGCAATCCAGGTAGATCTCTTGAATTGATTAAGTGATAAGCTTCTAAGTTTTCCTTAAATAGCCACTCAGGTTTTGTTAAATTTTTTGGCAGACTTAATAATTTATTTTTTAAATCTTTGAATTGTTCTTTTGATAAAATTATTTCTGACACGGGTAAAATTGAGATAACTTCAATATTTTGAATACTTTTTTGTGTTTCTGGATCAAAAATGCGAATTGATTCAATCGTAGTATCAAATAAACTAATACGAATAGGATTATCTAATTGTACAGGATATACATCTATGATTTCCCCTTTTATAGAAAATTCTCCTTTATTTTCTACTTTTTCTTCTTTTCTATAGCCATAGCCTAAAAGTTTTTCTAATAATTCATAAAGTTTAATTTCTTGTCTTATTTTTAATTGAATTGGTTTTATTGAAGTAATGTTTGAAAAAATTTTTCGAGCTATGGCCCTTATAGTTGTTATAACAATACCTTCTTTTTTCTCAATAAGATTTATGATTGTTTTGATTCTTTCTCCCGATGAGTAGATATCATGTATCGTCCATTCGTAAGGTATACCGTCGAATTCAGGATAATAATAAACTTCATCTTGATTAAGAAAGAAGCGTAATTCGTTATAAAGCCTATTTGCCAAACTCGAATTTGGAAGAATAACAAACAAACTTTTACATAAATGCTCTTTTTTTATATATTCAGAATAAAAAGAACTTATAAAAAATGCCCAACTACTTAAAGGTAGGTGATAAACACTAAAATTCAAATTTTTTTTGTCAATAAAAAATTCATTATATAAACCTTTTAATTCTTTTTGAAAAATTCGATTTCTTACATTCATAATTATAGTTTAAAATAGGAATCATTTAAAAAAAATGTCGATATTTATTTTATAGTGTTTTTTAATTGACAAAAACACTAAACATAGTAAAAAAAAATAAGAGGTACTCTTATGACAACTATAATTAAAAAAGTTTTTATTTTCCTTGTTTTGTTTGTATTGATTTTGGAATCTTTGTTCTCTCAAGAGAATCCAAGAGTTGCAGAAGAGGCATTAAAAGTTGAGCCCATCCGTTTTATCAATCGGAATAATCTTCCCGTTGATCCAAAAACTCAAGAATTGCAAATTAGATTAGGTAATCAATTAGCAAATGAAGTTTTAAAAAACAATCAAGCTCAGATAAATCAAATTATAATAAAAAGATATTTTGATCCAAATTTGGAAAATTTTGGTGCTGATGTAATAATCCTAACAGAAAAAACAAATTTTGGACATATCAATTCTATTGAAAGAGTAATTATGGGGTATCTACAAACTGCTTTTGAGTATAATTTCAACCAATCAAAAACTTTGTCAGAATTAGTTGTTTATTATAATGCAAGGTTAAGACAAAATTTTAATTTAATACAAGCTAGTTATTCCAAAGATGTGTTAGACAATATAGATTTAAAGAAAGCAGGTATTGATAGATCTTACAAAAATTGGTCTGGAAAAACTCAAATACTTATACCCTTAAGGAAAAATATAGTAAGACTCGACAAAACCGATTTAGATAGAAAGGAAATTCAGATTCTAATTGAGCAAGATAAAACAATTCCAGAATCAAAAAAAGAAGAACTAAAAAAAATTGATGAAGAAAGAAAAAAAGAAGATATAAAAAAAATAGAAGAAAAAGAAAAAGAAATTTTAAAAAAAGAAGAACAAATTAAAACTGAGCAGGAAAAAATTACTAAACAAGAAGAAACTATAAAAAAGGAATTACAGGATACAAATAAAAAACTAGAAGAGCTAAAAAAAGATCCAGAAAAAAATAAAGAACAAATAAAAGAAACAGAAAAAAAAGTTCAAGAACTACAAAATCAAAGTCAAAAAATAGAACAGAAAAAAGAAGAGATTAAAAAACAAGAAGAAGCAGTTCAGCAAGAAAAAAAAGAATTGCAAGAGCAAAAACAACAACAAATTCAACAAACTACTAGACAGGAAGAAAAAAAACAAGAAGAAAAGCAACCTGCATCTAAAATTGAACAATTAGAAAAAGAAAAAGAACAATTAAAAAAAGAATTAGAAAAAAAAGAACAACTTAGTGAAAATGTAATTAACGAAAAAATTGTTTTTTTAAAAGTATTACGTTTTGTTGAAGGTGGCCATTTCAATAATGAATTATGGATGTTAGATCCCAATAAAGATGATGTTTTATTTCGTGGAAGCTTTACGAATATCTGTAGTAGAACGTTTCTAGCTGTTGATAACATTGGTATATTTGTGATCGGATACGAGGGATCTTCTCATAGTCAATCACCTCATTATTTGTATTTGTTAGATCCAGAAAAATTAGAAGTAAAATCAAAATCTAAAGAGCAAATTATGTTTAATTCTTTTATCATTTATAGAGACAATAAGATCTATACAATAGAACAAAATAAAGATCAATATTATTTAGTACGTTTTAATGAGAAATTAGAACTAGATGCTCGAAGTTCGAATCCTATTCATCCACATTCTGAAATTACTTTTTTTAAGGACAAAATCTACTTAACAGGTTCGGAAAAAAGTTCTCAAGTGCCAATACAAGTATATTCTAGAAATGATTTAAAATTACTCAAAATAATTGAACCAGAATTAAAAGCAACTCTTGGGAAATGATCCCAAGTATATTTATTTTAGGTTTATTTTTGGGGTTATTCTCTTTTCTATTATTCCTTTTGTTTGATGTACAATTAAAAAATGCAAGCCAAAATCAAGAAAAACGAGGAAACTGTCCTATCTGTAATCATGTTTTACTAAAAGGAGAAAAAATAAAATCTGAACAAGTAGAAATCCCAAAAGTAGAAATTAAGACTTTTATAAGAGGCTGTTTATATTGTCTAAATAGAAGCGAAAAACGAAAATGTCCTATTTGTAAAGAAATTCTAAAAAAAAATCAAACTATTTTAGCAATTTCTTATTTTGATGATACAAAAAAGTTATCAATAAAAGGATGTAAAAAGTGTTATCCTCAAGGCTATTTAGGTTATGAATCAAAATATGAATAAAAAAAACAAATTTTATTTTTAACCGAATAAAATTTGAAATAAAAAATTTTCTTGAATTTATTTAATTAAATCGAATTTAGTCATTTTATGGAGGAAATATATTATTTACAAAAAGAAATTCAGAGGCTAAATCAGATTATAAGTGCATACGAAAAATTCAGAGAGTTATCTCATAAAGAATTAAAACTAGCTGATCAAACGATAAAAGCGTATCAAGAAATACAAGAATTAAATAGAGTTGAACAAATGGCGTTATATGATAAATTAAATTTACAAAAAAAACAGAATTTCTTAGAAGATGAAATAAAAAAACTTTTAGATTTATATCCTTATGATGATGAACAAGTAATAGAAAAAATTAAAAAAGAAAAGCCTAATATTCAAAATGTTTTTAGTAGTTTTTTTTATGTTTTAACTCACTTTGAATTTTCTGAAGATCAAGCAAAAACAATTTATAAAGAAATCAAACAAATTCAAAAAGAAATGGAGCTTTTGCTAAAAAGAAAGATTGATTTTCGAGTAGTTATGTTAGATTACTTTATCAATTCTTTAAAAATATTTAAAAATCCAGTTACAATAGAAATTCAAATTTTGGAACATTTACAAAATCAAGCAATTTTTGACGAACTTACAAATCTTTATAATCGAAGATTTATATTTTATTTTTTTAATAAAGAATTGGATAGAGCAAAAAGACATAAACATGAATTAACAGTAATTTTATTTGATATCGACAATTTTAAAAAGATCAATGATTCTATGGGACATTTAGTCGGAGATAATGTTTTACGATTATTTGCAAAAGTTCTTAAAGACAATATAAGAAATGAAGATACTTTAGGGAGAATAGGGGGAGAAGAGTTTTTGTTGATATTACCTGAAACCTCTATTTATAATTCAACAAAATTGATCAATAGAATTCGAGATATTTTATCTGAGATTTCGGATAACAAGCTTTTTTTTACATTTAGCAGTGGAATTTCTGGGTATCCGTATCACGGCGAAGATGCAATGACACTTTTACACTTAGCTGATAAATCTTTACTAAAAGCAAAAGTAGAAGGAAAAAACAGAGATTATATTTACAACAATTTTTAATTTTTTATTTCTTGTATTATAGTTACAAAAGTAAATTTTGACAATCTATAATTAGATTTTTAAGGGGTTTTTATGGTAGAAAAGAAAAATCTTCAAACTAGAACATCAAAAAAAAATTATAATCTAATTGATGATTTTTATTCAAATATTTTAAAACATGTAACAATTAACTCTAAAGGTGCGATTCAGCTTAAAAAATCTGATGTTAAAAAAATATTGGAAGAAGTTTATAGAAATGCAAGTAAAGAAGCAGTTAAGGGAAATCGTGTTCGTTTTCCTATTTTAGGAATTTTAACAATGAAACAGGTTCCTGCAAGAAAAGCTGGTAAACAAAAAAATCCGTTTACCGGAGAGATTGTTGAGGTACCAGCAAGACCTGCGAGTCGAAAACCTAAATGGTCATTTCCTAAGTCTTTAAAAGAATTTTTTGCAGATAAAAAAAATTGGAAATAGATTTTATCTAAGTTTTAATTTTATACTAAATTTAATTGTCTTTCTAATTCTAAAAAAAATTTAATAAATATGAAGTCTTTTCCTTCTTATCCTGGAACTCGAGATTTTTATCCCGAAGAAATGAAGATCAGAAACTGGATGTTCGAAAAACAAAGAAAAATTTGTTTAAACTATGGATATAAAGAATATTCTTCTCCATTATTAGAATTTACTGATTTGTATAGAAAAAAATCTTCAGAAGAAATTGTAAATGAACAGCTTTATACGTTTTTTGATAAAGGCAATAGGGAGATTTCTATACGACCCGAAATGACCCCTACGTTGGCGAGAATGATTGCTAATCGAAATTCGCAGTATATTATACCTTTACGATGGTTTAGTATTGCCAATTTTATGAGGTATGAGAGACCAGGAAAAGGTCGATTACGAGAATTTTATCAATTAAATGTAGATCTAGTTGGGATTGATAATATCTATTCGGATTCAGAGATACTATCTTTAGCGATTGATATCCTTAAATCTTATGGTGCTGATGATCATTCTTTTATCATACGATTCAGTCATAAAGAATTACTTGAATTATGGTTAAACTTTACAGATCAAGAAAAGGTTAAGCAGATTGGACGAATTCTTGATAAAAAAGATAAAATCTCAGAAAGTCAGTTTTTAAGTGAACTTAATGCTATATGCACACCGAAAGAAATAGATAAAATCTTTACTTTTTTAAATTTAAAACTAAATTCATTGGAAGGATTTGAAGATCTACCTAAAGAAAATCAAGATAAAATACTTATGATTTTAAATCGTTTAAAAAAAACTATTGAATTACTAAGTTCTTTACATAATATCAATATCTTTAAGTTTGATCCATCTATCGTACGAGGCTTTGATTATTATACTGGAATTATCTTCGAAATTTATGATACACATCCTGAAAATCGTAGAGCAATTTTTGGTGGTGGTAGATATAATCATTTAATAGGTCAATTTTCTAAAGAAGATTTACCTGCTGTAGGTTTTGGTATGGGGGATGTAACATTAGAAATTTTTTTAAGGAATCATAATTTGATACCAAATTCAAAACAATACAAAGGTTTTTATTTTGCTTGTTTAGATGAAAAACTCTATTCTGAATACTTGAGTTTAGCAAATTTTTTACGTCAAAATCATTTATTAGTTGAGATGTCTTTAGAAAGACCAAAAAAATTTGGAAAAGAATTCGAATTAGCAGAAAAGAAAGGCTATGTGTATGTATTGATTATGGGAGAAGATGAATTTAAAGAAAAGAAAATCAAATTAAAAAATATAATTCTAGGAGATGAATATTACTTTTCTTTGGAAAATAAAGATCAGCTTATAAAAGACTTATCTAAATTTCAATAAAACAAATTAAAGATTCCTAAAACAATAAAAGTTATTCCTATTATTTTTTTTTCATATTTTATTATAAATTTTGAATATAAAATTTTTATACTTTTATTTGCCACCATTGTAAAAAATAGTATTGATATTGTTGATAAAAATCCATATATAATACTTATCAAAATAAGCTCGTGTAATTCGTTTTTGCTAATTGAGAAATATATACTTTGAATTTCTAAACAAGGAGAAAAAAACATTGAAATCCATAAAATAAAGATTATCCCTTTAGTATTTTGATTATCTTTTATAGATATATTTTTTTTATGTTTTTTATCCGACATTAAAAATAAATTTCCAAGAAAAATAAATATTATTGTTGGAATAGTTTTTTCTATTATTATAAAGTTCTTTAGTATGATGTTACCGATAGTAATTACAAAAAAGCCTAATATAATAGTGCTAATGTTGTGTAGGATGGCTGATATAATCGAAACAATTAATAATTTTTTGTGATTCCATTTTTCTTTTTGTGATAGAATTACAAAAGTAATCCAATGGTTAGGAATGCTTCCGTGAAGGATACCGATAATCATAGAAGCTAAAATATAGTTTATAGTTTCGATAGACATTATTTAATTTTGAAATTTGTTACCATTTTTCTTAATTTTATAGCTAAGTCGTTAAGTTTTTGCGATTGTTGACTAATTTCTTCAATGTTTTTTAATGTTTCTTCAAGGGACTTGCTAACTTCGATAGAATTTGAGGCAATATTTTGCATTAATTTGTTTAGTTCGTTTACATTGATAACTACTTCGTTGGATTCCATTACTTCTTTCTCTGCAATTTCCTTTATTTTTTTTGATTCTTGAGAAATATGATTTGCAGAAAGAGTAATTTTTTCGAAAAATTCATTAATCATATTATTAGTTTGTAATCCTTCGTTAACTAATTCGGATTGAAGTTTTGTTGTATCTAAACTTTGTTTTGTATAAGAAATAATTTGATTTACTATTTGATTTACCTCTTTTGATTGTTTACTTGATTGATCAGCTAATTTACTGATTTCATCTGCAACAACTGCAAAACCTTTTCCGTATTCTCCAGCTCGAGCTGCTTCTATTGAAGCATTCAAAGCTAAAAGAGTTATTTGGCCACTTATGTGGTTGATTGTAGATGTAATATTTTCTATTTTTTTTGAAAGCTCATTTAATTTATTGATTTTTTCCAACGTTTGTTGAGATCCTTGAAAAATTTTTCGAATAACTTCATTCATTAGATTCATTGTTTCTTTGCCTTGAATAGAAATATTATATGTTTGTTCAGCTATTGTATAAGATTTTTCTGCTTGTGCTTTTGCATTTTCTAATAAACGTACAAAAGATTCTAATTTTAAGTTCACCTGTACTGTATGTTCTGATCCTGTAATCGCGCCCTTTGTTACATTTTGAATTGTTTCTGAGATTTGTGTGGTAGCTGAAGTTACTTCCTCTGTAGAACTAGTAAAATTCGAAATAGAATGAGAAATTTCTTCTGTAAGTTTTATAATTAAAGAAACTATTTCTCTTTGGGATTCAATCATTTTATTAAAAGATTGTGCCATCTTTCCAATTTCATCATTGTTTTTAAATTTTATATTGGTTGTTAAGTCTCCAGAAGCTACGGAAACTGTGGCTTCTTTAACTGCTATCACCGGATAAATCAAAATTTTTAACGCTGGTATTGCTATGAATATTCCTATAATAGTAAAAAAAACAATCATTATTAAAATTATATAAAAGCTATTTAGTAAAGGTTTCCATACTAATTCGTAGTAATTCATTCCAATTCTTATATAACCAATTTTTCCAAAAGGTGTATTTAAAGGGAGAGCGTATTCCCTTGTATAAATAATTCCCCTTGAATCATAATAGTTTTGATAAAATTCTTTTGTTGTATAAAAAACTCTAACACTGTTTTTATCGTTGAATTTTAAACCAATATAATGGATGTTACTATGTGATATTGCTTGCCCGAATTTATCCTGCAAAATAATATATCGTATACTTTTATCTTGTGAAAGTTTTTCTATAATTTTTTGGAAACCCGAAATGTCATTTTTTACAAGGGATTCAATAGCAAAACTTTCTAAACTTCTACCAATTTCATAAGCTCTTGTATTTGCATTTTGATCAAAAATATAATAGAAATAAATAATTATAAATATGCCTGTTGTTACTAAGGCACCGAATTCTAAAAATGATACTAATATAACAAATTTTTTAGTTATAGAAACAGGTAAACTTAAAAATAATTCCCAAAAATATTTTAACGAATACTTTTTATTAGTCATAAGCAAAACCTCATTCAAGGTAGTTTTTATATTCATTTATATCTGTTGATGTAAAACCAATTAGATTTTCGTCAATTTTTAAAAGTAATTCTTTTTGATTTTTTATATTGATTTCTAAAAAGGCTTGTATTAAAGCTTTTTGGAGATCACTATCGAGTTGAGAGTCTATTACTATTGGAAAATGTTCATAACTTTCTGACTGATATATCACTTTTAAACCAATACCTTTATTTTTATATTTATTATAAGTAATTAAGTCAATACATCCAATATCTGTATTTCCAGAAAGTACACTTTGTACTGTATTTTCAAAGTTTGATGATAAAAAAATTTTATTAAATTTATTTATATTAGAATTACTGTTCTCTAAATATTTCATAAGTAAAATATACCCAAAAAATGATTCTAAATTATCTAATGAAATAGAATACTTCTCTATCAAATTTGTGTCTAAAATTTTTATGGGGTTATCGTTTCTCGCAACTATAAGTGAAGAATTGTATGGGATATCTTTATAAATGGGCTTTATGATAATTTTATATGTTTTATCTAATTTCTTTTTAAGAAAAAAATATGGATCTATCATTGCTATTTGTATTTTTTTTGTTTCTAAGAGAAAATAAATTTTATAATATTCATCTACCGGTAAATATGAGATTTTTTTATTTATTTTTTTTGATAAGTATTCAAAAAGTGATGTATAATCGTGACTAAGTTCAATAAAATTTTTATATGGTATTATGCTAACGTAAAGCTTAGTATTTTCTTCTGGAACATTTAATGGATAACCATCATAAATAAACGTTGGTTCTGAAAATCCAATATTATTTTTGCAATAAATAAAAAGAAAATAAAAAAATACAAATAAAAGTTCTTTTTGATGCATATTTTTATTTTTTTTTTTATATAAGACAAAAAGAAAAGAAATTTTTTTGAAACTTAGCATTGTGGGTTCATTTTTTAATTTAAATTTTAAAATACAAAAATCATCTAAATAGATTATAGACTAAAGTTTTGAATTTTGGGAAATTATAGTTAGGTATTTATTTCTATTTCTAAAATTCTAATATTGAGGTTTTATCTTCGTTTATCAAAACTTCAGGAAGTGAAAAAAAATTTTATCTCGAAGCTTATCTAATAAATGAATATGTTTTATTTATACAATAAAATTAAAAAGGAATGAAAATTGATTTTGATTTAATTTTTCAATATAAGTTGCTTTTTAGTTTTTCTATACAATAAATTTTTTTATGACTATAATTTGAAGATACCATTTATCTTTTTGATTGAACAGATCAAAAAATTAGAAATTAATGTTCTTCTAAAAGATGAAAATGTGTTTTGAATTTCTAAAATTTAATTTCTAAGTCATTTATGTAAAAATTGTTTTTGAAAATTTAGAAAGATTAGTAAAATGAATTTAAGAAGTTATCAACAAATGACATAATTGGATTTTCTCAATAAGTTTACATTTACAAAAAAATAAAGTTTTATTTTTCAATTGAAAATTTTTTACGTAACAAATCATTCCCTAAATCAGTTTTTTGTTTAAAGTTATTTTATATAAATTTATATTAAAAAAAGTTGACTGACTTAACAAAATGAATTTTCTGGTTATGGATTCTGCGGGTGTGGTGTAACGGTAGCACAAAAGCCTTCCAAGCTTTTTGAGAGGGTTCGAGTCCCTTCACCCGCTCCAAATTATTCAGTTATTTCTTTTTTTTTCTTTTTTTTAATGTTGGTTTCATCGTTGGTTTTGTGGAGATTTATATTTAGTCTTTTTATCTTGTTTTGTAATGTTGTTCGATTAATTTTTAAAAATTCAGCTGTTAATGAAATATTATTAGAATTTTTCTTTAAAAATTCTTGAATCATTTCTTTTTCTATTTTTTCTATTATATCTACGTAGCTTAAGTTTTGTTTTAAATAGCTTTCAACGAAGGCGATTAAAGGGTTTATTTGATTTTCTTTTTTTTGTTCCAAGAAAGGATATTTTAAAAAAATGATTAAATAACCTACAACTTCGTTTTCGTTCATTAAGGTTGAAATTAAAATTTGTTTTTCGATTTCCTGAATATAAATCCATATGTTATCGATATCCAGGTTTTTTTTAATATTTTCTGCAATGGCTCTTTCAACTACTTCTTTAAAAAAGGCTTCTGCTAGTCCTAAAGTTTTTTTAAAAGGTCCTTTTTCTAAAATATCATCAATAAAAAATTGATTATAAAAAATAGAAATTCCATTACACGAAATAGCAAATAAAGGAAAAGGAATCGAAGAAAGTATACTTTCAATTGTATGATAGTGATGTAATTTAGAGTCTAAATTTTCATCATTTTTTGTAGTTATGCTATAAAATTCTGCATATAAATAATTTTTTAAATAATAGTTGATTTTATCTTTTTCCCAATTTTCTATATATTTTGCAAAAAGATTGTATACTGGGATAGGTGCTTTCTGAAAAAATTCATTAATAAACAAAGGTTGAATTTTTTTATCTATAAGAAAATCTGGAATTTGAACAAATTTTTCTTCTAGTCTAGATTTATCTGCAGAAAACTGCAAAACTTTATATCTGGATAAAAAACCCACGATATAACTTTCTTCTTTTTGATTAAAATCTAATAGAGGAATATAATTTAATGGATTTTTATAAAATATTTTTAATAATATACCTACATCAAGTAAAGACACATTTTTAAATTTTTTGATAAGAGAAACCTATCAATATTTTTTTAAGTTCAGAAATGTAATTTTTTAATGCAATAAAATCTTCAGAAAGCTCATATTCCAATAAATCACCAATTTCAATAAAATCGTTATTATAAAATGCTTTTTCAATTGATTGTAATTTTTTAATAATATTAAAAAAACATTCTTTAATTTCTTTATAAAATTCATTTAATTTCGTCTTATGCTTTTCTACAATAGAAATTAATAAAGTAATGTAAACATCCAGATCTTTTAGTATGTCAAGAAGTAATTCTAATCCTTGATTTTCTTTTCCTGTTTGTATAGAAATATTAATATTTGATAATGTTTCATTTAAAGTTTTGATTTTGTTATAAAATTCGTCAATAATATCTAAACTTTCTTTGTCGTCTATAAGTTCTGATAAAATAGAAAATATATTTTTTTCTGTAAAAATTCTAAAAACTCTAAGTTCAGATAAAATTTCTTCTCTTAATTCTAAATAATTTTTTTCGTTTAGGTTTTGAATAACCGTAATCAAATTTTCATAGCTTTGACTAAAATTTTTTTCTGTACCTTCTGGTAAGTTGATGGTAATATTTTCAAAATTTTTTCCAAAATATTCTTTAATGATTTTTATAAATTCTTCTATATGATTAATACCTTCTTTTAAATCTTGTAGAGTTTTTGCATCAATCTTGTCGTTTTCGAAACAATAAGAACCTATTTCGTCAATATATTCATAAATTGAACGAAAGCTAAAATAAAATAATTCTTTAATGTCTCCTGTATAGACATAAAAATTTTTTACTAAATTTATAGGAATTTCTTTCAGGGAACTAAATGTTAGGTTATGTTCTAAATCGTACTTGTAGTCTATAATGTATTGATTGAATTTCCGAACTTCTTTTTCTAAGTAATAATAAACATCCTGTAAACTATTTTCGTTTTCCAATTTGTATTGAATTTCATAGTCATTAATATAAAGCTTCATTTTTTAGTCCTTTTTTTATTATTCGTCTTTTATTCCAAATTTGTTTTGTAAAAATTTATTCATCGATTTACTATTTTGAATTGCACTTTCCATTCTTCCAAATTTCTGCTTTAGTATTTCTTCTTTTCTTCCTAAAGATAGTTCTTTATTAAGGATAATTTTTTTATTGTCTTTTATTTTTTCTTTTAGTAAATCAATACGAGAAGAAATCATTCCACCCGAAGCTTTGATATAATCCGAAAGCTCTTGATTTGTTTTAAAAGCAACACCATCGTCAATAATCAAATCTTCGTTTTTATCAGTTGCAAAAAGTTCTTTTACTGAGTCGGGATAATTTTTTAACGATTCTTGAAGTTTTTCTTCTTCTAAAATCAAAAGTCCCTTTTTTATATCTTGCCAACTGCTACCGATCTTACCAGTTGTTATTCCAATATCTGCCAATGATCGTATAGGTGATTTGGTTTTCGTTTGATAAGAACTACTAACAATCAAATTTAAAATACTAACCATTCTTCTTACTAAAGGATCACCTGCAAAAATACCACTCGAATCTTCTAACTTGCGAAAACCATCTTCTATGTTTTCGTTTGGATTTGTAGATCTAAGTAATTGCAAATTTAGATCTCTATCGAATTTATCATTATCTTTTATAAAGGTCATCAATTCGTTGTAAGATTTAACCCATTCGCGTATTTTTTCTAAAATTTTTTGATAATCAAACTCAATTTTTAACTCTACTTCTTGATTAGTCGTATTGTGTAAATTCAACGATACACCTTGAATAATATCTGTGATATTTTGATTAGTATGTCTTTCTATGGGAACACCATTTACTAGTAACTTTGCATCTTGTGCTTCTTCTATTATATGTAGAGGTTCGAATACAATTTCTTTTTCTTCTATTTTTTTAATTATCAAATCAGAAAATTCTAAATTTTCTTTAAAGTTTTTTTTGATTTCTATTGATTGTATAGTAATAGGTTCTTCTACGAAAAAATCTTTTAGTTCAAATTGATAAGAATTTTGATTTTTTTCAATAGGTATGATTTTAGTTTTTGGTGTACCTAGGATTTCGTAGTTAATTTGAATTGTTCCTAGAACAGTTTTTTTTTCTAAATATAGTTCTGAAGAATCAAAAATTTTTTCTATTTCAATATTAGGTGCTAAAAGTTCTATATTTTCTATTTTATTTTTTATCTCAGGTCCCACATAAATTTTTTCTTTTTCTCTGTTCTTTGGCAATTCATTTTCTTTAATTTGGTGATTGATTGTAAAGGAAACTTTTGTAATTTTTTCTTGAATTGGAAAAAGATAAACAATATGATTAACTTCCTCTTTTATTTTGATGATTTTACTTGTGATTTCTAATGTATCTGATGGTAGAACGTCTTTGCTTTCAAATTCTATTTCTTGTTGGACTTCTTGCTTTTTTCCTTTTTGTCCTATAATTCCTATATACTGTAATATTTTATCTGGATCTTTAAATTCTAATTTTCCTTTAGTTCCGAAAATTTTTGAACTTAAAACAATTAAGTTTTTATTAGAATCTACGTTAACTAAAAAAACATCGTATTCATTCATTGATTTTTCTTTTAATAGTTTTTCTAAAGAATTTACATTTCCTCCTTTAAAATCGAATTCTATTTCTTTATTTCCAATTAGAATGCTAAATTTACCCGGTGGAATTTCTTCGTTTGTGTTAATTTCTCTAGAACGGATTCTGTGCTTTTTTGCTAATTGTAACACTTGAATTTTATGATTCACTTCTTTTATATTAGGAGATACAGTTCCGGTGATTGATTTTTCATCACTTGAAAATAATTTTTTTTCTGCGAAAGGCCCTGTAAAAGAATACAAATCTCTACTTATATCGGAAAGTTTTTTTGTTTTTACTCTAAGTTCTTCCCAGGCTTGTATACGTATTTCGTTTCTTTTGTTATCTTCTTGTAATCTTTTTAATGGAATTCGTTCTACCTCTATAAGTTTTTGAATGATAGAGTTGGTATCCATTCCAGAGGCATTGGGCATTACGTAAGGAGCTGGCATATATTTTCCTTATTCTTTCTATCGGAAATTTTTTGAAATCCATTATAAAAAATCACAGATTCGATTTAAAAATCATAAATTTTTTTTTCTAAAAAATTTATAGTTTGAATCAATTGCTCTTTATCATTATTGAGTAAACTAATATGTCCCATTTTCCGATTTTGTTTTGGTTCTTTTTTACCGTAGTAATGAAAATAACAATTTTTAATTTTCAAAATTTCTTGAAGTAGTGCTGGATTTGTTTCTAAGTTATTATAAGAAATCAAATTTAGCATTCCAGCATTGGTTTTTAATTCTGGTTCTAAAATAGGAAAATTCGTTATAGCTCGAATGTGTTGTTCAAATTGAGAATAATTGTATCCTTCTATGGAAAGGTGTCCGGAATTATGTACTCGGGGTGCCATTTCGTTAAAATATATGATATTATTTTTGAAAAAAAACTCTAATGTTAAAATACCGATATAATTATATTCTTGAATTATATTTTTAATTTTTTCTTGTAGAGAACTTACGTTTAGTTCAAAATCAAGAAAGGAAAATGTTTTTCTAAGAATACCGTTTTTATGAATATTAAGAAAAGGTTTGTAAAATTTTACTTCAATCTCTTGATTCGAATTTTTATAGCCACAAGCGATAATACTGAATTCGAAATCAAAATCAATTTTCTCTTCTATAATGACTTCTACAGGATTTTCCGAAGCATGAAAAAAATTTTGTAATAATTTATAAAAATTTTCAAAAGATTCGTTTTGTATAAATGATATTTGATATTTTCCATCATATCCTCCTTCTGATTTTTTTATAATCCAATTTTTGTCTGTTTGTTTTAATTTCTGATATATATTTTTGATTTCTTCTGGATTGTTTTTTATGCTATAAATGGGAAATATAGAGGGAATAGTTATTCCAAATTTTTGAGCTAGTTGTTTTTCTAAGATTCTATTTTTTGCAATTTTTAAAATTTCTGGATTTGGATGTATATTCGAAAAATTTCGGTAATAGTTTAATAAGTCTGCTTCTACATTTTCGAATTCATATGTAATTACGTTAGATATTTTGATCAATTTTTCTATAGCAGTTTTATTGAAAAAATCAGATACGATTTTAAAATGAGAAATTTCTAAAGCGGGGGCGTTTTCGTCTGGATCTAAAACAGCAACTTTTAATCCTTTTTTAAAAGCTTCTATTGCGAGCATTTTTCCTAATTGCCCGCCACCTATGATTCCGATAGTATAATTAAAAAACATTACTTTCTAATACAGAATCTCTTAAATTTTTATAAAATTCTTTTAATTTATCTTTTAATATGGGATATTTGAGAGATAAAATGCGTACAGCCAATATAGCTGCATTTTTTGCTCCTCCAATCGCTACAGTAGCAACAGGAATTCCATTTGGCATTTGAACTATCGAGAGTAAAGAATCTAGTCCTTTTAAGGTACTGGATTCAATTGGAATCCCAATTACTGGTAAAGTAGTTAAAGAGGCTGTCATACCTGGCAAATGAGCAGCTCCACCTGCACCAGCAAGAATCACTTCGATTCCTCTGGCTTCTGCATTTTTTGCATATTCGAACATCCATTCTGGAGTTCGGTGTGCTGAAACGATCTTTATTTCAAAAGGAATTGTAAATTCTTTTAAAATATCTGCAGATTCTATCATAACGGGTAGATCAGATTTACTACCCATAATAATTCCTACTATGGCATGATTAGGTAACACGAAAGTTATTTTTTTTTCTCAATATACTTAGTCAAATTTTAAAAAAATTGAGTTTGTTTCTTCTTTACTAAAATTTAATATATAATAAAGTTCATCAGGTTTATGAAAAAGAATGTTTTAGATCAAAAAATTGATCATTTGATTTCACTACTAACTGAAAACCGCAAAAAAAAATTTTTTAATATTTTAAACAATAGAACAAGGTATTTAACAATCGTGTTAGAAGATATCTATGATCCGCATAATGGTTCTGCTTGTATTCGTTCTTGCGAAGCAAATGGGATTCATGATATTTACGTAATTGAAAGAAATCATACTTTTTCATTAAAAGAAGGAACAGCTATGGGAGCAGGTAAATGGGTCAACATAATAAAATTTAATTCAAAAGAAAAAGATCCTTCCATTGAATGTTTTGAATATTTACAAAATAAAGGATACACAATTTATGGAATGTCTCCGTATTTTATAAAACACAAAAATAATTATTCTTTAGAAGAAGTTCCCTTGCATACACCAATTGCTTTAGTGTTTGGTTCGGAGTTGAATGGACTTTCAGAAATTACAAAGCAATATTTAAATCATTTTGTTTATATACCTATGTATGGTTTTGTAGAAAGTTATAACATTTCAGTTTCCTGTGCTATTGCTGTTTATTCGTTGAGACATAAAATAATGAATTCGAATCTTTCGTGGTGGCTTTCAGAAACTGAAAAGAAAGAAATTTTATATAAATGGTTAAGTAAGGAATTTCCTTTTTTCGATTCAAAAGACAATATTTAAAAGTATGAATTTAAAATTTTTTATTACAATTTTGGAAAAAATTTGATTTAGTAAATTTGGGTTTAATTTGACTTCTTTATAATAAAAGTTTTTAATAATAATTTCAACAATTATGTAAGTTAAAGAATTTTTTTGTATTTCGCAAAATTTAGAATAGCTAATATTTTTAAAAATAATATTCGAATCAATTTAGAGATATTAAGCAAATAAAATAAATAAATTCTTCATTAAAATATAAAGATGAATTGAAAGAAAAAATATTAAAATACCAATTATAAATTTCGAAAATGTTTGTGTAATTTGTTTTGCTTTTGAGTGAGACTGGTAAAATCTTTAGTAATGTAGATTTAGTTTTGTACGAATTCAAAAACGATCTTGTATATCTATTTTAGTTAAAGTAATCAGAAACTAAAAAACATTGATGTAAATGGATTTTATAGAATAAATCTAAATTCTTATAGAAGTTATGACATATCTAGTTTTTAAAAATTTTAAAAAGTTTATAAATTAATTACAATTTAGGATTTTAGTTGTTGAATCTTGTAAAATGTAATGTTTGTTGAGTTCAAAACATTCTTTTTCTTTTTGTTCTTCAATTCTTCTTTTTGTGTTATATGCTTTTTTTAAATTTTCTTTTTGTTCTTTTTGCTTTTCTTCTTCGTTATAATTTCTTTTTTCTTGTTTATTGATTAGTTGTTGTTCAGAAAATTTTTCCAAAAGAGATTCTAGACTTATACAATTCATAGAAACTAAAAAATAAAATAGATATATAAATTTAGGTTTCACAGTCTTAATGATAATACAATTTAATTTTTTGTCAATTTTTATGTTTCTTGATAAATAAAATTTTAACAATAAATTGGATTTTATGAACATAAAAACTATTTCTGTTATAGGTGCCGGGTCTGTTGGTGGTTTTTACGGGGCTATGTTACAAAAAGCAGGTTATAATGTACAATTTTTTTCGAATTATTTAAAATCTGGTTTGCTTACTATAAAAAGTGTTTGGGGGGATTTTCAGATCAACATTTCGGTTTACAATGATACAAAGCAAATGGAACTTTCGGATCTAATTATCATTACTACAAAAGTGTATACAGATATTCCTTATCTTTCTTTATTAGAACCAATACTCAAACCTAATTCTATAGTTTTGTTTTTGCAGAATGGAATTAATCAAGAAGAGAACTTTAAAGCACAATTAAGCAAAAATCAAAAACTAAAAAAATATGATCTAATGATTCTTGGAGGACTTGCTTTTACGTGTATCAATCGTATTTCTTCGAGAGAAATCCATCATTTAGATTATGGAGCTATAAAAATCGGAAGTCTTGATAAAAAAAACCATAACTATGCGAAAGAAGTATCAAAGCTCTTTACGAATGCTGGAATTCAATCAGAATCAGTATTAAATTTAAGAAAAGCAAGATGGGAAAAACTTCTATGGAATATTGCTTTTAATACTTTATCGGTAATTGGTCATAATGTTACTACAGATGTGATTGTAAATTCTAAAAATTCTCTTTTTTTAGCTGAAAATTTAATGAAAGAAATTCTATTTATTGCTGAAAAAGAAAAAAACTCACCTGGTAGAAAAAAAATACAAGAAATGATTGATAAAACAATCAAAATGAAACCTTATAAAACTTCGATGTTAATTGATTACGAAAATCATAAACCATTAGAAATTGAAGCTATTATTGGAGAACCACTAAAATTAGCAAAAAAATATAAGCTAGACACGCCATATTTAAAATTTTGTTACCATTTATTAAAATTTCTTGATGAACAAAATCAAAAAAAATAATGTCTAAATATATGCTATGAAGCATATAAAAAAAATCACATTATTAGTCCTATGGATATTGTATTTTCCATTATTAAGCGAAGAAAAAGAAGTAATAGGTAAAATTCAAATACTGGAAATTGATCGAAATGAAATTTTGATTTTTGAAATGTCAAATTCTAAATACGAAATAACGGGAAAATTAACTCCTTTGTTAAAATCTTTTTATATAAATCAAACTATAAAAGTAAAAGGAATTATAACGAATTATTCTGATGTAGAAACGAAACAAAAAAAAATAAATGGAAAGATAGAAATTAAAGAAGTTATTATAACTAAGGACTGATGAAGAAAAACTTATTTCGATTGTTGATTTTTTCTATTATTTTAATTATTTTATCCGTACATTCAGAAAGTGTAGATAATGATTTATTGATTGTTACGGGAAAGTATGAAGTAAAAAAACAAAAAAATTTTGTAAATTTAAAAGATTTTCAAATACCTGTTCAAGGAAAAGATCTTTATTTGCAAGTAGAAGTTGCAAAAGCTTTACAAAAAATGTTTTTAGATTTAAAAAAAGAACATCCAAACATTGAATTTTGGGTTACAAGTGGAGTTCGAACCTATTGGGATCAAAAACGAATTTGGGAAAGTAAATGGAAAAATATGGGCAAAATTTCTTCATTAGAGAAAACTAAAAAAATTTTAGAATATTCTTCTATGCCAGCCACATCTCGACATCATTGGGGAACGGATTTTGATATCAATATTCTCGAAAATTCTTATTACGAAAAAGGAAATGGAAAATTATTGTGGGATTGGTTAAATAAAAATGCGAAAAAGTATGGATTTTGTATGCCTTATAATGAAAATCGTCCAAATGGGTATCATTTAGAAAAATGGCATTGGAGTTATAAACCTATAGCAACCCGTTATCAAAAAAAATGGAATGAATATTTTTATCAAAAGAAAATTACTGAACTTGATTTTTCAGGAAATGAATATTTTTATGAATTTGCTCCGCTATATGTGAATTCCATTAATCCTGATTGTTTATAATATTTTTTGTAGTTAGAGGTCTAAATTTTGTTTTTTTGATTTTAAAAAGTAATTTTTCTTCTTCGATTCTTAAGACAACTTTACATTGATTTTTATATATTTCTTGATATACAACTTCTGCTTTAGAAAGCAGGTCCTCAAAAAAAAATGAATAAAAAATTAATTCTTCTTTTGTAAATTGTTTCGGATATTCTCTAAAAAAAAATACGTTTGATTCGAAATACGGGGATAATCCCTTTATTGATTGATTGGTATGAATAAACGCAGAAACCATTTTTTGCTTTGCTATTATCTCTGCTCTATGGAGACATTTTTTTTGAATTTCTATAATGTTTTGTGCATCATTTCGAATGTTCGAAATACCAATTGTCTGAAAATAATCATAGTTTAAAAAACCTTCATCAGTTACATTCATTTGAATATATTTTTTAGTATGAACTTCAGAAGTTTTACAGTAAAAAAACAAAAGAAAGATTAAAAAAACAAGATTCATATTATTCATATTTAAGTATAATTTTTTTAAGGATTTTTATACGCAAAAATTAAATTCGAAATTCCACTAACTCTTGCCGTACCATATCCAAAATGAAAAGTTAGTCTTTGCGAATTCAGTTTAAAATCTCTTGATAAATCGGGTTGGAAAGGAACTTTCATACCAGTTAGATTGGGAACATCTACATATTTTCCGTATAATCGAACATTAAATTGATGTTGTTGAAAAAATCGATAAGGAATTCCAGAATCTTCTTGGATAATGTAAACAAAATTCTCTAAAAGATAGTTTGCAAAATTTTGGTATTTTAAATTATGAAATAAATACACAGAAGCCTTTAAAAATAATCCTTTATTGTCATATTTCTTCATTAAAGAATCAAAAGGACTATTTTGGTGTATATCTTCGGGAACTAATTTTTTTGAATAGTAATAGACTTTTTTAATTTTTTGATCTTCTTCGTATAGAATGGAATAACCCGGTATTAAACAATTAAAATCTTTGTATTCTAAACATTCTTTTTTTACATCTATAATATTTCCGCTAAAATATCCAATATAGAAAACAACGATTGGAAAAGTTCCATATATTTTATAAATTTTATCTTGGTTTAGAAATTTATTCATTGTTTTAGAGAACAAATATGTATTATGGCTCAAGTTATGTATGATTTCTTCAATAGCAACTAAATTTGTATTTAAGGTACTTTCATCTATGGTATTCAGTTCAGGAAAATCCCCTTCTTTTTCCATTGCAAACATAAAATAATTCTCTGCATTTGGATAAAATAATCTAAAATAATAAAAATCTGCTCCACTTAACAAATAAAAAGCATTTTTAACAGAGTACACTTCTTGTAAATTTTCTTGATGCCAGTCAGAAACTTTTTCTTTTTGCTTGTTGTATTTTTGTATGTAATTTCTTATATTAAGTTGATATTTTTTATACCAATCTTTATTAGCTAAAGTATATAAATTTGTATTTTCTATTTTATTGGGATTTCCAATTAAAAAATTTTTAAAATCGTTCCACTTTTTTGAATATTTGATTTCTTGTTGAACTTTTTGTGATTGGATTATAATATTTTGATTTTTTTCTAATTGGTTTGAATTGGAATATTGACATGCTTCAAGAAAAAAAATATAAAATAAAAATAAAACTTTTTTTATTTTATAAGTATTATTCATAAATTCATTTTTATTTTATCATAATTATTGTAAATTATATTTGCATAAAAAAATGTATCTAAAAGTTTGTTATGGTGAGATTTATTCATAATTATTAATGCATTGATAAGCTTTGTATAATTTTTTAAAATTTTAATTTTACTTTTTTTTATTGTTTTAGAAAAAATCTTGGTATATATGTTCAGGCTTGTTGCTTTAGCTTCCGGTCGTGGTTCTAATTTTTTAGAAATTTTGAAAGCAATTGAAAACAAAGAGATTCCAAATGCGAATTTCGTGGGTTTAATTACAGATAGAGAAAATACTGGAGCTGAGCAACATGCTAAAAATTATAATATCCCTGTAAAAGTTATTTCTTATTCTAATTTTTCTAATAAGATAGATTTTGATAAAACATTATTAGAAACAGTTAAAGAGTTAGAACCCGATTTAATTATTTGTGCGGGATATATGCGAATTTTGTCTAAAGAATTTATTGATGCATTTCCAGACAGGATTATGAATATACATCCTTCTCTTCTTCCAGCATTTCCCGGGTTAAGAGCACAAAAACAAGCTTTGGAATATGGTGCAAAAGTAAGTGGTTGTACGGTTCATTTTATTGATGAAGGCGTTGATACAGGACCTATTATTTTACAAAAATGTGTAGAAATTCCCGAAAATTGTACAGAAAAAGAACTTTCTGATTTAATCCTAAAAGAAGAACACAAATTATATAAAAAAGCTATAAAACTATACTGTGAAAGAAAAATAGAAATTCAAATTTTACCTAATCATCGTAAAATTGTAAAAATTAAGAATTAAAAAGGAGTTTGACATGATTCGCATTCAAAGAGCTTTAATTTCTGTTTCGGATAAAACAGGTATAGTGGAATTAGCAAGTTTTTTAAAAAAATATCATGTGGATATCATTTCTACAGGAGGTACTTACAAATATCTTTTAGAAAACTATATCTCTTCAATAAAAATAGAAGAGATTACTGAATTTCCAGAGATTCTTGATGGAAGAGTTAAGTCTTTACATCCAAAAATTCATGCAGGTTTATTAGCAAATATGGATTATCCTGAACATGTTCAAACATTAGAATCATTAAAAATACAAAAAATAGATTTAGTGATTGTGAATTTATATCCATTTGTTCAAACACTTTTGGAAATTCAAAATTCAAAATCATTAGATAAAGAAGAGCTACAAGAAAGAATTATAGAAAATATTGATATTGGCGGACCAGCTATGATTCGTTCTTCTGCTAAAAATTATTTGCATACAGTTGTGGTTTGTGATCCTAGTGATTATGTCCCTTTAATGCTGGAAATGGAAAAACTCGGTGGTTATATTAGTAAGCATACTTCTAAAAAATTGGCTGCAAAAGCATTTTCTATTACTGCTTCTTATGATGCTACGATTGCTCAATATTTTAATGAGGAATTACAAATTCATTTTCCAGATATTTTGAATGTGGCTCTTAAAAAAGTCTCTGACTTAAGATATGGAGAAAATCCACATCAACAAGCAAGTTATTATAGATCTTTTTTAGAATATTATAAAAATACTGAAAAACCTTTTGGTTTTAAACAATTTCAGGGTAAAGATCTATCGTTTAATAATATTTTAGATATAACTGCTGCAATGGAATGTGCTTTATCTTTGCCTAAATATGGTGTTGTGATCGTAAAACATCTGAATCCATGTGGTGTTTCTTATGTAAACGAAGAAAAAGATTTGATCTTAGCTTACGAAAATGCAAGAGAATCAGATCCGATTAGTGCTTTTGGTGGAATAATTGCAATCAATGGAAATGTGGATAAAAAATTCGCAGAAGTAATTTCCGAACATTTTTACGAATGTATTATCGCAAGATCATATACTAAAGAAGCACTTGAAGTTTTTTCTAAAAAAACGAATTTGCGAGTCTTACAATTGGAAGAATCTGAATTATTGTTAAAAAATAAGAAAGAATTAAGAGCGGGATTTGATGGATATTTATATCAAGATGTAGATGTTGATTTTGTAGATAGAAAATATTGGAAAGTAGTTACAGAAAAGAAACCTACAGAAGAAGATTTAGATGCTCTGGATTTTGCATGGAGAGTAGTCAAGTATGTAAAATCGAATGCAATTGTTTTTACGAACCAAAATACAACCTTAGCTATTGGAGCCGGACAAATGAGTCGTGTGGATTCTGTTGAATTAGCTATTAATAAAGCAATCCGAAAAGGGATTTCATTACAAAATTCTTATGTTGCTTCTGATGCATTTTTTCCTTTTAAAGATGGTGTTGAAATCGCTGCTAAAGTGGGTGCGAAAGCTATTATTCAACCGGGTGGTTCTTTAAGAGATAAAGAAGTTATAGAAACTGCAAATGAATATGGAATTGTTATGGTATTTACTGGACAAAGACATTTTCGACATTAAATTAATATTATGAAACTAATTAGTATAGACGAGGTTGTTGATAATTTAACTTTTGCATTTCAACCTATTATTGATTTACGTTCTAAACGAATTTATGGTTTTGAATCTTTATTAAGAAATTATAATGCACTTGGTTATAAAAGAATTTTTGATCTTTTTGACGAAGCTTATAAAAATCAAAACTTGTATAATTTTGATCTTCTACTAAGAGAAAAACTTCTTACTTTATTTATACAAATACCAGAATTTCAGAAACGAAGGTTGTTTTATAATATTGATAATAGAATTTTAGAAATGCCAAATTTTGAATCTGGTAATACAATAAGGCTATTAAAAAAATATAACTTAACTAACTCTTACTTTATATTCGAAATTTCTGAAAGACTACCTTTTCACTCTTACGACACTTTCAGTAAAATCATTTTTAATTATAAAAAACAAGGATTTAAAATTGCTATTGATGATTTTGGTGTTGGTTATTCGAGTTTACAATTAATATATGCTTCTGATTTTGATATTTTAAAATTGGATAAATTTTTTATAACAAATTTAAATAATGACCTTAGAAAAAAACTTTTTGTAGAGCAAGTTGTAAGAATGACTCATTTATTAGGAGCTCTTATTGTTGCAGAGGGTATAGAAACTTACGAAGAATTAAATACATGCTTGGAATTAGATATCGATCTAGCTCAAGGGTACTACATTTGCGAACCCTTTTTTATCGATGAATATAGCAAAAAAATATCAAAAATTAGAGAAATTCTTTATAGTTTAGAATTTTCTCAATCGTATTCTCAAATAAAAAAAGATACTATTATAGAAAACTTGAGTATTGAGTATGTACCTCCTGTAAAAATGTCTTATAATGTGGAGCAGATGTTAGAACATTTAAAAAATAATCCAGATTTTGTAGCTTTTCCAATAATTAATCAATTCGAGGAACCAGTAGGAATTTTAAATGAAAGTAAAATTAGAAGTAAGTTATTACATTTATACTCAAGAGAATTGTGGAAATATAAAGATTTTTCTGAATTTTTAGAAAATCATTTGGAGAAAACAGTTATTTTAGAATCAAATGTAGATATTAATAATTTTTTAGAAATCTTATCTAAAAATGAAAATATTGGAATAAAATCATTACAAGTAATAATCATTACAGAACATGGGAAGTATAAAGGAGTTATTTTTCCAGAAGAAATTTTAAAATATCTTTTCAAACAAAAAATCATAACTGCGAAGGATCAAAATCCATTAACTAGTTTGCCGGGAAATCAATCTATATCAAATTTTTTAAGAAAAATTTATAATCAATTTGGTTCAGTATCCTTAATTTATTTTGATATTACAAATTTTAAACCATTTAATGATACTTTTGGTTTTGAGGAAGGAGACAAAATTATATTATTTTTAGGTAATTATCTAAAAACATTTACTGTTCAAAATTTTTATTTTGTAGGGCACATTGGAGGAGATGATTTTCTCGTTGTCATTAAAAACAAAAATTTGTTTCATGTATTAAAATTTGTTTTGAATGTACAAAAAAATTTCAATAATTATGTAAAAAAATTATTTTCTGAAGACAATAAACAAACTTTTTATTATTATGCTAAAAATCGATATGGAATAGAACAAAGATTCGAAATGCCTAAATTGTCGTCTGCAATTCTTTATTTTAGAAATGGAGAGATTCCTTTAGATAAAATTTCTATTTTATTAGCAGAAATTAAATACAATTCAAAAAATCATAAAAAATATATTTCTTATAAAATTATTTGATATAGTTCAATTCTTGTAAACCTAATAAAATAAATTCATGATTTACTTCAATTTTGAATATTTTAGAAAGGATCTATGAAATTTATTAGAGATATAGAGAAAAATAAATTAGAAATTATTAGAGTTACTATTGATGAATACAAAGGAGAAAAATTAGTTAATATAAGAGTTTTTTATAAAGACAAAGAAGGGAGTTGGTCTCCCACAAAGAAAGGAATTGCGTTACGATTCGATGTGTTTTCTAATTTAAAAAAAGTATTGGACGAAGTAGAAGAAGTGATCAACGATTATAAAAAAAATAATTCATTTTAATTTTTAAATAGGAGGTTCTGGATCTCCTATTCTAATTGATAATTTTTCTAAAATATATAAAAAAATCCCACCTATCAAAGCGATAAAAATACCGATACCTAAATTTTCAAAACTATGATCATTTGTGTATCTTAAAGGAAAAATTTTATTTAAACTTCCGATCAAAAAGCCTGTTAAGGAAGCCATCGTGTATGAATGATATTTATTTAGAAGAAATTTTAATATGCGAACAAATGATAACAGTCCAGTCATTACACCTAAAAGGAACATTCCTATGGTTAGTAATTCTTTGTTATGTAATGATTTTAATATATTTTGATATTCTCCAAAAAGTACTAAAATATATGCTCCAGATATTCCGGGTAAAATCATAGCACATATAGCAATAGAAGCAACAAAAAAAATCCACAGATACTTTCCAATTCCTGTATCAATTATACTTTTTTTTGATAATATCCCTTTTATTTCTACTTCTTCTTTTTTTGTTCTGATCTGTAATAAAAGAGATTCATTTTGGGTATTAGAAAAAAATATAGGGTTTATATCTTTTGCTTTTATTTTAAAAATCTCTTTTCTATTTTTAGATATTTCTAAATGGGCATTTTCGATTTGTTCGTAATTTATTGTAAACTTAAATTTGCCGGAATCATCAACAAATATTGTTTTTTGTTTATCTTGAACGTTTAGTTGGATTGAATATTCTTCAAAAGGACTAAGAGCGGTTATATAGAAAGTTATCAAAGTAAAAAAAAATATTAAAAAATATTCTTTATAAGAATGATTCATTTTTTTATAAGGTATCGATATAGAGAACAGTATTAAACCAAAAAAGAGAGAGTAAGTATAAAAGGGATATACTTCCATTAAATACGGAATGATCTTCGACATTGATAAAATTCCAGTGGCAATACCCGAACCTAAGACTATTAAAAACGTAAATGGTATACCAAAAAATTCGTTTTTGTATTTTTCTTGTTTTGTTATCAAAAACATAAAAAAAGCAAAAAGTCTTTTCACTTTTATAGAAGAGATTGCATAAATTAGATGCTCGTAAATACCCGATATTAAAGCAATAGTTCCACCAGACACACCGGGAATTATATCGGCAAATCCCATTGAATATCCTTTAAAGTAAAGAATCAACTTAGATTTTAATGTTTGATATTCTAAATCGAGTTGCTTCATAGTGTTATAAGAGAATTTTTAAACGTAATTGTCGGGAATACAATTTTATGTATATCTAAAAAAACAATCGGGTAATGTTCCCGGTTGTTAAAAATTATTTTAAATCAAACCGAAACGCAAAATACAACAAACCTTTCTTTTGTTCTTGCTCTTGTTGCCAAAAAATATAATCGGTTATGATTTCGAATAAAGTGTCTAAAGCAATATTTGCTCCTGTGTTAGAGATAACAACTGGTAAATTAAAATATCCTGGATAAGAATGTTTTTGAATTTCCGTGCGAATTCCGAATTCAATATGATTTGTTGCATTGATATCGTATAACATACCAACTTTAAAACGTTCAATTTTCACTTCGTAAGAGGATGATTGATTGGTTATCGATAATTTAAAACTATTATCTCCTAAATAAATTGACGAATTTTTGTATTCCATATTACCGCTAAATCCTGGAAAAAAAGCAGTGTTTAGATATTCACCTACTAAAGAAAGATTATTTTGCAATCGAAATTGTAAATCAATACCAAAATAAGTTCCTAACGCATTGGCTTTGAATTGGTTATCTCCAAAAGAAAAACCAATTAATTCACCAATCGTTAATTCGTTATATTCAAAAGTTTGACGATGAAATCTAGAACCAATTTTAGGGGTAAATATAACACTTCCACTAGAAGCTTGGTAACCTATTTCTCCTTCTATATCGTTGATTCCAAAGTTTTTTAATTCAACGATACTAACATAAATAGGATTAAAACTAATACCATTGTATTTGTATTCCGGATAGAAGCCAATAAAATTAGCTCCAAAAACTAGTCGATTACCCATTGCTGGTATTAAATATTGAATTCCTAGAGGGTATAAAGTATAGGTGGTTTTATTCGTCCATTCTAAATTCAATCTTCCAATACCTCTTCCCTCAATTAGATCGTCATAGAAAAATCTTGGTTGTAATTCGGGTTCTAATTCTCCAAGCCATAAACCTAGATTGAGTCTCAGTTCATTTGAATGTAAAGCAAATGAAAAAAGAATCAACGAAAAACTTAAAATTTTTTTTCGAAACTTCATAAATTCTCCTTTTTTTTTGCTTATACCAATTTTTTAGATTTATTATTTTAACAAGAAAAAATTTTATTTACGGACTAATTAAACATTCTTAATTCGTAGTAAATAGTAATAATAAGTAATCATTTTTTTTGTATGAAAGTTAAGAAAAATGAAAGAATAAAAATTGCTGTGGTATTATTTTCTCCTTTAATCATTTTATTTATATATGCAAATATTTTGTATTATTTTTTTGCAATAAAGCCATTGATAGAAATAAATCGAATAGAAACTTCAGTAAGAGATCTCAATGTAAGACTTGCTAAAATCGTATTGTTACAAAAAGATAGGGAAAATATTATAAAAGGATATATATTAAACAAAAATTACAATCATAATCAAACCCAAATGATTTTATATGAACAAAAAGATTATCATAATATATTCTCTTCTGAAGAAATAAATCAACTTCAAATCATAACAAAAAATCTAGAAAAAGATAATAAAGATTTATATACGATTTATCAAACATATGCATCTGTTATTGATACAATTATTAAAGGGACAAAAATATATTATAACTATAAAATTAATGATGTGGAAATTTATCGTTTTTTATTATCAAAATTGATTTTTTTAATTGTTTTGGAAAACGCAAATAAAGAAATGCTCCTAAATCTATTATTAAAAAAAGAAACAAATTTTAATAAAAAAATTTACAAAGAAATTTTAGAATCAATTGAATTACAAAATGTATATATAGTTGGTCTTCTAAATATATCTCATTATCAATTCAAAGATAAAATTGCAAAGATCAAAGTAAGTGAAGAGATTCAAAATATTCGGGAAGGAAATCTGAATCTAGATATCGATACACTTTATAAAATATATTCAGATCGAATTCATATATTATTAAATTTTTATGAAGAACATGACAATTTTTTAATGCAGTTTATTGAGAATTATAAAAACATTTTAGTTAAGAATTTTTTACTGATAACCTTTGTTGGGTTATTTCCTTTTATTCTTTTTGTTTGGTCTGTTTTTGGAATAAGAAAATATTATAGAACATTAGAAAGTATAGCTTACAAAGATGGTTTAACAAATTTACTTAATATTCGTAATTTTTGGGAAATTTTTGAATTAATAATTCAAAAAAATCAACGAGATAAAAATTGCGTTTCTTTAATAATTCTTGATTTAGACAATTTTAAATCAATTAACGATACTTTTGGGCATGATGTAGGAAATCTTGTTTTAATTCACGTAGCAGAAGTAATTCTTAAAAAAATAGATCAAAATAAAGATTATGCTTTTCGATATGGAGGAGATGAATTTATAATCATAAAAAAATTTAGAAAAAAAGAAGAAATAGTGCTTTTTATAGAAGAATTAAAAAAAGAAATTCAATTTTTAAACATAGAATTGAATCAATCTAAAATTCAAATTTTTATTGGTATTAGTATTGGTGTATCTATTTTTCCAGATGATTCTACTAATCCAAAGGAATTATTCAAAATAGCGGATCAATTTTTATTAACTGCAAAAAAAAATGGAAAGAATCAAACTTTCAGTTCTTTAACAGAGAAAGCTTAAAATTTATTTAGTAAATTAAACTGTTAGCAAAAAATGCTTTTCTAAGATATAAAGATATAAAAAAAATTACGTATGTTTATTTATATTATTAGAAGAATTTTCTATACTGTTCCAATTGCTATAGGTGTGTATTTTGTTACGTTTATTTTATTTCATATGCGAGATCCAATAGCAATTGCAAAAGTGCACTTACCACAAGCTCCTTTACCAGTATTACAAGATTGGGTAAGAGCTAATGAATATCATTTACCATATTTTTTAAATTTACCATATCATTCTACTACTCCCCGAGCAGACGGAAGAATTTATCCAGAATTTGCTGAAAAAAGCATTTTTTATTCTAGATTTTTTTTAGGAATTTATGATTTACTTACTTTGAATTTGGGGAGAGACAAAAATCAAAGAGATATCTTAGAACAAATGAAAGATAGAATTTACCCTTCATTAAGTGTGATGTTTCCTTCTTTTATTATTTCTATTTTTATCAGCATTGTTATTTCTCTTATTACTATTATTGCAAAAAACTGGGTTGATAAGACAATCACATTTTTAGCTGTTTTAACTATGAGTATTTCATTACCAGTTTATCTGCTTTTTGCGGGTTGGATTTTTGGTGAATATTTGCGAATTGTTCCTATTTATGGAAATCCTTTGCCGGCTATTGTGGTTGCGGTTATTAGTAGTATTGGTGGTCAAATCAGATTTTATAGGGCAGTTCTTATTGATCAAAAATATTCATTGAATGTAAAAGCTGTAAAATTAAGAGGAGCTCCAGAGTGGTATGTATTAGTTTTTTATATTCTGAAAAGTGCCTCTATTCCTATTTTGACTACCGTTGTAATGAGCCTTCCTTTTTTAATCACTGGATCTTTATTATTAGAACAATTTTTTGGAATACCCGGAATGGGTAATATGATGTATATTGCTGTAATATCACAAGATTTTCCTGTAATTCGAAGTATGGTATATTTAGGTGCTATACTTTATATGATCGGAAATATCCTAACAGATATTTCTTATGCATTAGTGGATCCAAGAATTCGTTTAAGATAACTTTTGAATTCAAATTTTAATATATTAAAAAAACGGTTGCAAACTGCTTTTTTTTTAAATTTATTGGTATTATGAAATTTTTTTATTTTATACAACTTCATTCTTCGGGAATACAACTGAATACGATACCTTCAGAATTTCCAATCCATCCTTTTTTGGTACATTTTCCTATAGTATTAACGTTATTAATTCCTTTTATTAGCATTGGAGTTTTATTTTTGATTAAAAAATTTCAATTACAAGAAAATGAAAAATCATTATGGAGTGTTATTATCATTTTAAATATTTTAAATTTATTCTTTTCGTATTTAGCTTTATTTTCTGGAGATATAGAACATGAATTACTAGAACATAGCCCTTTTTTAAAACAATCTATCGAACAACATGAAACTATAGCAGAAAGTTTTTTTATTTCTTTAATAGTTACTCTAGTTTTATCTGTATTATCTTTAAATAAGTTTTCTTTTTATAAAATTGCAAGAATCTTTTTGTTTATTGTATATTTTTTTGTAAATGTTCCATTAGTTTTATGGACTGGTTATTTGGGTGGAAAAATTGTGTACGAAATGGATGCACCCTTTTTTCGAAAACAGTTAATCAAAGAATTTTCTGAGCATAAACAATATTATAAGGAAAATCATCAAAAACATTCAGAAAAGCGGCCTTAAAACCGCTTTTTCTTAATTAACTAAACCGCTTTGATCAACAATTTGAATTAATTTACGAACAGATTCTGCAGATTTATCTAAAGCTTGCTTTTCTTCTTGGGTTAATTGTATTTCTATAATTTTTTCTACACCATTCTTTCCCAAAACTACTGGTAATCCCATAAATAGATTATGATATCCATATTCCCCTTCGCATAAAACTGCACAAGGAAATACACGTTTTTGATCTTTAATAATAGATTCTGCCATTGCAATTGCACTGGCAGCTGGTGCATAAAAAGCTGATCCTGTTTTTAATAAATTAACAATTTCTCCACCACCATTTCTTGTTCTTTGTACCATTGAATCAATTTTTTCTTTTGTTAACCCTGGAAATTCTGGTAAAGGTATGCCTGCAATAGTAGAATATCTTGGCAGAGGAACCATATCATCACCATGTCCACCAAGAACAAAAGCAGTAATATCTTCTACCGAAACACCAGTCTCCATAGAAATAAAAGTTCGAAATCTTGCTGAATCTAATACACCTGCCATTCCCATCACTTTGTTTTTAGGAAATTTAGTAATCTTATACATAGCATAAACCATGGCGTCTAAAGGATTTGTGATCACTATCACAAAAGAATTTGGAGCATATAATTTGATGTTTTCAGCAACATCTTTAATAATTTTTAAATTTGTATTTATTAAATCATCTCTTGACATTCCGGGTTTTCTCGGTACTCCTGCAGTAACAATACAAATATCTGAACCTTCTATATCTTTGAAGGAATTAGTACCATATATGATTGAATTACAACTTTCAACTGGTGTGGTTTCGTATATATCTAATCCTTTTCCTTGAGGGACACCTTCAATGATATCATACAAAACCACATCCCCTAATTCTTTTTGGGCTGCGAGCAAAGCCAATGTACCACCAATTTGACCTGCACCAATTAAAGCTATTTTTTTTCTTGACATAAATTCACCCTTATTCATTTAAGTTTATTAAGTATTTTATATTAAATTTTTAATAATTTAAGATGTCAACAATTAAAACTTTGTTGACAATTTTTATTTCATTATAAAGAAATGAAAAAAGCTTGCCATTCATACTATTCCTATTTAAATTATTCTTAAAACAATAAAAAGGAGATTTTATGAGGATATTCGAAGATAATTCGTTTTCTATCGGTAATACACCTTTGGTAAAAATTAATAAAATTACTAAAGGATCCTATGCAACTGTTGTAGCTAAAATTGAGGGTAGAAATCCAGCTTACTCAGTAAAATGTAGAATTGGTGCGAGCATGATTTGGGATGCAGAAAAAAGAGGAATCTTAAAAGAAGGAATGGAAATTGTTGAACCTACATCTGGAAATACTGGCATTGCACTAGCTTTTGTAGCTGCTGCTAGAGGTTATAAGCTTACTTTAACTATGCCAGAAAGTATGTCTTTAGAACGACGAAAAACACTCAAAATTTTAGGTGCTAATCTGGTTTTAACCGAAGCTTCAAAAGGTATGAGAGGAGCTATAGAAAAAGCTCAAGAAATTGTAAATAGTGATCCTTCGAAATATTTTATGCCTCAACAGTTTGAAAATCCTGCAAATCCATATATACACGAAACTACAACTGGACCTGAAATTTGGAATGATACAGAAGGCAATATTGATATTCTAGTTTCTGGTGTTGGAACAGGTGGAACAATAACCGGAGTGAGTAGGTTTATTAAACATACAAAAGGAAAAAAAATCAAATCTGTTGCGGTAGAACCAATCCATTCACCGGTAATTACCCAAACTTTACGAGGAGAAACTCCAACACCCGGACCACATAAAATTCAAGGAATTGGTGCAGGATTTGTTCCAAAAACTTTAGATTTATCTTTAGTAGATGAAGTAGAAACTGTTTCTAACGAAGAAGCTATAGAAATGGCGAGACGGTTAGCAAAAGAAGAAGGCATTTTATGCGGTATCTCTTGTGGTGCAGCAATGGTCGCAGCACTCAGGCAAGCGCAAAAACCAGAAAATGAAGGAAAATTAATTGTTGTAATTTTTCCAGACGCAGCAGAAAGATATTTATCGTCTGTATTATTTGAAGGTATGTTTGCAGAACTTGAGACAGCAAAAGCAGGAAGCTTACTTTAAGAATGCAAGCCGGGATAAACAAGTGAAGTTTTTATCCCGGTTTTATATTTATTTTACTACTGAAATATGTTCTATATTTTTCAATTTAAGTAGTGAATACAAATGAATCACATCAGAAATTCCAAATATCAAAAAAGATGAAAATATATCACCCATTAAAGAATTTTTAAAAAAAGGAATTGCCATTGTATAACAAACGACTAATCCTTCAAATGTATGTTCATACATACCACTCCATAACCAAACTCCAAAATTTGTTATTAAGTAAAAAAAGATACTCGAAGATAAACTGAATCCAAATATATATAGATATTTGCTTTTTCTTGTTTTTGAATTTCGAATAAAAAATCCAAGTATTGATGGAATAGCTAGTGATGAGTAAACTAAAATTCTCATTGGGATAGAATCATAGCCAATAATCAAATCACTTATAAGCATTGTAATAAGAACAAAAACAATACTATATTTTGGATTCCATCGATACGAGACAAATAATGCAATACCTACTATTGGTGTAAAATTAGGTAAATGTTCGATAAGCCTTGAACTAATTCCAATTAGGATAAAAAAAATTAAAATAAAAATTTCTTTTAATGAATTCATAAAATTTTACTCCTTTTATAGTTTATGATTTAAATTTTGGATTTCTTCTCCACATTGCTTTCTGTCTTCCCATACCAAAAAACACCATTGAATTTTAGAATTTTCTTTTATTATATATTGATTTGCACTCATAGGTACAAGTTTTCCATTTACAGAATAAATCCAATTTTTTTTGTCTTTTCCGTTCCCTTGGTTTTTTATATTGTTGATCGAAACTACGAAAGCTAAATGATTATAATCTTTTGTTTCGAAATTAATTTTATTTTCACTTTTTAATTGATCCATAATATCTAGAACAGATTTAGGTTTGTCAATTATTAAATGAAAAGTCTCGTTTTTTTCTTGTGTTTTGATTGTAAATTCTACATTAATGTCTTTAACAACAGTTAGTTCTTGTTTTTTGCAATTGAGATAGAAACTAGTAACGTAAAGAAAAGCTATAATGGATGGAATGATTTTTTTTATTTTCATAGAAATTTTTAATAAATTAACATAGTGTGATTATCAACTTTTTTTCTATTATCTGTTTTCTACACTTTTAGCAACAACTCCATCTATATCTGCAGTTTGATCAAAAGAATCATTAGGATAAGAAAATCCACGTGATATTGCACTTGTTAGTCTCAGAAAAATAAACCCATCATTTTGAATCTGTGTTTTGATCGAAGAATTACAATCATTACCAAAATTTGGGTCACTTAAATCAAAACCATCTCCACCAGCTTTTGTTTTGTCAAAAATATCATTTTCGGAATAAATCCAGTTTTCTTGATGAAATAAAACAGGTTCAACACCTGCAAATCTCAACCAATTATTTGGGTTTTTTTTATCACTTTCGTTGGTTCCACCTAGGTACTCAGGATTCCATCCACACCAATTTGTTCTGTCTATACTCACTTCTACAATTATAGGTTCCATAAATCGAGAATATTCACAATTTGCTTCTCCTCCTAAACAAAAAGGATTTTCGAATACGACAAAATCAATACCATCTGCATTTTTAACTTTTTTATTATCCCATTCTAAAACAATGCATTTTTCATTGGAAATACAATGTGTAGAAGATGGACTTGATTGTAAGCTATATACATCTAAAGAACCAGAGAGTTTTCCGGCTCCACATATTCCATTAATGGCTTTAGATGGATCTTTAAATCCTATTCCCGTTGCACCTGGTGCTTCGGTTATTTTGTTTGCAAGAAAAACATTAGAAAAATTCCATACGTTTTTTGGACAAGTTTGATTTGAATTTTCTACAGACAAAGAATCTCCAGAAAGAGTTAACAAAAGAATTTCTTGATTTGTTTTGTTTTCTTTACATAAAAAAAGCAATAACACAGAACCCAAAAGAAGGGTTCTGTATAGAATTTTCAAAGGCATTTTTAATCTAACTTTGTAGTAAATTTTGTCCAAGGAAAACTACTACAACCAGATAAAGCAGGATTTGTGGGATTTGCTATTGTGGGATCATTTTTTGCTTCATCTAACGATCCTTTGTTATAGACAATCTCACAAAAGTAAAAACTATCCTGATAGTTTGTCCATACAATACGAGAATAACACTCAACACCAGATTCTCCATTAGTTCCATTTCTGTTGCAATCAGCCCAAATTGGTTCATTAATCCCTTTTACGTATAAGGTTTTTGTTATATTATCAAACTCTACAATAATTGGATTCGTTACACCTTCCCAATATCCGATAGTTCCATAGGTAGAACTTTTCAAAGCAAAGATTTTATGATAAGAATTGTAATTGTCTTTCCATTTTCCGTTAATTTCTAATAATTCTGGGGTTTTATTTAAATCGTCTAATAAAAGAAACGTTTCAGCTTTTTTATCAAAAAGATCTTCTTCATTTTTATCTAAACCCAAATTTTTACAGTTGACAAAAGCCCAAAGTCCAATCAAAATCGTCAAAAATAAATTTTTTTTCACTTCGAACCTCCTTACGGTTTTTGTATGCTGGAGAGGCTACTACGAAATATTAAGATCTCTATCGTAGAAAGTCCCTCCAGAAATTTTTATTTCCGAGGGACCCTCTACCAAATGAAGGTAGGCGCTATAGCAGTCGTACGGGCTTACTATAGCGGGGAAGATCTGGCTTATCTCCATTTCGGAGAATCACAGTTCCACCGTGAGCGTGGGAATTTCACCCAACTTCCTCCCTCGGATTATATACCCAAAATAATTTACCATCACTTAAAGACAAGTTTTAAATTTGTATTTATTTAAAATTTTTTTCGTTTTTTTGGTAATGAAAAAAATAATGTTTGGAATTTTGATGGTAAACCAAACGGAGAAAACGTACCTTTTCTAATAGAGACAAAAAAAATTTCTGTAAAAGAAAAAAATACACCTCTTAATTCTATTTTTGTGGATTGAAAAAATTCGTTTTTTCTAATAAAAAAGTCATAAGGTTGTTTTATAAAATCAAACCATACATAACTTATAGAACCGATAAAGTTCAACATACCAAAAATAGGTCTTAAATAAATTTGGTTTTCTGTAAAAAATATAAAAAAAGAATCATTTGGATGATAATGATAAAATTCACTACTGATGGTAGTAATTTCTTTTAGTGAGTTTAGATTTTGATTTCGTAGTTCTTCGATCAATTCATTCCGAAATGAATAAAAACGATATTCTTTAAAAGGAATTTGATATTTTATTAAAATATTTTTAAAATAAAAATACGAAACCCAAGGAATAAATTTTCCTTTAAGTGTATCTGTAAAAGAATTTTCTAATTCTCTTAAATAAATCAAGTTACTATTCTTAGATAAAAAATCAAAAAGTTTCGTAACACAATTTTCAGTGATCAAGTGATAATGAAAAATTTCCTTAATTTGATTTTTATAGTAATTTTCTTTTTTTTCGATCATATTAATTAAAATTTCTATTTGTTTTTTCTCTAAAATAGAATTTGTTATTGTGATCATTTTAGGAACTTGTGGAGTATGGAGAATATATATTTGTTGTTGTAAACTTAGATGTGGTTTTTCTAATAAAAGAAGTAATTGATTCGAAAGATTTGAAATTTTTTGTAAGGTGACTTGGATATTGGTAAATGGTTCTTTGGAATTGACAGAATGTATTAGTTTGTTTAATTCATTTATGATTTGAATTTGAATTGATTTTAAAATAGCATTATTTTGATTGATCAAAGAAAAATCTAAAACTTTTGATTGTATTTTCATTAAATTTTTATTTTTATCTACTAAAAGGACTGGAAAATACAAACGATGATTCTTGTATAATTCTTTTAATGTTTCTATATAAATTTGAGATTCTAAAATAGCTATATATTTATCCTCTCGTAAAGAATTTTCTAACTCTAAATTTCTTTTTTCCCATTCTTCTATTAGAATTTTTAAATTTTTTTTAAAATTATCTTTTGTAAGATCGTCTAGACTAAAGTTTTGGATTTCCAAAAACTTATCTTTATTTATAAATAAATTTTTTTTATATTGTTTATAAATTTTCTCTAGTAAATAAATATGAATTTCTCCTTCGTAGATTTGGATAAGTTCTTCGAAAAATAAATGTTTACTTAATGGTTCTAAAAATTCATCCTCTTGAAAGGTATAATATTCAAGGGTAGGGAGATAAATTTGATTGTTTTTTAAATTTTCTTTTAATTCTCTCCAATAAACGACTTCTTCCAAATAAAAAGAATGTCTTTGAAATTCAAGATTTAGATTTTCAGACAAAATCTTTAGTTCAGAAGTGAAAGTATTATCAATACAAATTAAACTTAAATTTCTATTTTGAATTCGACTATAACTAAATAAAAAAGAAGATACATCTGTTTTGTCTAAAACAAAAAATTCATCAAGAACTCTCTGGTAATGAAACACAAAATCATAAACTAAAACTCCAGAATGACCACCGCCAGAACCCTGCTCATTGCTATCAATATAAAAATAACCTAGATTACAGTCATTTAAATTAGGATTAATCGAATTTGTAAACTCAAGTTTTTGATTTTCTAATGAAAGAAGATTTGAGAAAAAAAATAAAAAAACAATATTAAAAACAAAATAATTTTTGATTTTGTAATTCACAATTTTCTTTTAAATCATTTTCGGATATTTTGTAATTTCCTTTTCCTTGCCTGCCATCTTCTATAAAAGTGCCCGTGTAAAGAGTGCCATCATTAAATTTATACATTCCTTCTCCATCGCGAATTCCTTTTTTGAACATTCCAGTATAAATATCACCATTTTTAAAAATATAAGTACCATAGCCTTCTCTTAAATCATTTTTATATTCTCCTTCGAAAACGTCTCCATTAGTATACATCATTTTTCCTTTTCCGTCTCTTACACCATTCTTAAATTCTCCTTCGTAAATATCTCCAGTATCGTAAATATATTTTCCAAATCCATTTTCACAATTTCCATAAACACAACCTTTTTGATTTTCTTCTTGTTTTTCTTGAGATGTAGAACAATAAACAAAAAAAATTACAAATAAAAATAATACTTTTTTCATATTTTTTGAATAATTTTAATTCTCTAAATTTGTCAATTCTTTTTAAAGTTTATAAAATTTCTATAATTTTTTTTATTTTTCCAATTTCAATAGTTTCTTGTATTTTCTGTGTAGTTTTTAAAAATTCATAAAAGATTGCTTTAGCATATTGACGTAAATGTTCTGGATAAGAATTCATATCCGAAATTAAATATTCCCATTTTTTTCTAAAAACAATATTTTTGTTTAAAAAAATTTGTATTTCCGGATAGGTTTGCAAAAGGAGTCCAAAAATACGTGTTTGTTCTGAATGAATATAATCTTCTCTATAAAAGTTATAACAATGTTCTAAATCATGAAGAATATGTTCAAAAGCATCTCGTATACCAAAAACAAATTCTCCCTTTAGAGCACATTCCCAATCGATAGTAACAATTCGAATACCTTTACTCTGAAAGATCAACAATTCGTACGGGGTAGGACTATAGTCTAATAATTTGATGTTCCATTGATTTTTAGACCAATTTAAAAAAGTAATTCGAATTGAATCAGGTACATTACGAAATCGAATATTTTCTAACAATTCAAATATGTTTTTCTGATAAGATATTTTATTTTGTTTTATATTAAACAAATGTTTCTTGTTTCTTAAAGAATAATAATTCCAAAAAAACTCAAAAGCTATTTCTACTTCTTTTAGTTTTTGATTTTGATATTTTTCTTTTAATTCTAACAAGACAGGTTTAAGAAGTAAACTTTCTTCTTTTAATTTTTCTTTAGGAATTAATAATTTTTTATATGCCCCGTAAGGTTGATTTGTTTCCCAATTCCACGGCATCAAAATTCAATTTTTGGTTTTATCTGTTGATTTATGATGGCTTGATTGCTAAAATCTATACCGATTAACAGTCTAACAGAAACTGATTTACCATTGATAATATTTCCTTCTAAAATGTTTATTTTAGCATTTCCTGATTGTACGTTACCTCTCATAACATCAACAATAATATTTTGATTTTTCTCCCCGCGTATATCTCCTTTTAAATATCGAATAGATATATTTTTGCAATCGATAATATCTCCTTCTACATAATCAAAATTTAAATTTTTTTGAGCAATTAAATTTCCTATATGAATTTTGGATTCTTGGGATTTTGATTCCTTATTACAAAAAAGAATAGGGATGATAAAAATAATTATAAAGATTTTTCTGCCCATTTGGATTCCTTCCTTAACCAGCTTCTAAAATCTGGATGAGCAATACTTATCAAAAGTTCTGCTCTTTCTCTGAGATTTTTTCCATATAAATTCACTGCACCATATTCTGTGACAACCCAATGTACATCGCCTCTACTTGTTACAACACCTGCACCTTTTGTTAAAAAAGGGACAATTCTGGAAATTGTACCATTTTTTGCAGTAGAGGGGAGAGCAATAATAGGCTTTCCGTTAGGGCATCTTGCAGCTCCTCGAATAAAATCAACTTGACCACCAATTCCACTATAAATAAAATCTCCAATAGAATCCGCACAAACTTGTCCTGTAAGATCGATTTCTATTGCGGAATTAATAGCAGTCATTTTGTAATTTTGAGCAATCAAAAAGGGATCGTTTGTATAATGGCTTGGGTGAAATTCGAATAATGGATTATTGTCTATATAATCATAAAGCTCACGACTACCCATGCAAAAACCAGAAATTATTTTACCACGATGGATCCCTTTTTTTTGATTTGTGATTACACCTCCTTCGAGTAAAGGTAATATTCCATCTGAAAACATTTCTGTATGAATTCCTAAATCGAAATGATTTTCTAATTCTTTTAAAACAGCATTAGGTATACCTCCTATACCTAATTGTAATGTAGCTTCGTTATCGACTAATTTAGCTACATTTTTAGCTATTTCTTTTTCTACTTCTACTGGTTCTGAATTTTTTAATTCATATAAATCATCGTCAGCTTCAACAAAATAATCTATCTGAGTTGCATGGATAAAACAATCTCCAAGAGCTCTTGGCATTTTTTTATTAACTTGTGCAATTACCAGTTTTGCCATTTCTGTACATGGTTTTGTAATTGAAGTTTCTATTCCATAACTCATATATCCATATCGATCGGGAGGTGATACATGAATTAAAGCAGCATCAATTGGCCAATTTCCGGAGCGTACTAATTTTGCAATTTCAGATAAGAAAATAGGTATATAATCAGATTTTTTTTCATTTACGGATTTACGGATAGAAGGTCCCAAAAACCAAGCATTGTGACGAATTCCTTCGTATTTAGCAAAATAATCTTCTCCAAAAGTTAAAAGATGGTTTAATTCTACATTTTCTAGTTGGTTAGCTTTGGCTTGAAGAGCTTTTATTAAAGTCCACGGAATCGAAGCATTACCGGAAATAAAAATTCTTTGATTGCTTTTAATAAAACTCATAGCTTCTTCGGGAGAAATTTTTCGAGATTGATAATATTCTATCCATTTTTTCATAATGTTAAAATTAAATTTTAAAATTTTTTGTAAATCATTATTTAATAACAAAAACGTATTATAAAATTCCTATTAGGTGATAACCTTAACCATTTTTATTATATTTCAAATATTCACTAAAATTGATCTTTAAACTAAAGAGGTTTTTTTCACATTTCACTTACTGATTGGTTCTTTTTTTTATAAATTTTTTTTAATTTGTTATATCTCAACCTTGGAGAAATCAAAAAATAAAAAGATAATAATTGATTCTACTTTTTATACTAAATTAGAACAAAAAATTCTTTTTTTTTAGAAAAATTAATATTCTTTTAGTTTAAGTTGTTTTTTAATAAATTCAATCATATTCATTGCTTTTACATAAAATAAAGGAATAATAAACAAAGTAAGAAAAGTAGCAAAAACAAGTCCCCAAGCTAAAGAAAGACATAAAGGGACCAGAAAAGGATCTTTACCACCTATACCATAAGCAGTTGGAATTAATCCCAATACTGTAGTTTGAGTCGTGAGTATAATAGGTCTTAATCGAGTCGATGCTGCTTGAATAATTGCATTTTCGTAAGAAAGTTCCGGATTTTGTTTTTTTAAATTAATAGCTAAATCAATCATAACGATGGCATTGTTTACTACTACTCCTGCAACACCTACGAATCCTACTAGACCTAAAAAACTCAATGGTTCCTGGTGTAATGTATATGTGATAAATATTCCAATTAAAGCAAAGGGAATTGTTAAAAGTATGATAAAAGGTAAAATAATAGATCCAAACATCGAAGATAGAATCATAAAGTTGATCACATTACCTACAAGAAAAGCTTTCTTTAAACTGTCAATCGATTCTTCAGTATCTTTATTTTCTCCTCCTAGTCGTACTACATAACCTGGATATTTACTTATAATTGGATTGATGTATTTTTTTATTTCTTTGTTTACTTCTGCAGAGGTAGTTATCCTTTCGTCTATATCAGCGTAAACACTTACCATTCTTTCTCCATTTAGATGATTGTAAGCTACGATACCTTGTTTTTTTTCTATTTGTATCATTTTTTTGATAGGTATCAATTGACCAAAATCATTTAACACATACAATTGATTTAACGTCTCCAGACTTTTGTAATACGCATCATCATATCGAACACGAATATCGATTTCTTCAGTACCTTTTTTGATAGTTGTAGGTACTACTCCCTTAAATGCAGTGTTGACTACTAAACTGATACTTTCAACATTAACTCTAGTGATTGCAGCAAGTTTTTCATTGATTTTTAATTGAATTTCGTATTTTCCCAATTCGTAGTCATCATCAATGCTTTTAACTCCTTTGATATTTTTTAATTTTTCTTTGAATTCTTCAGCTATTTTTTTTAAAATTTTATAATCATTTCCAATAATTTCAATAGCTACTGGTCTTCCTACAGGAGGTCCACCACGTAATAAATCAATTTGTAAGATATCTAATTTTCCTTCTAAGTGTTTATATTCATCAAATATTTTGTATTTTTCTTGTGAATTTGTTTCTCTTTTTTTTGGATCCAATAACCAGCTAATTTCTTCTCTTATTTGAGCAACGATTTCCTCTCCCGTTCTTTTTCTTTTGTTTTCAGGAGTAAGATACACTATAGCCATAGCATAGTTGCTTCCTCTTTTAGTTAATATATCAGTTGGACTTTGTTGACTAATACCTGTAGATGTTCTAAAATTTTCAATTTCAGTCTTAGGTAGTTCCATAAATACTCTACTAAGGTATTGATTAAATTCATCCATTTTTTCTAAAGGGATTGTAGGATTAGCTTTCATTTTTATAAAAAATGCTTCTCCAGCTCCAGTAAACAATTTAAATTTTCCAAACACGAGTTGCAGAATAAAAGAAAAAATAAACAGAAAAATTAAACTAAAAAATGTAATCCATTTATGCTTTAAAATCCATTGCAAAATAGATTCATAATATTTAGTTCTTAAATGATAAAAGAAACCTGATTCTATTTTTATTTCTTTTCTTTTACTATATTTATTTAAATCATATAAATGAGCTGGCATTAAAAAAAATGCCTCGAATAGAGATACAATTAGTGAAACAATAACGACAAAAGGAATATAGAAAAGGAATTTGCCAAAAATACCTGAGGCAAACATTAAAGGTGCGAAAGTAATAATAGTTGTAAATACAGAAGCTGTAACTGGAGCTAAAACCTCCGATACTCCTTTTATCGCAGCATCATATGTTTTATAACCCATTTCGAGATATCGATAAAAGTTTTCACTTACAACAATTCCATCATCAACTAAAATTCCAATTACAATAATTAAACCTATCATAGTGATTAAGTTTATTGTAATACCTAAGAGTTTTAAGATGATTAATGTAGTTGCTAAAGAAAGAACTAATCCTAAAGCAACAATTAAAGAAGTTCGCCAACCAAGAAAGAAAAATAAGGATCCAATCACTAATATAAGACCTGTAATTGCATTATTTAAAAGTATGTTAAGTCTTCGTTTTACATAAAAAGAGAGATCATTCATTAATTCTATTTGTATATTTTCGGGTAAGATGTTTTTAAATTCATTAGTTATTTTTTTTACTTCTTCTACAGTTGTAATTATATCTCCTTTTTCTTTTTTTACAACTGTTAAAGTAATTGAAAATTGTCCATTCGTTCTATGTATGTATTCATCCTCTGCAAAATCTTCAACAACTTTAGCTATATCTTTAATTCGAACTCCCTGACCTATTTCATTTGATCTAATAAACAAATTTTCGATGTCAGATATTTCTACAAATTCACCTACAGTTCTAATAATTTCTGACATCCCTTTTGTTATGATTTCTCCACCCGGAAAATTGATGTTTCTTTGTTTTAAAGCTTGCAAAATTTGTTCTATGCCGATATAGTTATTGTTAGTTTTATAAGGGTCTAACTTAACAATGTATTCTTTATCTCTCCAACCTCTTTTATCAATTCTTGCAACTGAATCAATAAACTTTAATTTGGATTCAAGGATTTCTGCATAATTTCTAAGTGTTTGATAATCTACAGAATTATCTTTGGAAAGTAAACTCACTTCTATAATAGGTATTTGTCTTGAAGTAATTTCTAAAATAATTGGTTTTTCTACATTCTTGGGAAGATTGGTAACACGATCTACACTTGAGCGAATATCTTCTATAACTTTTTTTGTATCTTTTGCATCGGGATCAATGATTATAGTAATACCAGAACGATTTTCTATAGAAGAGGAACGGATTTCTTTAATTCCTTCTACTCCTTTGAGTTGTTCTTCGATAGGCTGTGTTACTAATTTTTCTATCTCTGCAGGAGAGGCTCCTGGAAATATAGTAGTAACAATTACAATATCAAAATCAATTGGAGGAAAAGCTTCTCTACTAATGGTAAAGCCTGCATAGATACCCCATCCTAGTAATAATAAAGTTAAAGTATTACCAAAGATACTTTTTTTTAGAAAAAATTCTATAATAGGCTTCATAATTCCAATATAAAAAAATTAACCAAATGGTAAATCAATTTTTAATAATAAATCCAAAAATCAGCATTAAATTTTTTTTACGAAAATTTAAAAATTTGTATGTTTTTATCGTAGATTGAGTCAAAAAAACTTTTAGTAATTTTTTATAAATCTTTTTGTAATTTTCTTTGTTTTTCTGATGTTAAATTTTAGGTTGTACAAGTACAAGTATGTATAAACAAAATATACTTGCTTTTAATTTGATTCGTATTTTTTTTTAAGAAGATAAAATTGATTGATTTTTAATTGAACTAGTCTTTTTAATTCTTTAATTTCGTTTATATGTTTTCTGATTTCTTTGTCTAAATAATAATTCTCTTCCATTTTTCTTAAACAATCTTTTAAAAAGTATAAATCTTGTTCTTTTGCTATTCGTTTTTGTAAAATAAGTTTTTTTAAGATTTCGTATTCATGTTTTCTAAGATGTATTCGAATTAAAAATTCTACACCAAACTTTTCCACAGCTTTCCCCCAATTTCCTTGTAAGTTCATTTTCGAAAGTTCTTTATATTCTTCTGTATCCACCGCACGCTTTTTTTCTTTGATTTCAGGGATAACGATGCTATTTGATTCATTTTCTATTTGGGTGTGTTGTGTTTGAGTTTCTTCTGGTAAAAGTAGTCTTAATAAATACATTTTTTTTTCTTCTGTAAAATTGTCTGGCTTTTCTTCGATGACCCTAAGAAATTGATCTATCATAATACAAATATTTAAGATTTTACCAATTGAAGTGTTGTTGTATTCCTTTACTTTTGGCATCAATTCTCGAATGATCACTTCCGCACCGGTTTTCTTTCGTTTTTCGATTTCATAGATATGTTCTAATTTTTTTTTGTATTCTCCCAGAAGGGATTCTAAAATAGGCTTTTCTGATACTACATATCCATCTATTCCCGGTATTCGTAAAGCAGGATCGGGTTTTACAAGATGTATTGTAAAAAGATAATTGGCTTCGTTTAAGAGTTTTATATAATAATTTGCTAAATCTGGAGAAGAGACTAAATCATATACGATTTCTTTATACAAAAGATCAGATGTGGGAATAGGATCTTCGTAAATTTTTAAGTTTCTTTCTTTTATCCTTTCTGTAATTTTAAGAAGTATTTCAATAATATTTTCTTTCATTTATTTTAATTTGTTTTCTTTTTTAAAAATTTCTATAATTGTTTTTAAATCTTCTGGGGTATCTACTCCGGGATAAGAGTCATCGGCAATATAAGTGCCTATGCTATAATTATTTTCTAAAATTCTTAATTGTTCTAAGGATTCCACTTCTTCTAAAAATGACCTTGGTAAGATAGGAAATTTTAATAAAAATTCTCTTTCATAAGCATAAATTCCTAAATGTAAATAAATAGGGTGTGGTAAGTTATTTCTTGGAAAAGGAATTAGAGATCGAGAAAAATAAAGAACTTTATTGCTTTTTGTTAAAACCACTTTTACTCGATTTGGTTGTAGAGGATCCTCTGTTTCTTTAAATGGTCTTACCGCGGTAGAGACTTCCCATTCAGGATGTTGAATTTTATTTTGAATTACTCCATCGATTAATTTAGGTTCTATTCCAGGTTCATCTCCTTGAATATTAACTACAATGTTATATTCTGGAAATAAGGTTGCAACTTCGCATACTCTATCTGTTCCACTTTTATGATTTTCACTTGTGATCATACATTCAGCGCCAAAATTTTCTACAGTTTCTCGTATTCTCTCATCTTCTGTTGCAATAATAATTTTGTCAATTAAGTTGCTCTTTTGAGCAGCTTCGTATACATATCGGATCATCGGATAGCTTCCAATTTTAGCTAACGGCTTTCCCGGAAATCTTGTAGAGGCATATCTAGCTGGTATTACCGCTAATACTTTATTTTGATCGGTTTTCATAACATTGAATAAACAAAAATTTTATTTTTTTTGACAAATCAACAACATTATAGTATTCTTTGAATCTAAAAATAAATTTTTTATGTTAACAGTTGAAATTACTATAAAATTTTTGATTTTTTATTTATTAAATTTATGTTTAAAAATTATAAAAAAACTTTGTTAAATTTTTTTTTAAATTTACAAAATTTTTTTAATGATTTAAGAAAACAAAAAATTTTTAATCTAGTTTTGTTGGATCTAAAAAAATAATTTTTTGAATCTGATCTCCTTTTATATAAAAAGCAATATTATATCCATTTTGTAAGAATTGATCTAATTGTTTTGCTTTATCTATACATTGTTTTGATGTTTCACATTCATAAAATAATCTGTATGAATTGCTTTTATAAGCCCAATAATTCGGTCCGTGAGTAAGAATAATGGTAAGGTATTTTTTATTTTCTATTGATTCAAAGACTATATGAGAAACAAATCTACGATTTACAATTCTCAAATGATATGTAGATACAATAGGAGGATAGATTTCCTTACTAAATACATATAAAGGAGTAATAAAAAATAAAATTTTAAGTTTTCTTTTTTGGAAAAAGGTTTTCAATTTTTTTTAACGAATCAATCGATAAAGTTTTTGTTGCTTGTTTGTTTTGTTCTTGTATTTCTTTATAAACTTCAGAACGATGGACAGAAATATCTTTGGGTGCTTTGATTCCAATTTTTACTTGATCACCCCGCACTTCTACGATAACGATTTCTATGTGATCTCCAATTACTATAGATTGATTTACTTTTCTTGTAAGGATTAACACAAAAATTTCCTTCTTATAAATTTTGTTTTTTTAACAATTGCAAAACATTCATTCTAACACCATGGTTTTCATCTAAAGAAATTACTTGTTTTGCAATATTTTTTTTTACATTCAGAAGAATAGGTCCTTGTAAATTGATTGTCATTTCTTCGGGTTTATTTTCTGGTATTGTGAGGATCGCGTAAATTTTGCATTCTTCTAAAAAATTTACTTCAAGCATTTGTAAATCTGTATGTAAAATTTTAGGTTTATAATTTTTTACAATTTGATTCGGATCAATAATAACAAAAGCTAAATCGGGGTTGCGTAAAGATTGAAGCCAAAGAAAAGGAGATTCTTCTTTTTCTTTAAAAATAATAAATTGTTTTTCCTCTGTAAATCCATAAATACCTTCGGGAAATTGTATGACTTCATCTTCAGAAACTTCTTTTATTCCAAAAAATTTTGTAGAAAGTTGAATCATATCTACTCCTAAAAATTTATCGTAAAAAATCTAATAAAGTTGGACGTATAATTCTTGCACCTACATTTAAAGAATAGTTATAAACATTCTCTATCCATTTTAAGTTGGTAATCGTTTCCGCATAATCTATGCCTTCAGTTTTAGCAAGTAATTCTGTTATAAAAAGTTTATCCCAACTAATTTTTTTTGCATGTTCTTCTAATCGATTTTGTTTTGCTCCCGCTATTGCACGATATTTTAAAACATTTTCCAAAGTAATATCCAAATTTCCGATGTCTTGTCCCGAAATTTCTAATTGATCTCCTTTTAGTAAATCATTTCTAAATTTAAGAATTACATCAAACAATGAAAGACTATCGATTTTAGCATTAAGACTATAGTTATTTGGTGGGTTTGGTTGTTCTGGGTTGATAAGCCCTAAATCTTGTAAAACAGTACCTCCTTCGATATCTTCTAACCAAATTTGATGTGGAGTAAGCGAATGTAAAGAAAGATTATCTTGTCCAACTTTAGAAGCTCGAACTTCTAAACCAGCTTTATTAATTTTGTCAATAATATCATCAATGGTATCTCCTACAAGAACTTGTATCTCAACACCATCAATTTTAAATTTTTGATTTGAAGTTGCAATATAACTGGAAGTATCTATAGATCCTGTAATTGTAAAATTTGTCCCCCAAAATACTTGATTGCCAGGCAGATTGACATCGATATATTGATTTTTTTCGATTTCGATCAACCGTTTTCCAATGTCGCCACGGTATTCAACACCAATAATTTGATTTTCAAGTTTGATTCCATCTGGAGTTTCGATATCTGCAACAATAGGTTCAAAAGGTTTTCTTTCGATGGTAAAGCCACCAAATAAGGGTCTACCAATCGAATCAGAAGAATTTGCAATGTCAATCAAAGCACGAAGATGTTGATCAATTTCCGCAGATATTGCTTCTTTTAATTCAAAAGCATTATCTCCTTGATAAATTCCATTCGAAGCTTGCACTGCTAAAAGCCGAATCCTTTGTAAAATATCTGTAATCGAAGAAAGTTGTCCATCAATTAAATTCCATCTATCTAAAGATTCTAAAACGTTTTTTTCGAATTGAATAATTTCATTCATTCGTGTTTTTAAAAACATTAGGTTAGCAGTAAGCGAAGGAGAATCTGCGGGGCGAGAAATTCTTTGTCCTGTTGCTAACTGGTTTTGTAAAGAATCCATATTCAATTTTTGATTTTGAATGTGCTTAATCAAATTTTGGTTTTGTATTATGCCTGTAATTCTTTGCATATCATTCTCCAATTATGATTTTAGTCTATTGATAATCACATCAAGTAATTCGTCCATTGTTCTAAGGGTTCGAGCTGATGCATTATAGGCATGCTGAAATTGAATTAAAGAAGCCATCTCTTCGTCTAAATTCACTCCCATAATACTTTGTCTTTGATTTTTTAATTCAACTAAATGTTCTTGATTATGTTTCAATAAATCTTCTGCTTTTCGAGATTCGGCACCTAGTTTGGAAATCAAATGGGTATGAAATTCAATAAGATTTTGAGAATATCCAAATTTAACATTACCTTGCTTTAAAGCTTTTGCAATTAGTAAAGCATTTTCTCCATCTGCTAAACCATTCGGTGAGTTATAATCGCCAGTACCACCTTGATCTTTTCCTCTCGAAACTGCAATTTTTGATAAATCATTTTTTATTATCTCATTAATTTTTATATGTCCTGCTGGATGGAACAAAGGAGAAATAGTAATATTCTCTAAGGAATTTTGAAATTTAGAAATTTCACCAGTTCTTCGAAAATCAAACGCACCAAAAGAACCTGATGATTTTAAAATTCCTGTATAGCTTACAAGAAGTTCACCCGAATCTTCTAAATGTTTAATGAAAAAATCATATTTTGTATTGTTAAAGCTTTGGGCAGCTTTCAAAACGAATTGATTATCATGATTTAAGTACGCAACTATACCTATTTTTGCATCGTTGATTTTTTTTATAACTTCTTCTAAATTTTCATCTTCTTTGTAATTGATTTGTCTAGGCTCATAACTTCTAGAGGTATCACTCCATTGATAAAAAGTCAAAGTTCCATTGATACCTATTTTTCTTTTCGGGTCTACTTTTTGTGTGCCAGAAACTCTAAATATTGCAGTAATTTCTGGTGTACCATCCATGTTATAATCAAAGTCTCCATAATGATCTTGGGGACGAAATTGAGCATTTGCATCATCAGTAATTTTTCTAAAATCAAAAAATTCATAATTCGTACTACCATCTAAACCAAAACCATCTTTATGAATTTCATTAACAACATCAGCTAAGTTTAAAGCGAATTCGTCTAAAGAATAAATTCTCGATAAAATATCTTGATCTCTTATTTCTACTAAAGATAGTAACTTACCCCCACTTAGGACAACTTTATTGTTGTTGTGATCCCATACGATTTCTGACATACCTTCTTTTTTTGGATCTGGCACAAGTTTTAATTTTCTTAAGATTTGTCCTTGCACTAAAATTTGTTCACCTAAAAATACAAACACTTCGTTTTTATCTCCTCTTTCCACTCGAACATTAATCATGTTTGATAATTTCTCTATGATTTCGTCTCTTCTATCCAATAAATCGTTAGGATTATCTCCTAAAGCTTGTAATTTTGTAATTTTGATATTAAGCTCTTGTATTTGTTTGGCATAAGTATTGATCATTTCTACAGTATCTTGAATCTCGAGTTCTGCTTTTTCTCTAAGGTCTCTTAGCTTTCTATAATGATCATGAATTCGAGAAATCAAAGCTTCTGCTTTTTCTATCACAACCGCTCTATGAGATAATTCTGAAGGATAATTTGCTAAATCTTGCCAGGCATTCCAAAATTCATCGCTCAAACTTCTCAATGTACTATCTGAAGGTTCGTTGAAAATTTTTTCTAATTGGTATAAATATTTTTGCTTGGATTCCCAGTAAGTTTTTTCTTGTGATGTTGCAAAAATTTGATCATCATAAAAAAAATCACGAATTCTTTGTATGTTTAAAATTTTTGGACCCTGCCCCAACTGTCCCGGTGAATTCGATCGAGTCAGGCTGGGCTCATATAAAGGATCTAAAGTGCTTAAATTCACTCTTTGTCGTGCATAATTTTCATTTGAAGCATTAGAGATATTATGTCCTGTAGTTTGTATAGCAGTTTGATGAACTACTAAGCCTCGTTTTGTTAGTTCTAAACCTCCAAAAGTAGATCCCATAAGTGCACCTCCTTATTTTTTTTAAATACTATGATTAATCAATAAAGCATTACTTGTTACTCTTTTGTTTTTAAAATTTATATATGTTTTGTCTTTTTTTTCAATCGATTCAATTAAATTAGAAATAATACTTTTTGTTCTTTGTAATAATTTTTGATTGATCTCTACTTCTTGTTTTAATTCATTCGATGATTGCTTAAATTTTTCTAAAGCATTGAGTAATTGATCGATATCTTTTTGATATTGTTGTTTATCGTGATAATCATTTTGAATTTCATATAGTACTTTTATAAAATTTGACAATGTAATTTCTCTAGAATGAATTCTATCTTTATAGATTTCGATCAAATTTTCTACTAGGTTATATCTCTCTCTTTCTAATTGAATCAATGAATTTAATAATTCATCTGATCTTTTGCTCAGTTCATTTAACCTATTTGATTTTGCTTGTAAAATAACCTTACTTTTCTCTTTTTCGATATCAATGGCAGAATTCATAATTAGTGTTTCTTGAAAGAAAATTTGGGATAGTTTTTCTATCACATCTAATTTTGAATGTTCCATAGCATAAAATTTATCGGTAGATAAAAAAAAACCTATATTTTTTTTTATTAGTTGACAAAATGTTTTTAAAAATATTTTATAAAGAATTTACGGAGGTATTCATGGCTAAAAAAATCCTTGTACTCTTTATCTTTTTAATATATTTAAGCTGTGTGCAAACTTCTGATAAAAAAGACGAGTCAACAATACGAGGAAACTATCATGCGGAATGTTTAAGAGGAGAAATTACTGTTTATGGAGAAGCTCCTATTTTTACGAGTGTGTCAGCAGCAAAGAATAAAGCAAAAGAAGATGCATGTAGAAAAGCAGTTGAAAAATGTATTGGTAATCAAGTAGCAAGTTATAGTAACGTTGCTGATGGACAGTCGATTACAAATGAAATATTTTCAAAAGCCCAAGGAATTTGTAAAAATGATCAAATAATTGATGAGCAACAATATAATTTAGATACAATCAAAATGTTAAAACTTTTTGTAAGATTTAAAGTAGACAAAGCAGAAATACAAAATCAAATCAATACAATGCAAAAATTGGTAGGTAATCCAAAAATTATAGTATTGCTACGAGAAGAATATATTATGCCTGGCAGTCCTAAAAAAGTATTTGATTTTAACTCTCGAGATGGTGTTGCAGCTTCTCAGATTCGAAATGTCTTGATAAGTAAAGGATATGAATTGCTTGATCCGGGAAGTATAGCAAGGCAAATTACAAATACAGAAATAGTTGCTGAAGATCCTACCAAACTTTCTGAAAATATAAAAGATTTAGCACTGAAAGCTGGAGCTGATGTTTTAATTATAGGGAATATAGAAACAAAACAACAAAATTCTACTGTGCCACAATTTAAAAGTTATCAAGCGGTAGGGACTATTAACATTATTTCTTTATGGGGACAAGGTGAATTAATTGGTACTTATAGTGGTCAATCAATTGGTGGAATTGGTGTGACAGATATACAAGCAGCACAAGAGTCAGTCAAAAGATACGCTGTAGGAACAGATCCAAATCCGGAGAAAAAATTAGGAGGTTTTGTAAAATTTGCACATGAAAAACTACAAGCTAAATGGTCAGAAATTACTCGCAACAACAAAATTTTAATGAAAATTTACGGCCTTGAGCCAGCTAAAGCAGGAATTTTTAGAGATGATTTGATCGAAAGAACAGCTGTAAAAAATATCAACGAGATTAGTACTTCTCAGAAAGAAATTATTTGGGAAGTCATCTATCCAGGAAGAGAATTTGCACTAAGAGATACCCTTGCATTTTATGGGGAAGATCCAAGAATGTTTGTTGTAGTTAAAGAAACTGGTAAAAAAATCGAAATTATTGATGTAAAAAAAGGAGAAATCAAAATTAATTTTAAATAAAAGGAAAAGTTTATTTTGGTTACTAAATAAGATTAAGGATTTTTATTGAAGTTTGAAGAAAATGTAAAAATTTATTATAAAAATTTTATATAATCGTTTTTTGATGTTTAAATGATTTATAAATATAATTTGTAAAAATAGTAAAAGAACAAAATATTTTCTCAAGAATCATCCCAATATGAGACATAAACCCTTCTCTGCCTACGCTCACACACCCTACGCAAAGAATACCTATTCCCTACCACATAAGAGGATGGATACCGATATCGTAGTCTCCTATCACCCTCTATCTCTATCG
>CALFVU010000006.1 GCA_937928085.1 uncultured bacterium | reverse complement strand
TAGTTTCCTGCATCGGTTGTATATCCACTTCCACAAGAACCACCTCTTCCATGAACAAAGATCACAGATTCTACTGCAAAAAGGCTTACTGCAGATGTGAAAAGCAATATCAAAATTATTTTTTTCATGTTTTTACCCCCTTATAGTTTGATGTTTCTTTAATAAGTAAATAATGAAAAATATTTAATACGTCAATTAAATTTTAATATTATTTCGATATTAAAGAAATTAAAAGTATTATGGTAAAAATTATCACCATAATACTTTTGCTTAAGTTACTCGATTCTACCAATCACAAATGACATACTAGTAGTTGCACTTCCACCAATATTCAATGTAACACCATTTTTTGCACCTTTTACTTGATAATTTCCAGCCTGATCCGTTACTTGTTTATAAATATCCAGAACCATTCGTACACCTGTTGCACCTACAGGATGACCATCTCCCATTAAACCTCCAGAAGGATTTATAGGAATTTTTCTTTTTTTAGAAGGATTATCGAAACTGATTACTTCTTCTTCTATAGCCTGATATTCATTGCCTGGTTCAGTAATTCCAAATGCAGAAATAGCAACATATTCACTAGAAGTAAAGCAATCATGAGTTTCGATTACATCAATTTGATCAATATCTAAATTTGCTCTTTTATAAGCATCCATTATTGCTTGTCTTGTCCACGGTAATATAAAAGAATTATTTTTTGATTCTTCTATTTTGGCAGAAAATGTAATAGGTGCAACTCTATGTCCCCAGCCTTTAATAATAGCCATTTGATTGAATGATCGTCCAGTTTTCTTGGAAAATTCTTTTGCATATTCATAAGAAGCTAACACTACTAAAGCTGCTCCATCTGTAACTTGCGAACAATCAGAAATAGCAAGTCTTCCACCAACTATAGAATTATTAGGAGTTCCCCGAGAGCAAGCTTGTTCTTTATTCATAAACCAGGTTCTGGTTTGTGCTAATGGATTGAGTTTAGCATTACTGTAATTAATTCTAGAAATTTCAGCTAAATTGTCCATGATCCTATCTACACCTATTTTTGAGCCATATCGATGGATGATTTCATCAGCTAATCTACCAAATAATTTTGGAAATGGGAATTTTACCCCTTTAGATTCTTTTTCGTAATAAGCTGCTGTTCCTAAAAAATCACCACCAATTACTGAATTTACAGTTTTCATAATTTCAATGCCAACAACAATAGCAACATCATAATCTCCTGCTCGAATATGAGTATGTGCAGACTGAATCGCAACTGAACCAGAAGCACAAGCAGCTTCGTACCTTGCTCCCGGAACACCATAAAAAGATGGGTGTACCTCGGTAAGAAAAGCTCCTAAATGACCTTGATTAGCATATTGTTCCATATCAAAATTTCCAACAAAAACTGCGATTCGATTTTCTTTATTCAATCTCTTAATTTCTTCGTAATCTAACCCTACTTCTTTTAAACCATCTTCTACCACCTCTCGAAACATAGACATAAAAGTTTTTCCTTCTTTTGTCCAGTTTCTTGCAAAATCTGTTTGAGCACCACCTAATATATAAACTGGCTTCATAAAACCTCCAAAACTGTATAATAGTCAAATTTTTTTCAAATGAATCATAAGCATACAAAAAAGCAATAAAAAAATAAATTCTAATTTTTGGCAGATTTAAGCATTATATTTTTTTGTTCTTCTATGTTTTTAATTTGTTCTTTGTTCATTTTTAATACTTGTTCATACTGGGACTTTAAATCTTCAGATAAATCTTCTTTCAATTCTGCTAAAACATATTCTAAAAGTTCTAATCTATCTAAAAATGGTTTTTTTTGATAATTGTAATACATTTCAATTTCCTCTATTGTTGCTTTTTTAGCAGAAATTTTTGATTGAATTTCTAACATTTTTCTTAGGTTTTCTTCTTCTGCTTTTTTCTCTTCTGGTGATATTCTTTTAGGAATCAAAGAATTATTAGGAAATTTTTCTCTAAGTTTATCAAATTGTTCCATCTGTTCGTCTGTATAAGGTAAACCTGTTTGAGGATTGATAGGATTACCTTCACTAACTTTTTCTAGAATTTCTGGTTCTTCTTCATTATTTTTTTGTATATCATCTATAGGAGTTTTATTTATACCTGTATTCCAAAAATCTGTGTCGTATAAAGATTTATTTTTTGATTTTTTTATAGTATTAGATTGATTTGGATTTCCACCGAAAAGTAGTGCTAAGGCTTGTTTTTCTTCGCTTGTTGTTGTGTTTTGTTGATGTTTTGGTTTTGTATAAAAAATGAAAAATAACACAACAAAAACAACTATAAAAAAGTAAACATGTCCACGGTTTGAATTCATAAATTCAATCTGGTGTGATTTCTAGTTAAGTCAACTACAAAGTATTTTAGAACTTAAATCAATTTCTATTTTTCATATTACAAAAAAGAATTGCATACAATAAGTTCTAAAATTATATCACTTTTGAGGTAGATATGTGGAGCTATTTTGAGACTATAAACTCAATCTTAGTTATCCTTAACGACTATGTTTGGGGATGGCCAATGTTATTTTTACTTCTAGGAACTCATATTTTTCTCACATTTCGATTAGGTTTTATACAAAAATTTATTCCTATTGGGATTAAGCTTTCGATTAGCAAAGAAGAAGGGAAAGGGGATATTTCGCAATTTGGGGCATTAGTAACCGCACTAGCAGCTACGGTGGGAACTGGAAATATAGTTGGAGTTGCTACAGCAATTTCGATTGGAGGACCGGGAGCCTTACTATGGATGTGGTTAACGGGTGTTTTTGGCATAGCAACAAAATATTCAGAAGCTTTACTTTCAATAAAATTTAGAGAAATTGATAAAAATAACAATATTGTTGGTGGTCCAATGTTTGTTTTAGATAAAGGATTAAACCTCAAATGGTTAGGTATTATTTTTGCTTTATTTACTGTAATTGCCTCTTTTGGAATTGGTAATATGGTTCAAGCAAATTCTATAGCAAATTTATTACAAAAGCAATATGAAATTCCTAATTGGCTTTCGGGTATTATTATTGCAGTTTTTACTGGTATGGTTATTATTGGGGGGATACAGTCAATTGCAAAAGTCAGTCAAATTTTAGTTCCTTTTATGGCAGGGTTATATATTTTGAGTTCTATTGCAATATTGATTTTCACCTATGATAAAACTTTAGATTCTTTAAGTTTAATCATTCAAACAGCTTTTACAGGTCAGTCCGCTATAGGTGGATTTGTAGGTTCTACGTTTAAAGAAGCCATTCGAGCAGGTATTGCAAGAGGGTTGTTTTCTAATGAATCGGGATTAGGTAGTGCACCAATTGCTGCTTCTGCTGCGAAAACCAAAAACGCTGTACGACAAGCTTTAGTTTCTTCCACTGGAACTTTTTGGGATACCGTTATCATTTGTGCCCTTACGGGACTTGTCATTTTAAATACCGGAAGTTGGAACTTAGGACTAAAAGGTGCAGAGATAACAAAAAATGCTTTTTCTGTTTTAGGAGCTTTAGGTTCAATTGTGTTATCAATATCTCTTTTATTATTTGTTTATAGTACTATATTGGGTTGGTATTACTATGGAGAAAAAGCACTAGAATATTTGGTAGGGGTTAAAGGAATTTTATATTTTAAAGGTTTATGGATAGTAGGAATTTTGATTGGTTCTATAACTACATTAGAGATTGTCTGGAATTTTGCTGATCTTGCTAATGGCCTTATGGCTATTCCTAATTTAATTTCTTTAATTTTATTAAATCAATTGATCAAAAAAGAAACACAAGCATATATACATAACATTGACAAAGAAGATCCGGAAATAATGAAATTAGAAAAATTTGTTAAATAAAAATACTATTGACAAATAAATGTTTTCAAAATTTTTTTTCTAATGGGAATATTATTTTATTTAATTTTATTTCTGATAATAATTTGGCTAATTTTTTTATTTCGAAAAATTAAAGAAAAAAAAGATATACAAAGATTTGGCTACGATAGCAATAGTTTTTCTTCTTTAGATTCTACTAACGATAGTTCTGGTTTTAAAGGAAGTGGTGGAGAGTTTAGTGGTGCAGGAGCCTCAAGTGGTTGGGATGATTCATCAAGTGATAATGACTCAGGTGATTCGGGAAATGACAATGGTGGCAATGGTGGGAATGGAGGAGATTAAGCATGTGCCTCTCCTTTCAAAAGATAGTTTTGAACATAATCAAAAATAGCATCTCTTAAAGTAGTAATAGGTTTTTCGTAACTTGTATGTTTTAAAAATTTTTCTATAGGTGCTTTTGTATAGTATTGATAAGTTTTTTTTAAATTTTCAGGCATGTCTATAAATTCAATATTAGGCTTTAAATTCATAGCTTCGAATATATATTGGGCAACTTCTAACCAAGTTGAAGCTTTACCACTTCCGATATTATAAATCCCGTTGTAATTTCTTAAATTTTCTTTGAGTAGGAAGTGTACAGTCATTTTTGCGGCATCCTTAACATATAAAAAATCTCTTTTTTGTTCGCCATCAGCAAAATCGGAATGATAGCTTTTAAAAAGTTTGATTTTACCTTCTGAAAGAATTTGGCGAAATCCTTTTAATACAATTGATTGCATATTACCTTTATGATATTCATTAGGACCAAAAACATTAAAAAACTTTAATCCTATAAATGCTTCTCTTTTGCTAACATATAGCTCTTCATCTTCATGTTTATTTTGTTCTTTAAGAAAACCTTGTTTAAATAACCATAAATCAAATAAATGCTTGGAGTATCCATAAGGATTTAATGGTTTAAGATTAGGCAAATTTTCTACCGTATCACTAAATCCTTCTTCTCCAGAGCCATATGTTGATGCACTTGATGCATAAATCATTGGAATTTCATTTTTAGCTGCAAGTATTGCTAATTTTTTAGAATATTCAAAATTATTTTTTATTAAATAAGAGACATCAGTTTCTGTAGTAGAGCTACAAGCTCCTAGATGGATTATTCTTGAAATAGAACCAAAATAAGAAAAAGAATTTTTTTCCTCTATAATTTTTAGAAAATCATCTTTTTCGAAATAGTCAAGAAAATCTAAATTTCTTAAATTTTTCCATTTGATAGATTCTCCTAAATGATCTACACATATAATCTTTGTTATGCCATATTCATTAAGTTCTCTTACTACAGCACTACCGATTAATCCAGCAGCTCCAGTTACTATAATTTTGGAATCTTTAGACAGCATAATTTTTTAATGTGAGTACGCCAATATAGTCAAGAAAAAAATTAGTTTATGATAAACTCACTAAAATAAACTTCATCAATTTTTCCCTCTGAAAGAACATGATTAATAGAAGCCTTAATTTCCTCTCGTAATTCTAATTGACCTTCAATGGTAGAGAGCTGTTCTTTAGTTTTACCTGCTAAAATCAAATTGATGATGTTTCTTAACTGTGGAGCTCTTTGTGCAAGTTCTGTAGAAAGTACTTTATTTCCAGGTTCAAAACCTAAACTTAGTTTTAATTTTATAAAATGAGTTTCTTCTTTATCTGCTGTATTAACACGAAAATCTTCACTAAAAGTATAAACTTCTAGTGGGGGAGGTGGTTTCACAACTGCAATCGATGCTACTTCTTTATATTGTTGACTCGTTGCATATTTTGCCACATAATAAGAAATAATCGACATGATAATAATACCCACTAATCCTAAAGCAATGTATATCAAAATCTTAACAATTTTATTTAAACCCGAAGGTTGTACCGGAGCTTGAACTTCTTCTTCTTGTTCTTGATCTTCTTCTGCTACTGCCATATTACCTCCTATGTGTCTGGAATTAAATTCTCAATAGATGGCGTGATTTTTGGTTTTTTTTCAAATGGATTTTTTCCTGGTTCTTTAAAAGGTAAAATTACAATATCAATTCTTCGATTATGAGCTTCTCCCTCTGGAGTTCTTGTATCTCCTTCTGTAGCTAAAGGTCGATAAGAGCCATAGGTTAAAGCTTGCATTAAAGAAGGCTCAACTCCTAAACTCTGCAAAAACAAGACTACATTGATTGATCTCGCAGCACCTAAGTCCCAACTATTATTATAACTTCTTTCATTAGGGTAGGGTGACGGTATTTGTATTTCTTTACTTCCCGAATGTCCTTCAATTCTTGTATAACGATTGAGCTGTTTTAATAAATACGAAACTTTTTTAAGTACCTCTTCTATAGCTGGAGTTAATTGAGCACTTCCGGGTTCAAAAAAGTCTGCTCCTACAAGAGAAATGATGATTCCACGTTCTTCTTCTTCAATTCTAACTTTTTTTGCTTGAATTTCTGGTTTAAAAATTGATAAAGCTTGAGCTTTTGCTCTTGCTAAAGATCTACCCGTAACCTGAGAAGGTAAAGTTTCTAAGTTCATTCCCATCTGTTCTAATTTACCTTTTTCTAAAGTTTGTCCACCCTCAAAGAAACCCAAGCTATCAGAAAAAGCAGAAAGAATCAGTTGCACTTCTTTAGGTATATCTTTTCCAATACTAAAAATCATAACAAAGAAACTCAAAAGCAAAGTATTTAAATCTCCAAATGTAGTAATCCAAACAGGTATTTCCTCGCACTCGGGACATTCTTGCTTTTTTCTCGCCATTATCTACCACCTAATGCTTCGTCTAAAAGTGGTCGTTCTACAGGAGATAAAAACGAAGCCAATTTATCTTTTAACACTCTTGGGTTTTCCCCTTGTTGAATTCCTATAATTCCCTCAATCATTACTGTTCTTTGTAAGATTTCATCTGCATCTCTTACTAATAATTTATCGCGAATAGGTAAAGCAAACATATTCGCACCCATTGAACCATATAAAGTAGTAATTAATGCTGTTGCCATGCCCTGTCCAATAGCAGATACATCACCCGATCCTAAGTTTTTAAACATTTGCACCAAACCTATTAAAGTTCCTAGCATTCCAAAAGCAGGCAAATATCCACCTAATAAACTAAAAAATTTTATATTATCTGCATGGCGACCTTTTATTGCAGATAATTCATTGTCTAATACATTACGTATTTGATCTTGATCAGTACCATCTACAACTAGTTGTAAACCCTTTCTAAGAAACGGATCCTCAATTTCTGCAATATCATCTTCCAATGAAAGAAGACCTTCTCTTCTTGCTCTTTCTGCTAAGGTTAATAATTTTACAATAATTTCAATAATCGATACTTTTCTTTCAAAGAAAGCAAATCGAATTACATTAATAAGATTTTTTACTCTTCCAAAAGGACTTGCAGCAATCGAGGAGAAAGTACCACCTCCAAAAGTAATAAAAATCGAAGGTAAATCAATAATATCTCTTGCACCCAGTCCAGTAGTTAGAATTCCAAAAATATAAATAATAATGCCTCCAAAAATTCCAATATATGTTGCTAAATCCATACACTTATATAATCGACAGTTTTTTTTTTCTTTGAACTTTTTATTTTATTGATTCGACAAAAGTTTTTATATAAAAAAATTAGAGATATGTTTCTAAGAAGTAGTCATTTTATAATAGTTATAGTTTGCTGCTTGTTTTATTTTATTTTTGAAAAAAAAAATTTTTTTTTACAAATAGATTTCGATACTTCCATAGAAATTACAAAAATGTATCATAATGAAATTTTTAACATATACCCCCATCATCAAGGAATTGTATTTTATTATAAAGTTTTTTTTGTTTTATTTAGTTTTGTTCAAAATGAATACCAAAGATTCATTTACATATTCATGATTCATTATTTTGTAGCTTTGATAATTTTATGGAAAATTATCGAAACATTCAGTAAAAATTTTCTTTTGAATTTACTTTATTTTATTTCAATTAGTATAAGTGGTATTTTTTTATATTTACTATTCAGTTTAGAGGATTCTATCATTACCTTACCGTATTATTTTTTATCTTTTTATTTGTTTATATTGTTTACAAAAAATCAAAAATATTACAATTTAATATTATCTGGATTATTGTCGGGGTTTAGTGTAAGCATTAATTCTTCTGATTTTTTTCTTAGTTTTGGAATTCTAGCTTATTATTTTTTTAAAACTTTACTTCTTTTTGCAAAAAAAAATCAAAATTATAAATTTTATGCAAAAGCGTTTTTGTATTATTTTTTTTCTTTTGCTATCGTATTGGGAATATTATTATTCATAAAAGCTATTGTTTCGAAATCGTCGTTTTTTGATGTTATAAAATATACTTTTATCTCTCCCCATTCTATGTATAAAGAACTATTGGGAGATTTTGGTATTACCAAATCTCGGATTATAAAAACTTTGAATGCATTTTCTTTTATGTTACTGCAAGATCCAAAATTATTTACACAACTAAATTATAAAATCATTTTGATTGATATTTTTATATTTCTTATTTTTATTTTTTCTTTTTGGGAACTTCGAGAAGAACAGTCTTTTTATGTTGTTCTAATTATAATATCAATAAATTTTTTTATTCTTATTACAAGTGATGAATTGGCTATTAATGAACGATTGGTCAATGGTTTTTTTATTTTTATATTATTATTAAAATCCAAACGAAAATTCTATGCAATTCTATTTAGTCTCATATTCATACATTCTTTGTTCAACTTAAAAAATTTTTTTTCTTCGAAAGAACCATATGATAAATTATTTTTGCTTGCAAAAAAAGAGAAGATTTTAATTAATATTTATTATTTTTACAATCCTAAACTTGTAGATTTATATATCCATAAAAAAATAGATAATGATTTTTTACTTAGATCATCGTATGGACCTAATGTTGGTTTAGCAAATTTAATTTTAAGAAATCAATGTTATATTTATTCTCCTTATAAAGTAGAATTTCCATACATACCAAAACATTGTAAGTTGATTCATGATCTTAATCAAATACAAGAAAATCAATTTGATTTTTTTGATCCTTATTTAAAAGAAAAAAAAGCGAATTTCCGATGGGACTGTAAAAAATTGCAAAACTTTTTATTGGAATGTAATCAAATTCTTAATTCTTATATACCATCTAAAAAACCTTTTTTTTCTGATCATATGATTGAAAATGCTTGCCAGTATTTTGAACCAGACTGTTGTCAAAAAATTCAATATTTCTGTAATTTTTTATATTATTGCAAACCATCTTTTAAATATCATATACAAACATTTTAATACGACATAATACCTCTTATCGGAAGTTAGTAACTTTGCTAAAGCTTTTTGTCGAGAAAATATTTTTCAACAATATTAGTTTTTTTTCTATCAACTTCTATACATTCTCCCAGATAAACAATTTTATTTAATTTGGGAAATTCTTTTTTTTGAGTAATTTGAATGGTATAAATTTTATTTGCTTTAAGTTCACATAAAGAAGCACCTTTGATAAAATGATTTCTATCTCTAAATTCTATCAAATATTTTCCTTCGACTAAAAGTAAAATATCATAATAATTTTTTGTCTCATCCTGAACTTTTAGTAAAAACCCATCAAATTCTAAAATAGCTATTTCCTCTAATTTTTTATAATTTGAAAAATTTTTATAAATTTCTGGAGTTTTGCAGGAAATCAAAAGAATGATAACTAAAAGCAAACTTTTAGCTTTCATCCTGTTTTTGTACCCTTTTGAATATTGCTTTATACATAATTCGTTCTTGATCACTTGTAAGATATGATACCTCTATCGTATTTGGATCTTTAAAATGTATTTTTAGGATTTGAGTTTCTTTGTTTATAGTATCTTGCAAAGTAACTTTTAAAGATTGATTTTCGCGTTCGAGTAAAGAAATTTCAAAAGTTCCCTTGTTTTCATATTGTCGATCTTTAATATTAAAATTTGTTTTCCATATAAAAGTTTCTTCTGCTTTTTCGAAAATAAAATTTGCTTGAGGAATATCTTTTTTGATCTTGGATAAATAAATAAAATAAAGTTCTTGATAATCAATAGAACTGTTAGCATAATTTTTAAAAAGTTCTTGCATTGTAGATTCATAATCCAGCTCCCAAACTCCTAACAATAATGTATGATTTTCCCCATTTCTTAAATCTAGCACTTCGGTAGAAGTTTTACAAAAAACCATCCAGGAAATAAACACAAAGAGAAAAAATTTTACATTTCGCATTAAGGCTTTTTTTTTTACTTAAAAAAAAAAGCAATTTTTTTTTGATATCCTTCCGATTTAAAAAGTGATCATGAAAGGCTTAGAATTCATACATTTTTTAGAAAAAGGTTTAAAATCGGATATCATAAGACAGCAAGTTATTGCAAATAATATTGCAAACGTAAATGTACCTAATTTTAAAAGATCAGAAGTAGCTTTCGAAGTACCATTAAAAAGAGCATTAGAAAAAAAAAGGCAAATTGAAGAAGAACCACCTTTATTGACAATTCATCCAGAACATATTTCCAAAAGAAGTGCACCTGATTGGAAAAAAATACAACCAAAAGTTTATATTGATTATTTATCTACAATGAGAAATGATGGCAACAACGTTGACATAGAAGAGGAAGTGATAAAATTAAATAGAACCCAACTCCATTATAGTTTACTTGCAGATAGAATTGCAGGTAAATTTCAAGAATGGAATCAGATTCTGCGTCTTGTATAAAATTTAACATAAGGAGACTATAATGGGAATGTTTACTTCGATTAATATAGCTGGAACAGGATTAAGTGCCCAAAGACTAAAATTAGACGTTATTGCTGATAATTTAGCAAATATCAATACAACAAGAAATGCTTATGATAACGGTCCTTATCGTAGAAAACAGGTTGTGATGACTCCAATCAATTTAAGAAGTAATTGGAGAGCTCCTATTTTTCCTTTAGGACTGGATACAGGGATGGGAAGAGGTGTAAAAGTTCTTAAAATTACAGAAGATAAAAGACCTTTTCGTTTAGTTTATGATCCAACCCACCCCGATGCAATTCAAATCGGACCGAAAAAAGGATATGTGGAATACCCAAATGTAAATATTGTCGAAGAAATTACAGACATGATTTCAGCATCAAGAGCTTACGAAGCAAATGCACAAGTAATACAAAGCTCTAAACAAATGTTTCAAAAAGCATTAGAAATTGGCCGATTAGCGTAAGTTATTTTCTTTTACTATGCCATTCAATTTCTTGTATTTGTTTTATAAAATTCACATATCTTGCTAAAACAAACAAATAATCAGAAAGGCGATTAAAATATTGGATTAAAATTTCGAAAATCAAGATTTCTTTATTGTTATAAAATATTTTTACAAGATACCTTTCAACCTTTCTACAAATTACCCTACAAATATGTATCTGAGAAGAGATCACACTTCCACCGGGCAAAAGAAAAGCTCTCATTTGGGGTAATTGTTCAGAATATGCATCGATCCAATTTTCTAATAAAGCTACATCTTCTTCTTTCAGAATAGACTGATTTTGATTTTTATAATACCCTGCTAATTCTGCACCAATTTCGAAAAGTAAATTTTGAATTTCAATTAATTGAATTCTCACATTTTCGAAGATATCTGATTCGTTTTCATTAATTAAAGAAACTACCATTCCAATCTGAGAATTCAGTTCATCGCACAATCCATATAACTCTACCCTATCGTCATATTTATATACTTTCGATCCATTCGCTAAAAACGTATATCCTCGATCACCCTTTTTTGTATAAATTTTCATAAGGTCCTAGAGAATTTTTATTGTATTGTAGAAAATATTTTTCTTATTATAAAATGAGTCAATTCTGTTATTTTTTTTTGTGCATCTAAAATATAAAATTCAATACGAAGTTTTTTTAATTCTTCCCAAATGATTTTATAATTATTGCGAATTCTTGTTAATTCAATTTCTTTTTCGAATATATCCAGTGAACTCTGGAATGTTTGCTTTCTTTTTTTAATTCTCTCTAATGCTATAGGAATTTCTATATCCAGAAAAAAAACTATTTTTGGAGGAGGAAATTTATTAAAAAAATAATATAAAATTTCTTTGACATTTTCTTCAGAAATTCCTTGATAAGCAGCGGTGGAAAAATAATACCTATCCTGAAGAATCACCTTATTTTTGTTAGGAATAAGATTATATAGTAGATTTTTTTCTCTATCTTGTTCGAAAAGAGCCATCCATTCTTTTTGACTTAGTATGGAGTTGGAATTTAAAAGTTGGCGAATCTTTTTTCCAGTGTCTAAATCTGTAGGTTCTTTTAGAAAAAAAAACAGTGATTCTTTTTTAAACGAGATATATACTTTTGTATATTCTGAATTACAGTTGTTTTTCCAGAACCATCAATTCCTTCAATTACAAAAAAATTCATAATTATTATATATAATATCGGAAAAATCTAGATAATTTTAAAGAAATTCATTTACAAAATGGTTTTTAAAAAAAAAATTATCACAATATGGAAAAAACAAAAAATCATAATAATTTATTAAAAAAAATTTACGAAACAATTTTTTTAATTATTGCTATTCTTAATTTTTTTTTAGTATGTTTTGATTTTTTATATCTTTATAAACTACCATATTATCACGGCACACTAAGAGATTTTCTATTACATTATTATCCAGAAAATTTAAAAAAATTTTTTGATCCAGTTGCTCTATGGGATCCAATCAAAGGTATCGAACCTCATCGATTTACGGAAGAATATATTAAGCATTATTTGGAGCTAAAAAAACTTTACTATGATCTTGTTGGTAGTCAGGGTATGGAAAGAAATGAAATCGAAAATCAAATTCAAGATAAATCCAATAAACTTGTAGAACTTTTTATTGATATGATTGATAAAAAATCATACGAAAGTTATTTTTATTTAGCAAATAAGGATGGGGTCTTAGAAAAAATAAAGAATAAATTAAGAAAGCATCTACCCAATCCAGAAAATTCAGCAAAAGACTCTATTCGAAAATTTTTTTCTAAAGAAAACTTAACTCCAGAACGATGGCAATCTGAATTTATGTTTTTTGATAAAGAAATTCTTCCACTTTTAAAAGAAAATTATTTTCGATGGATTGATGAAAATGGAGAATTAAAAGATTATTTTTACAAAATTGATCGTTGGTTTGTTATTTTTTTTATTTTCGATTTTTTAGGAAGATGGTATTTGAATAGAAAACAATATAAAAAGTGGTATTTATTCCCTATTCATCATTTCTACGAAGTCTTTAATCTTTACCCTCCTCATTATTCAGCTACTTTCCGTTTGTTAAGAATTATTCCTTTATATGTAAGATTAAAAAAGAATTATTGGCTTCCAGACGAAGGAATTTTACCTGAAATCATTCATAACAATGCAAAAGTTATTGCAGATGAAATTTCTTTTTTAGTATTAATCAATATTATTGAGCAAACAATTCAACAATTAGAAACAGAAGGAAGAATCAATTTAGAACCTCAAACATTTCAAGCTTTAGAAGTGATTTTGAGTAAACAAATGGAAATATTTTCAAAAAAAGTGATGCCTGATTTAGAACCAATGATTTCAGAAATGGTTCAATATTCTATCAATCGAGCTGCTGAACCTTACCTACTTTCTCCTATTGGTCCTCTTGTAAGACTTTTTTTATACAATATTCATGCAACCGTAAGAGAAGGATTAGAAGCTTCTTTATCTGGACCAGAAGGATTAGAAAGATTAAACAAGATTTTACAGAAATCTATACAAAGTATTCTAAAAGAACTTTCTAATCCAGACACGCAAGAAATCACAAAAAAAGATATGATAGAATTTTTAAAAGTTTTAAAAATTGATCTACAAAATAATTTCGAAGTTCAAACTTAAATTCATAATTAAAATTTTTTTAATAATTATGATGCCATTTTTTAGCTATTTGTAATGTATATTCAACATAATCTTTAAAACGTCTTTCCACCTCGGAGTTCAAAAAATTTCCATTAGAATCGAGATTCATTTCTGTTTGATGTGATTCTAAAATCAATGGAGAGACAATTGCATAAGCTCTCATAAAACTAATAATTTTATTAAAAAAAATCATCATTTCTATAGCAGGTCTTCTTCCTCCATAACCTGTAGAAACTCCAACAAAAGAAAAAACTTTATTTTCAAAACATTCTTTAAATTCTATTCTACCGAGCTGATGAAATGCATTTAAGATTTCGGGATTTGTATTCCAATTATATTCAGGTATACAAATGATTATACAATCAGCATTTTTGAAAGAATGAACAATAAAATTCTGAAAATTACTAAGATGATCTTTGTCTATGTCTTCTCTTCCAATCATAGGAAAATCACATTTGGTAAAATCAACAAAGGTTGTATTATGTTCTTTTTCTGTTAAATTTTTTAAAGCTTTAGCAGTTCGTATTGTGTTACTATTTTTTCTGGAAGATCCCGAAACAATACAAAGGTTCATAGTTCTTCCTATTTTTGAAATACTTTTTCTGTGGAAATTTTAAATTTATCAAAAATTTTATTTCGTAAAAGGTCATATCTTACTAAAACAATATTATAATTGATCAAGCTTTGATTATAACCTTTTTCTGCTTGTATAAGAGCATCTAAAGCATTTTTTACCGCGGTTGCATTAAATCGCCCTTTTCGGTAACCATTGATGATGCCTACATAAAAATTATAAGTCTGGTTATATGCATTCAGAGATTTTTGTAAAGAATTATAAGCAGTTTGGATTTGCTTATAGCCAATTTCGATTTCATCTTTAATTTTTCTTTCCATTTCTGTTTTTTGAATCTCGATTTGTTGTAAAGTAATTTCTGCATTTCTTAGATCTACTTTAGCACCTTCGTCCCATATTGGATATTGCACTGAAAATTCTATAGCTTTTTCCGGATACTTTCCTGTATAAATCTTATCCCATGCAGAACTAGTATATCTCCCAAAGTCTCTTGTAGCATACTGACCGCCAATTCTAACCGTAGGCAAAAGATTATTACTTGCAAGCTCTTTAGTCATTCTTGCAATTTCATATGTATGTAAAATTGCTTTATAGTCTGATCTTGTTTTTAAAGCAAACTCTATGTCGGATTCAAGATCTATATCTTTAGGAAGTTCTTTTTCTAATTCAGTAGAGCCAGTGATTTCTAAAGTACTATCCAAATTTAGGGTTCGTAAAAGTTCTTTTGTTTGTGTTTCTTTATTTAGTTCAGCAAAATTCAAAGCTATCTCTGCCTGATTATATAAGGCATTCCATTGGTTGAGTTCGAAAGGTTCTGCTAAACCGAATTGCAGTTTTTGATTTGTTATATTACGAATTGTGTTTATATTATTTAATAAACCACGAGCTGAGCGAACTTCCAAATCCGCTATAGATAAGTTCCAATAGTCTATAATTGTTTTTACAATAAGTCCGGTTAATTGAAATTCTAATTGTTCTTTTTGAATTAAACTTTTTTTTCGTGCAATCTCTTCTAGTCGCTTTTGAGAATAACCAAATGCATTTTTTAATAAATCTTGCTGAAATAAAATTTTGATTGTCCCGGTATGTAAAGGTGGCTGTCTAAGCTGTTGTAAAAAAGGATTTGTTAGTGCTAAAGAACTTTCTCCTGAGTTTGAATCAAATCGAGTATCAGATCCCTCTACTCTAAAAAAAGTACCTGATTCAAAAAGCTTTTCTATACTTAATGTGTATGTATCTTGATTGATTTTGGTTCCTTGAAATATTGATTGGGGAAGCTGTTTATCGATTCTTTCGTAGCTTTGGAATTTAAAACCAATGATCGGAGCGTATTTACTTTCTTCTTTTTTTAATTCTGTATCGGATTTAATCAATTCTAATTTCTGAAGTTTTACTGTATTACTTTGATTTACTACTAATCGAATTACTTCTTCTAAAGTTAGTTTATGATTTTTTTGTTTTAGTTTTTCAAGAATTTTTAAAATATCTGTATCTTCTTCTTTTTGAGTTTTATCTTCTTTAGATTGATTTAAAGTGATCTCTGAAACTACCTCTAAAGATTGTGTTGGATTTTGAGATGAAATTTCTTTATTTATAGATTTACAATAAACTATAACAAAAAAATACATCATCAAATTTATATGAATTCTAAAAAACAACTTCATTTAACTACCTCCCGATCAACTCAAAACACTAATAAAATAATTCAAAAATTCTTAACCAAAAGGTTAGATAAAAGACAAAATACCAAAATCATTTCAAATGTCCACAAAAATATTTTAAAATTATTATTCTTTTTCGAAATCCTGTTTCCAAATTTTTTATTTTCATTAGATTATAAAAACAATTATTGCAAGGAAGTAAAAAAACATTCTCTATTACTAGAAAATGTAAAATGGATCATCCCCAATTTTTTTAATGATGAACAAAATCTTATACTTTTTGCAAATCAACAATTAAATTTTTTACTGGAACAAATCATAAAAATTCAAGAAAAAAATTTACATATGGAATGTGTAAAAGTGTTTTTTAAAATAGAATCAAAATTACTTTTTTCTACTCATGAGTTATATTTCGAAATTTTAACATACGAATTAAAAGAGTTTTTAGAAAAAAAAGATCCTTATAATAAGGATAAAATTTTATCTGATTTTTTACAAAATCAAAATCACTTAAAAAAAAGTTATCAAAAAAGAATCAATTCTTTAATCCCTTTGCTTGAAGCATTTGAAAAAAAAGAAGATTACGAAAAACATATAGAAATTTTAAAAAACTGGAACCTAACGTATTACATATTACTTTACGAATTGTTTTTAAATTTACCTGAGGAATTTTTAAAAGAATGGTGGAAAAAATTTTAAAAAATACCGAAATTCACATAAAGTGAAACAATATATCTGGTTATTGTTTTTTTATAGCTTGAGTTTGTATAGTAATCAAATTTTAGAAATAAAAGAAAGTATTAATCTTATTGACTTTCTTAAAGAGAACGAACATTATACAATTTACAAACAAAATTTTTTTTTAAAACCCCAAAATTTCGATTTATCAAAAATTATTTTTTATCTTGATTGCGAAGCTTCTACTATAGATTACTTGATTGATAAAAGAGGAAATTATTCTTTGCATAAAAAAGAAATTTATCTTTATGAATATCCTTTAGATCAAAAAGAATATATTACAAAAAAAAAAGAAAAAGCTTGCTATTTTTATAATCGAAAAAATAAAATTTTGATTCAAACAACAAAAGCTCAATGGCCAAATATAATTTATCCTAATTCAAATCTTCAATTTTCAAAAGATTTTTCTATTTCGTTTTGGTTCTTTCCACTAACTTTCAATTTAAAAGAACAAAATATATTGTATTGGAATTCTTTTTCTGAAGATAAACATAAACAATTCAAAATTTATTTAGAGCAAGGAAACTTAAAACTTAAATTAAAAAATCTACTTTTTTCTAGTAACAAAGCATTTGACATTGATCAGATTTTGATTTCAAGAAATCAATTAGAAGAAGAAAAAAATTGGAAACATTTTTTTTTATCGTTTTCTATATCTAAAAGTCAAATCATTATTTTTTTAAATCATACTATACAAAAAATCATTATATTACCAAAAGATGTGGAATTGGATTTTTCGAATCAGGATGTGCCACCCATACAAATTGGCAAAGATTATCTAGGATTTCTTGATGAGTTTTATATTTTAAATCAATCATACGAAGTTCCTATTACTTTTTTCAATTTCTCAGATTTTTCTTTAGAACATAAATCGGGTAGAATGAACTTATCACAAAATTCTTATTTTACTCCAATAATAGATATATCTAAAGACACCCATCAGATATTGATTGATTTAGAATATTTTATCCCAAAAGGAACATTTTTAAAAATTGAATACACAACGTTTGATAAAATTGAGCAATTAAAAACTCATGAACATTATTGGAATATACTTCCTTTAGATAGATATACTTATCACACAAAATTTACTTTAGAAAGAGAAAAATTTGGTATTAAAAATAAATATCTTCAATTTAAAATAACTATGATTCAAGATAGCAAAGGAATGTATACGCCAATTTTAAAAAATTTTTATTTAAAAAAAATTCGTTTTAGTAGCATATCTCCTCCCAAAAATCTTAAAATAATTCCAGAACTTTCGAACGAAAATCAAATATGTTTAGAATGGGAAGTCATACCAGAGGAGGAAGTAGAAAACTATGGCGGTTATAAAATTCATATTGGAATTCGAGAAAAAGAATTTTCTTTTGTTTTAGATCAAACGCTTCAAAATTCAGAGTGGAAAATCATCAACAAAAAAAATACAGATTTTCCTATTACGGAAAAAGAAAAAATATTTTTCGAAAACAGAAAACAATACTTTGAACAATATAGAAGAAACCATATTCGAATTATATTAAAAAAAGAAGATCTGATTCGTTATTACGAAAATTTCATTTCTGAATCTCAGTTTTCTCGAAATCGAATTCCAATTCTTTTCGAAAAGAATCGCATCTATTATTTTGCAGTTTCCGCTTATAAAAATCAAGGTTATGTTAAAAGTAAACTTTCTAATATAGTAGAGTATCAATTTTAATAAAATTCAAAAAAAAGTTTTTCTATAACAAACAAAAAAAAATTCATCATATGGATTGGAGACAACTTCATAAAAATCATATCTGGTGGCCTTTTACACAAATGAAATTAGCAAAAGAGCCGATTTTTGTAGAAAGAGGCGAAGGAGTTTATCTTTTTGGTAAAGACAGTGCTGGTAATACTTTACAATGGATTGATGCTATAAGTTCCTGGTGGGTTAGTATATATGGTCATAATCACCCAAAAATCAAAGAAGCTTTAAAAAAACAAATTGATCAACTCGAACATGTAATTTTTGCAAGCTTCGTTCATCAACCTGCTTTAGAGTTGGCACAAATGCTATCGGAAAAAACAAATCATAAACTTCCAAAAGTATTTTTTTCGGATGATGGTTCTACCGCTATGGAAGTTGCAATAAAAATGGCTTATCAGTTTTTTCAAAATACTGGCGATATTACAAAAAAAAAATTTATAACTTTACAAAATGGATATCATGGAGATACATTTGGAGCCATGGCTGTAGGAGCTCGTTCAGAATTTCACAAAGTCTTCGAACCCTTAATGTTTGAAATTATTTCAGTTCCTATGCGATATAACTCTCTTGAGGGATTAAAGAACGAAGAATTAGCTAAAGAGGAATTAAATGATACCATTCAAACATTAGAGATGTTGTTCGAAAATCATTACAAAGAAACCTGCGCTATCGTATTAGAGCCTTTAGTGCAAGGCGCTGGAGGTATGTTAATGTATCATCCTTTTTTACTAAAAAAAATTCGAGATTTATGTGACTACTATAATGTTTTGATGATTTGTGACGAGGTTTTTACAGGTGCTGGAAGATTAGGTAGCTACTTTGCATTTGAACAAGCAGGTATTGTTCCCGATATCATTGCTTTAAGTAAAGGGTTATCTGCAGGTTACGCCACTATTGCAGCAACTTTGACAAATCTGAGAGTGTTTCATGGTTTTTATTCAGAGGAACGAAAGCATACCTTATTCCACGGACATTCAATGACAGGTAATCCTTTAGGTTGTAGTGTTAGTATTCAATCGATCAAACTATATGAGGAACTTAATGTAAAACAAAAAATTATAGAAATTGAAAACTGGCATCAAGAATTTATGGAAGATCTAAAGCAAAGTCATAAAGAAAAAATTCTAAATGTTAGGTATTATGGTTCAATTTCTGCTTTAGATGTAAGGGTCCCAGAGCAAAAAGCAAAACTTTTTTCTTTAGAGGTAATTGATTTTTCTGTAAAAAATGGTGCTCTTCTAAGACCCTTAGGAAATACAATATATATAGTTCCTCCTTTTATAATTAATAAAGAAGAATTAAAGAAAATTTATAATGTAATTTATAAAGTTTTACAAATATTATTATAAAATTATTTAAATTTATCTAATTTCTTACCAAGAATTTCTAATGCTTTTTGATTATGATTTGTTTTTAGATATAAAACCGCTTCTCCATTATCAGAAGATTCTGTACCATATACATATTCTATATTTAAGTTTTCTTCAGCAAGAATTTCAGCTACATACTCAAGTGAACCAGGACCTTTTTTTAACGATATTTGTAGTACTTCTCCTTCGTAAACTAATATACCTGCTTCTCCTAATAAATGAGTAGCTTTTTTTGAATCACTAACAATCATCCGTATCATTGCATATTCTAAATGATCAACTACCATAATACCTAAAATATTAATATTCTCGTCAGATAAAGAACCACAAATATTTGCAAGCACTCCGGGTTTATTTGCAGCCAAAACGGTTAATTGTTCAACAAGTTTCATAAAAAACCTCCAAACGAATAATAGAATTTTGTTTTTTTAAAAATAGAAATGTTTCAATCTTTTTTTTATAAAATTGCCATATCTAGGACGATATCTAAGTTTTCATTTTCTTTGATGTTTTGAAATAGATTCAGATATTTGTTTTCTTCTAAATTACTGGGAATTCCAAAAATATCATAAAGACGAATAGGAACCTGGTTTAAAAAAACTAATTTCGAAAAATCTTTTTTATGGTATCCAAATACAATAAGAGGAACTAGATGATATGTATGAGTTTTTACCGATAAATCTTCTAAATTTCCGTGATCAGAGATGATAATCAATGTATCTTCTTTTCTAAGAGAAAGATAAATACCTTCTATAAATTTTTCTAATATTTCTATAATGAATTTAGCCGCCTCAAACGATTGACTATGACCCGCTTTATCAGATAGAAAATATTCAAAAATTACTAAGTCGTAATTATGAGAAATTTTAACTAAATCTTCTCCTTTTTTTTTGGGATCTGCAATAGGAAATTTTTCTTTTAGTTCAGGATAATATTCATGCATAATATGATGGGTAATGTCCATGTATAGAGCTTTTTTCTCTAAAATATCATCAACGGTAAAAAGTTCTTGTCCGGATGCTCTCTGAATATGAGTAGAAGCACTTGCTAATCTTGGTATTTTTTCTAATTTTTTTAGAAATTTATGCGAATAAGCATTTACTAAACTTGCTTTGTACCCATTTTCTTTAAATTTTTTTAAAATAGAATGATCATAAATGATTGTTTTTAGTTTCGGACCTGGAAAGCCCGTAACATGATATCCTAAAAGTTTTGGAGCGTTGATGCCTGTCCATAAACTTGTTTGGTTTGTTGCAGACTGAGGTAATCCCCATATCCCCATAAAAGGATCAAGAGGATAGATTTTTGCTTCTTTTAATATCGAATGCTCATTATATAATTCTCCAAAACAAACAGATAATGTAGACTTTGCATATCTCTTAAACGGATTTTTTAAGGCATTATTTTCTCCTATGCCAATTCCATCAATAAAAAAGTAAATAATACTCATTTTGATTTAGATATAATATAATTCGTTTATTGATATAAATCAAGTTTTTTTCTTGTAATTTGAAAAATTAAGAATAAAATTATATTGTGAATCAAAAAAATCAAAACATTAAAGAAGATATTGAATCCTGGATCGAAACTTTATTAAAAGAAAAGCATAATGAATTGAATGATTCAGAATTTTGGAAAAAACTTTACAAAAAAATTTTATTACATCAGATAGAAGAATCTAAATCCTCTTTTTATTCTTTAGAGAAAGAAATTGAAGAAAAAATTCCAACAATACGAAAACAAATTTTCGAAAATCAAGAATTTTTAGAACTAAGTAAACAAATTCTTGAACATAATCCTAAAGAACTTTTAGTCAAAAAAAAAGAACAAAGAAAAAGAGTTTACAAATTTTATGATATGTTTACAAATACAACATTAACGAAATTAAAAAAAAATTTTGCTCAAGAAGAATTAGAAGCAATCATTGATTTTTTATTAAATTATAAGAATGTTTCAGCATTTACAAAAAAACTAGATCATTATTTTACAAACATAGAGAAGAATTTCCCTTCTTATTGCTTACATATTGGAAATGAATATACCACTTGTTATACTCCTTATTACTGTCATAACCTTGATTTAGAAACCCACAAAAATTTTTTTATCAATTATAATGATGAAATGATTCCCATTGATTTTTTAGAATTAAGCAAAGAAAATTCCTATGAAGTTTTTAAAATTACAAACGACATAAAACAAAACTTTTTTTTTAAAAAACGATTAAGTAAAACCATTATAGAAAAATTACAATTCATTTTGTTTGTTCCTCAAAAAATAAGAAATTTTGATTTTTTGCATAGTTTGTTTTTTTATAACGAAAATGAATTGAATTCTTTTCTTTCAGAAAAAAAAGTTGTTAGAATAAAACATTTTTTAAAAGAAATTTATTATCTAATCATTCGAGATTCAAAAATAGTTTTAGAAAATAAGCAAAAAATGACATCCAGAATGGTATTTTTATATTCGTATAATCAAATAAAACAATTATTAAATTTGAATAAAAAAATCATAAAAACTACAATTGAATTTTACAATTCCACTGAAGAAGAAATTTCTAAATCGATAGAAGAAATTGAATCTTTTTTTGAGAATCAAACTCACTACATCCTGATCAGAAATCATTTCCATCAAATCTATATTTTTGGAAAATTTACGAAACAAACTTATCTAGATATAAAATCTTTTTTACAATTATTTAAAGAACGTTTGCCAGCCTCTTTTCGATATCGTATACAAGAATTTTCTATAAATAATTGGACTATTCTAGATGTTTAAAAAAAATATCATTTTATTGGTAGTTTTTTTTAGCGTGAAATATATTTTCTCTTGTCCAAATTTAACTTACTATTATGACCTTTTAGAGAAAGCAAAAGAGAATTTTCATAATTCTAATTATAATCAATCTTTATATTTTTTTCAACAAATTGAAAGTTGCGAAAGGTTTTATAATACTGAATCTAATGTTTTTCTTTATGCTTTAACCATCAGTAAAGTTTGTATTGAGAACGAAAACAACACTCAAAATTTTGAATGTTCTAAGCTATTAAAACAGATGATTCGTTTGTTACAGATAAGCCTTAAGCTTTTATTGCCTGAATCAAACTTTTTAAATGAAAGAAGTGAACGATATTTTCTTTTAGGAGTTGCTTATTTTAAGCTCGGAAATTGCATTGAATCAAAAAAATCATTTTATCAATCATCCTTATTAAAACCAACAGAAAAAAACCAAAACAATTATAAAAATCTATTGAAATTTTGTCCTTGATAAATATTTAAAAATTTTTTTAAATACAATATTTAAAATTAAAATTTTGGTATTATTTTTGCTTAATTTACTTTAAAATTCAAAAATTAAAGAGTTGACAAAAAAAATAAAAATTTTATTTTTTTCTTTAGCAATTAATGTATTTAATTGCTAAAGTGGCGATATAAAGGATAAGGTTTGAAAGATGATTAGAGATTATAAAAACCCTCATCCAAAGAAACAAAAAAGTCTTTTAGGCGAAAACGCAATCATACTTAGTCAAAATTATACGAATAAAGAAGATGATTTAGATCCTCGTGAAGAAGAAATTTTACAAATTGTTTTAGAAGATTATATAAAAACAGGCAGTCCCATTAGTAGTCTTCTAATTGTAGAAAAACATAATGTAAAATGGAGTTCAGCCACAATACGAAATATTTTAGGAAGTTTAAGTGAAAAAGGTTATCTTTATGCTCCTCATAGAAGTTCTGGTAAAATTCCTACTGCTAAAGGTTTTAGATTTTTTTCAAAAAAAATTCCTACAAATCTTTCTCCTTATCAACCAACAAGAGATAAACAAAATATAATACAAAGAGAATTTCTTAAAAGAAAATTCGAAATTCCAGATCTCCTCGAAAGTAGTTGTAATATCTTAAGCATCTTAACAAATTATATGAGTATTGCTATACCTCCTTTAGCTGAAAATTCAATTTTAAGGCATATAGAATTAATCGATATAGGAAATGAAGAGATTTTGGTTGTAATTCTTACCAGAGCAGGAAATGTATATTCAAGAATCCTATATGTGAACGAAAATATACCAAAAAATATTTTAGAGCAAATTTCTCGATTTTTAAATGAAAATTTCTCTGGAAGAGATCTTAGAGAAATACACTCTCTTTTTCTTTCTGGTAACATAACTCCATTAGGAGAAATGTATCGATATACAGCAATTATTATTGATAATTTATCAAAGCATTTTGAGACATTAAACGAAGTTAAGGATATCATTACTGCCGGTATTGATAAATTAGTAGAATCTTTAAAAGAGAATAAAATCAATGCTTCGATTGGTTCTATCTATAATTTAAAAGATATATTCAAGGAAATTTTAAAAAAATCTACTGAAATCGACGATATTGTTGTTTCTATAGAAGGAGATAAAATACCTGAACTATTCGGTTTATCAATACTTACAGGAAGTTATTCCATGGGAGGCAAAAATATTGGTGCTATGGGAGTTGTAGGTCCTAATCGAATGGATTATATTTCTGCAATTCAAATTATTGAATATTTACGATTAATGATTTCGAGTATGATTACTAAAATCAATTGCTAAAAGGAGTATTAATTATGGAACAAAAAGAAAATCAAACGATAGAAGGTGTTGATATAGCTCAAGGTACAGAATTGGAAGAAAAACAACAAGAAAGTAAAGAATTGGAATTTTTATTAAAAGAAAATGAGAAACTAAAAATGGAAAATCAAAATTTAAAGCTAATTGTTGAAGAATTAAAAGACAACTGGGCTAGAGAAAGAGCGGAATTTTCGAATTATAGAAAAAGAATGCAGCAAGAGATTCTATTTGCAAAAAATCAAGGCATAGAAGATTTTGTAAAAAAATTACTTCCAATTATTGACAATTTAGAATTAGTTCTTTCTTCTAAAATAGAAAATCCAGAAGTAAAAAACTTTATTTTTGGTGTAGAAATGATTCGAAATGAATTTTTAAAAATTTTAGAAAGCGTATACATCAAACCTATGGTGTTTGTAGGAGATAAATTTAATCCACAAATCATGGAAGCAATTGATGTAGAATATAGAGATAATTTAGAAGAAGAAATTGTGATTGAAGTTTACAAAAAAGCATATATTAAAATTGATGACAATGATGGAAAAAAATATAACCTCTTACGTTCTGCCTCTGTAAAAGTAGGAAAACCAAAGCAATTAACAAGCGAAAATTTACAAAATAATGATAATAAAAATAATGATGCAATCAATCAATCATAATAATAAAAAAGGAGAAAACTATGGCAAAAGAAAAAATTATAGGTATTGATTTAGGAACAACAAACTCTGTCGTTGCAATTATGGAAGGAGGTGAACCTGTAGTAATTGCTAATGCTGAGGGTTCACGTACAACACCTTCCATCGTTGCGTTTGTAGATAAAGATACAAGATTAGTAGGACAATTAGCAAAAAACCAAGCTATTACGAATCCTACAAACACAATTCGATCAATAAAAAGATTTATGGGCAGACGATTTTCTGAATCCCAAAACGAGATGAAGTATGTCTCTTATAAAGTTGTAAAGAGTGGTGTTGACGGAGTAAAGGTAGAAACAGATTATGGTTCTTTTACACCTCAAGAAATTTCTGCATTTATCTTACAAAAAATGAAACAAACCGCTGAAGATTATTTGGGTCATCCAGTAAAAAAAGCGGTAATCACTGTACCTGCATATTTTAATGATGAGCAAAGGCAGGCAACAAAAGATGCAGGAAGAATTGCTGGTTTAGAAGTGGTAAGAATTATCAATGAACCTACCGCTGCTGCTTTAGCATATGGTCTCGATAAAAAGCATAAAAATTTAAAAGTAGCTGTTTACGATCTAGGAGGAGGTACTTTTGATATATCAATCCTTGAATTAGGAGAAGGTGTATTTGAAGTTAAGTCTACTTCTGGAGATACTCATTTAGGAGGCGATGATTTTGATCAAGCAATTATGCAATGGCTAATCAGTGAATTTAAAAAAGAAACGGGAATTGATCTTTCTAATGATAAAATGGCAATGCAACGTCTAAAAGAAGCAGCAGAAAAAGCTAAAATTGAACTATCAGGTACTCATCAAACACAAATCAATATACCTTTTATCACAGCAGACCAAAGTGGACCCAAACATCTAAACTATACCTTAACAAGAGCGAAACTAGAACAACTAATCCATCATCTTATTGAAAAAACAAGAGGTCCTTGCGAACAAGCTTTAAAAGATGCTGGACTAAAACCCAGTGATATTGACGAAGTGATCTTAGTAGGTGGTTCTACTCGAATTCCAGCAGTACAAGCTCTTGTAAAAGAAATTTTTGGCAAAGAACCTGCAAAATCCGTAAACCCAGATGAAGTGGTAGCTATAGGAGCTGCAATTCAAGGAGGTGTTTTATCTGGAGAAGTTACAGATATTCTTTTGTTAGACGTTACACCATTATCCTTAGGAATAGAAACTTTAGGAGGTGTTTTTACACGATTAATTCCAAGAAATACGACTATACCTACAAGAAAATCTCAAATTTTCACAACCGCAGCGGATAACCAAACAGCGGTTACAATTCACGTTTTACAGGGGGAAAGAGAAATGGCTCGTGATAATAGAACATTAGCAAGATTCGAATTAGTAGGAATCCCCCCAGCTCCCCGAGGCGTGCCACAAATCGAAGTTACTTTTGATATTGATGCAAATGGTATTGTGCATGTGTCTGCTAAAGATTTAGCTACAGGAAAAGAACAAAAAATACGAGTAGAAACAACAAGTGGTTTAACAGAAGAAGAAATTCAAAGAATGATCAAAGAAGCAGAACAATTCTCAGAAAAAGATAAACAAATGAAACAATTAGTAGAGGCAAGAAATGAGTTAGATAACTATATCTACACTTTAGAAAAAAACATGAAAGAATCTCATCTAAGTAATGAAGATAAATCAAAATTAGAATCTGCAATTCAAAAAGCAAGAACTGTTTTAGATTCAGAAAATATCCAACTTATCAATCAAGAAAAAGAGAATTTAATAAAACTTCTTAATGAGTATGCACAAAAATTTGCACAAAAAGGAACCACAACTCAAGAAACACAGCAAAATCAAGAATCTAGAAAAGATGAAGCAACGAAAGGAGAAAAAGTTGTGGATGCTGACTACACTGTAGTAGATGAAGAAAATAAATAAAGTTCACAAAAAAAAGGGAGGATAATTTAATAGTAAGGGTTGACTATGGCAAACAGAGATTATTACGAAATATTAGGTGTAAGTAAAACTGCAAGTTTGGATGAAATTAAGTCAGCTTATAGAAAGCTGGCAATGAAATATCACCCCGATAGAAATCGAAATAATCCCGAAGCAGAAGAGAAATTTAAAGAAGCAACTGAGGCTTATGAAATTTTATCTGATCCAGAAAAAAGAAAAATCTACGATACTTACGGTAAAGAAGGATTAAATGGAGCAGGATTTGGAAGCGAAGGCTTCGGTTATAAAGCCTATACAGATTTTTCAGATATTTTTGGTGATTTTTCTGATATAATTGAAGAAATTTTTGGAGGACGGGGTTTTCGATTTTCAAGAGGAGAATATGCTCGAAGGGGAAGTGATTTACAATATAATCTAGAAATTACGTTAGAAGAAGCTGCTATGGGTAAAGAATTTACCATTGAAATTCCAAGAAAAGAAATTTGTGAAGACTGTGATGGTACTGGTGCAAGAAAAGGAACCCGTCCTCAAATTTGTCCTTTATGTCAGGGTAGCGGAAGAGTAAGAACTAGTCAGGGTTTTTTTTCTGTAACAAGTACATGTCCTCAATGCAAAGGTACTGGAAAAATTGTTAAAGAACCTTGCTTTACTTGTAAAGGGGAAGGCGTTGTCAAAAAAAATAGAAAAATATCTGTTAAGATTCCCCCCGGTGTAGAAAGTGGTAGTAAAATTCGACTAAAAGGAGAAGGAGAAGCTGCTCCTAATGGCGGACCTAATGGGGATCTTTTTATTGTAACCTTTATCAAAAAACATCCTATTTTTGAACGGCAAGGGGACGATTTAATCATAAAAGTCAATTTACCTATTCCTTTAGCAATTATGGGAGGAGAAATTGAAGTACCCTTGATTGATGGAAAAAAAGCTAAATTAAAAATTCCTAGTGGTACTCAAAACAATCAGATTTTAAGAATACGGGGAAAAGGTATGCCCATTTTAGGTACTTCGAATCGCGGTGATCAATTAGTCATTGTGAATGTTGTCATTCCCCAAAAATTAACAAACAAAGCAAAAGAATTGATAAAACAACTTGATCAAGAACTTGCCACATTAGGTTTAAACAAAGAAACGTATTCTAAACCATAAAACTTTTATAAAAATAATTGATATTATAAAATCAATACTTAAAACAAAAAAATATTTATGTTCACAGAAATCGTAGAAACAGAAATTGTGATTGACGAAAATGATAATTGGTGGAACGGAAAACTACAGATAACAAACAATGGTGTTATTAAATTCTTTAAATTAAACTTAAACAAAGATCCAATTCAAAATAGATACTTCATTCATTTAAAACATAATAAGAAAGAAGAAAAAGGCTATTTAAAAAAAGTGATAGGATTTCCTTTACTTGCAAAAAATTTTTTAGAGGAAGAAACCATAAAATTTGAACTAGACAATCTAGTAAAAACAAGTGTTAAAGAAATTTTTTATGATCCTATAAAAAATTCTTATTGGTCTTTATGGTATGATTCTAAGTCACAAAGTTATATACCCTACAGGGTTACTTCTAAAATTTTACAAATACTATCTTCTTATCTTGAATATGAACATGAACAATATTTTTTTTCCTATCAAAATTTGAACATACCGATTTTAGAAAAAACTTATGAACCAAACGAATTTAGTAATGCTTCGTATTAAATTTGAATAACTTCGATTCCATAATGTTGTTTGATAATTTGAATTTCTTTTTTACTAGGTGTTAAAGAAAAAAAATTTTGAGTTTTTGTTTCCTTTATTGATTCCAAATGTATACACAAATCAAAATTAATCTGATATACAATAGAATTTGATAATGCATTTTTAAATATAAGATCACTTATAGAATAAATCGTTGTAATAAACTCACTACAATCTTGATAAAATTCATAATATTGTTTGACCCGATTCGATTGATAAAATAGTTGATAAATTTTAAAAAATGCATACACATTCGATAAAATTATATTATGATTTTTAATCCAATCCATTAAAGTTTGAATGATTTGATCTCTTAAAGAATTCTTGTAAATTAAATAAAATAAAATACTATCGTCGATTAAGATAGTTTTCATAATTTTTTAAAAGTTGAACTTCTTCGATATCTAAATAAAACTTGTTTTTTATATGATTCAAAATATCAATTTTTCTTTCTTGTGAATTGCGATTGTACAAAAAATCTACAGCATTTCTTAAAATTTCTGCAATTGATTTATTTTCTAACTGAGAAATTTTTTTTAAAAAATCCATTTCAGAATTTGTTAATAAAATATTAAATCTTTTTTTTCTTGTCTCTTTTTTGAATTTTTTTGAAATAGACATATAAAGACACAATTTTTTATTTTACCTTTTCTTCTACTTTTTTTAAATGATTGATAAATAATTTTTTAAAAAAAAGAGTCATATTTTCCTCTTCAAAATAAAAAATTTTAATCTTTTTTATGTATCTAACAATAGTTGATTTTATGATTTTACAAAAACAGCTTACAATCAAAAAGATATACAAGAATATTTTATAAATCGATATTGTATTTATCGGGATTCTATGCAGAAATCTCAAATCATTAATTTTTCTATAAAAGTAGATATTAACTCAATATTATATATAATCTAATTAAAAAATTAAAATTTAATGTGGTCGATTATCAAAATCATTAAATTTTTTTGGTTTTTATATAAATATTTTATAATATCTAAAGATTCTATTTATAATTAAAAATAAGATAAGTTAGTTTTTGATTTGCTTTTCTTTTTCTTTTAGCATCTTGGCTGCATTTGTAAAACCTCCATTCACCACATCTATAAAATGAACATCTTGTTTTTTATCCAAAAAAACACTGCAAGTAATATGAACTTTCTGATCCGTATAGAAACCATAAGTAATTTTTTTTTGATTATATAAGCTTTCTAAAAAGTTAATAAAAAGATCTTTTTGTTTATGAGAGGATCGAAGTATTAATTTTAAAGAGCCCTCAAGTTTTTTAAAATCAGAAGAAACATAATTCATTTTTTTTATCTCTGTGATATCTTGATAGTTAACTTCTACACCAATTTTAAAAGGGAGTCTTGTAAAAAATTTCACTAAGATTAGTTGAACAATTATTTTTAAAACATTAAAAAAACTTTTTTTTGAATTTGTCAGATTTGCCTCTAATTTAACATATTGTGAATCCAAAGATATCGTCTTCATATTTGATATTGCTACAGGATGCCAATTGTCTATTTCTTTATAAATTTCTTTTAATTTTGATAGTATCATTTCTAAAATTTTTTCTTGATTTTTAGTTTCGATAATTTTAATAATTAAAGCTATACAACAATCATCTAATGTTTCTATATCTTCCCATCGACAAGAAAATCCAGTTAAATCCACTTGTTTTCTTTCTCTTTTTTCTAAAAAAATAATTTCTTCTTTTTTTAAGGAATTTTCGACATAATCAATTGCATCTCCTGAAAATAATGCTTGATAATAACACTTAGAGATTTGAAGTTTAGCAATTTTTAAAGATAACTGTTTATCTCTAAGTTCTGCTATAGAAATGCCCCCAATACGAATTTCTAAATTAAAATTTTCCAGTATAAGTTGTTTTAAAGAAAATAGTATATCTTTAGCTTCTTCTAAGTAAGTACTGTGAATTAATAATGTCACACCATCACCACCAAATACAAAAGGATATTCTAAAGTTTTTAAAAGATTTGCTATAGCTACTATACAAAGAACAGAAGAAATATTTACATCTTTATATCTACCTTCTTGAATTGCTTGTGTAGAATTTTTAATGTCTGCAATAATTAAATACCAATCCTCTGGCGGCGAAACATAGTACTTCTGATTTGCCATTTCGTAAAAATTTGTAATAACGGGTAGACGAAAATAAAAATCCCGTGAATTGTTTAAAATATTTTCCATTTTTACAGCTCCGCTGGATCTTAGTTATCATAAGTATTATTATACCATTCGATCCATTGATTTTTTGTAATATAGTCTTTTTTTGTTTTTCTTTGTAACGCTTTATATAATAATTTTGCTTTTATCGATTCTGTATCTGTATTTTTTAAAATCTTAATTAAAATAGGAACTACTTCTTTTTCTTCTCTTTTTGATAAAGCTTCTATCGCTAAATGAGAAACTTCTCCTTCTTTGAAAGCATACTTCTTTAAAATATACAATGCTTTTGAATTGGGAAAATAAGTCAAAGTATCGATTGCATACATTCGCTTATTTTTATCTTTTATCAAATCCTCCAAAACATCTAATGAGTCTGGATCCTTAATATGTCCTAAAGCTTCGATCGATAAAATTGCAAGTTTTTGATCTTTACTTTTTGCCATTTTGATTAAGTAGGGTGTTGCTTCCTGAGCCTCTAACACTCCTAATGACCACGCTGCTCCATATCTGCCCTCTCCTTCTTTTTCTTGCAAAACCTCTATTAAAGTAGGTATTGCTGAATGATCTTGCATCCATCCTAAGGATTGAGCAATAATTTCTCTGTTTTGTAATGTTTTATCTTTTAAAATTTCTTCTATTTCTTTTGTTGCTTTTTTGTATTTTAACTTTCCCAGTAAAAGAGATAAAGAAGCTAAAGAATTTTTATTCTTCTTGCGAAATAAAGAGTACGCTTTTTCTTTAATCGATTCTTCTGGAATTTCTGTAAGAATATCCACCAAAAGTAATTGAACTTCTAATCGTTCTTTTTGGATTAAATTAAATGAAGGTTCTACAATCCTTTTGTCTTTTATTTCCTTTAGTGCAATATAGGAATTTTCTGACAACTTAGAAGGATAATTTTTTAGATATTCAAACAGAATAGGTATTGATTTTGTACTTTTAATTTTTCCTAAAGCCAATATAGAGGCGGCTTTAGTATTTTCGAATTCATCAGGATTTCTTAACAAATTTAATAAATATTCTTCTGCAGGTTTATACTTTAATCTCCCCAGTGCCATAGCATATGTTCGAGATTTTTCTTGATCTTTATTCATCATTGCATCATTAAGAATGATTTTTCCTAACTCATCTTTTTGATAATTAGTTAAAAACTCTTCAGATTCTTCCAAAATTTTTACAATTTTTAGTCGTTTGGTAGAATCATCGTCTTTCAAAAAAACTATTATTTTTTTTATACTGTTATAATCTTTAAACTTACCAATTGCATCTATAAGAAAAACTACATCGATGACTTCTCCTGATTCTAATTTTGGATTCTTTAGTAAAAAAAGTAATGTGGGTATTGCTTCATAAAATCCAAAATCTGCCAAAGCTAGAGCAGAAATCTGCCTAACAGAAGAAGAAGGATCTTTTTGTAGCATAATGAATATTTGTTTGGTAAATTCTTTTAGAAAATTTTTTTGTATATATAAAACAGCACTAGATCTTTCTATCCAAGAATCTGAATTTAACATCTTTGTTAATTCTTCTTTTGTATAACTTTGATAAATATCAATAGGTTCCGGCATCGTATTGGGTTTTGGAGGTCCGCAATTAAATAAAAGAAAGTGAATAAAAGAAATTGTCAACAATGATTTTTGCATTATTACATGTTTATGGAATTTGTTTTAACAAAGATTGGTATTCAGATAATTCTTTTTTCCACTGTTTAATTTCTTCTTCTGCATTGTTTTTTTGCTCAGGATTGATATTTTGATTCTCTAACCAATATTCTATAAGTTGAATTCGTGATTCTAATTCTCTGATTTTATAAGAAAAATATGCTTTTTGTTCTTCAGGAGCTAGATTCGGTTTTTCAGGAGCCTCAGGTCCATCAATACCAACTTTAGAGTCTCTTTCCAACTTAGATTTTAAAGATGCAATTCTTGATTCTATATCAGCAAAATTTTCTAATTCTTTTATTCTCTCCTCTTTTTGCTTTTCTGTAAGATTTAAATATTTTGTAGGAATATAAAAATTATTGGGGTACTTTCTCGCAAAATCAATCCACTCTTGATCAATTTTTTCTTGATCAACCTCCATCTTTTTAGCAAGATCTGGCCATAACTTAAAAACTTCTTCTGGATCTAAATTTGGTTTAGGAGCATCTACATAGTATTCCTTCTTTTCTTGCTCATCTATTTCTTTTTCTTTTATAGAAATTTCTTCTTTTTTTTTGACAGGTTGAATAAAAAAATATAATGTGATAACTATAAGAATTATTATTATACCAATAAAATAAATCATTAATTTTTTCCCCATGAGATTCCTCCAAAATTAAAAGTAAGCCACTAATGTGGCTTACTAAACTAAAGTTTATGTAAAAATATTGATGAGCCAGCTTATCGCTTGTCCAATAATATTTTCTGATAAAAATCTTTTTAAATCTACAGGATTTCTGTTTAAAGAATCATAATACCATGCAGCATATTCATCAACTAAAGGAATAGAAAATCTATATTTTTGGTTTATCGCTTTAATTAATTCATTTGCTAATACTGCATGCCCGTATCGATTTGGATGGACCCCATCTAAACTAAATACACCTGGTTTATTAGGAAGAGGCCAATTTGCACCCGCATTTCCCGGTGACCAATTGTTCGGGCCGCGAATAGGTCTTCCATTTTCCCTAATGTCTTCGAAAATTAACTCTGCATCAGCCAAAGCGTAATTGTATGCGGCAGCTTTATTTCTTATTTCATTATTCAACATAGTTAAAAAATTTCGAATCACAGCCACCTCATTAGAATCTAATACTTGGCCGGGATTGGAAACAGAAGTTCTATAAAATGGCTTTAAACCAGAATAATTAGATCTTCCTTGAGGGTCTCTATAGTTTTCTAAATAAGCTATTGCAGTCACATTCGGTACTGTAAAGATCACACCTCCTTGGATTGTTCCTATACGAGAAAGTCTTACTAATACTTCATTAAAATCTCGCTTAAATCTTGCTTCGTCTAAGCAATCTAAATTCGTATGTAATGCTGTACACAGAACATGATTTGCACCTACAGAAGCAAAAATAAAAGTAGGTTTTATTTTTTCCATAATTTGAATCTGAGTTCCAGAATTTCTTAAACCTAGTTGATGAAATTTGTCAGGTTTTTTGCAATCAGGTACTTGAACCCAACGATACGTATACCAATACCAAGTTGCCCAATACCATTCTTTTACCCATTTTGTAGCTGTTATATCTTCACAAGTTCCACTAGTTTTTAAAACATTCGTATAGTCAGCGCCTGTAATTCCAGCATGGGTAGGAGGATCATATGTTTTTTGATTACCCCCTATAATCGAAGATGCAATACAAGATACACCGCAATTTCCTTTTAAAACATCTTCAAGATTAACATAAGGTCCTTTTAATTCATTATAGGTTAAAGAAGAATTTGCTTGCTTTACAACAATAACGGGATAAGCCCAATCTTGTGTTTTTTTTTCTACAGTTACACCATAAAAACCTTGAGAAAGGGAATCTCCAATAACTCCTGGTTTTCTAAACATATTTGTCAAATTTTGACTATAAACAAACTGAAAGCTTATCATCAACATAATTGTTGTCGCTAAATTTCGCATAAACAACTCCTTTTATGAATATTTTTTTAGATAAAAAAAATTATTTTTGACTTTTTTGTCAACTCTAAAAACTTATTTTTTATAAAAATAGCAATCAACCATTTACTGGGTTTGGTCTACATTGAATTTTAAATCTGCTAAACTCCCTGATATTTTTACACATAACTCCCCCCCTAAACTACCACCTGCCCCTAAATACAAACTATAAAGAAAAGGATTTTTTTCTTCTAAATTTTGGTTAGGTGCGAAACATATTTTACCGGATATGGTTGTATTGGAAATGTTGGAAAAAAGATTGCCACTGATAGCACCTTTTATCTGAAAAAGTTCAGAGTCTAATTGCAAAACTCTCGAAGTATAACTCCCTTTATCCATAACAATTTGTATTTTAAAATTTCGAATTTCTCTTTGATTTTCTGGAAGATTGAAATTTTTTAATTGTCCAAAGAGTTCAAGAAGTTCAAGATTTTTAATCTGAATAGAGATCATTCCAGACCATTTTTCTATAGGAGTTTCAATGTTTTCTAGTTGAAGTTTACTATTAAAATTTTTTATGTTGATATTCAACTCATTCAATTTTAAACTTCCAGAACTTGAAAAAACTTCACTTTCAATTTGCTTTGACAATAAAAAAGAAAAAAAATTTAATTTTAATGTTAGCGTTTCTAAAGAAACATCGATATTGGACTGATTAGAAACATACAAATTTTTTACTATAGTTGGAGAAAAAAAACCAAATTCTAAAGTAGAGAACTCCAATTGATATTCTTTAAAAGAATTTTTAAGAAAATTTTTCAATAAATTAGAATAAGGAAGTAAAAACAATAAAAATAAAAAATAAGTAATAAAACCTACAACAATCAAAATGATCTTTCTTGTATTTGTTAATTCTAACGTTAGATCTTTTTCTTCTAAGCTTTCTTGTACTTCTTCTTGATCTATAAGTTTTTCTTCCATATTTTTAAGCTTTCTTTTTATTTTTCATCAAGTTTTTGTACATAAATACTTAATCGTACATCAAAGATATCTCTCCCAGGCAAAGGTTTTCGAATCATAATCTCTCTTACTTTTATACCTCTTTGATTGTATTCCATTTCGTATAAAAATTGAAATAATTTTTGAAGAGAAATACCATTAAAGCTTAAATCAATTATGATCATTTTATATGTGTCCTTCCCAATTTTTTCTTCCCTGTCTCGAATACTATTTGGAGTTAATTGTAGTTCTTGTAATTTCTGAGAAACTAAATTTAAAAATTGGTTTCTATCAGGCAAATTAGGAACCTTAGGTATATTAGCAATATTTTCTTTTATTCTTATTAACCTTTGTAATTGATTTCTTGATTTTTGTATTTCTTCACTAAATTCTTTTTTCTTTTTAGAAAAAAATTGAAAGCTATAAAAAATTATTAGTAAGGTAATCAGTATTAAAACTAAAAACAATAAAACTCTTTCTCTTGGATTTAATCTCTGTAACATTACTTACAATCTATGTTAAGTTGAATATCTTTTGGTTTAATGTTAATATTGATTTCTAATCTCACTTTTTGTCCAGTTAAAATATCCCTTCTTACCACTTCTACAGAAGAGAACATTCTACTTTTTTGTAGATCTTCTTGTACTTTCACAACTTGAGAAATTGAATCTACCACTATTTCTAAATTAATTTGATTTTCAAAATATCGTAAACTTTTAAATTGAATTTTTGCAACCTCAGGTGAAGGTGTGTTCTCTTCAATTTCCTTTAAAATATCCAAAAACTTTACACCGGCAATGATATTTTTCCAATAATTAAGTTTTTCTTCGCAAATTTGTTTTGCTTTTTGGACTGGATTTTGAGATTTTCCAATTTCGGGTATTTGTAAAGCTATTTCTTGGATTTTAGCTTGATAAAATTCAAACTCTTTTTTTTCTAAAATTATACGAAATATAAAAGAAATAAAAAAAATCAACATAGAAAAAATGATCATAGAAACTGGTATGAGAAGAGCTTTTAACCGAATTTCTCCTTTTTTTATCGATTTACCTAAATATGTATTTAAAAAATCAAGTTTTTGTTTAGGATTTTTTCTATAGTGAAGAAATGCTCCAAGGCACACAATCCATGGTTCAATATTTTCATTAGCTAGTTGAATCTCATAATACTTAACTTGAATATTCAGTTTTTGTTCAATAAAATCAGAGATTCCGTGGATTAAACTTCCACCACCGGAAAGTAAAAGAAAAGAAAAATTTTCATAATCAAAAGTAGAAAAAGTCCGCTTAAGTTCTTCTGTAAAGAATCGTAATTCAATATCCAAATCTTGATAAAACTTCGAAAGTTCTTCTTTGTTCAAACTTATATCAAAATCAGTATCTTTATGAAAATTCAAATAAAAAGAGAATAATTTTTTAAAAACAAATGTTTGTATTTCTTCTATATTCCATTTTAGTTTTTTTGTATGAACCTGAACTATATTGATTAAAGTTTCAACCCCAAACGAAACATTACGGGTAAAAATTAATTTACCTTTGTAAAGATAATTTACTAAAGTTTTTGAGTACCCAATATCTAATTGACAAACATTTTTTCTAATGTACTCATCTTCTGGTAATAGTTCAATAGCATTAGCTAAAGCAACACTTTCTAAACCTAACATTTTTAGACTAAATCCATTTTCTATCAATAAGCTAGAAAAACTTTCTAATAAATGATTTTGCGCAGCAAAACCAAGGACTTTTGCTCGGGATTCAGAAATTTCCCAAACGTGACTAATAATTTGAACCTCTTCTAAAGAAACAGGAATATAGTTTTCAATCTCGTTTTGGTATATTTGTTTTGCTAATTCTTCTTTTTCTGCTGGAATTTCTAAATTACGAATAAAGACTTCTTCGTTTTTTAACAAAAAAATAATTTCTTCTTGTTCAGTAAAAAGGGTTTTAGCAAATCGCAAAAAATTATATTCAGAGATTGTAAATTCTTCATCGTTAATTTTTTGATCGGATGTAGAATTCTCATAAATAAGTTCTTTAATCATGGGCAATTTTTCAATTTTTAAAATCTGAAAATTACCAAGTCCATACTCAATCAACATTCCCTTATAAAATTTAGAACCTCTATCTAAGACCAAAATTTTTTGCTGATAAAATGCCATCTGTTATTAAATATTTTTTCGGATATTTTTAATCAAGAATAAAACGTATTTATATTATCATTTTGAATTTTTTAATCCTATTTTTAATATAAAAATCTACTGAAATTTTTTTTATTTAGTATCCTAAATACGAAGAAAGCCATTTTTCTATTTCTTTGATATCCATTTGCTTTCTTTTTGCATAATCTTCGATTTGATCTTTATAAATTTTTCCAATATTAAAGTATTGAGACTTAGGATGTGAAAAATACAAACCACAAACAGAAGAAGGTGGATACATCATTAATGTTTCTGTAAGTACAATAGGTGTTTTTTTACTTACTTGCAAAAGTTCAAATAAAGTGATTTTTTCTGTATGATCAGGTTGAGAAGGATAACCCGGAGCTGGTCTAATTCCTACATATTTTTCTTTGATTAATTCTTCATTAGTGAAATTTTCTTCTGGTGAATAACCCCAAAATGTTTTTCTAATTTGCTCATGTAAATATTCCGCAAATGCTTCTGCTAATCGATCACCTAAAGCTTTCAACATGATACTTTTATAATCATCTAATTTTTTTTCGTAAAAATTTGCAATATCAAAAATTCCTTCACCACTGGTTACTGCAAAACCACCGATATAATCATTCTTTACACCATAAGGAGCTATAAAATCAGAAATATTTTTGTTATATTCTCCCTCACTTTTTTTAGTTTGTTGCCTTAAACCATGAAAAACCGCTAAATGTTTTTTTCGATTTTCATCTTCAAAAACAAAAATGTCATCAAAATTTTCTGGATTCGTATTTGCTGGGAAAATCCCAAATACTCCTTTTGGCTGAGTATATGATTTTTCTTCGATTTCTTGTAATAATGCTAATGCGTCTTGATATAATTTTTTAGCTTCTGTACTATATTTTGGGTCTTCTAGAATTTCAGGAAACTTTTTTTTCATTTCCCATGCAAGGAAAAAAGGTGTCCAATCAATATATTGCTTAAGAATATGAATTGGTGGTTGAATTTCTTGAATTCCAATAAAGTTGGGTTTTGGAGGTGTATAATTTTTCCAATCTAAAATTAACCGGTTTTTTCTGGAACTTTCTAAAGTTAAGTATTCTTTTTCACTTTGTTGATAAAATCGTAATCGAATTGCAGAGTATTTATTTTTGATTTCTTGTATGAACTTTTTTTTAAGCTCGGAATGTATTAACTGATTCACAACAGGAACACATCGAGATGCATCTAAAACATGAATCACACAATAAGAGTATTCGGGTTCAATTTTTACTGCGGTATGAACCTCGCTTGTAGTAGCACCTCCAATTAGTAAAGGAATTTTGAACTTTTGCCTTTCCATTTCTTTAGCAACTTCTATCATTTCCTCTAAAGAAGGAGTAATCAACCCCGAAAGTCCAATCACATCTACTTTTTCTTCTAAAGCAATTTGTAAAATTTTTTCCTTTGGAACCATAACTCCCAAGTCAATGATTTCATAGTTGTTACAGGCCAAAACAACTCCAACAATATTTTTTCCTATATCGTGTACATCTCCCTTTACTGTAGCTAGTAAGACTTTAGCTTTTTTTTCTTGATCTTTTCCAGAGATTTGCTTTTCTTTTTCTATAAAAGGAATTAAAATAGAAACTGCTTTTTTCATTACTCTTGCACTTTTTACAACTTGTGGAAGAAACATTTTTCCAGCACCAAATAAATCCCCTACGATATTCATCCCTTCCATTAGGGGTCCTTCAATAATTTGTAAAGACTCGGAATACTTTTGTTTATTATGTACTGCTTCTAATATATCTTCTTCTATGTATTTATCAATACCTTGAATTAAAGCATATTTTAATCTTTCTTCAACAGGAAAAAATCTCCATTCTTCTAATTTGTTTTCGTCTTTTTCTTGGTGTTTATATTTTTGTGCTAAATCTAATAGTTTTTCAGTTGCATCTTTAGAACGATTTAAAATCACATCTTCAATTACATTTCTGAGTTCGATAGGAATTTGTTCATAAATATCTAATTGACCCGCATTTACAATTCCCATATCCAATCCAGCTTGAATTGCATGATACAAAAATACTGAATGCATAGCTCGGCGAATTACTTCATTTCCTCTAAAAGAAAAAGAAAGATTCGAAATTCCTCCACTTACTTTCGCAAAAGGTAAATTTTCTTTAATCCATTTTGTTGCTTTAATGAAATCAATTCCATACTGATTGTGTTCTTCGATTCCAGTAGCTAAAGCAAAAATATTGGGGTCAAAAATAATATCTTCTGGTTGAAAATCCAATTCCTCAATTAAGATTTTATAAGCTCTTTGACAAATAGAAATTTTTCTTTCGTATGTATCTGCTTGACCTTGCTCATCAAATGCCATTACAACAATAGCAGCTCCATATTTTTTGATCTTTTTTACCTGTTCTTTAAATTTTTCTTCTCCTTCTTTTAAAGATACAGAATTTACAATTCCTTTACCTTGAAGACATTGCAAACCAACTTCTATCACTTCCCATTTCGAAGAATCAATCATTATAGGAACTTTAGCAATTTCAGGTTCAGATGCAAGTAATTTTAAAAAATGTTCCATTTCTTGCTTAGAATCCAACATCCCCTCATCCATATTTACATCGATGATGTTTGCACCATTTTGTATCTGCTCTTTTGCAATTTCTAAAGCCTCCTCGTATTTTTTTTCTTTAATTAAAGTTGCAAATTTTTTTGAACCTGTAACATTCGTTCTTTCTCCAATATGAATAAAATTAATATTTTCTCGAATCTCTAACATTTCTAATCCAGATAGCCGTAATATATGATCATTTTCTTTTGGGGTTCGAGGTTTACACCCTTTTACATATTCAGAGATTCGTCGTATATGATGTGGAGTAGTACCACAACATCCTCCTACAATATTTAGCCATCCATTTTCTACATAATCTTTGATTTCTTTAGCCATAAAATCCGGAGTTTCATCATACCCTCCAAATTGATTTGGCAACCCCGCATTTGGATAAAGACTAATATAGCAGGTAGCTAGTTGATGTAATTCTTGTATAAATGGCCTCATTTGTTTTGAACCAAGAGCGCAATTTAATCCAACGGATAAAAGATAAGGAGTGTGAGAAATGGAAACCCAAAACGCAGATACTGTTTGACCCGATAAAGTTCTTCCACTTATATCCACAACAGTTCCACTAATCATTATAGGTAAAGAAATATCATACTCTTCGAAATATTTTTGTATTGCATAAATAGCAGCTTTACAGTTTAAAGTATCAAAAACAGTTTCAATTAGAAGGATATCGACTCCGCCATCAACGAGTCCTCTTACTTGTTCATAATAAGAATCTACCATCTGAAAAAAACTAACAGAACGATACGCCGGATTTGTTACATCCGGAGATATAGATAACGTTTTGCTTGTTGGTCCTATTGCACCAGCTACATACCTTTTTTTTTCTTTGGTTGTATATAAAGAAGCTATTTCTTTTGCCAACTTTGCAGATTCAAAATTAAGTGTATATACATAATCTTCAAGTAAATATTCTTCTTGAGAAATTTTATTCGAATTAAACGTATTGGTTTCTATGATATCAGCACCAGCTTTTAAATATTCTTCATGAATCGTTCGTATAATTTCAGGCTGGGTAATACTTAGAATATCATTGTTACCCTTTAATTCTTTAGGATGACTTCTAAAAATTTCTCCTCGAAATTCTGTTTCTGAAAGTTTATATTTTTGGATCATAGTTCCCATTGCACCATCAAGAATCATAATTCTTTCAGATAAAGTTTTTGTTAACTCGTCCCAGTTAGTCGGTTTTTTAACTGTTTTATCTAATAGGATTTCCATTCTATATCTCCGGAATCATAAAAAATTAATATCGATAGTGTTCAGCTTTATAAGGACCTTCAACTGGAATTCCAAGATATTCAGACTGTTCAGGTGTTAAAGTAGTCAATTTAGCACCAATTTTTTCTAAATGTAATCGAGCTACCATTTCGTCTAAATGTTTTGGTAATAAGTAAACTCCAACTTCGTATTGCTTTGTAAAAAGTTCAATTTGAGCAAGTACTTGATTTGTAAAACTCATTGACATAACAAAACTGGGATGACCTGTAGCATTTCCTAAATTTACCAATCTACCTTCAGAAAGAAGAATAATACTTTTTCCATTTGGAAAAGTAAATTTATCTACTTGTGGTTTTATGGTTTTTCTTTGTATACCGGGATAATTTTTTAGTTTATCTACTTGAATTTCCACATCAAAATGTCCAATATTACATACAACTGCTCCATCTTTCATTTTTTCCATATGCTCAATACGTATCACATCTTTATTTCCTGTTGCAGTAACAAAAATATCTGCTTTATCTACCCAATTTTCGATCACATCCACAGTATAACCTTCCATAACCGCTTGTAAAGCACAGATAGGATCGATCTCTGTAACAATCACTCTACATTGACTATTTCTTAAACTTTGAGCAGAACCTTTACCTACATCACCATAACCGCAAACTACAGCAATTTTTCCTGCTAACATTAAATCTGTTCCTCTACGAATTCCATCTACTAAAGATTCTCTACAACCATAGATATTATCAAATTTACTTTTAGTAACAGAATCATTTACGTTAATGGCAGGTATTTTTAACTTTTGTTCTTTTAACATTCTATATAACTGCTTAACACCAGTTGTAGTTTCTTCAGATACACCTTTAATTTCACTTAGCAATTCAGGATGTTTTGTATGGACATAATAAGTAAGGTCTCCTCCATCGTCTAAAAGCATATTTGGACCCTTTCCATTAAAATGAAGAGTTTGTTCAATAGCCCACCAATATTCTTCTTCAGTCATTCCCTTCCATGCGAAAACAGGTATACCTTTCGATGCAATCGCAGCTGCGGCATGATCCTGTGTACTAAAAATATTACAACTTGACCATCGAACTTCCGCTCCCAACTCTATTAAAGTTTCGATAAGAACTGCTGTTTGGATAGTCATGTGTAAAGATCCAGCAATTCGAGCTCCTTTAAGTGGTTTTATTTTTCCATATTTTTCTCTTAGTGCCATTAAACCGGGCATTTCTTTTTCTGCTAATAGAATCTCCTCTCTGCCCCAATCTGCTAAAGTAATATCTTTAACTTTGTATTGTAAAGTTGTTTGTACCATTGTTTTCTCCTTTTTAAAAAAATTATTTAGTGCATTGGATAAAAATACAATTTAATTTTCCTTTTCCTTTCCCTTTAAAAGTTTTATTGATCTTAAAATTTAGTCTTTGTAATTCTTTTTTTAGATCTTCTAAATAAAAACCTAACCAAAAATCTGCGAAATATTTTCTCATTGCTTCCTCGGTATGATTTTCTAATTCAGCAATAATTAAAATTCCATTTTTTTTTAATAATCTATATCCTTCTTGTAAAGCCAAAGTCACATTTGGGACATGATGAAGAGCCATTGAATATACAATTAGATTTGCAATTTCATTTTTTAAAGGAATATGTTCCATAGAAGAAGAAATAAACTCTATGTGTTTTCCTTTCAATAAGGGAATACGTTCTTTTGCTTTTTGTAAAATGCTTGAACTTTGATCGACACAAATCAAAGTTTTAACTTTTTTGATAAGCTCTCCTGAAACCCAACCTGTTCCACACCCCGGTTCAATTGCCACCGAAACCTTTTTAGGAATAAGTCTTAAAATTTGTTTTCTATAAAAATGGGGATCAACGTATTGATTTTGATTTTTCTCTTGTAAATCTCCAAATTTATCAAAAAAAAGAATTGATTGAAGTTTTCTATGATTTAGTAATTCAAAAACTTTTTTTGTATCGAATTGTAAAATATCAAAAAATTCCTTATCCCAGTAGAAGTTCGGAGAATGAACTTGTCGAATTTGATTCCAAGCATCATACATAGGATGGAGTCTGAATTCGGGTGAAATACCATAATAAACTTTTGCACCAACTCTGACCGCTTTTAATAGTTTTGATTCTACAAAAATTTTTAAATGTCTAGAAACTCTACTTTGACCTAAATTTAAAATTTCCATAATTTCATTTACACATAAAGGCTCAAAAGAAAGTATATTCAAAATTCTTATTCTAGTTTCATCAGATAAAGTTTTCAAAATTTCTAATGTATCCATTTAATTCAATATCAGAATATTTATTTAACAAAATATAAACATATCTTGATATGTCAATAAAAAATTACTTTTATCTATACTAAAAGCTTAATTAATTTATTAAAAGTATCTTAAGTGATGAATAAAAGATACGAAATTGATCGATTTTTTTAAAATTAAACCCTAACTTTATGTGTTTTTTAAATAGATTAAGAGTTTAAAGTTTTCCTAGTTTTATGTATTTTCTAATCGAAATAATATCATTTAGAACTTGTTTTTTTTAAAAATCCTAATTCTTAAATAACAAGTATGATTTCTTATCAAAAACGAATTTTATATCAACTCCATATTTTGAAAACTTTAATTTTAGATATACAAATAAGATTAGTAAATCAAATAATTTTTGTTTATAAATTTTTAAAGTTTTTAAAATAATTTATTGGGGATTTAAAATTCAAAAAAAATATAATAAAATAAATTTACAAATTCCTATTTCAGTCTAAAACATTTTTTTACCCATCATCCCAATATTCGATATAAATCATACGATTCCTTGAATTCAGTATCCTGCGATTAGAATAACTATGTAGAAAAGTATTTGGGTTGGCATAAGGTATATTGATTCGTTGATCTTTTAAGTTTATGGGTGGAAGCAAGGGTTCTGCAATAATTTCATCTTTTCTTTGAATTTTTTCCCATTCAAGAAATACCCTTATAATATAACTAATCGAATATCCAGTGTTTAGTCGAAGTTCCCAGTATTTGTACCAAATCGTAGGTTTGATGTTTTGAATTTTGATTTTTTTGTAATTTCCTTTTGGTTGATATTGAGCAGTAGCTGTTCGCTTAAATGAAGATATTTTTAGATATAAAATTCTTTTTTTATATTTTTTGTATAAATACCTTAGAAAAAAATTTATATCACCTTGAGAATAATTTAATAGAGTTTGATATAAACTTTCTTTTATATTTATACATACAAAATGTTTTTTTTTAGTTGGTATTGATCATTATGCTTCATATTTGATTTATACTTAAACAAGCTAGTTTTTTTCTTGAAATTCAAAAAAAAAATCAAAGTTGAATCAATTTTTTATAAACAATGCCTGAAGATATTAGAGAAAATTTTGGAAATGAAATTTTTTGAAAAGATTGATTTTGCAAATAGTTCTCTAAAACGGGTTCTTTTTTTTCAATATTTGAAATGACAAAACAATCAATTTGTTTGTAGGTCTCTAATCGTTTTTGTTCAAAATCTAAAAAAAGCTGATTGGCAAAAAGCCCATATGGAGCGAATTCTTTATATTGTTTTTTTTTATCTAAATCAAAATAAGGATCGGGAATCATCTGTAAAAAAATTATTTTGCAATCTTTTGTATAAAAATTTAAAAAATTTACCAATTCCTGATATTCTTTTTGATATGTTTTTTTATTTTTTATTATTTTTATGAATACATTAAACTGAATCCATAAAATAAAAACCAAACTAACAATCATAATCAGTTTATTCAGTTTTGGTTGTTGTAAAATCATATTTACAAAAAATAAAAATAAAAATGGAAATATATACACTACATACCACATTTCACCACTAAAAAATACAGTAAGTAAAACAATCAAAAACACAAAAAAATATTTAAAATTCTTTTTTGTATATAAAATCCCCAATCCTATAGCAAAAACTAAAATTGCATAAACCAAAACAAAATTCATTTTCGATAGAAATTGCCCCCCTAGAACTTTTATTAGATAAAATATGCTATTATAATTATAATGAATTGATTTTCTGTTTAGTTGTGCAAGAAACTGAAATTGAAAAATATCTAAATGATGATAAATATATACAAACCATGGAGTCATTACAACAAAAGCGATACTTCCAATTATAAGTATATCTTTTAATTTACGAAAATAGAAAAAAACTATAAATATTAAAAAAATACTAATAGGATGTGTTAAGCCGGATAATCCTAAAAATATTCCAGTAAATATTTTTTGCTTTTTTTCCAAAAAATATAAACTAGTCAAAATCAATAATAAATTTAGAATTTCCATTCGAATGATATTCCCACTTCGAATCAACGAATATTCAATTGATAACAAGAACATAAAAAAAAGAGAAAGTTTTTTATTTTTAGTAATTGCAAAAAGAAGTTTATAAAATACTGATAACACTAAGACTCCAAAAAATAAACTTAGTGTTCTACCTACAAATAAAGATTCTCCAAAAAGAAAAAAAATAAAAGATAACACAATTAAATGCAAAGGAGGAATCCACAAAGTAGCTTGATCCATACCATAAATTACTCCCTCAAGAACATCCGTTTTTAAAATCTTCGTATGGATTAAATTCTTAGCTGCGGAAAAAAATAAAACTTCATCAGGCCATATTGGTGGAAGAAATTCTCCATAGAAAAAATGTAAACTTATATAGACTATGAAAATTACAACAAAAAATATATTATTTTTTAAGATACTCAATGCTTTGTTCTAAAGTATCGAAAATAGGAAGCAAATTGGAAAGTTCCGATATATGGATTATTTTTTGCACTTCCGGGAGAAGATGATATAATGAAATTTTATAACCTCTTACATCCAAATATTGTTTTAACTTTAGTATGGCTTTTATACCAGAAGATGAGATGTAAGGAACTTCTTTCATGTTCAAAATAATGTTTTTAGGATTAGAAGTTATAAAATTAATCGTTTCTATAAAGAAATTTTCAGAAAAAGATAAATCTAATCTTGCTTTTGGTTCTAATAAATAATAGTTAGGGTATTCTTTTAATGTAACATTCTCTAAATTATGAAGAATAAATTCTTCCATAAAAATCATTCTTTTATTTTTCTTTAAATTTTTGAATCAAGTGATTTTTTCTATTTTGAACATCTGCTTTGTGTTTTTTTTCTTTACTTGTTTGTAATTCTTCATAAACATCTCTTATAGTGCTATCTAAAACTTCTTTATATAGTTGAATTCTTTTCCATTTTTCTTGTAAATTCACAATTCTATTATCGTCAAAAACTATTACTTCCATTAATATTTTATGATTTTAAAATTGACAAAAAAATCAATTTTATTTTTCTATAATCTATGAAATCTTTTCATCAATCAAAAATGAATCTCTCTAAAGAAGAATGGATAATTTATACACAACCAACGTATTATTTTGATTATAATCACCCTGAATTTGAAACGTTTTTTCAACAACATTTTCAGAAAGACTTAAATCCTTTAGAAAATCTAATTTTCTTTTATTATTGGATTCGTGATAAAATTCTTTATAATCCTTATCATTTTAAAATTCATAAAAAATACTATAAAGCTTCGTATATTGTGTATTTAAAAAAAACATTTTGTATTCCTAAAGCCATCGCATTTTGTACGGTAGCAAGAAAATTAGGTTTTCCATCGAAAATAGGTTTTGCTGATGTAAAAAATCATCTTTCAAGCGAACGATTTTTACAGTTTTTAAACACCGATATTTTTGCTTTTCATGGTTATTCAGAGATTTTTATTTTTGAAGATTTTAGTTATTCAGGAATTTGGATTAAAGCAACACCTGCTTTTGATAAAGAATTATGCGAAAAATTTAATGTAGAACCTTTGGATTTTGATGGTACAAAAGATAGTATCTTTCAAGAATTCAATTCTAAAAATCATAAATTTATGGAATATATTCGAGAACGGGGAAGCTTTCCAGATTTTCCTTACGAAACTGTATTAAAAGGATTATTAGAATTTTATCCTAATTTAACAAAAAGGCGAAATCTAAGAGGTGATCTTCGAACAGAAATTTAATTATGTAAAAGCTTTTTTATAAATTCAGGTAACTTTCTTGGTTTTCCTTCTAAAGATAAACATATATGATTTGTATACCCTAAAACTAATTTTTGATCTTCTTGATTAAAAATTTGATAAGAAATTTGAAATCGATTTGCTTCTATTTTTGATACCCAACCTTCGACTCGAATTACATCATCATATTTTGCAGGATAAAGATACTCACAATACGCATCTAATACGGGAAACATTAATCCATAAGAATTTTCTATTTCTTTGTAAGAAACAGTAGAAAACCGTATTAATTCATTTCTTAGCATCTCAAAATATCGAAAATAGTTAGCATAATAAACATAGCCCATTTTGTCTATATCTCCATATGGAACTCGGTAAGTTATAGAAGCTTTCATTGTTATTCTCTTTCAAACATCTCTGGAAAATATCCTAATTCAGGAACTTCACCTTTTCCTTTTCGAATGATTTTCATTCCGTCCGTACAATCTATAATTGTACTATACAAATTTTTTCTTGGTCCACCATCGATCACAGCTTCTACTAAATGCCCATAAACTTTATCCAAAACCTCAGGATGAGTAACATAGGCTTCTACTTCTCTTACAGAAGTAGAGATGAAAGGAGTTTCAATTTCTCCTACTTCAAAAAGCATAGTAAACAAAGGACTTTTGATAAAACGAATCCCCACTTCTTTTCTTTTTCCCATTCCCCTACGATTCATTTCTTTACTTGCTGGTAAAATAAACGTATAAGGACCAGGAGTATGAGACTTCATAAATTTAAATACTTCATCGGGAATAAAACGTGCATATTTACCTGCCATAGAAATATCTTTACAAATTAAACTTAAATATTGTTTTTCGTCCATATTTTTAATTTTATACAATTGTTCAATTGCTTTTGGTTGATCAAAACCACAAACAAAAGCATAAACGGTATCTGTAGGGAATATATAAATTTTTCCTTTTTTTAAGTTATCTGCTATTTTTTTTAGAATTCGCTTTTCAGGATTCACTGGATGAATCTGGATTAACATAATTTTGCTTTAAAAACATTTTATATTTTTTTATAAAATTTTTTTTATTTTCTAATTCAGGCAATAACATTTTTAAATTATCTTCAAAACTTTGTAAAGAAAAGTTTAGGTAATTGATTTCGAAAGAGCTAACAAAAAATTTTTGTTGTAATCGAAAACAAACAATATAAAATAAAAAAAAATATAATCTTTGATTTTTGTTTAATTGTTGCAAATCAAAATAATGTACAATAAATTTATATAATATAGAATCAGCAATCAGGCGAGAATATAAAAATGTTTGATAAAACTTTTCTGGAATAGGTTCTTCCCCTTTAAAAAACTTTTTTAAATTTTTTTTAGAAAACTTAGAAGAGACCACTTTCGTAATAAAATCAAAATATAAACGATCATTGTCTTGATCCTTAACATAACAATTATACTCCAAACATATACGACTTTTATAAAAAGAAACGTCCTGAAGACTACTCTCGTTTGTTATTGTAGGATGTATCATACATCCTATTTTATCTTCTTTTATGAAACCTAAGAAAGGACAGATATAAATTTCTTTGTCATAACGTGGAAAGAATTTTTCTTTATGTTCTCTTTGCCATCGATAACGTAAAAGCAACTCTCTTTTGATTTCAGGAAGTGATTGAAACTCTTTTGTTCGTACAATTAAAATTTGTACTATTTGAGAATATGATAAATTAAAATTCGTCAATCCACAGCAACTAAAACAAGAAAATTGATTTTGGCAATAACTGAAATTCATATAATTTTAAAAATAAAACTTTTAGAGATTGGTTCATACTCTAAATAATTTTTTAAACTTAAATAAAAATCATCAATCATCATACAAACTTCTCCAATATGATCTTCTAAAAATTTTTTTAGTGATTCATCCTCTTTAAAAATCGGTAAAACATAATAGGGTTTTTCTTCAAGTCCTTTAAAAAGAATGCAAGGAAATTGTGTTCCATTATTAAAAAAAAATTGAATTCGAGAAAGGATAGAAAAATCAATAAATAAATTTTCTAATAAATATTGAAAGCTTATCGTAATTGTTTGGATTTCTTCTTGTAATTCTTTTTCTTTACTATAAAGAAACTCTTCAGTAATTTTTAGCATTCTCTGGATATCTTCATAATGTAAAAGAAAAGATTTTACTAATGGCAAAACAGGAATCTGAAAATTAATTAAATGAATTCTTTTAGAATACATCAAACTAGTTTCGATTAATTGATTAAGATTTGTATAATCGTCTTTTTTTTCTTCTTGAAAATTTTTTTTAGAAATTTCATCAATAATATCAGTAAGTTTTAAGTCTAATGTTTTATAAGATTCTAAAATTATTCCAGACACAGTAATGATCAGTCTTTTAAAACAAATAAACAAATAAAAAACATCTTCTTTTTCAAAAGTAAATTCTTTGTAGGGTAAAGAAATAAAAGTTGGAAATTCTTTTAAAACTTTTTTTAAATTCCAATCTGTTCGAATAGCTTCATATGTTTTTTTTTCTGGATTTTTAAAAAATTTGATGATTGGGTTTCCATATAAACTATAAGAAGCCCATAATAAATTATGAATCTCATTTGCTTCTCGAGAATATTTACGAGATTCAAACAAAGCATCTCCGATTGTTCTTTCATCAAATAAACAACGATAGAAATTTACTGCAAATTCAATTGTTTGTTTTGAATCTGGAATGTTCCAATTTGTACCAATATAGTTCACTACTCCAGCTTTTAAAAAAGAGTAAGCAAGCCCAATATTGGATTCAGCAATAGCACTTCTACAAGCATTGAAAAATACCAAAGATGGAGTTTTTGACAATTTCTGAATTTCTTTTCCTGATAAAACCTCTCCTTCGGAAAGTAATATACCGCCCAAAGGTATTTCTTTATCATAAACCACATGACCTGCATAATGTAAGATATCGAAATTTTGTAGCTCTGATAAAAGTTTTAATTTTGTTACCCTTTTCCCAGTATACATTTGCAATTCAATCACATCGCTGAGGATTTCGGAATTTAATGTATCGAATAAAATAGTTCCTTCTTCTTCTGCCTCCAAAAGATCTTCTGTAGGATTCGTAATGATCAAAATTTTTAATTTATGTTTTTGGACTTGTTGTTTTTCTCTCCAACTTCCATCTATACTTCTTCCTATGCGAAATTTATCCCCTAAAAAAGAAGTACCATCATACAAAAGCTCCCATGGAATATGAGATAAATTGGAATCTAAATGAAAAAATAAATATCCTTCCTGCGTTAAGCGAATTTTTTTTATGATTTCTTCTGGAAAGAATTCTACAAAAAATGTTTCTGATATAATTTTTAATTTGTTAATGATTTGAATTGAAGTATCTTTTTCGATTTTATGTAAAGAGAGAACTAAATGATTTAAGTTATTAATTTCTTTAATAAATTCTTCTATAAAATTTTTAGTTGTACTTACCTGATAATGCAAGTATCGAGAAGGAACAGAACCTTCAATTAAATTAAATACAAAAACATCTTTTACTTTATCAATAATAAGATGAATAAGTTCCATGTTAAGTTTTGATTAGATTTAACATTTCTCGAATTGCTTTTTCTAACCCTACAAAAACTGCATAACTTACGATGGAGTGTCCTATGGAAAATTCATGAATATCAGATATATTTGCTATTGGTTTTATATTTTGATAATGTAAACCATGACCAACGTTCATAACCAAACCTAAAGATTTTCCTAAAACTACTGATTCTTGAATTTTGATTAATTCTTCTTCGAATAAATCCCATTTTTTTTCGTTAAAATATAAAGAATATTTTCCGGTATGAATTTCTACAGCGTCTACCTCTAAAGTTTTTGCTTTTTCAATTGCTTTAAGGTCTGGCTCTAAAAATAAACATACTCGAATTTTACTTTCTTTTAATGTATCAATCACTTTTTTTAAATGATCCACATTTTGTGTTAGGTCTAATCCTCCTTCTGTTGTAAGTTCAATCGGTCGTTCGGGTACAAGAGTAACTTTGTCGGGTTTGATTTCTTTTGCTATATTCAGCATTTCTTGTGTAGGTGCCATTTCTAAAGTTAATGGCAATAAAGAAATTGTTCTTAAGATCTTTACATCTTGATTTTGAATGTGTCTTCGATCTCCTCGAAGATGTACGGTAATACCATCAGCACCCGCAAGTTCACAAATTGAGTACGCTGTAGTTATTGAAGGATAAAATGTTTTTCGAACTTCTCTTAATGTGGCAATGTGATCAAGATTTACAGACAAGGATCTCATATAGAACGAAAATTTTTATTAAATGAATCCTGCAATAGAAATTAAAAAAACGTTTTATTTTTTAATTAATATCAGTTTATGTTTTATCAGTTTTAAAAATTACGAAATTAAAATTATAGATTTTTCATATAAAATAGATTCTTTTTTTTCATAAATGGTGTATGTTTTTGAAATGGGATTAAACACAATGCCTATCGAAAAAGGAAAATCAAAAATTTCTTGTGTTTTTCTATCTGTTGTAGAAAAAAACGGTAAAAAATTCGGATGGGTATGAAACCATCCTAAAACAGTTTTGATTTGTTTTCCTTGTGAATCAAACAAAAATTGATTCGCATTTTGCCATAAAGAAGAATTTAAAATTAAATGAGTTTTGGAATGATGATAGTCTTGATTGTAAAGGATTTGATCAATGACTCGAATATATTTTTTTTTATAAAGAAAAACATTTCCTAAAAGCAACCCCCCTAACTCATTCTCGGAAGTTGCACCATATTCCCACATATGATGCCATTCTTTTTCAACACAAAAAATTCGAAAATCATTTTCTAAATAAGGCAGAATTATGTTTTTATTGAATTTATATTTTATAAAATCAAAAGAATCAAAATCTAAAATATCAACATCTGATTGTTCTTCTTTCCATTCAATCATTGGGGACTAGTACCATAGAGTTTTCTTTTTGGTCAAAATAATACAAAAACTTCCATTGCAATGATTTTAATCTTAAAGTTTCTCCTAAAGAAAAACTATCTTTTACCAAGATTTTTATTTTATCAAAATGGCATTCTTTACAATTTAAGTCTTTTTCAGTAAAATTTCTAGAAAGTTGCCAATACTCGTAAAAAAATCCACATCTTAGACATTGAGTAGAAATCAATATAGGCTCATTACAAAAAATCGTAGTATCTTCACGAAGTTCTTTGATTTTATTGTATAATTCATCTTTAGAAATTTCTTTATAATTTTGCCACTGGCTGCAAAAATAACAGTTAGAATTTTTTAAAAATTGTAAATTGGTAAAATTCCAAGATATTGTATCTATAAAAATTCGAAAAGGCTCTTCGTATCTTTTTTTATGAACAAAAACAGAAGTAAGGATCGATGCACTTAAGGAAGCTGTAAGAATGGTTGTAGGAATTTTTTTTTGCTCATATGCATATTTTTGAATCCAACCACAAGAATATCGCTTTTGAATATTATGATAAATTTTAGGATCCAAATTGCATTCAAAACATAAAAGTCGATTTTTACTATAAGGGTAGAAATCTATAGAAACAAATTGGCTATCAATACCTGAGTTAAAAAAATCAATTTGATTAAAAAAGCTTAATTGATGAAGGCGAATTCTTGTCTCATAATTATCCACAGTAGAAAAGATACAATCAAATTTTTTAAAGAAAGAATAAGGTAAATCGTAAATATCCCCAAAATAACTTTCTACACATATATCAGGATTTATTTTTTTTATTTTTTCTTTAGCAACCTCTACTTTTTTTTGATTTATATCTTCATTTGTAAAAAGTACACTTCTTGTTAAATTATGTATTTGAATTACATCAAAATCTACAATACAAATATATCCAACACCTAAGAGTGCTAAATTTTTTAAAAGTTCATTCCCAATAGCACCAACTCCAACAATCAAAACTTTGCTTTTGAAAAGCTCTTCTTGGCTAAGCCAATGGATTTGTTGATGTCGCAAATATTTTTCTGATATAAACATTAAAAACCAAAAGAGAATTTTTTTTGATTTTTTTTATACCATTGATATGCACTAAAATTTACTAAAGAATTAGGATTTATGTATTTTGGATCAAAAGTTAAGAGTTGAATTAGCCGCTCCACCTCGAGATCTAAAGTATTTGAAACCATCCAGGTATTTCCCATACATATTGTACCTGAATCATAAATATGGGGATGATAGATTACGGGTTGTATCATAAATTTCGGAGGGACTAGAGGGTATTTTGCAGATAATTCTATGGTAACAACAAAACCTTTATGTGTTTTTGTTTTTGACACAGGTAGGCTTAAATCTAAAAAAATTTCGATGCTTTGTAATGGGGTTCCAATTGTATTTTGAACTTTAAAAAAAGAATATTTATTTTCTAATTCATAAAGTTTTTTGAGATCATTTTCTCTTCTTTTAAGAATAGGATTCATAACTTCCAGCTTCTAAAACGGGATGCAGTTCTAAAATTGTTCCTTCCTGTATACCTAAATTTGTTAAGTATTCATTAGGGGGAAGTATTTGATTTTTATTAAAATCTACAAGAGTATAGGTTACATCGGTGGGTAATTTCCATTTAGAAAGACAAGTTTCTATCACATCCGCTACTGTAACTTCAGGAGAAATCCCGATCTCTGCTTTTTTTGTTTTATCTGCTGTTCTTACATAACAACGGACTGTAATCATAGTTTTCAATTTACAATGCTTTTATTTGATGTCAAGAATCATATTTCTTTTAAAAATCAAAATTTCATAACCATAAATCTCATGTTTCTTCAAAAGTCCCCTTACTAAAATTTCTTTTCCCATTAAAGATTCTAAAAACAATCGATTTAAACCTTTTCCTTTATTCATAATGGGATAAAATACTACTAATTTAAAACCTTCTACCCATGGTTTATCTTCAAACATCAGAGCATAATCTCCTCTTCTACTTTGTAAAATTTTGATTACTTTCCCATAAAACTTTACTGATCTTCCCACAAAAAACGTATAGTTATCTAGGGTTACATATTCGGGATCAAATCTTTGAATTTTAATACTTTCTCCATCATAAACTAAAGCTTCTATATCAGAAGCACCACAACTTACACATTTGCCATGATTTTGTTGTAATAAAAATTCGAAACTTTCTTTAAGATATAATACTGTACAATTTCTACAACGGTATAAATTCCTATATTCTAAAAATTCTATAGGATCGCCCGTTATAGGATCTTTAAGTTCTTTTATAAATTCTTTATACTCTTCAATTAACACTGTTGTATTGAGTTGGATTGATTTTTCTTTCTTTTGTGAAAAATTACTTAGATCACTTAAGTCAACAAATTGAATTTGTTTTGATTTTTTCTTTTTTTTACGATCAGGCAAATTTATGTTGATTCTTGTGTTTGTATTTGAATTCAATAAAAATTCTATATAATCCCAAAACATTATTTTTATTTTAGATTTACTAAAAAAAATTGCAACAAAAATTTAAAAATAAAGCGACAAAAGTCGCTTTTATTTTCGAGATTGGAGAAGTTCTTTCATTGTTCTTCCAATATAGGCAGGATTTTCCACAACAGTAATACCTGCTTTTCTCATAGCTTCCATTTTGCTTTGTGCTGTACCTTTACCACCTGATATGATGGCTCCAGCATGTCCCATTCGTTTACCCGGAGGTGCAGTTTGTCCTGCGATAAATCCAACTACTGGTTTTTTAACATGATCTTTAATCCATTCCGCAGCATCTTCTTCGTCTGTTCCACCAATTTCTCCAATAATGATAATCCCTTCTGTTTCGGGATCTTCATTAAGAAGTTTTACAGCATCTTTATGCTTTGTTCCAATAACTGGATCACCTCCAATACCAATACAAGTACTTTGACCTAAACCTACAGCAGTTAGTTGTGCTACTGTTTCGTATGTTAATGTTCCAGATCTTGATACTACTCCAATGGTTCCTTCTTTATGAATAAAACCAGGCATAATTCCAATCTTTGCTTTTCCCGGACTAATTACACCAGGGCAATTAGGTCCTATCAAGCGAGATTTAGAATTTTGCAACACTGTATATACTCGAGCCATATCTTTTGTAGGTATTCCTTCAGTGATACAAACAATCAAGGGAATTTCAGCAGCAATAGCTTCTAAAATCGCATCTGCTGAAAATGCTGGAGGAACAAAAATTACTGTTGCATTAGCACCTGTTTTTTCTACTGCTTCTCGAACCGTGTTAAAAATTGGTACCCCGTGTTCGGTTTTTTGTCCACCTTTTCCCGGCGTAACTCCACCGACTACATTCGTACCATATTCAATCATTTGTTGGGTATGAAAACTTCCTTCTTTACCAGTAATCCCTTGTACTATTAATCGGGTATTTTTATCTACTAAAACTGCCATTTTATACTCCTTCTTATGCTTTGTTTAAGACTTGTTTTATTTTTTCAGCAGCATCTTCCATTTCATCAGCTACTATGATTGAAAGACCTGAATCTGATAAAATTTTCGCAGCAATATCTGCATTTGTTCCTTTTAGTCGAACAATTAAAGGTAAATGTATATGAACATCTTTTGCAGCTTGAACAATTCCATTTGCTACTCTATCACATTGTACAATTCCACCAAAAATATTTACGAATATTGCTTTTACGTTAGGATCACTCAAAATAATTCGAAAACCATTTGCTACACTAGTGGGATTTGCACCACCACCAACATCAAGAAAGTTTGCAGGAAAAGAACCAGCATGTTTAATTAAATCCATTGTTGCCATAGCTAAACCAGCTCCATTTACCATGCAGCCTACTTCTCCATCTAAACGGACATAGTTTAAATTATATTCTCCAGCTTTCAACTCTAATGGATCCTCTTCTGTTATATCTCGTAGCTCTCTGGCTTCTGGATGTCGAAAGAGAGCATTATCATCATAACTAAATTTACAGTCAAGAGCTACTAGTTCATTTTCTGCACTTAACACTAATGGATTGATTTCTAATAAAGAGGCATCTTCATTATCATAAACTTTCCATAAGTTTAACAAAAAGTTCACTCCAGATTTAAAAGTTTCTTCGTTAACTTGAAGTCTATATAAAATTTCTCTTGCCTGCCAGGGCATCATACCAATAGCTGGTTCAATAGGAATCTTTATAATCTTTTCTGGAAATTTAGCCGCAACTTCTTCAATTTCCATCCCACCTTCTGAAGATGCCATAATAATGGGTTTATTAATAGAGCGATCATGTAGGATACTCACATAAAATTCGCGAACAAAATTAGTACCTTTTTCCAGATATACTTTCAATACTTTTTTTCCTTTTCCGCCGGTTTGGTGTGTTACAAGATAGTTTCCTAAAATTTTAGAACCATATTCAATAGCTTCTTCTTTATTTTTTGCTATTTTAACACCACCTTCTAGAATTTTGTTTGATTTTGATGGATCTTCACCATCGTAGATTATTCCTTTACCTCTCCCTCCAGCATGAATTTGGGATTTAACTGCAACTATACCTCCACCAATTTCTTCGTAGGCATTAGCAAGGTCTTCTTTTTTCTCTACGACTTTGCCAGGCCTAACTGTTACCCCATATCTTTTAAGAATTTCCTTTGCTTGATATTCGTGTAGTTTCATATAATCTCCTGATTATGAACCTTATTCATATGTTAATTTTTTTTATCTAGATCGAATTTTAATAAAAAAAAGTAAACGTCAAATCTTTTTGAAAAGGAAAACTTTAAAGAATTTATAAATAATTTAATAAGAAATTTTATATAATTTCTTTTTTTATAATTTGCGAAGGATTAAGTAAAATTCGATTTTTCGAAAGATGTTCAAGAAAGAAGGAATGTTGATGGATCATTTTTTTTAAGGCCTCCCAAAGTAAATGCGGATCAGTAGTGTTTGTATTGATAGAAATACCAAAATGTTTTTTCTCTATATACTCCGCATTTTTTAACTGATGATTATCCTTTGCATAAGGAAAAGGAATAGCAATCATTGGAATTCCAAATAAAATAGCCTCGTTTAAAATGCCGGAACCTGCGCGACATACAAGTATATCAGCTTTTGCAAAGTATTCATAAATGTTTGTTGAAAATCCAAAACAAATGATTTGATTCTTAAAAGATAAAGATTCTTTTTTTTCTATGACTTCTTTTAGATGTTTTTCACCTGTTTGTAAAATCCAATTGAATTTCTTAGACTCTTCGGGATATTTTTGCCAAAAATTTAGAATCATATGATTTAATTGTAATGCTCCCTGACTTCCACCAATAATAAAAATTGTTTTTCTTTTTGTATTTTTTTTCTTAAAACGAGTAGCAAATTCAAAAAGCTCTTCTCTAAAAGGACTTCCTGTGATCACAAAACGATGATCATTCGATAAATCACCTTCTATAGGAAAAGTTAAAAATACTTTTTTGGCAAATCGATAAAAAATTTTTGTTACTCTACCCGGTATTACATTTTGCTCACATAGATAAATTTTTTTTCTTAGAAAAATCCCTGCAAGTAACATAGGAACTGCAGGATACCCTCCCATACTTATCAAAATCTGAACTTTATTTTTGATAAGAATCAATATGGATTGAAAAGTTGCATAAATAAAAAGGGGAAAAAACAAAAAAATTTCATTTAATTGAAAAGAAAATTTTGGAGAAACAATAAATTTTACAGGAATCTTTTTTTTTTCGAATTCCGGGTAATATTTGTTTTTTTTTAAACTAACAAAAATACAAGTATGCCCATCTTTTTTCAATTCTTCGTAAATAGCAATTCCCGGAGATATATGACCTCCTGTACCACCAGCAATAATCAAAAAATTAGGCTTCATTATAAAGTCCTTTTTTTTGTAATATTAAGAAAAATTCCCATTAAAATATAATAACTCACTAATGAAGATCCACCATAACTAACAAATGGCAGACCAATTCCAGTAGTAGGAATAAGTCCAGTTGCAACAGAAATATTTACGATAACCTGTAGCATAAAAAACAATAAAATTCCTGAAGCAAGTAAGAAATTAAATTCATGATCGATTTTTTTAATTAATTGATAACCACGAATATAAATTAGTATTATCAATAATAAAAATAAAAACACACCAATGATTCCCATGCTATTTGCAAGTAAAGAAAAAATAAAATCTGTATGTCCAAACGTTAAGTATCGATGAGCCACTGATCGAGAAATATCAGTGCCAAATACACTTCCATCAGAAAATGCACGAAAAGACATAACTAACTGATAACCTTTATCAAATCGATAAGCATAAGGATCTAACCAGATTTTGATTCTTTCCCAACGATAAGGTTGCAAAATAGTTAAGAAAATAAAAAAAGGAATCGAAACAATTACAATCGACACTAGTTTAAAAATTGAAAAGCCTCGTAAAATTAGAAAAAAAAAGAAAGTCATTAAAAATAAAATCATTACTCCATATTGAGGCTGTAAAAATAAAGCTAAAAGAATAATAAAAAAAGGAATCCAGAGTTTCCAATCGTTTTTTATAGAAATGTTTCTTTCTTTTGTTAAATGGGGGAGATAACAAAGATAAGAAATTTTTACAAATTCCGAAGGCTGAAATGAAATAAATCCAATTTGTATCCATCGTTTAAAATCAAAAGAATTTTTATCTTGAATAGTCTTTCCAATTCCCGGCACAAAAACAAGTAATAGTAATACAATAGAAATATATAAAATTATTTTATAATATTTTTCTAATATTTGAACAGGAAAATATAGAAAAATAAACATCGTCAATAAACCTAAAAGATGCCAGAGTACTTGTTTATTAGAGTAATAAAAAAAATCAGACTTTTGATGATATGCCATAATAGAAGAAGCAGAAGAAAGAATCCATTGACCATATAAAATATAAATAAAAAGAAAAAATAAGAAATATAAATCTATAGAACTGTTAATGTTTATAAGTCTTTTAAGATAGAGCTTCATTTGCTTTTTCTACAAGTTGATTAAAATGTTCTCCCCTTTCTTTGTAATTTTTATATTGATCAAACGATGCACAACCTGGACTAAGTAAAATCACAATTTTTTCTTCTTTTAGTTTTTTTGATTTTTGTATTGCATCAAAAAACGCTGATTCTAAATTTTGGTATGTTTTTTCTGTATTCAATTGATTTTGGATTTTTTTAGCAGAAGCTCCAAAAGGAAAAAGAAAAAGTTTGTTTTTTTTATAAATATCTAATTCTAAAATTTCGCTAAAATTCAAGTTCTTATCCAAGCCACCAAGTAATAAAAATACATATTCATCTTTAAAATTCTTTATTGCAGAAACTACAGCCTGAACAGTCGTAGCTTTACTATCATTTACAAAAGAAATGTTATGAATTTTTTTTATAAATTGCAACCGATATGGTAATCCAGAATAATTTTTAAAAGTTTCGTTTAACGATTCTTTGTTTAGTAAAATTCCTTTTTTTAAAGAAAAAAGCTCAACTGCTTTTATAGAAAATAAAAAATTCATTCTATGGTTTAAATGATCTACTTTTAGATCCCTCCAATAAAAAGTAAAATCCAAAAAACGATATCCCTCTTTGTTTAACCAATCGAAATTAATGATTTCTATGTTAATATCTGGTAAATTTTCATTCAAATTCAATTCAACAATTTTTTTCACTACATCTTTGGTTGTGATCAAGTAGTGATTTTTATCTACTAAAGAAACAATGTTTAATTTTGCTTTTAGATAATCCTTTAAAGAATCATATCGATCTAAGTGATCTTCAGCAATATTGAGAATCATCGAAATATCAGGTTTAAAATATAAAAGATGTTCTAGTTGATAAGAAGAACATTCCACTACTAACACATCAAATTCTTTGTGATTAATAGTTTGACTTGCAATTTCAGATAAAGGAATCCCGTAATTTCCACATTCTATTGCACGAATGTTTTGACTTCGTAACAACTCTGCAGTTAAATTCGTAGTAGTTGATTTGCCATCTGTACCCGTAATAGCTACAACAAAAGGCTTTTTTTTTAGTAGAAAAAAAAGAGCATAATAACCCAAATCCAATTCACCAATTACTGGTATAGAATTGTTTTTTAATGTTCGGACTACTATTGAACTTCTTGGAAAGCCTGGCGATAAAAAACAATAGTCCCATTGATATTTTTTGATTAAAAATTCAATTTGATTTATATTTTCAAAATCAAATGAGGAAAGATTTTCTAAATCTTTGTCAAATTGTATTTGTGGATTTTGATCATATACAAAAATTTGTTGTGTATAATTTCTAAGTAAATTTACCATAGCTTTTCCACTTACACCGCCAGCTCCAAGAACAAGAACATTTTTGTTGTTTAAATTCATTGTAATCGTAAAGTAGAAATAGCAATTAAAGACAAAATGATTCCAATAAGCCAAAATCGGATCACAATTCGAGTTTCAGGCCAACCGGAAAGCTCAAAATGATGATGAATCGGTGCCATTTTAAAAATTCGCTTTCCGGTAAGTTTAAAATAAGATACTTGCAAGATTACCGATAAAGCTTCTATAAGAAAAATTCCTCCTAAAATCAATAACAAAATTTCTTTTTTTAAAATTACAACTGTCATTCCTATTACTCCACCTATGGATAAAGAACCTGTATCGCCCATAAACACTTTTGCAGGAGGTGCATTAAACCATAAAAATCCTATACTGGCACCAGTTAGCGCAGAGAGAAACACAGAAATTTCATGTACTTTTTCTATATATGGAATATTTAAATAATCTGCTACTTTAGGAGTACCAGAAAGATAAGCAAAAACACCTAATGTGACCACAACAATAGCACTTGTACCTATGGCTAAACCATCCAGACCATCTGTCAAGTTTACTCCATGAATACTACCCAATATAACAAAAAACCAAAATACAAATGCTAATCCTAAAGGTATAGTTAACAAAGGATATTTATAAAAAGGAACAAATAATGAATTGATTCTATAACTAATCCCCTGTTCTCTTTGAACCACATCGGGTGTAAAATAATAATATAAAAACAAAAAAACTCCTGATACAAATAAAGTAAGAAATAATTTTAATTTTGGATCCAGCCCTTTTTTATTTTTTAAAACTACTTTTGTATAATCATCCCAAAAACCAATAGCTCCTAGAAGTAAAGTACATACTAATAATAAATTAAAATAATAATTTCTAAAATTACCGAATAAAACACAAGATATTGTTAAGCTAAGAAGAATGATAATCCCTCCCATCGTAGGGGTTCCAGCTTTTTTATGATGACTTTTTGGGCCATCATCTCGTATGGTTTCTCTAAATTTGATTTTCTTTAAGAGAAAAATAATTCTATCACCAACAAAAAACGTAATAAGCATAGAAGTAAGTCCGGAAAGAATAGCCCTAAAACTTACATAATTAAAAACCCTAAAATATCCCGGCACATCAAAATGATTATAAATATATTCAAACATATAAATTTCTAAAAACTTCTGTAATTTTTTCCATTTTCGTAGAGCGAGAACCTTTGATTAAAATAGCTCTATACTCCTCTAAAAAGCTCAAATTTTGTTTTCGTAGTGCATTGGCAAGTAGTTCACTGTTCTCGAAATAAGAAACATAAGAATTTCCAAAACCTTCTTGAATATTTAACACATCTTCTTTTCCACATAATCCCAAAAGATCAATTGAATGTTTTTTTAAAGCCTCTCCTACAACTCTATGTCCAAGCTTACTATAATGACCTAATTCTGCCATATAGCCGGCAAAACAACCTAATTTTTCATTCGGAAATAAGTTTCTTAATGATTCTATAGCCATTATAAAAGAATCAGGATTTGCATTATAACTATCATCAATAATCCATGTATTTTTATAAGGTAAAATTTCGAATCTTTGTCTGGAAAGAATTTGAATATTGGTTATAAATTCAAGAAATACATTAATTTCGCTTTCTGAATTTCGTAAAAACATTTCATAACAAACTAAAAAAGATAAAAACAAATTACTCAACATTCCTAAATGTAAAATCTTAGGATTTTCTATCTTCCAGTGTTTCCAAAATAAGGTTTGTTTTTTTATTTTTGCAACTTGTTTTTTTATTAAAGGATTGATTTGCTCTTCGCAACTTTGATGTTTATCCAAAGCAAACAAGCTTAAATTTATTTTTTTTTGTATACAATAATCCTGTACATAATCAACTAAAGGTGCTTGTAATGGATAAAAAAAATATGAATTTTCTTTTAATCCTTCTAAAACTTCTAATTCTGCTTTTGCTACTTCGAATTCATCTTTAAAAAATTCTAAATGCTCCCGACCTATTGAAGTCATTACAGCCCAGTCTGGTTCCGCTATATTTGTTAGAAATTGAATTTCTTTGGGGTGATTCATCCCTAATTCTAAGATTAAAATTTTACTTTCCAAAGGAGCATTTAGTATACTTACAGGTAATCCAATAGAATTATTAAAATTACCTAAAGTTGCATAAACATTTTTTTCAAAAAATTGCAACATTTGAAATAAAAAATCCTTTGTGGTAGTCTTTCCATTTGAACCTAAAACCGCAATTACTTTTGCTTTTAAAAAATTTCGATGATAATTAGAAATTTTGTGTAAAAAATTCATTGTATCCGGCACTGAAACTACCCAAAAGTCTCGATCAAAGTTTTGATAAGTATGGATCAAATTTTCTTTAAAAGAATGTTCAATGATAACACCTTTAGCTCCTTTTTGATAAGCATCAAAAACAAAATGATGTCCATCTCTTTGACCTTTTAAAGCTATAAAAAAATCTCCAGCATTTAATTTTCTAGTATCAAAAGTTAAATGATTTACTGCGAGATCATCTTCGTATAAAATTTTATTTTGATTTAATTTCCAGATTTCAAACTGATATTGTTGTTTAAAATGTTTATTTAATAAAAACATAAAGTCCACATTTTTTTTAAAAAAAAGAATTTCAAATCATTTCAAAACTGCATTTTAATACTTTTGAAAGTTTAATTAAATTATTTTCGAAATTTTTGAAAATAATGAAAAAGTCAAAAAATGTTTAAATAAAACTCATAATTTTTAAAAAATCAACAAAAAGAGAAATCTTGTTTAAAAAGATAAATTTTTAGTAAAGATATAAAAATTTATGGAGGATAGAATGAAACAAAAACAAATCGATGATCTCTACGATAGTTATAAAAAAACTTTGAATAAAAATCAGATCATACAATATATTTACTTTTATAATTCTCAAGAACTAAAAAAAATTCATAGTGATTTAGATACAAGATTAAATTTTATTGTAGAATTTATAGAATATCAATTAGATAAAATTTTGCAGAATTATCAACTTTTAGAACAAAAATATAATGATCAAGTTCCTTTTTCTTTTTTGCAATATTTAAGGGGAGGATTAAGAAATGCTTTTTATAGTTATTTAAAATCAAAAAGATTATTTTCTTTGAATTCTTTGTATACCCCTCTTTTGGAGAATCTAAATATAGAAACGAATACATCCGAAACATATATAACTCGAAGTGAATTAAGAATCCATTTTTGGTTTCTTCTTTCGGAAAAGTTAAATCATTTTTCTGTTTTAGAAAGAATTATTTTTAAATTATATTATCATCTAGAGTTGGATACCTCGGAGTTAAAATACTTAATCACACATTATGACTATAAAGAAATCAAAAATTTATTTAGAAAAATCAAAAAAAATTATTTAAAGCAATTAGAAAACGTTAAGAGTTCACGTAAAACTTTGTTTAGGGATTTTAAAACCGATTTTAAAAAAAATCACAAAGATTTTTTGTCTAAATTGAAAAAAGAAAAAAGAATTATTTCTCTTAAAGAAATTCAAGATTTTTTAAAAATCAATGAATATAATGTTTACAAAGTGATAAAAAAAATAGAGAAAGAATTATCTATCGCTTTATCTAAAAGAAAAGAAATTCAAATTTTGTATTACTGTGCATAGTTTTATGAAGCTTACAATTTACTCAGAAATCAAAAAATTAGACAATGATTTTTTTATTGTAGAATTATTTAAAAATATAAACGAAGAAAATATCTTAGCAATTACGAAAGTGGAACAATATACAGAAAAATCCAACATGTATATTTGTGAATCTCAAATTCCTTACAATGCAGAAACACATTTAATCATAAAAAATCATAATTTAAAAAAAATTATTAAACTGAATCTAAAAAAAGAATTGACTTTAAACCTAAATGGATTTACAAAGAATCATTATACCATATATTTAAAAAAGCAAAACTTCATAAAAAAAATTTTAGAATTGAATTTTGATTAAAACAAAAAAGGTATTACAAAATATGAAGTTAAAGTTTACGAATAAAGGCGAAGTAGTCGTAGTTTCCATTGAAGGTGCTATTAAATCTGGAGATGAATATCAATTGGCTGAAAGAATGGAGAATTACATAAAACCTAACAAAGTACCAAAATTTATTATTGATATGAAAAAAGTCCCATTTGTAAACTCTCAGGCATTAGGATTATTTTTACACATTTTTAAACATATAGACTACCTAAAAGGAAGAATTGTATTTTCAGGGCTTAATTCTGATATTGAAAATTTAATGACTCTTACTCAACTTTCTAATGTTTTTGAAATTTATAAAACTTTAGAAGAAGCTCTAGAAAGCTTTATAGATGAATAAAAAAAACTTGCTTAGTAAATTTTAATTTTTTTCATGGATGCTTATATATGGAAAATCAGATAAGAGACTACGATTTAATTGTGATTCTAAACCCAGACCTGGGATTAGAAACTGCAAAAGAAGAGTTAGAAAAAATACTAAAAGAATTTAATGTAAAAATTAATAATCTAAAAATCTTAGGAAGAAAAGAATTAAATTACGAAAGAAAAAAGTACAAAAATGGAATTTATATAGAATGTAATTTATCTATGGATAAAAATTTAGCAAGTGAACTTATATTTCAATTAAATATTCACAGTAATGTTTTACAATATTTTTTAAAAAATCTGCAAAAAAAATAAAATGTCAGATATCAATTATGTTATATTGATAGGTAGGCTTACAGGCGATCCCAACTATAAATTGATTCAGACTGGAATGAGTTTAAGTACATTTACAATAGCAAATCATAGAAAATATAAAAAGAAATCGGGAGAATTAACTACAGAAACAAACTATATAAACTGTATAGCATGGGGTAAACTTTCTGATTTTGTAAAAAATTATATAAAAAAAGGAATGCAAATTGTGGTAGAAGGAAGACTAAAACAAAATCGATGGCAAACAGAAGATGGAAAAAATGTTAGTTCAATAGACGTAGTAGTAAATAATATACAAATTCTAACACCAAAAACTATGAACAATAATCTAAATCAAAATGAAGAAATAATAAGCCAAGAAATACAAGAAGACTATGAAAACTCAACTTTAGATTCTACAGATGAAGATATACCATTTTAAGGAGAATCAAAATGAAAGTGATTTTAAAACAAGATATACCCAATTTAGGAGACGCTGGTGATATAAAAGATGTTGCTGATGGATATGCTCGAAATTATTTAATTCCAAAAAATTTAGTCATACCCTTTACTAAATCTACTAAAAAGGCATTACTCCATCAGCAAAAAATTATAGAAATTAAAAAAGAAAAAAGAAAAAAACAGGTAGAAGAATTAACAAAATCTTTCGAATCAATCCAAGAATTAGAAATTCCAGTGCGAGTCGGAGAAAAAAATAAATTATATGGTTCTGTTACACCTGTCTTGATTGCAAAAATTTTGGAAGAAAAAACAGGAAAGCAAATCGACAAAAGAAAAATTTATTTAAACGAACCTATAAAGCAACTAGGAGAGTATAAGATTTCTTTAAATCTATCAGAAAATGTAAAAATTCCTTTAACTATAAAAGTCGTTCCTTATTCAGAAAAAGCAAAAGAAGAAAAAGAAAATCAATAAAAAATTATTGATTTTCTTTAATTACTTTATTTTTGTGTAAGTTTAGAACAACAAAAATAATTCATTTTAAATTTCTGAAATAAAGTAAGAGGCATAACTTTGGCTTCTCAAACAGAAAATATACAAAATTTGCCTTATGATTTAGAAGCAGAAATTCAAGTTTTAGGTTCTTTGTTAATACGTCCGGATTTAATTTTTCAGATTTCAAATATTATTAAAAGCGAAGATTTTTTTCTTGCTTCGAATCGAATTATATATGAATCTATAGAAAATCTTATAAGAGAATCCGAAACAACTACAGAAATTGATCCAGTAAGACTTATACAATATTTAGAAGATCATCAAAATTTAGAAAAAGTAGGTGGAGCAGAAACGATATTTCGAATTAGCGAAAAAGTTCTCTCTCCTACAAATACAATACACCATGCAATTAGAATCCACAACTTTTCGATAAGAAGAAAGTTGATTTTAAAACTTAAAGAATTAGAAGAAAAAGCTTTAGAACCTCAAGAAAATGAAAGCAGTTTTTTAAAATATGCTGAAGACGAAATTTTAAAAATTACTGGAGAGAGCATTACTACGGGAGTTGTTCCTGTTGAAGATTTAAAAAAAGAATTTCTCGATTACATAAATAGTCTCTTAGAAGCAAAAGGAGGATTAACGGGACAACCTACCCGATTTCATGAATTAGATAGGATTACCTCGGGAATTCGTGGTGGAGAATTAATTTTATTAGCAGCAAGACCAGGAATGGGAAAATCTACTTTAGCACTTAATATTTGTATGAACATTGCTTTATATTATCAAAAACCAGTGATTATTTATTCTTTAGAAATGAGCCGACTAGAGTTACTCATTCGTATGCTTAGCGCTGATGCACAAATCAACTTAAGTGATCTGAAAAAAGGGCATATACCACACCATAAGCAAGAGGCAATAAAAGAATCTATAGGAAGAATTTTTTCTAGCCCTATTTATATTGATGATTCTGGAAATTTAGATATTTGGGATTGCATAGCTCGAACTCGAAAACTAGAAATTGAACTACGTAGGCAGGGAAAAGAACCTAGCTTAGTGGTGATTGATTATTTACAATTGATTTCTGATCCAGAATCAAGAAAATTTGGAAGACAAGTAGAAGTTGCAAGCATCTCTCGAAGCTTAAAACTGTTAGCAAAAAAAACGAATTTACCTATTTTAGCTTTATCTCAAATGAATCGTTCCGTAGAACAAAGAAGAGATCCTAAACCTCAACTTTCAGACTTACGCGAATCTGGTGCATTAGAGCAAGATGCAGATATTGTAATGTTTATACACAGGGATTTTTATAGTGATCCTGACTCTCCCGAAGCTATAGAAAATCGAGGAAAAGCGGAAATTATCATTGCAAAACACCGAAATGGTCCATTAGGAACATTTAAATTAGCTTATAGACCTGAAATGTTCCGATTTGACAATTTAGAATATTTTGAATCCCATCAAGAAGAAAACAATACTTAATTTCCTAAGTAATTTTTTAATTTTTTTATTTTTAAAAAAAAATGTCCCATTTCGAGTATATATTATAATAGTATGAATAAAATCAAAGTTTTACCTAGATTTAGATGTACGAGATGTTTTAAAACTTATCTTAAATGGCAAGGAAAGTGTGATTCTTGTGGAAGTTGGAATACCATAGAGGAAATGATAGAGAATGAAAAAAAACATCAAGAATTTCATTTAAAAAGCTTAGTTGATATAAACACAAAAGAAAATTTAAGAATATCTTCTGGAATTCCAGACTTAGATTTGGTATTAGGAGGTGGATTCGTTCCAGGGTCATTTATATTATTAGGTGGAGAACCGGGAGTTGGAAAATCCACACTTATGCTTTTAATATCTCAAAAATTTTCAGAAAATGGAAAAAAGGTTTTATATTTTTCTGGTGAGGAGTCTTTAGAACAAATCAAGCTCCGCTCTAATCGAATGTTCATTCATGGAGAAAATATCTTTATATGTAGAGAAATGGAACTACAAAATATAATACATTATATTTTAAATACAAGTCCGGATTTAGTTATCATAGACTCTGTACAAACGATTATCACAAATGAATCCTTACCCGGAAGTGTTTCTCAATTAAAACTTATTGCTTTTAAATTATTAGAAATCACAAAAAAAACAAACATACCTATTATTTTAATAGGACATATTACTCGTGAAGGAACAATTGCAGGTCCTAAACTTTTAGAACATATTGTAGATACAGTTTTATATTTCGAAAGTGATCGATTCAACTCTTTAAGAATCTTACGAGCAATAAAAAATAGATTCGGAAACGTAGGTGAAGTTGCACTATTCGAAATAAAATCAAATGGTTTAAAAGTAGTACAATCAGTTTTAGGTGATATCCATCACGATATTTCTTACGGTTATGTATATTCAGCAATTTTAGAAGGTAGTAGATCGATTGGAGTAGAAGTTCAAGCTTTAGTTACAAGAGCAAATTCTGGACAAGCAAAACGAATGGCAGAAGGTCTTGATATTCGAAGGGTAGTTCAACTTGCTGCTGTTTTAGAAAAATTCTTAAAAATCAACTTGGGAGAACATGATATTTTTACAAATTTAGCAGGAGGACTAACTTCTCATGAACCAGATCTGGATTTAGCTATTTGTGCTGCTATCCTCTCTTCGTATTTAGAAAAAAATATCAATTCTAAATCTGCTTTTATTGGAGAAATAGGATTAACTGGAGAAATTAGACCCACCCCCTATATTTATTTAAAAATAAAGGAATTACAAAATTTAGGTATAGAAAAAATTTTCCTTCCTTGCCAAAATCAACAATTAGAAATTTTTGGGATCCAAATATATGAAATAAAGCATATTACTGAATTATTGGGAGTATTGAATGAAAATTCATAATTTTTTTTTATTTTTATTTTTGATTGCCTGTAGTGCAGAACCTAATGAAAACGACTTAAATAAAACCATAAAAACGTTTTTGGAATTAAGATTTCGTTCTACATACGATAAAAACTTAGCACAATTTAAGGAATATGAACTTTTTCAGTTGAGTTGTAAACAAAATCGAGTAAAATGTAACAAAGTATTAGGATTACTAAAAGAAAAAAAGCCAGAATTTTATCATACATTAATGAACTCGAATTAAATCTATGATTGGTTTAGGAATCGAAACTTCTTGTGATGAAACCAGCATTGCTTTTGTAGAAGATGGAAAAAAAATCTTATCCAATGTAGTGTATTCACAAATTGAAGAGCATAATAAATTTTATGGTATTGTTCCAGAAATTGCAAGTAGATCCCATCTAATCAAAATCAATGAAGTATACGAAAAAGCTTTAGAAGAAAGTAAATTATCCCCCAAAGATATAGACTATATAGCTGTAACTGTTCAGCCCGGTTTAATTGGTTCTTTATTGATTGGCGGGCAATTTGCTAAAACTTTTTGTATTTTATATAAAAAGCCAATCATTGATATTAACCATTTAGAAGCTCATTTTTATGCAAATTTTTTAGAACGAAAGGAAGAACCAAATTACCCTTTTTTAGGATTACTGCTATCAGGAGGAAACACAGCTATTTATGTTGTAGAAGGTTTAGGAAAATTAAAAATTTTAGCTAATACACAAGATGATGCAATAGGAGAAGCTTTTGACAAAGTAGCCAGTATATTAGAATTAGGATATCCTGGAGGGCCAATTATCGAAAAAAAATCAAAAGAATATTCAAATACCACAAACTCACTTTTCCCAAAAATATTAAAAGATTTGCCAGAAAATCAAATCTCTTTTTCTTTTTCTGGAATTAAAACATCATTATTATATTATGTGCGAAAAAATCAAAGCAAATTAGACATTCCATATATATGTTATGAGTTTCAAGAAACTTGTTTCGAATTAGTCCTTAGAATGCTAAAAAGAGCTATTCAAATCACAAATATTAAAACTGTTGAAGCCGGGGGTGGAGTATTAGCGAATCAAAGACTTAGAGAACTTTTAGATGAACTCGCTAAAAAGACCCATACTAAAATTTATTATCCAAAAAATAAAATTTTATGTACTGACAATGCTGCTATGGTAGCAACTTTAGGATATTATTATTATATCAATCATTATACAACAGATCTTAATTTTGTGCCAAGTTCAAAAATCATAAATTCTTATTCTAAATTTGACTCTTAATTTTCAAAATAAATTTTATGGAAAAAACCAAATCAACAGGTGAGATGAAAAAAGCTTATTGGATTTTATTTCTATTTGGTATGATTAGCTTATTGGGAGATATTTCTTATGAATCTGCAAGGAGTATCAATGGTCCTTACTTAAATCTCCTTAAAGCGAATGCCATTACAATTGGTTGGATTATTGGGATAAGTGAATTTTTAAGCTATGCAGTTCGACTAATTTCGGGTTATTTCTCAGATCAAACTAAAGCCCATTGGTTTTTTACTATATTGGGTTATAGTACTTTAGTAGTAATTCCTTTATTATCTTTTTCTAACACTTGGGAGATCGCAGCTATTTTAATTTTTATAGAGAGAATTGGCAAAGGTATACGAAGTCCATCAAAAGATACTATTATCTCTTTTGCAGCTAAAAAAGTGGGTACAGGATTTGGTTTTGGAATTTCTGAATTTCTCGATCAATTTGGAGCTTTTCTTGGTCCAATTCTTTTTGCTTTATTTTTTTATTCTCAATCAAAAGAAATTGAAATTAAAGATTATCAGGAAGCTTATCGTTTACTTTGGATACCTTATTTAATTTTAATGATTGTTTTATTCTTTACTTATTTAAAATTTCGAGAACCCGAACAACTTGAAAAAAAAGATTCTAGTAAAGAACCTTTAAACATTCATAAGATATTTTGGCTTTATAATTTGTTTATTTTTTTTACAACTATAGGTTCCATTAATTTTGGAATTATAGGATATCATTTAAAAGTAAGAGAAATAGCAAATGACTATCAAATTCCACTTTTATATGCTTCTGCTATGCTTATTGATGCAATCATAGGTATAGGAATAGGAAAATATTATGACCACATAAAAATAAAAACAAACAAACAAAATAAAGGTATAATTTTACTTTTATTGATTCCTTTATGTACTTCAGCTTCCTTAAGTATCTTATTAGTTAGAAATTTTTACTTTATTATTTTAGGAATTATATTTTGGGGTGCAGTTTTAGGGTTACATGAAACTTTAATGAAAGCTGTTATCACAGACCTAAGTTCTATAAAAAGCAGAGCAACAATTTTTGGGATATTTCACGTTGTCTACGGTCTTTCTTTATTTGTAGGTAGTACAATGACAGGATATCTCTACGAGATTTCTGTTCTTTGGCTATGTATAATAATGATTGGAATCGAAATGATTTCTATTTTTGTTTTCTTTCAATTAAAAAACGAAGTTCAGTCTTAATAACGATTTCAATTTATACAATATAAAAACTATTGACAAAGAAATTTTTTTATATTATTTATAAATAATGAATCAAAATGATCTCTATATTAAAGGTATTTTACCAGAGCTAAATTTTAAATTCATGTTTGTTCATATTCAAAATACTTTAGATGAAATTCACCAATTGCAAAATTTTTCTATAGAATGTAAAACTCTTTTAGGAGAAGTTCTTGCTGGCACACTTTTACTTACAGCAAAAGACATAAAAGAAAATCATGAAATGATTAGTATACAAATCGAAACTAAAAGTAGCATAAAAAAAATCATCGCCTTTGCAACTGCAAACGGGGAAATTCGAGGCACCATTATCCCTCAACAAGCTCATTGGGATATGCAAACATCTTCTGCTTTTGGAGAAGGAATTTTTCAAGTCAACAAATTTGCTTATCATACTAAAAAAGTGTATTCTTCTGCAATTGAATTACAAGCAAAAAGTTTTGAAGCAAATCTTATTAGTTATATTCAAAAATCAGAACAAACAAATTCTTTCATAAAAATTTTATCGAATCCGGTAGAGAAATCAGAGATTTATGCATACATTTTTGAACCCTTTCCAGAAACATCCTTCCAAAAAATAGAAGAGCTAGCAGATTTTCTTTATCATTTGAACTCAAAAGAGTTCCTTTATAATATTTTCCATTCAAATAACGAAAACAGAAAGTTTTTAAAAAAATTTAATGTTAAATTTTTACAAATGAATGAAATTTTTTTTCGATGCAATTGTAATACAAAAATAGAAAATCTGATTCTTTCTATGGGAGAAAACGAAATCAATGAGATTTTACAAAAAGAAGGTAAGTTAGAAATTACTTGTGAATTTTGTAAAAAAAAATATATTTATTCCGAAATAGATATAAAAAATCTTTTTCTTAAGTGAGGCTATGATGGAAAAAAAAGATGAGTATATTTTTATAAAATCCATCGAAGAAATAGATCCTAAAAAATTAACCATTAGAGATTTAAATAAAAAATTTATTGATGAAAATGGCAGAAAATATGCTCTAAAATTTGATCTAAAAACAAAAAAAATTGAATTTATAAGAATTGCCTCATCTTATATAGAAGCACAAAAAATAAAACAAGAAATATTAAAAGCAAAACATCAAAATTTTTATGAAGTTCCAAATTTTATACATAAAGAAAGTAGTAAGATAATAAACGAAAAAGACAATTTTGAAAAAAAAGAATCAGAAATTCTTTATGATTTTAGTAGAAACGAACAAGAACATATAGATGAAAATAGATTTTTTCAAGAGTTAGAAAAAGAAACAAAGAAATGTATTGATAGTTTAAAAGCGATTGAAAAAAATCTCAATCGTTCTTATTTTTCAGAAAAAGCTTCTTTGGATACAAATGAATTGTTCGATTTACTAAAAGATATAGAAAATCAATGTTATCAGCAACATGAAGAAGCGATAAAATTTTTAAAAGAAATTGTTTATTTTCCCAGAACATTAAACTATTATTTGGCTAAAATTCCTGGATCACTTCTTAAAAAAATTCAAAATTTAGATACAAAAGATCAACTTGAATTTATCAAAATTAACGAAATTCAAAGAATTTTTCAACAATTTTTATTGAATTTATTGAATTATACGAAGAAATTAGAAAACTATTTTTATAAGATTCCCCCTGTAGAAAGAGAAAGAAAACCTCTTGTTGATTTAATACCTTCTTTTACAGAAATTAAAGAAATATGTGAATCTCTCTTAAAAAAATTAAATCAATGGTACACTACTTCAAGCAATAAATTTTCATAATTTAGAAATCTCTTTTTCTTTTAACAAAAAAATATTTTTCTCTAAAATTTTTCGTAAATAATTAGAAAGTTCTTCTGTATTCAAATTCTTATATTCTTCTGGAAAGATGGGATCGCAAACCTTAGCCCATACTTTGCCTCTATAAATTCTTTGAAAAAATTTATCTCTTTCCACAGGTATAATATACTGAGATCCCCAAATTGCAATCGGTTGTATTACGACATTTGCTTTTTTCGCTAAAATAAAAGATCCTTTTTTAAAGGGAAGCATATTTCCATCAATTTTGCCTCTTGTACCTTCTGGGAAAATAATTACTGACTTTCCATTACGAATTTGTTCAGCTGCTTCGAAAAGAGATTGCATTGCTTTTTTTTTGTCTTCTCTTTCTACAGGTATGTATCCCGCTGCTTTCATCGAAGGTCCTACAATCGGTAATTTAAATAATGATTTTTTAGCCATCCATCGAAAAGAAACATCAATAAAACTATAAAAAATAAATATATCGAACAAACTTTGATGATTCGAAATAAAAATCACTGGACCGTCTTTATAAATTTTTTCTTTGTCCAAAACTTCAATTTCAATTTTAGTAAATTGAATAATCGCTTTAGCCCATAAATAGGCCATTCGATGAACCTCTTCAGGTTTTTTTAGTAAAATATAAGGAGAAACGCGAATTCCATAAAGAATCGTAAGAAAAATAATTCCAATCCAATAATATAAAGATAAAAACAAATTTGATTTTCTCCCCTTTTCTTTTAAGATTTGTTTTATATCTAAATTTTTTTCCATAAATAAAGTATTAAAAAAAATAAAATATTGTCAAATCTTTTATACAAAGCAGTTTACTTATTTTAAATTGTAAAAATTTTATCTCTTAAAAAATTTTGTTGTGAACATAACGAAAAAAAAAATAATGTCTTCTAGATTAAATTTTACATTTGGTGAACATTATGGCAGTACCTAAAAGGAAAATTTCAAAACAAAAAAAAAGGCAAAGAAGAGCACATCATGCATTAGGAAAACCTAATTTAGTGACCTGTAAACATTGTGGTGCTTTAATTTTACCCCATAGAGTTTGCCCAGTATGTGGATGGTATAAAAATCGAATTGTTTTATCACCTAAAAGAATTGTTACTAAAGTGTAAAAAAAGTCTAAAATTATTACCAATAGAAATCTTAATTTAAATTTATAAATTTTTTATGAGAGTTTTTTAGTCATTACGAATATGAAATTTTTTTTAATCACTGTTATGCTGTCCTTGATCCATTCCTGCTCTAATAATCAACTTAAAGAAACTACAATCAATTATGAATTAAAAAAATTGCCAAATTACAATACAAATCATCACACAAACAATGGTTTTAGAAATCCTTTTCCCACTCAAAAAAGAGATAGCGTAAAAGCTTTTTTTTGGATCTCAAAAAAAATATTTTTCGGAGAAGAAAAAGAAAAAATTAAACCTGTAGAAGGTATTTCTATTCCTAAAGAAGAACTTAAAATTAATCAAAACACATATCAGTTTTGGTGGATGGGACATTCAACAGTTTATATTTTAAGCCCGGAATATGGAATGATCACCGATCCCCAGTTTAACCATAGAGCAAGTCCGGTATCGTTTGCAGGTCCTATCCGACATGCTATACTTCCTGTACAAATTCAAGATTTACCGAAAATAGATTACGTTCTCATTTCTCATAATCATTATGACCACTTAGACGAGTATTCTATCAAAACTATTTTAAAACATTTTGATCCTATATTTTTTGTTCCCCTTAAGGTAGGTAAAATTTTAAAAAATTGGGGAGCTAAAAAAATCATAGAAATGGATTGGTGGGAATATACTCAAATCCATAACCTTATGATTTATTGCACCCCTGCACGACATTTCTCAGCAAGAAGTTTATTTGATCGAAATCAAACTCTTTGGGCAGGTTGGTTTGTAAAAGACTTAACGTATCAACTATCTTTTTATTTTGCAGGAGATACAGGATATGAAAATTTTTTTAAGGAGATTCGCAAAGAAATAGGAAAACCAAATTTAGCAATGATTCCTATAGGTGCATTTCAACCTCGATGGTTTATGCAAGAAGTTCATTTAGATCCAAAGGAAGCTATTTTAGCATTTTTAGATTTAGAAGGAGAATATTTTTTTCCTATTCATTGGGGAACTTTTTATTTAGCAGAAGAACCTATGGATCTTCCCCCTAAATTACTTAAAGAAGAAGCTCAAAGAAATCAAGTAAATAATGTGATTTTTTTAAAAATTGGAGAAAAAAAAGAAATCCGTTTTTAATCATCTTCAGAAGTTTCTCTTAAGGCATTTACAATGCCTCTTTTTGAACTTTCTATAAAGTCTATCAAAAGTTCAAGATCTTCATTTTTTGAATATTCTTTCTTTAAAATTTCTATGGCATTAGACAAACTTAATTGTTTTCTAAATAATATTTTATAAGCATTTTTTATATTTCTTCTTCTTTCTTCAGAGAATCCTGCTCTTCTTAAACCAACTATATTTATACCAACAATATAAGCAGGATTTCCATCAACCATCATAAAAGGTGGAACATCCTGTACAATTTTTGATAATCCACCAATAATAGAATAATCCCCCACTCTACAAAATTGATGAATTCCTACTAAACCACTAATAAAAGCTTTATTTCCTACCTGAACATGACCTGCTAACACACAACTATGGGTAAAAATATTTTCATTTCCAATCACACAATCATGTCCTATATGTACTGAACCCATGAAGTAATTTTTATGACCAATTTTTGTTACTCTTTCTGTAGAAGTAGAACGATGGATATTTACATATTCACGAAAAATATTTTCATTTCCAATTATTAATTTAGTGAAAATTTCTTTATTAAATGAAATATCTTGTGGAAGTCCCCCCAAGCTACAAAAAGAAAAAATTTGATTATTTTTACCTATTTCTGTTCCAGAATAAATATAACAATGAGAGCCAATTACGGTATGATCATCAATTACCACCCCATCTTCAATGATGCTGTAAGGTCCCACACTGATATGATTTCCAAGCTCCGCTTTCTTACTCACTATCGCTGTGTGATGTATTTGATTCACTTTACAATTTTTTTTTCGTTTTTTAGTATAGCAACTGAAAAAAATTGGAATTATGTTATTTGATACACACTGCCATTTGGACATTACAGAAAAAAATCTTTCAATCAACGAAATTCTAGAAAATTGTAAAAAAAATCAAGTTTTAAACCTTGTACAGATAGGAACAGATCTTAGCTCTTGTGAATGGAATATAAATTTTATAAAAGAATTTTACAAAAAAAAACAAGAAATTAATATATTCTTTACCGCCGGTTTACATCCCGAATCTGTAAACAATTATAGTCAAATAACAGAAATGCTAAATTTTATTAAAAACATTCAACAAGAAAACTATTTTGTAGGAATTGGAGAGACCGGATTAGATTTTTATTATTATCCACAAACAAAAGAACTTCAAATAGAATCTTTTTATCAACATTGTATGCTTGCAAAAGAATTAAACTTACCGGTCATTGTTCATTGCAGGGATGATAAACAATACAATGAATCCAATGTAGAAGCTATCGATTTCATTTTAAATTTAATAAAAGAAATTGACTATTCTAAAGGAATTATGCATTGCTTTACATATTCCTATAAAGAAGCTAAAAAATTTTTAGATTTTAACTGGTTTATTTCTTTTAGTGGAATTATAACTTTTAAAAATGCAAACATAATTCAAGATTGCGCAAAAAAAATTCCTTTATCCAATCTTTTAATAGAGACAGATTCTCCTTTTCTTGCTCCTATACCTTTTCGGGGTAAAATCAATCAACCTGCTAATTTGATTTATATATTTGATTTTCTTTGTGAATTACTAAAGATAGATAAAACCATATTGGCTAATCAGTTAGAAGAAAACTCAAGAAAAATTTTTAATATCAATGATTGATCAATTATTTTAATAATTCATCGATTTCGTAATTTTGTTTGCGAAGTTCTTTAATTATAGGATCCTCTCTTGCAATATCTTTAAAATCTAAATCGAAATTTATAGAACGTTTTAGATTATAATATGCATTCTGAATATCTCCCTGATAAAATTTTGAAAGAGATTTTAGATAATAATAAAATGCATTCTCTAAGTTTGGCAAATCATGAACTAATTCAACAAATACTTCTTTTTCTTGTTGTAAATAATATAGATAAACTAAAGTAAAAGGAAAAAGATGATTTTCTAAAAACCAAAAAAACTCTAAAAATTTTTTATCTAAAGTATTAAAAGGTTCTTGAGGATAATTTTGTAAAAAATATAAAATCTGAGATGTTCCACAAGGTTTTTTTGTTATTTCTAAAAAATTTTCTTTTTTAAGTAAATTCAATAATAAAGTGCGTTTTTCTACATCCCATCTAAATCTAACCAATAATATTAAAAAAAATTGTTTCATATAATTCGACCATCGAACATATTTTGCATTGCTTAGGTCTAAAGAAATCAATAAATTCAATAATTGTTGCATATCTTTTTGATAAAAAGATTCCAGCATTTGTAAAACATAGAAACCTTCCAGATTTTTAGAAATCTTGATTTGTTTATGATTGATTGTATGATCGTGATTGATAAAAAAATTATAAAATAACTCCAATAGATAAAAATTTTCTTCTTTTTTGTATTTTAAATTTTTTAGAAATAAAACATTTTCTTTAAAATCTAAATATCGCTCTAAATTTAAATTACAAAACGATTTCGTTAAGTTTAAATAATATATAAAATTAGTTTCTTTTTGTTGATTATATTGCTCTGCTTTACTTAGATATTGAATACATTCTTCTGGATATCCAAAAGAAAAAGAATAAATTCCTAATTGATAGTTGGCATACCAATGATTTGGATTGTATTTTAAAATTTCTAAAAAAATTTCATAAGCTTCCTTATCTCTTTTTAAGTTTTTATAAATCAAAGCAATTTTTAATAAATATTGAACATCTCGGGTTTGACTAAAAATTTCTTTATAAAGTTCGATGGCTTGAGTCCAATTCTCGTTTTTTTCGTGCCTTTCTGCTTTTACAAGTAATTCTTTTAGTTTAGAAGTATTTGGATCACGATTTTGTTCTGCTATTTTGTAATACTTTTCTACTTCGGAATTAGGTTTAAATTGCAAAAACGCTTTAGAAACTTCATATAAATTATCCCAATCTTCCAAAAATTTATAATAATTAAACACTTTCCAAAATGATTGTTCTTTTAATTTTGGGCTACAATTCATTTTTGTCACTGCAAGAAAAGAACTTGTTGCTTGTTCTTTTTGGTTAATTCTTTCTAAAGTAAGAGCTTTATAAAAATGAGCCTCGCAATTTACGGGATTTGAGTTTAACTCTTTATTCAATAACTCTAACGCCAAAGTATAATTTTTTTCTGCTAATGCTTTTTTCCCATAAAATAAATAATTCGTTTCAGCTTTTAAATTGAATAAAAATAAAAAACAAAATAACGTAAAAATTATTATTTTTAAATTTCTTAATAAACCTAGAAAGTTTTTCATTGACAAATAAATTCTAATTTTAAATTTTGTCTTTTGTGTCAAATCAATTAATAGAATTAAGAAATGTATCAAAATTTTACGAAGAAAAAAAAGCTTTAAACTCTATTAATTTAAGCTTAAACAAAAACGAAGTGGTAGGAATTTTAGGATTAAATGGGGCTGGTAAAAGTACTTGTCTTAAAATAATTGCTGGAATTTTACCACCTTCGGAAGGAGAAATTTTTATAGAAGATGAATGCATTTTTAGTTCTCACAATGAGAAAGGTATAATACAAAAAAAGATTTCTATTGGTTATTTGCCTGAGTTTATTACATTATACCCCGAATTAACAGTCAAAAACTTTTTAGAATTTTTTTTAGTAATAAAAAGCATACCTAAAAATGATCGAAAAAAACAATACGAAAGTATCATTAAAAAAACAAACTTAGAGGAATACCAGAATGTTTTAATTAAATATTTATCTTTGGGGTATCAAAAAAGAGTCGGGATAGCCCAATCCATATCTGGAAATCCAAAACTAATTATTTTAGATGAGCCAATTTCTGGATTGGATCCAAAGCAAATTATAGAAATCAGAAATCTAATCAGAGATTTAGCAAAAGAACATACGATTTTGATTTCTTCTCATATACTTTCTGAGATCTCCCAAACTTGCGATAGAGTTTATATTTTACATAAAGGTGCAATTGTGAAAGAAATATTAAAAAACGATTTATCCCAATTAGAAACAATATTTATGGAGGTAACTTCCTGAATGGAAAGATTCATAGCTTTATTAAAAAAAGAATTACAAACATTACCTGCAACCACAATTCCTGCTTTGACAATAGGATTGTTATCCATCTCTGTAGGATTGGTATCGATTTTGATTGTACTAAATCGAGGAATTACATATCAAGATGCCTCAAATGTTTTAATCCATTTTTTTTATATACTGAATTTATTTTCGGGAATGTTTATATCTATACCATCTATTATTTACGAAAAGCGATACAAAATGCTAAATTTGATATTTATTTACGATATTACAGAACTTGAATTGATATCAGCAAAAATTATTTTTCATACTTTACTAAACTGGTTGATTCTTTCAATTTTATTTTTTCTTTACACTATGTTGATTGTAAAAACACCTTTTTATATTGTATTTTCATGTATTATCGGATTTTTATTTCTTTCTTATTATGCTTCTTCAATTGGTGTTTTTGCTTCTTCAATTACAAATAGTATTCCTGCTTCGTTTTTTCTTGCAGGTTTTATTTTATTATTGATTGATATAGGCGGTTTTTTGGCGGGATTACTTCCATCTCCTGCAAAAGAAATTTTTAGTTACTTCCATGCTATAAATCAATTTCTACCTTTAACAAAAGGAATTTTATCCTTAAAAAGTATTTTTTTCTTTTTTAGTTTAGGAATATTTTTTCATTATCTTAGCATTTTTGTTTTATATTTGTATAAATTAAAAGGGATTAAAGATTAAGAGGAAGATATGATGAACTACATCAAAAACTACTTATTCGGAGTTTATGGAGTTTTATTACACATCGTTGGTTTTATACTTCTTTTTCTTTCTTTTACTTTAATCCCCCATTCAACTATGGGGTATGTGTTTTTAGGATTGGGTTCTTTACTTTTTTTCTTAGATTGGTTTTTTTTATTTATAAATTCTAAAAGTAAAAAAAATTTATATTATATTTTTATATTACAAATTTTGATTTTTGTTGTCTTTTTTATGATTCTATATTTAGAAGTTCCTATTCTTAAAGATGAAAAAAATCAATTTTGGAATAATCTAAAAACTTTTCTTACATTTTTATTTATTATTGGCATTTTTGCTTCATTTTTGTGGCGAACCATCATTAGTTATACTTTTTACATCGAAAAAATTGAAAAATCATTTACTACATTTTCTTTTTTAAAACAAATTTTGCAAATAATAGGAATTGTTTTAATTTTAATTTTCTTTAACCTATTATTAATTCGATGGGACTACCAAATCGATCTTACTAAAGGATATTATTCATTTTCTAAAAATGCACACGAAATTATAAAAAGTATACAAAATCAACATATTGGAATTTTCGTATTCTTACCAGATCAGCAACTCGTTCAATCAAAGAGAAATACCACTACTGCTGAGTTATATAATATTTCCGAGGAATTACGAATTCTTTTTAAGAGCATAACTAGGATCAATCCTACGATTTCTGTAGAATTTTATAATGCTGATTTGTTAGATAGCAATCATTTAAGCTTTGGAAATGTTTCAAATGGTACGATTATTTTAAGAAATTACTCCAGAAATATCGACACACTTCCTTACATAGAAAGAAGAATTTATGTTACGAATCAATATGATTTAGAAAGATTAGAAGAAAATTTTATCAGAACATTATTACAAATTGCTAGTGATCCCATTAAAATTTATGTTTCTACAGGATATGGAGAAAGATATATTTCTCCTCTAAAAAAGCCTTTTGATATAGATTTTTTTATTGATATCTTAAAAATGTATAATTTCGAAGTTTTGGAGTGGAACGATACAAAAGGCTTTCCAAATAAAATTCCTCAGGATTGCGAAATTTTGTTGTTTGCTGGTCCAACAGGTAAATTTTTACAAGAAACAAAAGAAGCGATTATTGAATTTATCGAAAAAAGATCTGGCAAAGCTTTTATTTTGATAAATCCCGATGGATCAGAAGACTTTCATTGGATTTTTGAAAATTTTTCTCCGAATTATAAACTGGTAAAAGAGAATTTAATTCATATAGAAGGAAAACCCAATTTGATTTATACAGATCAACTAGAAAATCTAGAACTTACTCGTAATTTTAAACAAATTGAAAGAAAAAGATTTTTATTACTTGCAAAAAGCTTTTTTTACAATCAACAAGATAAAAATTTTGTACCAAAATACGAAAAATATCAAACAAAAGAATTTCTTTATACACCTTTCTCTACTTGGATCGATAAAAATCAAAATTTAAAAAAAGATAAGGAAGAGAAAAATCAAAGATTTTCCTTGGGTATTCTAATCGAAAAAGAAGCATCAAAGATAGTTCTTGTAAGCGATACTGAATGGATTACTAATCGAATTCTTACACAAAATTTATATAACTTAAACATAGAACTAGCAACAGATATTTTATTTTATCTCGGAAATCGAATGAATCTAAAAGGGATTGGAGAAAAAAAAAGAGAAAATCAAAGCATTACGATCTCTGAAAATGATAAAAGCAAACTCTTTTTATTAGGTATTCTTGTAATTCCAATTGTTTTAATAGGATTAACAACACTAACGGTTTATGTATATAATAAACAACATAAATTTAAAAAAGAAGTAGTATGAAGTCTAAATACTTTTTTTTAATCTTTATTGTTTTTTTTCTCGGGATTATCGTTTTATTGTTTAATAATCAAAATACTCAATACTGCGAAAAAAAAATTTTTTCTTCTATAAGTTTAATACAAAAACCTATTTCTATTTCTTTGATAAATCAAGATCATGAGACATATATATCTATTGAAAATCGTAAGCGATTTATAGCTTCTTCTCTTGCAAAAAGCTTTTTTCGCTCTATAAATCCATTATGTAGTGATACAATTTATAAATTTCAAGATATCTATTTTACAGACTATTTTTGTCTTACAATTCTTGATCTTAACAAAACAGAAATTTGTAGAGGAAAAAAACTTCAACGAGGATATCCTATTATCCTAAAAAAAGAAGATTATATTTCTAACATTTATATTCAAGAAGTTTATTATTGGGATAGAATCGAAGAATTGATCAAAAATTTCAAAGAAGATAAAATCGTACAGTTTTTAATTCCACTAATCGATAAAAGAATTATAAAACTACCAGAAAAATCGTTTATAAGCTCAATTGAAATTGATAAACAAAATCAAAAACAAAAATTAATAAAAAAAGAAAATCAATGGTTTTATAATGATCAAAAAATTAGTAATACAAATGTTACAAGTTTTATTAATGAAATAGTAATGTTAGAACATGAGATTGATCCTCTGGATTTAGATATTTCTTCGAAATCATTAACAAAAATTTTTTCTATAGATCTGATCTTGGATTTCGAAAATTGGAAGTTTTCTTTGTTTCAGAATAAAAACATTCATATAGATTTTTTTCAAAATAAAGAAAGTTTTCTAGTTCGGTATAAGAATTACGATTTTTATGTAGAACCACAAAAAATAGATTCAATCTTAAAAAAAATTGAAAATATATTTAAACAAGATTCAATGCAATGAAAACTTATTCCCCTTTTTTTTTATTATTTCTGTTTTTGAATTGTAATAGCCTGACTTATGAATTAAAAAAACTTTCTATTGATCATCGAAAAATTTATCTAGAAAATTTTAGAAATCAAACTTTTGAACCATTCATTCATCAAGAGCTTTATGATCGTTTAAGAGAAAGGATTCATCAAAGAAACTCCTTATTGATTACAGAACAGAAAAAAAATGCAAACTATATCATTACTAGTTCAATCATTCTTTTTCGAAGAGTAGGACTCTTATACGATAATGAAATGCTTCCTACAACTTATCAAGTTGATTTATTATTAGAAATTCGAATCTATAATAACGAAAATTTATTATTAGAAAAGCAAGAAATTTTTGACTCCATTCGTTATTCTTTAAAAGAAGGATTTATAGAAACAGATATGTTTGCAAGATTTCGGCTTTATGATAGAATTACATATAAAATTGTATCTTATTTAGAAGCAGTAATTTATCAAGATCTTCAAAAGAAAAATGATACAAACACTTAAAATTATACAACCCGATGACTTTCACATTCATTTAAGACAGCAAAATTATTTAAAAGATACAGTTCGATATGCAGAAAAATTTAAAAAAATTCTTGTAATGCCTAATTTAACACCGCCAATAGTATCGATTCAACAAGCGAAAATATACAGAGAAGAAATTCTTTTTTATAGTAAAAATAATTCTTTAGAACCTTATATGACTTTATATTTAAACAAATCCCTATCAAAACAAGAATTATTTGAATTTCGAGACCACAACTGGCTTTTAGGTATAAAATTATATCCTTCAGGAGTTACAACTCATTCGGAGTATGGTATTGATAAAATCGAAGAATATTTTTCTTATTTTGAATTGATGGAAAAATTAAACATCCCATTGCTTGTGCATGCAGAAGTAAATGATGATAATATTGATTTTTTTGATCGAGAAAAAGTATTTATTGATCTTTATTTAAGTCGTATTCGAAATGTATTTCCAGAATTAAAAATTGTTTTAGAACATGTTTCTTCGAAAGAGGGAGTTGAATTTGTGTTGGAATCACAAAATATTGCAGCAACGATTACTCCCCATCACCTTTTACTTACAAGAAATGATTTATTTCTTCCGAGACTAAACCCACATCATTATTGTTTACCCGTACTAAAAACAAAAGAGGATCGAGACTTTATAGCAAAAGTAGTTTTATCTGGAAATCCAAAATTTTTTGCAGGTACCGATAGTGCACCTCATCCAGTATATAAAAAAGAATGTAGTTTAAGTTCAGCAGGTATTTTTACCTCTCCTATTGCGATTGAACTATATATAACATTTTTTGAAAAAAATCGTTGTTTAGACAAAACTGTAATTGAAAATTTTCTTTCTGTTAACGGAAGTAAATTTTATCATCTTCCAATCAATCAAACGACTATAACTATTGTAAAAGAGATTCAAAAAATTCCAGAAAGTTATCCATTAGGAAATGACAAAGTCATACCAATGTGGGCAAACCGAAATCTCACATGGAAAGTAATTTCAAATTAAAAAAATATTCTTTTTTAATGAAAAATAAAAAAAAGATTTACTTAAAGTATTTAAAATATTTTTTTATATTAGTTTATGGATGTAAAAGAAAAAGTTGTACGATTTAGTATATCATTACCTGAAGAATTACTAGAAACCTTAGATAAATATATTGAAAAAGGGTATGCTTCTCGTTCTGAATTGATTAGAGACCTAATTAGAGAAAAAATTGTTTCTGAGAAATGGGAAGCTTCAGAAGAAGAGGTAATCGGAGTCTTATCAATCATTTATAATCATCATACTTCAGATCTATCAGAAAAAATGATTCAAATTCAACATAATAATTTAATCAATATATTATGTAATTTACATATTCATGTTAATAAAGAAGATTGTTTAGAAGTGATTGTAATGAAAGGGTTAGCAAAAGAAATCGAAAGAATCAACATAGAAATTTCGGGCATTCGAGGGATTAAGTTTTCGGATTTAACAAGAATTGCATCAATCACTACTTAAAGTTCTTGGGAAGCTTTATCTAAAAATTTTTTTTCTTCTTTCGTTAATGATTGCATACCTTCTTTAGAAATTTTTTCTAAAATTCTATCTAATTCTTCTTTCATCTCTATTCTTTTAAGAATTTCTTGTTTTTTTTTGTTTAATCTGATTCTTTTTTGATATTCTAAAAATTTATTTTTTATTTTTGAAAAAAAACTAACTTTTTTTGAACTTTCTAAATCAAAATTTTGTGTAGTTTGAAAAGGATTAGAAATATTTTGATATGAAAAAATTTTTCCTCGCTTGATAATGTAATATAAATAAATAGAACCACTCAATAGAGATCCAATAGAAAGAATAAAAAAGCTAAGAGAACTTAAAGCAGTAAATAAAAAAATTATAAGAACAACCCATTTAATTTTAATAGGTATTACCATAAAAAATAATACTTCTCGGTTTGGCCATAAAATAGCATATGCTAAAAGAACCCCTACAATTCCAGCTTGCAAACCAAATGCAACTAAATTAGAAAGCAATTGTCCAACGAGAATCAAAAAAACAGCAGCTCCATATATGCTTACAAAAAAATATTGATAGAAATTCTTACTTCCCCAAATTCTTTCTAACTCTGATCCAAATCCCCATAAAATCAATACATCAAAAACTAAACTAATAAAACCCGTTAAACTAACCGGAAAAGCAAAAAAATAAGTAAAAAAAGAAACAATGGAAAACTGATTTGAGAATAAAATTAAATTTTCAAAAGAATGTTGATAAAAAAAAGTTGCTATGATTTGTAAAAGGTAAGTTATGGTAATCAGAATAACAAGACGAAAAATACCCACAGTGATAAAGGGGAAGCGATATTCATATGTATACATAATCTATAACAAAAAAGGATCATTATGGTAAAAAGTCAAGATGAAAATAAAAAATCGAATCTAAATAAAGTTTTTTTTGGATTTCGTTTTTTTTTATTGTTGTTTCAGTTAAGAAAATATGAGTTGAGCTTATTGAATCTAGAAAACTTTAAGAAAAGAAAATTTTGGAAAATTTTATTTTTCTTTAAGTTAACAGAAAAAACATACAAAATAAGAACAATCAACTCAATTTTTTTTTAAAAATATTTTTTAAAAATTATTTAGATTAAAATTTTTTAATTATTAAAAATCAATGTAACTATAAAAATTAAAAGGTGTAATTATGAAAAGTAAGCAAATTGGTTTAGACAAAATCAATACAGAATTAGGCAAACTTTATTTACAAACACTTGAAAGTGCATCGAAATATAAAATCGGAGATCCTATTTTTGTTATCGTCAAAAACATAAAAGATCCTGAATATATTTTTGTTGATTCTGATATTGGTTCCGGAATTGTCTCTAAAGAAGAATTTTATGATCAAGAACGTAATTTAATCATTAATGTAGGAGAAACAATCCCTGTTTTTTATTTAGGTAAAAAAAACGGAGAAAATTATTTTACAACAGTACCTACACCACCTTATGTAAATTTAATTTTAGAAAATGCAAAAAATCATAAAATTCCTTTGAGAGGTAAAGTGGAGTCGATTTTAGAAAGCGGTTGTCAAATTAGAATCGGAGAAATTTTAGCATTCTGTCCTAAATCTAAATTAAAAAAAGAAGTAGCAAAAAACGAATATTTAAATGTGATTGTAATCGAAGTAAATAAAAAGCAATCAATTGTATCTTATTTAGATTATGTTTCTCAAAAGAAAGAAGAATTAAAAAACAATTTAATACAATCTTTAAAAGTAGGTTCTATTGTTATTGGAAAAATCAATTCTATCAACTCTTATGGAATTACAATTGATTTAGGCTATGGTTTAGAAGCTTTTATTCCAAATTCAGAAATTTCTTATAAAAATACAAAAAAAAATCCAGAAACTTTTAAAAAAGATTTAGAAATAAGAGCAAAAATTATACAATTAAATTGGAAAGAAGACAAAATTATTGCCTCATTAAAAGAATTAGAGGAAAATCCTTGGATGGGTCCTCTACCCTTTAAAAAAGGTGATATACTTGATGTTTCAATTCTAAATATTAAAAGAAATGGTTTGATAGTTAGTCTAAAAGATGGATTTATTGGTTTTATTCCAGCCAAAGAAATTTCTATAAAACAAAAACATTTAAACAAAGAATTTTCTGTAGATCAAAAAATCAAAGCAATGATTATAGAAATTGATCAAGTAAACCAAAAAATCATCTTGTCTTTACAAAAAGTCAATGAATATTTCGAAATGTTGGATTATCAAAAATATTTAGAAAATCAACATCAAGAAGAAGAAACGATTGGAAACGTTTTATTTAAATTAAACGGTTAAAATAAAGGAAATTTTTATATGAGAATTCTTATTACTGGAGGAGCAGGTTATATTGGATCCCATGTCGTACATGATTTACTAGAAAGAAATTATGAGATTCTCGTATGTGATAACTTCTCCACTGGAAATAAAAAAAACATCGTAAAACACGAACATTACAAACTAATCGAAGGTGATTTTCGAGATCCAGATATTTTAAACGCTATTATAGATTTTAAACCAAAAGTGGTATTTCATTTTGCAGCATCAAAAGCTGCTGGTGAATCTATGATCAATCCAATCAAATATTCTAATAACAATATTCGTGGAACTTTATTTCTTTTAGAAAAAATGATAGAAAATGAAATTCAATATTTTATTTTTTCATCCAGCGCAGCTGTGTATGGGGAACCTGAATACCTTCCCATCGATGAAAATCATCCAAGAAATCCTACAAATTATTATGGATTTACAAAAAAAGTGATTGAAGATAATTTAGAATGGTTATCAAAGCTTACAGATTTAAAATATGCATCATTAAGATATTTTAACGCTGCAGGATACGACATCAAAGGAAGAGTGTTAGGTTTAGAAAATCAACCACAAAATTTACTTCCTATTGTTATGGAAACTTTGATTGGAGAAAGACAAGAAATGGAAATTTTTGGAAATGACTACCCTACTCCAGACGGAACATGTATTCGTGATTACATACATGTAAATGATCTAAGTAATGCCCATCTTTTGGCTATGGATTATATCATAAAGAATCATGCCAATATTGTGGTAAACTTAGGTTCAGAAAAAGGAATCTCTGTGATGGAAATGATACAAACTGCAGAAGAACTAACAAAAAAAAAATTAAACTATAGAATTGGTCAAAGAAGAGCAGGTGATGCTGCAAAATTATTAGCATCCTCTAAAAAAGCAAAAGAACTTTTAAAATGGAATCCCCTTTATTCTGATGTAAAAACAATATTGCTTACTATGTGGAGTGTATATCAAAAAAATTATCATATCCTTTCATGAATCGTATATTCATAATTTTTTTACTAATTCTTTTTTGTTTAGATAGAAATACAAATATGCAAAAGATTGAATCCCTTTTTAAAGAAGGTAGATACCAAGAAACTCTTCTTGAAATTCAACGATTTGAAAATTCATATTTTTTTTTGGAAAAACCAAAAGAATTGATATTGTGGAAAGCAAGACTTTTTTCTCTTTATCCCGAAACATTCGAAATCTCTATAAAATTTTATCAACAATATCTTTCTGAAAATCCAGATCCAAACATTTATTATGAGCTTTTTTTACTTTATTTAGATATAAAAAGAGAAAACGATTTGTTAAATTTAATAAGTGGAGAGTTTATTCCTATTGAATTAATTTTTGATCCTAAAATTATGATTTTAAGAAATTTTTTAGAATGTTACTTAAAAGCCAAAAAAGATATAAAGGCAGAACAAATTTTGTCATTAGCTCAAAAAATCAAGGATCCATACTTAAAAAATTATTGTATACTTACACGATTATCTTTTTATCTAAAAGAAAACGACAAAAATACATTTTCCTTCAATTTGTACAATCGAAATATAATAAATAAACAATTAAATTTTTTTAAAACAAATGCCACCAATCCTAAAGAATTTGATTTATTTGAAAAAAACATAACTTTACTTTTAAACCTACTATCTTCTACAAAAAATAGCGATCATCAAAAGAAAGTATTTTGTGAATTACAACAAAGATTTCCCCAATTCGAAATATCAGAAATTTCTATAGAAAATTGCCGAAATCTATTTAAGGATTCTTTGCTAATACAAAGAAATTTAATATTTGCAATTACACAAATGCAAGACCAACTTATAAAACCTTTCTTTGATGATCGTTTATATCAATTAAAAAAACAGTAGCATCCTCCATAGAAGGATGCTTTGAAGTTTAAATTTTCTTTTTTACCATATAAAGAACCACAGCACCCATTCCAATTACAAAAAATATAGTAAAAAAAACTAAAATATCTACTATATCTCCTTTTATCATACTTCCTCCTTATTGCTTTTATAAAATAATAAATTTCTTTTTGTCAATCTCATTTTATTTTATGATAAAAAAAAATTATTATAATGATTATAAGTTTCATAATAGTTTAAAAAACTTCTCCAAGATTTCTTAATTTTGAACGATAGATTTCGATTTCGGATTCTAATCTCGGAATAGATGCCAAACTTTGCAACAACACTGGTTCTCGATACAAGTATAAATAATTATATGAGTCTTTCACTAATTCTTCTAAAGTATTTTTAACAGTAAGATTGTTGATTCTTCCCGAACTGTGAATTTTGTATTCAGAAAAAGGTATAAACCGTGGTTGAAAATTAAAATCTTCTATAGGTAGCAATTTTGTGCGTTGTAAATTTTCTTTTAATTTGCCAGATTTTTCGAGATTTTCTGCTTCCTCGTGATTCGATAAAGTAATTCTTATATAATAAATCAATTTTCTAAACACAGTAAAAAATTTGTTAATGATCTTTATAAAATTTTGTAAAATTACATCTTTATTTTGCGATTTTAATGCTAGATAATAATTTTGAAAATTAAATTGAGCATTTTTATATTGCTTTAAAAATTCATTAATTTCTTGAAACAATTCAGTGTAAAGATCTAATTCTTTTTTTATCAAATTAGGCTTAAAAATATTGACTTCTTGATTTTTATTATTTAAATCCAAAACTGTAATCGTACCTGTAAAAAAAGAAATAAAATTTAAATCAAAATCTTGTAGTAAAACTAATAAAAGTCGATGGGGTTCAGAAATATAGTTTGTTACCATATCTTTTGTAACTCTTGTTTCTCCAAATTGCCTTTTTAAAATATAGATTACGATTTGGTTTAAAAATTCCAAATTGATTTTTCCATTTTCGCTTATTAAAAAATATTTCTTCTTTATATATTGTATATCTTTTATTGTGTTTTCTCTTTTCTGGATTTCTGATTTTAATTTATCAATCTTTTGGTAGATTAACTTCATAATGCTTTCAGGTGCTCTATATCGATCGATAACGGGCTTTTTAACATTCAAAATATTTAATAAATCTTTCCATTCTAATATCTTTTTTTTGTCTAATACATATAAAGATAAAATACAATCTGTCATCTTTGGCTTTCTTTCTTCCAATCTTGCAATGATTTTCATTACAATGATTGTATTGTAGACTAAATTCGTGAGTTCTTTTTGAGCTTTTAACCAATCAATGAATTCTTCTTCTAGAATCGATTTATAGTTTGGAAAGAGTAATAAATTTGCATACAAAACCTGCATTTTTAAAGTTTTTTGTATTATTGAATTTATGAGTTCTTTTTTTTTAAAAAGGGAGTAGACATTAATGTACTCTTTAAAAAACTGATATGTAGTGACGATAACATTATACTTTTCCGGAGGAAAATTTTCCCATCCTTTATTAATAAAATATCCCATTGCTTTTAAAGCATCCAAAATTTGTTGTTCTTCAAAAAGATTAAAAGATTTAATTACTTGATTCGATAATCGTAAATTCAAGCCAAATATTCCAAAAGAAAGTGTACCTGTCTCTTCTCCCCATTTAGAAATATTACCACCTTTTTTAATTTTTTGAAGCAGATTATCATTATTTTTTGTAGAAGAAGATACCTTTGGGTTAATAGGCTTAGATTTTATTAATGGTTCCACTTCGGATTTTATGAAATTATTTTTTGTTTGTTGGGAATGATCTAATTCTTGAATCTTTTGAATTCTTACATATATATCAGAATATTTATTTACAATTTCTTCTACTTGTTTTTGTAATTCAGGTGATCTTGGTTTATTATAAAGTTGTCCAAAAACTTTATAAGCTTGAGATTTTGTTAATGGCTCATTCATAAAGTATATAATGTATATGTATAAGACTTATTAATTTTCTATTTTTTTAAGATTTTTTTGAATTCAATAAAATTTTTATCAAAATTAAAACAAATCAACTAAATTTAGAGATCTTTTTAAAGAAAAAGACAAAAATCTATAAAATTCAATAACTAAAAAATAGGGGATTTTCCCCTATAGTTAACTATATAGTCTTTTAATCTCTTGTGTAATGGCAGGTACTACTTTAAATAAATCATCTACGATACCATATGTGGCTACTTTAAAGATATTAGCATCGGGATCTTTATTGATCGCCACAATAATTTTAGAAGATCCCATACCTGCAAGATGTTGAATTGCTCCTGATATTCCACAAGCTATATATAAATTTGGAGATACAGTTTTTCCTGTTTGTCCTACTTGATGACTGTGATCAATCCATCCTGCATCTACAGCTGCCCTACTTGCACCTAAAGCAGCACCCAATACATCAGCTAATTCCTGTAAAATAGGCCAATTCTCTGGACCTTTAATACCTCTTCCTCCCGATACAATAATCGATGCATCAGTAAGTTGTACTTTTCCAGATTCAACTTGTTGAATATTGGTAAATTTTACTTTTACTAAACCCTCTTCTGGTTTAGATTCTTTTACTTCTTTTTTACCTTGATAATTTTCCAAGACTTCTTGTGAATTCGGCCTTATTGTAATAAGTACGGGGGAAGATACTTTTAATCTTGCAAAAGCCTTTCCAGAATATATAGGTTTTTTTATTTCCAGGACATCTGAATTTCCTTTTATTTCTACTACATCTGCAATGATATTTGTATTTAATTGTATAGCTACTTTTCCTGCACAATCTCTGCCTATCAAAGAATGGGGCATTAAAATGACTTTTGCATTCATTTCTTTAGCGATAGAAGTAATCATATTTGCCCAACTATCAGGGGAAAATTCTTTATGATTTACTTTGATCACAACATCAGCACCAGAGTTGTGTAATTCCGAAACATGAGAATCGTTTCCATTAAATAAGATTATATGAACAGGTCCGCCCAACTTTTGTCCAGCTGATGTCAATTCTTTTGATATTTTTTTTAAATTTCCATCTTTTAATTCAGCAACTGCTAAAATTGACATAACTTCCTCCTTTTTAGATTACCTTTGCTTCTTCTTTGAGTAATCTTACAAGTTCTTTTGCTTTTTCTTCCGGACTTGCACCATCAATAATTCTTCCAGGAGGTCTTGGTGGTGGTGGTTCTAATCCTAAAATTTCTATTTTAGGAACAGAAATTCCTAAAGTATTGACTTGAACTACATTAATTGTTTTTTTCTTAGCAGCTAAAATCCCTTTTAATGGTGGATATTTAGGTTCATTTAATTTTTTTGTGGCTGTAATCAAAACCGGCATATCTACTTCTACGTCTGCTATTCCCCCTTCTATTTCCCTTGTAATTTTGATTTTATTATTTATCATTTCTACTTTTATCGCTTGAATTACACTTGGGATGTTGAGTAACTGAGCAACCATAGTAGGAACCATTGAGGATTGAGAATCTATAGCAATATTTCCAGTAAATATGATATCGGGATTTTCTTGCTTTAGATAGGCTGCTAACACATTAGCTGTATAAAAAATATCTAATACATTATAAGAATCATCTTTAATATGAACAACTCTATCTACACCTAAAGCATAAGCGGTTCGTAAAGCTTCTTGAACTCTATCGGGTCCTAAAGAAATTGCTACGACTTCAGCTTGATGTTTTTCTTTTATTCTCAGCGCTTCTTCCAAGGCATGTTCGTCAAATGGAGAAACTATCCATTTTATTCCCGCTTCACTGATCTGATTACCAGAAATTTTACTTGCAATTTGAGTTTCTGTATCAGGTACTTGCTTAATCAGAACAGCAATTTTCATATTTTTACTCCTTTTTTTAAATTTTAGGATAAACTTTTATAAGTTTTTAATTGAACAACATTCACTTAAAAACTTATAAAAGCGAATAATCTTCTAATAATTACATAAAAAATTTCGGTATCTTAATGTCAATAATTTAAAATTTAAGAGAATCAATTAATGCATTTAGATTGATTGAAAATATCTTCATTTGTTCATTAAGTATAAAAAAATCAAATGTTTGACAATATAATCATTTCTACAGATTAAGACTTATGCACGGAAAAGATTCTAATAAAGAAATCAATTTTATAGAAACTCTAACTCCTAAACAAATTGTAGAAGAACTAGATAAATATATTGTTGGTCAAAATAAAGCAAAAAAAATTGTTGCAATTGCTATTCGAAATCGACTAAGAAGGCAAAAAATTAAAGATCTCCAACTAAAAGAAGAAATTTATCCTAAAAATATCATCATGATTGGTCCAACGGGATGTGGAAAAACAGAGATTGCAAGAAGGCTTTCTAAATTAACGAAAGCACCTTTTGTGAAAGTAGAAGCAACTAAATTTACAGAAGTTGGATATGTTGGAAGAGATGTGGATTCTATTATTAGAGATTTGATTGCAAATTCATATAACTTAGTACGTAAGGAATACGAAAAAGAATTAGAAGAAATAGCAAAAAAAAATGTAGAGGATAAAATTATCAATATTCTTATTTCTCCAACAACAAAAAAAAAGAAACCAGAAGAAACAACTATACAAGAAGATATCTTAAAAAATCCAATGTTACTTTTAAAAGCTTTTATGGATATGAGTCAGACTGGAAAAGAAATACAAACCGGCATGGAACAAAACAAAGGTTATGATGCTTCTCAAGAGGATCAAAAACTTAGAGATGCTATTAGAGAGCAATTGCGAAGAGGTGATCTCGATTCTTACGAAATTGAAATCGAAGTTCCTGTACAAGCTATTCCTATGATTCAAGTTATGGGTGGTCCAAATATAGAAGAAATAGATATGCAATTACAATCAATGTTTAGTGATTTTTTACCTAAAAGAAATAAAAAAAGAAAAGTAACAATAGAGGAAGCAAAACAGATTTTATTCCAGCAAGAAATTGATAAATTAATCGATCAAGAAAAGCTAAAAGCAGAAGCCATTCGAAGAGCCGAACAACTAGGAATCGTATTCATTGATGAAATCGATAAAATTTGTGGAAGAGGTGGACATTACGGTGCTGATGTATCAAGAGAAGGTGTCCAAAGAGATCTTTTACCTATTGTAGAAGGTTCTACAGTCAATACAAGATTTGGACCTGTAAAAACAGATCACATTTTGTTTATTTCCGCAGGAGCGTTTCATACAAGCAAACCTTCGGATTTAATCCCAGAATTACAAGGTAGGTTCCCTTTAAGAGTTGAATTAGAAGAACTTACCAAAGAAGACTTTAAAAGAATTCTAACACAACCACAAAATTCTCTTACAAAACAAGCGATTAAATTATTAGAAACAGAAGGAGTACAATTAGAATTCACAGAAGATGCCATCGAAAGAATAGCTTCTTATGCTTATGAACTCAACAATAAAATGGAAAATATAGGCGCAAGAAGATTACATACAATTATGGAGAATTTAATAGAAGATATCTCTTTCGAAGCCCCAGATCTTAAAGAGAATGAAAAAAAAATCATTATTGATTCAAAATACGTAGATGAAAAGATTAGTAAAATTGTAGAAAATAAAGATTTAAGTCAATATATTTTATAAAGTCTTGAATCTGAACAAAGAAAATAATCTATTAAAATATTTAGAAAACTTTTATGAAAGATGGATCCATAGATTAATTTTAACTGAAGAAAAATCAGAAGAAATTAATATACCAACCACAAAAAAAACTAATTATTTTTTAAAATTTCTTAAAGCTTTACCTTTTATTAGTTTATTGGTTTTTATGATTTCTATCTTCTACGATCCTTTCGAAAATATATTTATTCAAATGCCGTGGAGAAAAGAAGTTTTTTCGTTATCAGGGCTACTGCGAATGTTATCAGTTACGGGCTTAGTCGGATATGGCACAAACTATATTGCAATCAAAATGTTGTTCCATCCAAGAAACAAGCGTCCTCTTTTAGGTCAGGGATTAATTCCTGCAAGCAAAATCAAAATCGCTTATAAATTAGGCGAATCTTTATCAAGAGAAATTATCAATCATGAATTGATTGCATATCAGATCCATTCTAGCGGAATTGTAAAAAAATATTTAAATCAATTCAATCAGTCTTTAGAAAAAACATTGCAAATGGAAGAATTCCAAAAAGATTTTATAAAATTACTAGAAGAAATTTTCAATGCAATTTTACATTCAGAAGAATTCAAAAAAAACATAAAAAATTTTGTAAAAAGTATTGATTTTGAAAAGATTTCTGGTATAGAATCTGGACTTTTAAAAATTTATCGATGGTTAGGTGGAGATATAGAAATTTCAAAAAAAATAGAGGAATTACTACTTTCGATGCAAATCAATTTAAATGACAATAAAGATTATATTTTACAACAATTACATTTAATACCTGAGTTTTTAAATAAAAATGAAAACACCTTAGAAAACACTTTTATCAATGCGATAGGTTTTTTAATCGAAAGAATTAATATAAAAAAAATTATGATTGAAAATTTATTAGCTTTGGATGAATTAAGATTAGAAAAACTTATACTTTATTCAACCTCTGATCAACTTGATTATATTCAATATTTAGGATGTTTACTTGGAATTTTAGGAGGACTTTTTATATGGCTTCCGTTGGAATCTTTTATTATGTTCTTCATTCTTGGATCATTATTATTTTTAATAGATGAAATCATATTTAGAATTCAAAACAATCAAAACAAACGATTGAAAAAATAAACTTTTATATGGATAATTTTAGATATTAAAACTCTGATTAGAATACAAATAGCTTTTTATTTTTTCTATAACAGAGTTAGGAATTTTTATCCCCGCATCAATCAAACGGGAACGATATTTTTCAAAAGACAAACTATATGAATTGGTCTGCAAAAACAAATTAAAAACATCATTTACATAAGGTAACATTTGTTCAATAAGATCATTTCGAGTCATTAACTTTTCATGATAAAATTTTAAAATTTTTAAATTAACACCTCTACAAATGGATCGATAAAAAGCAAATCGAAATACTAAATTTATGTCAATTGAACTAGTTTTGTTTAATTCATTATCTAACCTAATTAAGTTAATACAATCTACTACTTGTGTTTTATATGGTTTTTTTACATATTCTTTAATTAGTGTTTCTAAAATTAAGTATTTTACTTGGACAAAATTTAAACAACCTTTTTTATCGCAATCAGAATTAAAATGCTCTTTACAAGCAATATAAAGAATAAAATCTACATCTGAGTATTCTTCGACCAAACCAAAATTTAAAGAACCAACAAAATCAAAAGCAACTTCGTATCCCAAGTCATTGAGAATTTTAGAAAATTGATGAAAATCTTTAATTCTTTTTTGAGAAACATCAGTCTCATATTTTCGAAAATATTGTTTGATTTCGTTAAAAGTCTTAATAATGGGATTCGCTTCAAAGGGTAGTTTCATGTTTTAAAAGTGTATTTAAATATTATGTGATAAAAAAGCAAGAAAAAATCATAAATTAAAAAAATTTCTTTTCTATCAATATAGATTCAACATATCCTAAGTATGGTATCTTTGCTTTTATTTTTAAAATTTCTTTTTCTTCGTTTTCAATCCAAATCGTTAAATCTCCAGCTAAGCGAAAAAGACCACTGGTTTTGTAATAAGGTTTTACAATCCAAGCTTCTTTCATCACATCTTGGTTATTAATTCGAAATTTTATAAATTCTTTGTTTAAAATTTTAATTTCTAAAAACGTTAGTTCCGTATCATCAAAAAGTGGAATTGTAAAAAAAATGTTTTCTTTTGGCTTGTGTGAACTTTCTTTTAAATAAAAAACAGCAGATAAAATATCTTGCAAAATCTGGTTTTGATTTTGCAAAAACACAACTCCCTTTTTATTTCTTATACCTTTTTTCGTTCTTTCTTTTTGAAACCAATGGATTTCTTTTAAATCATAAAAAAAATAAGTTTTCTGAAATCTATAATAATTTCCTTCATGTATTTCTTTTTCAGAATAATAAGGAATTTTTTTCTCTATACTCCAATACGTAAAAACTTTATCTTTTACAGGATACAACTTTTGTAAAAATGGAAGATTATACGCCCGTGATTGTATTATATAACACTTTTCCGAATTAAATTCTACAATGCCATATTTTCCAAAAAACGCATGTCCGACTAAAAAACCATTCCATAAAATTATAAATTTATTTTCATAAAATTCCTGTGCTTGTAAAGGAAATGATAGTAAAAAAAATAAACAAATATTTTTTTTCATAAAATTTTATAATTGTTTTGCAATTGATTCAATAATCAATCGGGTTCCCAAAAATGTCCATATTGGAAGAAAATCTACACCTGTTGCAATTACTCCTGTAGCAGAATCCAAAACATTAAAGGCGGTAGGTAGAAAAGTTTTGATTTTATTTGCAATAGGCTCTGCATAATTTTTTACTTTATCTAGGTAGTTCGGAAGAGTTTCTTTTAAAAGATGAATCGAATCATGAAATTCTAATAAAGTACCAGATTCCAACTGATAAAATTTATTTTGAATTTGATCTTGATTCTTAAAAAGATTCGAAATTGCCTTTGCACTTCCCTCCATTAGATTATCTGTAAAAGGAAGTGCAATCTCAAGTAAACAAAATACTATAAGCATTTCAACACCTGCTGGAGTATTTTTAAATTTTATGACTTTTTCTTGTATATTCCCGTTATATAATTTATGAACACTATAAGCTATTGCTAAAGCTTTTACACCAGCATCTAAGGCTTGTTGTGGATCAGATTCAAATGTTCTTTTTTGATGTTTACTACCAAAAAGATTTAGTGCATTTTTTATACTTGCATAACCCGCAATCAATTGATCCGTTGTGTCAATAATAGAAAAAATTTTTAACACACTTTGTACATTTTCTGAATCAGCTAACAATTTTGCTTTTTCTATGTCTTGTTGTGTTAAATTTGGTTTTAATCTTTTTATACCATCCTCCCAATGATCATAATAATAAAAAGAAACTTCTATAGGAATCATGTTACAAATTGTAGAGATAATCTTTACCGTATAATCACCTTCTTTGAATTGAGATAATTGATTTTGTATTGTTTGCATAAATTTTTCCCACGATTTTGTTATAAACATTCAATAATTTAAGTCAATTACTTTTTTTGTTGATTTTTTAAAAAATCTTAATTTTTGATTGATTTATTTTATTTTTGATATTTTTAGGAGAATTATGAGAATAAAATTTTATTTTTTGTTTTTGCTGATTTTGTATTGCTATGCACCTAAAAATCAAAAAGAAAAACCTAAAAACATTATTTTAATGATTGGAGATGGCATGGGAATTGCTCACATTACCGCCGGAATTTACTCTTCCCCTACTCCTCTTAATTTTACAAGATTTAAACAAATCGGACTGATGACAACACATTCTTATGATAATATCGTAACTGATTCTGCAGCTTCGGGAACAGCTATAGCTACTGGAGAAAAAACTTACAATAAAGCGATTTCTGTTAATCTAGAAAAAATTCGTTTAAAGACAATTCTCGAAATAGCAAAAGAAAAAGGGTTTAGTATTGGTGTTGTAGTTACAAACTCCATCACAGATGCAACCCCTGCAGCTTTTCTTGCTCATTCCGAAAATAGAGAAAATCATTATGAAATAGCTGAGGATATTGTAAATTTAGAACCTGATATCATTTTAGGAGGTGGTCGTGACTACTTTATCAATCGTCCCGATGAACAAAATCTTCTTGACAAGCTAAAAGATAAAAATTACGAAGTTTACTTTGATTTCTCCGAATTTCAAAAACTTAATGTCTTAAATTTCAATAAAAAAATTGCAGGTTTCTTTGCAGATAAAAACCTCCCACCAGTTAAGAAAATCAATCCTAATCCAAATTTAAAATATTATGACTATTTGATTAAAAATACGAATTTTAATCAAACTCGAAACTCAGAATATTTAAGTCTAGCTACAAAAAAAGCTATTGAATACTTACAACAATTAAAAAAACCCTTTTTTCTTGTAATCGAAGGATCTCAAATTGATTATGGGGGGCACAACATGGATGGAGATTATGTGATTGGCGAATTACTGGATTTTGACAAAACGATAGGCGTTGTTTTAGATTTCGCTGAAAAATCAAAAGAAGATACTTTAGTAATAGCAACATCAGATCACGAAACAGGTGGACTTGCTATAGTAGGAGGTGATCTTAAAAAAAATCAAGTAGAACTTAAATTTATTTATGAGAAACATTCAGCATCATTGGTACCTGTATTTTCTTATGGTATAGGTTCAGAAGAATTTAGTGGTATTTTTGATAATACCGATATTTTTAAAAAAATAAAAAATTTAATTCAATAATATAACTAGGAATTAGAGATAAATCTAATTCCTGGTTTTTAATTTTGAATCTAGTAAGAAAAGCTTTCTTTAATTCTTTGTTCTAATTGTTCAAGTTGAACTGATAACTCATTGGGTAATTTATTTCCAAACTGTAAATAATGTTGTTTAATTAGTTCAATTTCTTTAAGCCACCCTTCTAAATCCACTTTTAAAAGCTCTTGTAAATCCTGATTAGAAACACCATCTGGCTTATCAATAGCATCCAAAGTAGGCAAATATCCAATAGGTGTTTTGATTACTTTTCCTTCGTTCTGTGTTCTTTCAAAAATCCATTTTAGAACTCTACTATTTTCACCAAATCCAGGCCATAGCCACCTTCCTTCCGCAGTTTTTCTAAACCAGTTTACATTAAAAATTTTAGGAAGTTTTTCTACAGATGTCATTTTTCCTATCTTTAACCAGTGTTTAAAATAATCTCCCATATGATAACCACAAAACGGAAGCATAGCAAAAGGATCTCTTCTTACCGAACCTAATGTTACATCAAGAGCAGCGGTAGTAGCTTCTGAACCCATAATAGAACCAATAAAAACTCCATGCTCCCAATCAAAAGCTTCATAGACCAATGGAATTACACTGGATCTTCTCCCACCAAAAAGAATAGCAGAGATAGGCACACCTTTTGGATCCTCCCATTCCGGTGCAATAGAAGGACATTGAGATGCAGAAACAGTAAATCTTGCATTTGGATGAGCAGCAGGTTCCTTGGATTTACCAAAGATCCATTCATTTCCTTTCCAATCAATTAATTTCGTTGGTGGATCATATCCAATTCCTTCCCACCATACATCTCCATCTTCTGTAAGAGCCACATTCGTAAAGATAGTATTTTTTTCGATGGTTTTCATTGCATTATAATTTGATTTTTCTGAGGTTCCGGGTGCTACACCAAAAAAACCTGCTTCTGGGTTGACAGCATAAAGCCTACCATCATCTCCGAACTTCATCCAAGCAATATCATCCCCAATTGTTTCTACTTTCCAGCCAGGTAAAGTTGGAACAAGCATAGCAAGGTTTGTCTTTCCACAAGCCGAAGGAAAAGCTCCCGTAACATATATACTTTTACCTTGTGGATTTGTAATTTTTAGAATTAACATATGCTCCGCAAGCCAACCTTCATCTCTTGCTTGAACAGAAGCTATTCTTAATGCAAAACATTTTTTTCCCAATAACGCATTCCCTCCATAACCTGAACCATAAGACCAAATAGTTCTTTCTTCCGGAAAATGAGAAATATATTTTTGTTCAATAGGAGCACAGGGCCATTTACCATTATCTTTTTCACCAGGCTTTAGAGGCTTTCCTACTGAATGTAAACAAGGAACAAACTCTCCATCTTCTCCCAATACATCTAAAACTGCTTTTCCCATTCTTGTCATAATCCTCATATTGATCACTACATATGGTGAATCTGTAATCTGGACACCAATTTTAGAAATTGAAGATCTAATTGGTCCCATAGAAAAAGGAATGACATACATTGTTCTGCCTCTCATACTTCCATCGTATAATTTTTTCATTGTGGCTTTTAGTTCAACAGGATCAATCCAGTTATTTGTTGGACCAGCATCTTCTTTATCTCTGGAAGAAATAAAAGTGCGATTTTCTACTCTAGCTACATCAGAAGGATCAGAACGAAATAAGTAACTATTTGGCTTTTTTTTTGGATCTAAAGGAATTGCTAAACCATCCTTTACCATTTCTTGTATTAAAGCTTGATTTTCTTCTTCGGAACCATCACATATATAAACTCGATCTGGTTTACATAGTTCGACCATTTCTTGAATCCACTGGTTTAACCTTTTATGTTTTGTATATTCTTCCATAAAAAACTCCTGAATATAACTAAGTTAAGATATTTTTATCACAATTGTAAGTCAATTTATATTTATTAAAGCATTTTTTTATACATACGGCAACTCAACAAAACTAATTCCATTTTTATTTTTAACAATAATTTGATAAGGAATTTGTTCTTTCATACTTTCAACATGGGAAATTAAACCTACTTGTTTTTGTGAAGATTGATTTTGATATAGAAAAATTTCTTTAATCATCGATAAAACTTTGTGTAATTTTTCTTTGTCGAGAGATCCAAAACCTTCATCAATAAAAAGAAAATCAAACCTTACATCAGATAAATTAGAATGAATCACATCATACAGTCCTAAAGCCATAGCAATAGAAATATAAAACATCTCACCTCCTGATAATCCTTCTATGCCACGTTCACCCTGATATACATCAAAAACCCTAATTGACAAACCAGCTTTTTTTTTCTTTAAATCTTCTTTTTCTTCTGTTGTTCTTAAAATAAAACGGGGCTCAATTTTTTCCAATCGTAAATTCGCATATTGAATTACAGAGTCAAAATATGCTTGAATAATATACCGATGAAACGATAAGTGTTTTGGATTTTCGTCAGAAACAAGATACCAAATCGTATGTATAAGGCGAAACTCATTTGAAAGTTTTGTATATTCTGTAAGATATGTTTCTAAACTCACTAAAGCATCCAATAAACGTTTATTTTCATTTAGTAAAAGACCTTGTTCTTGATTTTTTTTTGCCATAAGCTCTTCGTAATCGTTAATTTTTTTTTCAATTTCTTGAATATTTTTTATGATATGTTTTAGCTTTACATCAATTTCAGTTTCATTTTGTATTAAAGAAAACGAGAACTCAGAAAAAGAATTTGAAATTTTTTTTAAAAGTTCTTCAATTTTTGTTTTTACTTGTATGCTTCTTTCCTGATAGGAATTGATTTCTTTTTCTAAAAGATTTTTTTTATCACTTTCTAAATAATATATCAACACATCGCTCTCCTGTACACCTTCCTTTTGTAGCATCTTAACATATTCATTTTGCTTTTGTTGGATTTCTTTTTGAACTTCCAAAATAAATTCATCATTAGTTTCTTTACTTCCCAATACCTTACCTAAGCTATTTTCTAATTTCTGGATTTGAATTTGTGTTTCGTTATATTGTTTTTTGTAATGTTCTTGCTCAATTTTGTAATTTTGTATTTCTTTTTTTAATTGAGCTTCGGTTACTTCTAAATTATAGATTGAATATTGATTTTGTTTTAAATATGTCTCTATGGAGTAAATCTCATTTTCTTTTTGTCGTATCTGCTGTAAAAGTAAATCCATCTTTTTATTTAGATCTTTTAATTCCATCTCAATTTTTTCTTTTATTTTTAAGATTTCTACAGGATCGGATATTAAATCACTGGTAAACGGATGAGGATGTTCTTTAGAACCGCAAATCAAACAAGGTTCATTGGGAATTAATTTCTTAGAAAAGTAATATCGATAAATTTCTTCTAATTGGGAATTTAGTGTTTCTAATTTTTTATGAATAGATTCAATTTGAATTTGTTTTTTTTCTTTTTCCTTTTTTAGTTCTTGAATTTCGTTTTGAATTTTTTTATATAAGCTGAGTTTAGGTAAAATTTCTTCTTTTTTTAGTATTTCAATTTGGGATTGTTCTAGCATTTCTTTTTGTTTTTGCAATTTAGAGAATTCTTCTTTTTTTATTTTTAGTTCGTTTTCGTATCTTTTTAGTTCTTCTTCTAACTTTAAGGTTTCTTGTCTTTTCTTCTTGAGATTTTCTTCTAATTTAGATAATTCATTTCGTATACGATAGATTTCTTCGACTTTTTTTGCATTTTGTAAACGTTTCTTTTTATTTTCTATTTCTTTTTCTTCTATTAAGATACTTTTTTGCTGGATAGTTACCTTTTTTAATTCAAGTAATTGTTGATAAAACATGGTTAGCTTATTTTTCTCTTCTTCCAATGAAGATTTATGGTTTTTCATTTCTTCTAGTTGTTTTTTAATTTTATCGATTTTATGGCGATTATCTGAGATTTTTTTATTAATCTCTGTAATGATTTCTTGATCTTCGATTGATTTTTGTATGTTTGTATTTTTTAAAATTTCCTCGATTTTTATCTTAATATTGTTTATTTCTGAAATTAATTTATTTTTTTTATCGTTTAAAAACTTTATAAAACCATCAAATTTAGAAGTGTTGAAGATTTTTTTTAATATTTCTTCTTTTTCTAAAGGAGAAGATTTTAAAAATTGATCAAATTGATTCTGAGGAATAAGAACAGCTTTGGTAAACTGTTCTCGATTTAATTTTTTTAAAAGTTTTGGAACTTCACTAATTTCTTTTCCATTTAGAAATGATTGTAAATTTAATTCATAAATTTCATTTATGTTTTTAAATTGCCGAAAATGTTTTACTTTTATAAAACGCTTTATTGTATATAAAGATCCTTGATAGCTAAACTCTAGTTCCACTTCGGTCAAATGCTTTCCTTTATAACTGTAGGGATTTTTTTCTACCTCTTCTCGAATGGAATTAGATATAAAAGAAAGATATTCTTTTTTTTCAGCTCCATATAGAGCAAAAGTTAGAGCATCTAAAATAGAAGATTTCCCTGCACCTGTATTTCCTTGTATTAAAAATAAATCATCAAGAGGAATTTTACTAAAATCGATAATCGTTGAATACTGATAAGATTTAAATCCTTTTAACTTTAATTTTTTTAGTAGCATATTGGACTCCTATTGATATAAATCACTTTTGATGAATTCATCCCATAAATGCATAAACTTATCTATGATTGCTTGTTTATTAAATCCAATAATGTCTGAAGTTGTTTGATCTTCGTTTTGATCGTTATCAGAGGAAATAAATTCTAAAAATTTTTTAAATAATTCAATTTCATTTAAATTCGAAATTTCTTTATAGTCTACATTCAAAGACCTAGATTGAGATAAAGAAGGAATTTTACTATAACTTATATGTACAATATTTTTAAAATATCTGGATAATTGATCTTTTACATTGGAAAGAAAATTTGGATCTTGTAATTCTATGTAGAAAAAATCATTTTCCAGTTGTTCTTCGGAAAATGTTTTATGAATATTTTGTATTATGTCTTTAAACGTACCAACTACAGAAACTACATTTTGTTTTAGTTTGAATTTTCTAAATTCATAGTTATTTTTTTCTAAATCATAAATTATTACACCTTTTGATTCATTATGTTCTTTTGCTGAATATTTATAGATAGAACCAGAGTAAAAAATATTGTCATCAAATATTTGATGTTTGTGATAATGCCCTAATAATACCCAATCAAAATTACGAAACATGTCAGAAGGAACTAAACCTACATTTCCATAAGTATCTTCTTCGGAATCAGAACGTTTTTGTTCTCCAAAGAAATCAATTGCTGTATGAGTGATTAAAATTTTTTTATTTGTATTGTTTAGATTCATATTTTGTAAAATATCTTTGTAAATATCTTTTGTTTCTTTTATATGGGAATTCTCTGAGAAATAAAACTTATATTCATTTACACGCATAAATGGTATTAAATAAAAATCGTAGGTAATCTGGTTTTTTTGGATTGATATGGGCTTAAAATTTTTATTCCATTTTGAAATGATTTTTAAATTTTCTACCATTAGATCACTACCAAAATTCAGTTTTTCAGCGGGATCATGATTTCCATTAACTAACATAAAAGTGGTATTTTTAAAGTTTAGCACGCTTTCTTTTAGAAAATCATTTAAAAGTTTTAATGCTTCATCTGGAACTTGAACCGATTGAAAAATATCTCCAGCTAAAACAAAAACGTCAATTTTTTCTTTTTCTATGATTTCTAGAATTTGATTTAAAAGATCTTTTTGAACATCGATCAAATTGATTTGTTCATTAAGTTTTTTTCCTAAATGCCAATCCGCTGTATGTAAAATTTTCATATTCACTATTAATTATAGTATTTCTTGAATGTAAAAGTTTCATTTTTTTTATTTTTTTTAATAAAATTTTTATATAGTTCTTAAGTAATGTTTTTAAGAAATTACAAATTATGATTGTATAACATCTGAAAAATGAATTGACAACAAATATTTTTTACGATACAAAATATAATCATGATTGATTTGAAATCCATAAACTCTTTTGCCAAAAACTTAATTAAAGAGTTTAATCAATTTGTTTACAAAGAAATACCAAACCAATTTTTAGAAAGTCTCTATGAATATACAAATCCACAAATAGAAGGTTTAGAAAACATCCCCAAACATGGTGCTGTATTAATTATTCCAAATCATAGTGGTGTTTTAGCAATTGATGCAATGGTACTACAATATATAATATTAAAAAAACTAAAACGTTTTCCTTATACGATGAGCCATAATTTCTGGCATCAAAACCCTTTTTTTAAGTATTCATCAGAGAAATTAGGTTATATACCTCAAGATTTCAAAAAAGCTCTAAAACTATTGAAAGAAAATAAACTTCTGATCATTTTTCCGGAAGCAGAAGAAGGAAATTTTAAACCTTCTCTTTATATGTATAGATTACAAAAATTCAATCCCGGTTTTATCTCCCTTAGTGTTTTGTCAAATGCAAAAATTGTCCCAACTTGTATAATTGGAGCAGAAGAAGCAAATATTAATTTAGGATATATTACATTCAAAGATTCGAATACAAAAATACCCATTCCTCTTAACTTGATTCCTTTTCCAGTAAAATGGAAGATCATATTTTTAAAACCTATTGATCTTAGCAAATATTCAAAATCGGAATCAAAAAATATAGAATTTCTTTACGAAGCAGCTCAAATAATAAAAATGAAAATTCAACATAAAATTCATAATGAACTTTTACACAGGGGAATTTTAAAATTTTTAGTTGATGGATAAAAATATGGAAAACAAAACAATAGAAATCGATTTAGAATACGCTAAAAAACTAATAGAAAGAAGTCAAAAATTATTAAATACAAAAGTAAAAGAAGTAATGAATGTCAACGTGATAACAATTGATTATTCTGATATCTGTGCAAAAGCTGCCAGAATGATTCTCGATAACGGTATTTTAAGCTTATTAGTCCTAAAAGAAGGAAAACCTTTTAATACAATCAATATTTTTGAACTACTACGATTAGGTTATGAAGAATCTTTTGATAAAAATAAGGATTATTTAAATACTAAAGTAGGAGAAATAATCAAAGATAAAAAATTTTATTATCTTCCTGAAGATACATTATTACGAGATGCCCTTAATTTTATGATGGAAAGAAAATTACGAACAATTCCTATAATTACAAATCAGGTAGTCAATGGAATTCTTTCTATTGTAGATATGGTACATTGGTATAGAAAAAATCACGAGGAGATTATTCTTGGAAGAAAACCATAAAAATCAACAAGAAAATCCATTTTCTATTTTTTATTATAGAGGAGAAGTCTGGATTCAAAAAGAAAAAGCAAAAGCGAAAAAATTAAAGAAAACGTCGTGGTGGAAGAAAAAAAAATCTTCCGGAATTTGTTATTATTGTAAAAGAAAATTTAAACCTAATGAGCTAACAATGGATCATATTATCCCTATATCACGAGGCGGAGAATCCATTAAAGAAAACATAGTGCCTTGCTGTAAAGAATGTAATTCTAAAAAAAAATCATTACTTCCCATTGAATGGGAAGAGTATTTACAAAATTTAAAAAAAGTCTAAATTCTTAGTACTATAATCATTTTTTCATTCACAAAGAATTGCTATTATTTTTATTATTTATTCTTTACATTAAAAACAAAAACACAATTTGGTATTAAACATTATGAATACAATCATTAATTATTTGAATATCTTGATTATTGGAGTCACTCTTTTAGGAATTGCAATTGGAAGTTTTCCGATTTTTCGAATGAATCGAGCTACAATAGCCTTAGTAGGTGCGACTGCATTAATGATCACAAATCAAATTTCATTGGAAGATGCTTCCAAGATGGTAGATATCAATACAATTATTTTACTTTTTTCAATGATGATTTTAAATTTTAATTTGCGACTAGCTGGTTTTTTTAATATAATTGCAAATCACATCATTTCTATTGCAAAAACACCTAAACAATTATTGGCTTTTATAATTTTTAGTTCGGGTATTCTTTCCAGTTTATTTTTAAACGATACAATCGTTATTATGTTTACTCCTATTATAATCGAAGTTATAATCAAATTAAAGCGAAACCCGTTACCTTATTTAGTTGCTTTGGCAACTTCAGCAAATGTGGGAAGTGTTGCAACAATAGTAGGTAATCCGCAAAATATGATCATCGGAATTTTTTCGGGAATAAGCTTCGTTAAATTCTCCTTAAGACTTTTTCCCATTGCTATACTAGGACTAATCCTCATTTGGATTGTAATTTTTTTTATATATAAAGAAGAGTTTCAATCAAAAGAAATACGATTACAAGAAGAGCTAAACCCAAAAATCTTTAAACCCCTTTTAATCAAAAGTTCGGTAGTTCTTTTCTTGATGCTTTTTGCTTTTTTATTAGGTGCACCTATTGCATTATCTGCATTAGCTGCTGCTTCTTTACTTCTTATTACAAGGCGAATTAAACCAGAAAGAGTTTTTTTAGAAATTGATTGGTCTTTACTTGTTCTTTTCTCCGGACTTTTTATTGTAACTGATATTATAAATAAAATTTTTATTTTATCAAATTTTCAAGGAAACTTTCAAGCTGTGATGATAGAGCCTATAATTGATCTTTCTTTGATTTCTTTAATTCTAAGTAATTTGATTTCTAATGTCCCTGCAGTCTTAGTTTTAGGTTCTATGATCAAACATTTAGAAAATTCAGAAATTCTTTGGTTTACATTAGCGATGTCTTCTACATTTGCAGGAAATTTAACTTTGTTAGGTTCTGTTGCTAATCTTATCGTAGCTGAATCTGCAAAAAAACATGGAATTACTTTATCCTTTAATGAATATTTAAAAACTGGAATTCCTATAACTTTTTTGACATTTTTATTAGGAATTTTATGGCTTAGGATTTTTTAATATAAAACTAAATCAATGAATTTATGATTTTTCTTGAGTTATGGAAAAATTGTTTTATCTTTATTTTGATAAAATTTCTTGATTACCATAAAAGAATTTAAATTTCATAAAATTCTTGATTTATTTATCATATGTTGTAGCTGTTTTAATTTGTGAATCATTCATTCAATTTTCCATTTTTACAAACAACTGTATTTTTTTTATTGATTTTATAATATCATAATTTTATAGTTTCTAAAAAAAAATTGACATCAAAACAATTGAGTAAACTCTTATATCTTAATGAAGAATAAAATCAAAGTTGGAATTATTGGTGTAGGTCACATGGGTCAATACCATGTAAATGTGGCCGTTTCTATACCAAAATTAGATCTTATAGGAATTTATGATGTAGATCAAAACAGACTACAAGAAATCTCTCAAAAATTTCTTGTTACTTCTTATTCTAATTTAGATGATTTAATTCAAGATTCAGAAGCTTTAATTATTGCTGTACCTACAAAATTTCATTACTATATCGGCAAAAAATGTTTGGAAGCTGGAAAACATATATTGTTAGAAAAACCAATCACAGAAACTGTCGAACAAGCTAAAGAATTAATAGAATTAGCAAACCAAAAAGGATTAATTTTACAAGTTGGGCACGTAGAACGGTTTAATGGAGCAATTTTAGAAATCAAAAAAATTATTGAAAAACCTTTTCTTATAGAAACAAAAAGATTATCTCCTTTTAATCCAAGAATTCAAGATGTAGGAGTAGTTCTGGATCTTATGATTCATGATTTAGATATTGTTTTAAATTTAATCCCTTCACCTATCAAATCTATCAATGCAAGAGGAATTAGAGTTTTTTCTAATTTCGAAGATATAGCTATAGCAACGATTCAATTTGAATCTGGAACTTTGGCTAACCTTTTAGCTAGTAGAGCAACACAAAACAAAATCAGGACATTGACGATTACACAAGAAAAATCATATGTAGTGTTAAATTTTACAACTCAGGACATAGATATACATCGTATGGCATCTAGTGCTTATTTAATGGCAAGGGAAGAATTAAAATATAAACAAGAATCTTTTGTAGAAAAAATTTTTGTACACAAAGACAATCCTCTAAAATTAGAGCAAATCCATTTTATCAACTGTTGTATAGGAATTGAAGAACCCATTATTCCTAACACACAAGATATCTTGACACTAAACTATGCTTATAAAATCATCGAAGATATTTATAAAAACTTTATACAAAATGATTAAATAATATTTTTAATAGAAATGATAATTCTTTCTACATTCGAAGAACTGAGCATAGGATAAAGGGGTATACAAAGGCTTTTTTTATATAGTCTTTCGGAATTAGGAAATTCAGAATTGGAATATTTAAGATATCTATGTAATGGTAAAGGGATCGTTTTTACTTCTATTTTTAAAGATTTAAAATAACGCATAACTTCCTCTAAATTTTTATGAAACACAATAGGAAATCTATGATAGTTATCCAACAATTTATTTTTAAAATAAACTTCATTTTCTGTATTTTGAATAGCTTCTAAATATCTTTGTCCAATTTTTTTTCTTCTGCTAACAAGAGATCCAATTTTGTTTAATTGATGAATCCCCATAGCAGATTGAAAGTCTTCTAATTTATAATCATATGCTAATTTTTCGATATTTCTTTGATTACCATAACAAATTTCATTTATTTCTTTATAAATCCGATTTGATTGAGTAAGTAAAATAGCTCCTTTTCCTGTTGTTATAATATCATTCTCGTATAATCCACAAATTTGTATATGACTATATACACCAATAGAAGTAGAATTTTCTTTATTTTCTATATTATTGATTTGAAAACCCAAAATACCCGTAATATCTTCTATGATGCTTATGTTTTTTTCAAGAAACATTTCAAAAGGAAAAGGATAAAAAGCTCCATAGATATAATCTGCAACAAAAATATCATTTTCTTTCATTTCTTCTTTTATAATTTTGCAAAGATGTTCTAATGATGGAAAGTATGAATTTTTATCAATTTCTATCAGTTTTGCAGAAAGCCCCAAATACCGTACCGCATCAAGAGCTGATTCAGAAGTCAAATTCAATAACCATACAGTAGAATTTTCTTGCATTAAACTTTTAAAAGCTAAATGATATGCACTCGTTTTTGAATTCAGCGCTATTCCTTTTTTGAAATTTAACGTCTCGCAAAACAATTTTTCGAATTTTTCTCGAATAGTTTCAGAAGTAATTCTATCTTCTAAAAGACAATCCAAAACAGCTTCTAATTCTTCTTTTGCTAAATAAGTTTTATTAAATTCGATAGGTTTCGCAAACTCTTTTTTAGAAGTTAAAAATTGTTGAAACGAATTCATTTTTGCGTATAAGAATTTTTAAAAAATTTATGATCAACTACTTTTACCAACAGTAGCGGCATATATGGAAGAGTTTTCATTTAATTTAAGTACTACTTGAATTTCTCTATCAGAAAGATCACCGGGTAGAAAAAAAATTTCGCCAGATCTTCCAAACTTTTTAACAAAAAAATCATCTTTTCTAAATCTAAATTCTAAAGAACCATCTAAAATTAAAAGGATTAAAGGAAAATGATTTAATGAAATTTCTTGCTTGTATAAATTGCTAAAAGATAAAACACAAAAGTCCTCTATTTCGAGATTATAATAAGAAAACCCTTCATAAGATAAAATTGGTTTTTGTATCGATATTTGATTTTTATCATAATTTAGCATTGAAAGTAATACCTCTATATCTTTATATTTGGAAGTAAGACCTCCCCTCACAACATTATCTGAATCAGCCATGCACTCAAGCACAATACCTTGTAAGTAAACATGGGGGATATGAGGCTCTAAAAAAATCGCTTCGCCTTGCTTTAAACGATAATGATTGAATAAATATATACTAAATACACCTGGATCTTCATCTCCAAAAATATAGACTAATTTTTTAAACCATACATCACGAATCGGATCGATAGGTTTTAGATCGATTACTTTTAAAAATTGACTTACTATCATTTGAATTGTTTTTGAATTTGATAGCATAATTTTGGAATATATTTCTTTTGTAAACTCAGAAGAAAAATCTACATCACCTAATTGTTTTAAAGGAGTATTTAAATATAACTGTAAAATTTCTTCCTTTTTTCGAAATCCCACTAAAGCTTCGAAGTCACTTAAACAAATCGCTAATTCGGGTTTATGATTGTCATCAGGATATAATTGAGGATTTTTTCTATGTAAAACTTCTGCTAATTCTTTATTCGGATGAGCCTGTACTGATAACGGTTTTGCTATATCTAAAATCTTAAACAAAAAAGGAAGATTCTTATTACGATTTAAAATATGTTTTCCTAAGAAATGTTCTGGATTCCTCCTGATTAGTGTATATAAATTTTCTTCTAATTTGTTGGATTCGCTAATAACAAACGAAGGAGATTTTTGATGTGCTCCCATCCAGAGTTCTGCTGTAGGTTTTTCATTTAATAAAAAATTATAGTTTTTTTTTATAAAATTTTTTAAAAAAGAATCTTCTCCATTAGCACCCCAATCATAATGTTGAACTGTAGGAATAAGTTTATAAATAAAAGACAAATCCCTAGACATACTAAATGGTAATAAAATTTTTATTTAATCCTAACACTAACATTAAAAGTTTAATCAAAAAAATAAAAAATATTAAATATAAAAATAATTTTAAAAAACGCATATCCTCTTTAGTAGTAAAAATACTTATCAAATCATCCTTTAAAAAAACAAAAATGTTTTTTAAAAAATTTAAAAATTTCATTACGTATATAATTTTATTTGTCTTTACAAATGCAAGAAAATATTGAAAAGATATGGAAAACGAATTTAAAAGAATCTCTTTAGAATACTTGATCTATCTAGTAGAGAAAGATTTTGAAAAACATCCTCTAAAAAACTTTTTTATACCAAATAACAATTTACATTTTATTGTTTCTTTTTCAGGTGGTCCAGATTCAATGTTTTTAATGTATTTGTATCATCAATTTAAAAAAAAAGGTTTGATTAAAGATTTATCTCTTTTTCATTTTAATCATCAACTTCGCAAAGAATCTGACGAAGAGGAAAATTTTGTAATTAAAATCGCCAAAATTTATGATTTACCTATATTTGTAGAATCCGGTAAGGTATTTGAAATTTCAAAAAAACTAAAATTAAATTTGGAAGAAACAGCCCGAATACTTCGATATCGAGCTTTGTTCAGAATTACAAAACAATTTCCAACTTCTTTAGTTCTAACGGGACATACAGCTGATGATTATATAGAAACTCTTATTTTACGACTCATACGTGGTGCAAATTTAAATTATCCATTTTTCTGGCATCATAGGAAAATGATTTTAAAAATAGCAAATCGCACACAAATTTTACCAGTGTTTAGTCCTTTATTATTATTCGAAAAAAAAGAAATTTTAGAATTTTTACACAAAAAAGAAATACATTATATAATCGATTCTTCTAATTTTGATTTGAAATTTAAAAGAAATTATATCAGACATAAAGTAATAGAACCTCTAAAACAAATTGGATTTCAATCTTCTTTAGTCTGGCAAAGAACTCATCTAGATATTCAATATTTTTTAAAAAAACAAAATTCTTTAAAAGAATATATTTTTTTAGAAACTGCAGTTTTTTATAATTTAAGTAATCGGGAGATAAAAATCCTTTTTGATCAAATAACGCGAGCTATAGGATTACAACCTTTGCAAAAAGAAATCATTTATGAATTTATAAAACAATCTCATAAAAACAAAATCTATATAGAGTCTAAACAAATCATTATTAATAGTTGTAGAAATCAAATATGGTTTATTCGTTCCAATAGTACTTTATTAAAACATCCTATTATTAAAAAAGAAAAAGAAACCATTCTAGAATGGCATTCACAAAAAAGAATCTATAAAATCAAAGATATTAAAATTAGCTACTTAGAACAAGAAACAAATTCATACTTAAAAAAAAATATAAAAGAAGCTTTAAGAGAAGTTTCTTTTCCTAAAATCATACGAAATAAAATTCCTTATATTGTTTATAAAGAAAAAGTACAAATACTTTTATCGTTTTTAGAAAATTTCTGGGACTTACATTTGCCTTTATAATTTTTCTAATACAACACAAACATGAGCAGAAAACTTTTTGATTTTTTCTATTTGTTCCAATTTTTTCTCTATAGGTTCTAAAAGATTATAAATTTTTTTTGGTAAAAAATCTGGCAGAAAAGTAAAAAATTCAATTTGAAGGATTCGAAAACCTACATTAAGAAATTGTCGATGGTCAATCTTAAGCCAATTTTCTACTCCTTCGTCTATGTTATTAATTAAAGGAAAAATATAACTCATATAGAATTTATAGAGCGGATTAAAAATATTGATTTCGTGAATGATTAGTCTACCTTGCTTTTTTAGAATTCTATGAATTTCTTTTAATGCAAGAATTTGCTCTTCTTTACTTTTTAAATGATGTAAAACATTAATTGTATAAACAAAATCAAATTTTTGATCAGAAAATTTCGTATCAGTAATAGAACATTGCTTTATACGTTGATTATTTGTAGCAAGAGTTGCATATTTTACCTGCTCTTTTGAGTAATCAATTCCATACATAGTGTAACCGTTTGCCATCATCTCTTTCAAATACCATCCTTGACCACAACCCGCATCCAATCCAACTTTAAATTTTTGTTTAGGAAGATATTGTAAATTAATATTGATTTTTTTTTCAATAACTTTCATTCTTATATGATCAGGTATTTGATCTTGGTAATCTTTTGCTATAAAATCAAAATGATCGACTTTGGCTAAAAATACTTTCCGATAAGCAAAGATAAAAAATATACCAATACCTACTGAAGTCCATGTTGTAAATAATCTTAATAAAATAAAAGAAGAAATAGCAATACCTTCTTTTATGTTAAGTAACAACAAAGCGTTTAAAGCTTTTTTACCAGAAAAATAAATTCCACTGGGTACTAGGGAAAATATATTCGATAAATTAACCATATGAAAAATTCTTATAGAATCACTTAAAGAAATTTCTCCCCCATAAGAATTAAGACTTAAAACCAAACTAAACGAAGTAAAATACCAGATCAATATGCTAAAAGAAATCACAAATCCAAATAAACTAAGAAAATATAGGGAATTTCTTTTATTATAATGTCGAAAAATGTAATGCAACACAAAAAGCAAAAGAAAAGCAAATATACAAATCATCAATAAGTAGTGATGATATTGAGAAAAATAAAACAATAACATAACACTAAGAAAATCCAAAAAAATATCTAAAATAAAAATAAAAACAGATTTGATTTTTTGATCATTAAAAATAGGTATAAGTCTCAAAATATAAAAAAAATAAAAAGGGGTTATCTCTCCTATATAAGAAATAAAATAATAAACTAACAACTTTCTAGACGGAATAAAAATAGAAAAACTTCTCAATAAAAAATTCCATCTTAAAAAGCGAAAAAATATATTTATTATAGTTAAGAAAGGTATCAATAAAAACGATGGACTTTGTATGTTATATATTAAATAGAAAAACTCAAAGTTATATTCTTTAAAAATTATAATTGTTGCTAAAAGACCACCAAGTAAAAAAATTATAAAAAAAAAGATAACGAGTCGAAATAAATAAAACTTCATAAAACAATAAATTCTCCTATTTTTTTAAAGTTATATCTCGGAACAAGGAGAATGGTTATCAAAAATATCGATAAAAAAAGATAATAATTAGAAAAATGTTTAAATTTAGGAATCAATAAAAAATAAAGATTCCACAAATAAGCAAAAGCTAAGATGCGAAATATATTATCAAAAGCAAGCCAATATTCGTAATCTACAACAACAATACTAAATACAACTATAGCAATAGGAAAATAAAAAAGAAGTTCAAAAACTTTTATCGAAAAAAGATCACTAATATTTTTATATAATCGAATAAAATTTAAAAATTCTAATGCCAAACTAATCAAAATAAAAAGCAAAAGAAAATAAGGTATACTTTTAAAAATATCAATAAAGCTATTAATATTTTGGATTAAAGAAGAATAAAAATAAAACATATCCACAAAAGGAATTCTAATTCTTTCTAAATGAGTAATGGTACTTACTTCGTGTATTTTAAAAAAATTTATTACATAAATCCACAGTAAAGACACTAAAATCGGCAATAAAAATAAAAAACTTTCTTTCTTTTTTTTATGTAATAGGGAATATAAAAATAAAGGAATAAAATAAAAATTTGCTGCTTCTTTTAATGATACTAAAACAATAGAAACTAAAATACTCAATCCAAAGTAAAGTTTTTGCTTTATAGGGTTTGATTCTGAAGTAAATTTTATGTAAAAAAACCAAAAAATAATAAAAAAAGAAATAAAGAAATTATCTCCAATTAAAAGCATATTCGATACTAACGAAAAAGGATTAAAAAGATAAAGAAAAGCCATATATTTATGATTTTTATCAACCATTTGATAAAATAACCAAAAAGAAATGAAAAAAATAACTATGTTTAATAAAATTCCTAAAATAGCATAATACTTCCAACCAAACCAAAAAGGCAAAAAACCATATAGTACCGAAACACCGATTCGTAACAATCGAAAAAAAGAAGAATCTACAGTAATGGATTCGATTTCTGAATCATAAAGATAGCGGCTAAGAAAATAAAAAAATTGGCCATCATAACCTTCTTTCTTTAAAACAACCATAGAGGGAAATTTTGTTTCTATATTGAATTGAATAAACTTTTCGTTAATATGTATGAGTAAACTTAAATTCCATTCGGCTTGTTTGGTATAGAGAAAAATTATCGTAAAATGAAATATCAAATAAAATATAATAAAATAAAATGGAGAAATTGTATTGATTCTATGTTTAAAATTTGTAATTTTAGAAAGTAACATCAAAAAGAAGTTTTCTTTTAAAGAATTAATGTCAAACAATTTTAGTTTTTGTTTTTTTATGATTGTTGATATTCCAGATCTTAAGTTAATATTTTAGAAATTAGAATCTTGATTTGGTTTTATGTTTTTATAGATTTTATATCGTTAACGACTTTAAAATTTTGCGTTTTAAAAGTTTCAATAAAAGAATGAAATACGAAATATTATCAATTATGTATCCTTTAAGTTAAAATTCCACAAAAGGGTAAATCCAAACTAGTTTAGTTAAAACTCAAAAGAACAGATAAAACTGAACACTTCTTTTTTAAAAAAATACTTGATTTCGACTTTAGCTTTAAAATAAATATTACAAGAATTAAAAAATTTAAAAAAAAACTACAAATTTTTTATATTATTTGATGTCAATCTTTGTTATAGAGAATAATCAATAAGTTTTATTATAAATTATTATTACAATCTATACTAAAATGAACTCTTCTTTGATAGATACTCGTAAAAAAATAACATTGATTAGTAATGATAATTCAGTCTATGTTTTAGATCTTCCAGAGCGTTCATAAAATAAATATAAGCATCATGGGGTGTACTATAAGGACTAAAATATTTATGAACATCTCCATCATGCCAAAATTTAGTACTCATATAATAAAAATGATCAGAAGTTAGTAATTTCCTCCATAGTTCTAAAAGAAATGGATCTCCTGTAGATTTTACTTTATCTTCAATCTCGTAAATTGAATATAAAGCTTCTTTTTGCATACTATTTCCCATCCAGGCTGATAAATCTCTTTCCATATCAGCCCACGAGATAGCTTGATGAGTATCGATTTCTCCCACAACGGGATATAAACTAGCTACTTCTGAAACTGTATGAAATCGAAAATCTTTATGTTTCCATATGGCTTCCGGTAAATGTTCCATAAAATCAAAAATTCCAGTATCTGCCCATTGATGTTCACCAAAGGTTTCGTAATCCATGAACAAATTTACTGTATGACCATTCCCAGCAATATTATGTATCCAGTGGGCAAACTTATCGGCTGTTAAAGGATATTCTTCCCAATACTTATTCGAAAAACGAAATGCAATGTCGTCACTCAAACGATAATTTTTTAGTAAACATTTAATTTGTGGTGAGTATTTAGGTTTATATAAGAAATTTGGGCTTCTCCAACCTAAAATTTTTTCCGTCCCTTCTGTTAAAATAGAAACAAACCCCATATTGGCTACTATCCATCCGATATGATTATTAAATATCAATTCTGTATTTCTAAAAGATTTTGGAGTATAAGAAAATTCTTTTTGTAAAAGTTTTGTATGGATCTGTATTTGTTCTTTAAATTCTTTATCAGAAAAAATGCCAGCTAAAGAGTGATAATAAGTTTCTGATAATAATTCTACAGAACCTGTGTCGACTAAAGCTTTAAAGAGATCCAGTACTTTTGGGTTCCATTTTTTTAATTGCTCGATTACAGTTCCAGTTATAGAAAAGGTAACTTTAAACTCTCCTTTATAACGCTTGATAAGTTTTAACAATAATAAATTCATAGGTTCATAACATTTTTCTGATACTTTTAAAAGAATTTGTTTATTTTTTTCTTCATCAAAATAATGATCATCACCTATATCAAAAAAAGTATATTTTCTAAGCCTATAAGGTTGATGAACTTGAAAATAAAAACACACAGAATTCATATACTTTCCTTAAATGTTTTGGTTTTACTCAGAACTATATGATAAATTTCTTCGATTTTTTGAGCGCTATCATACCAACTAATTTTATGAATTTCTTCTTCAACTAACTTTTGCTTTAATTGATTTTTATATTCTTCATTTTCCAATATATTGATTATATGATTTGCTATATCATCTACATCCCAAAAGTCTACTTTGATTGCATTTTTAATAATTTCAGATACACCGGATTGTTTAGAAACAATTACTGGAACTCCAGCTTTTAGAGCTTCTAAAACCGTTAATCCAAAGGGTTCAGACACAGAAGGCAATACATACACATCAGAAATTTTAAAAATCTGTTCTATTTTACTTCTCTCTAAAAAACCTGTATAATGAAAAAATTTACCCAAACCAAGATCCGCTGCCATTTCAATCATTCTTGTATACATATCCCCCGTTCCAACCATTAAGAATTTTACGTTTTGTACCTTCTCTACAACTTTTTTAGCAGCTCTTACAAAATAATCTGGTCCTTTTTGAAAAGTAATTCTTCCTAAAAACAAAACGATTTTTTGTCGAATTGGTTTTTTTACTTCTTGAGAAACATTGAATTGAAAATCCATGGCATTGTATACTGGATAGATCTTTTCTGAATCGATTTGATATTTTTCTACAATAATTTGTTTTGTATAATTACTTACAGTTATAATTGCATCTGCTTTTTCAAAAGCATATTTTTCTAAATTATAAACATAAGGATTTGGATAATCACCTGAACGATCAAATTCTGTTGCATGAACATGTAATACAATAGGTTTTCCCGTTAAGTGTTTAGCATACAAAACAGCTGGAAAAGTCATCCAATCGTGTCCATGAATAAGATCGATTTTATTTAATTTCGAAGCTACTCTCGCAACAAACTCTGCAAAAGCTTGAATTTCAAAATAGATTTTTTCTCCATAACCACCTTCAATTTGAATTTCTTTAGTTTCCAATAAAAATTCTTCCTGAAGACGTTGTTGTTGTTCTTCTAATTCTCTCCAAAATTCTTCTGAAGTAATAAAAAATCGAGTTTGATATGGATTGAAATGGCTTAGATGCAAAGTTTCTAAAAAAAATTTTTTTAATTCTTCTTGTGTTAAAGGTAAATATTTAGAATTAACCCCCAAGAGTATTACATTTTTATCTCTTGGTTCTTCTCCAGAGATTCTTGGCATAATCAATACAATTTTATGACCTAATTCACCTAATGCTTTTGCAATACCATGAGTTGCAATTCCCAAACCTCCAGTTATTTTGGGTGGATATTCCCAACCAATCATTAAAATTTTTAATTTCTTCATAAAAGAAACTTCCTTTGAATCATTAAAAAAATAAAATTTTCAATCATATATGATTTTAATAAAAAATTCAAAAAAAAACTCTTTTTATTTATTTCGATGTATATTCTATAAATTTTTTATACTTTGTCAAACCAAAAATGTATTGTTTAAAATTAAATAGGAATTTTATGAAAAACTATTTGAACATTAAAGAAGGACGTCCTTATCCTTTAGGCGCTACCTGGGATGGTTCGGGTGTAAATTTCGCCATTTATTCTAAACATGCTTTGTCGGTAAAACTCTGTTTATTTGATTCAGTAAATAGCTCTTATGAAAGTATATGTGTACCTCTTAAAAATAGAACTCATTATATCTGGCATTGTTATATCGAAGGAATAAGACCCGGACAACTTTATGGGTATAGAATTGACGGACCTTATAACCCAAAAGAAGGATATAAGTTTAATCCAGCAAAAATTTTATTAGATCCTTATACACTGGCTATAGGCAGAGATTTGATATGGGGAGAAGAACATTTTGGATATAAATACCCTTATTCATTTTACGAAAAAGACACAAGAGATAATTCAAAAACAGCTCTTTTAGGTGCAGTTATTGATCCAGCTTTTAGTTGGGGAAATGATCAACAGTTAAAAATTCCCTGGAAAGATACTATTATTTACGAAGTACACCTAAAAGGGATGACTAAATTAAACGAATTAATTCCAGAAAAACTAAGAGGAACGTATTTAGGCTTCTGTTCTAAACCAGTATTAGACTATCTAAAAGACTTAGGAGTTACAACAATTGAATTTTTACCTATACAACATTCGATTACAGAATTCCATTTGTATAAAAACAGAAAAGTAAACTATTGGGGCTACAATCCCATAGCTTTTTTTGCACCCAACAAAAACTATGCTTATGGAAAAGGCATAATGGATCCTATTAATGAATTTAAAACGATGGTAAAAACTTTACATGAAAATGGCTTTGAAGTTATTTTAGATGTAGTGTATAATCATACTGCAGAAGGTGATCATACTGGACCTACGTTGTCGTTTCGAGGTATTGATAATCTTTCTTATTATAGAGTTTATGAAGATAATCCAGAACTTTATGTAGATTTTACAGGTTGTGGAAACACTTTAAACCATCAAAATCATTATGTATTACAACTGATTATGGATTCTCTTCGATATTGGATTCAGGAAATGCATGTTGATGGGTTTCGTTTTGATCTCGCATCTGCCTTAGCAAGAGAATTACATTATGTAGATCGATTAACTTCTTTCTTTGCTATCATTCAACAAGATCCTATCATTTCGAATGTAAAACTAATCGCTGAACCATGGGATTTAGGCAAAGATGGATACCAGGTTGGAAACTTTCCCCCCGGATGGTCTGAATGGAATGGAAAGTATAGAGATAGTATACGAAAAGTTGTAAACGAATACGAAAAAAACTTATCGGAGTTTGCAACAAGAATTGCAGGTTCCAGTGATTTATATAAAAAAGATGATAGAAAAACCTATTCAAGTATTAATTTTATCACCTGTCATGATGGATTTACATTAAGAGATTTAGTAAGTTATAATACGAAACACAACGAAGAAAATGGATGGAATAATATCGATGGCTCAGATTTCAACTATAGCAATAATTATGGCGTAGAAGGAGATACAAAGAATTCTAAAATTAGATTTATAAGATTAAAAAAGCAAAAGAATTTTCTTACAATTTTATTTATATCCCAAGGTGTCCCGATGCTTCTTTCCGGAGACGAAGTCAATCGAACTCAATATGGCAATAATAATGCTTACTGTATCGATGAACCTAAAAATTACTTTCAATGGAATTGGGACGAAGAAGCATATGAACTTCTAATTTTTACGAAATATTTAATCCATCTAAGAAAAAAAAATGAAGTTTTTAAAAGAGAAAATTTCTTTGAGGGAGAAGAAATAAAAATCATGGAAATGAAAGATATTTATTGGTTAAATTCTGAGGGTCAAGAAATGTCAGAGCTAAATTGGAAACAAGACTTGCTCTTACAAATGCTTTTACCTGCTGAATTTGGGCAAAGATTCGATTTTTATACTACTCTAGAAGGAGATACATTTTTAATTCTATTTAATTTTACAAAAGAAACCAAAGAGTTTACAATTCCGAATATCATAGAAACAAAATGGAAAATTATATTAAATACTGACAAATTTTTATTTACAGATTATTTAGAATTTCCTTTTGAAAGTATTGATTTTACATTAGAAAAAAAAACAGATAAAAATTATCTTTTTGAACTTTTGGAAGAATTTTTTTCAGAAAATGCTTTTTATGTACCGGGTCAAAAAATCAAACTCAAAGACTCAACGATTATTATCTTAAAAGCAGAGAAAGGATGGAAACAATATCATGTAAAGAAAAATTATAGAATAAATTTATTATATCAATTTGCTGAGGAATTAGGAATACAAACGAAGTATTCGGATCTTTTAGGAAATACATATCAAATACCATACCAAAAACTTTTGATTGCTTTAAAATCCCTGCATATACCCATCCAAGATTTGTCTAATATAGAAACTGCTTACGAAAACTTTATCAATGATATCTGGATTCAGCAAATCATTCCTTACCAGTTATTTACAGAGAAAGAAGAGATTTTTCTTAATCTTTATATTCCCGAAGGAACTCAAAAATTCGAAATAGAAATTTTAGATATAAACGAAAATAAAATATACAAAGATATAATTTCTAAGTTTCATATTTTAGAGAGCCGAACTATATTTTTTTCTAAATTCAAAAAAATTAAAATTCTCTATATAAGAATTCCTATTAGAAAAAAATTTATGAATGGATATTACAAAGTAATTTTAAAATTAAATAACGAAACATATTTTAAAGGACAAATCATTATAGTTCCAGAAAAGGCATACTCCATCGATAAAAAATTTAATGGAGTATGGATACAACTTTATGCACTAAAAAGCACTACAAACTTGGGTATCGGTACATTTTATGATTTAAAAAAATTAGGTTTTATTATAAAAAAGTATGGATTTAATTTAATAGGATTATCTCCAATCCATTATCTTTCTTTAAATCACCCTGAACAAATAAGCCCTTATTATCCTTCTAGTCGACTTGTAATCCATCCCATTTATATCGATATTCTTTCTTTAGAGGAATTCCAAGCATCAGAAAAAGCAAAACAAAAATGGAATGAATTGCTTCCTTCTATTGAAAAAGAAAAAAAGAACATAGAAATAAATTATAAATTTATTTATAATATTTTTAAAAAAATTATGATAGAAGTCTATAAAGAATTTTTGACAAATCCAAAATTTGAGCAAAAAAGAAAAGAATTTCAAGAATATCAAAATGATAATCTTTTATTGTTTTATCATTCTTTATTTGAAGTTATTATTGAGTCTTTTGGAAATTTAGAACCACATAAAGAGATCTGGAAACTCAATTCAGAAATTCAAAAAGAATTTTGCAAACTGCATAACGATAGAATTAACTTCTATAGCTATTTGTTTTTTACCGCAGAAAAACAATTCCGGGAAATCCACGAAGAACTTTTAAAAAACGAAGTTTATATATATCTTGACTTAGCATTAGGATCCGCTCCTAACCAGGCTGAGGAAAAATATTTGAATACTTTTTATCCTTATATTTTCTCTAACAATGGTCGCGCTGGTGCTCCCCCCGATCAATTTTCTCCAAAAGGACAAGATTGGGGATTATTGGTAATGAACCCGATTATGCTAAGGAAATATCATTTTGAACCTTTTAAAATTTTATTACAAAAAAATCTTTTTTATAATTCATTCCTAAGAATTGATCATGTTATGTGGCTTTATCGATTATTCTGGATTATTAAAGACGAGAATGAGTATGTAAACACTTATGTAAGATATCCAGAAAAAGAACTATTTGGAATTTTATGTTTAGAAAGTCAAAATAAAAAAAATCTTATTATAGGAGAAGATTTAGGAACTGTTCCTATAGAAGTAAAAAAACTTTTAGAAGAAAAAGGAATTTATAGCTGGAAAGTATTTTATTTTGAAAAACACAATCATCAATTTATTGATCCTAAAGAATTTCCGATTCAGAGTGTTGTTACATTAAATACCCACGATCTTCCCACATTGGCAGGTTTTTGGATGGGTAAAGATATAGAAGAAAGAGAAAAAATTGGAATTCTAACACAAGAGCAAAAAAATCAGTTGAACAAAAATAGAAATGAAGATAGAATTCAAATCATACGTTTATTAAAAGAAAAAGAGTATTTTAAAGAAACAGAAAAAATGATTACAGAAGAATCTCTTTACGATACCAATATAGCTTATTTAATTCATAAACTAATTGCTGAAACTGAATCAAAAATCTTTTTAGTATCTTTACATGACTTGTTAGGAGAAGTAGATCAGCCCAATATGCCGGGCACTTTGTATGAATATCCAAACTGGTCTCTTCGTTATAGTTTTTCTCTAGAGGAGATTGAAGAAAATCCGTATTTTGTTGCTATCATTTCTGCTTTAAAAAATCGATTAAGGAAAGTAGAATAAGCTGATAACCAACTTCGTTAGGATGTCCATCAAATTCAAAATAAGGACTTTGTTGCGAGAGAAAAAAAGCATCTCGAACATCAACAATTGTAATTTGATGTTTTTTAAAAAAATCAAATATTTTTTGTGTTACTTTAGATTTTATATCGGGTCGTTTTGTTTTAAGATCCATTCCGGGATAAATAACGATAACAAAATTCTTAATTCGTGGATTTTTCTTTATATATTCTACTAAATAACTTATATTTGTAAATGTAATATGATCGTCCGATACCTCTGTATGAATTTCTGGAACTTTAAGCTCATTTTGATAAATGATTTTTCTTTTCAGCCAGAATAAACTGTTATAAAGATTAAAATTGCTACCTAAAAAATGATGTACTTTATATGCATTTCTATAAAAGAACTGATCGAATAATTTTTCTTTTTCATCATCATAAAAGTCAGAGGTATTATAAATCCAAATTAAAGTTTGAATTTTAGTTTTTTTATGAACTTGTAAAGATAGATGTAATCTTCTATAAATACCATTTGTACCTAACGAATCAACTCCTAAATTTCTAACTGGAATTTGTTGTTTTGTATTTAATAAATAAGGAACAGAGAATTCATCATCAACAAGATAACCAAAACTGATCGAATCTCCTATAAACCAAATTTCCTCTAAAAATTCTCGAGAATCTTGAGTATCACTTGTGATTCTTTCCCCAAAAGAATTCGTAGATATTTTCCAATACGAATTATCAAATCGTTTAAATTGTTTTTGTATGTTAGGACATAAAAACAAATCAATTTCCGTTCTACAATGTATCTTTTTATACTGCGTGATAAGAAATATCTCTTCTTGAAACCTTAAAAAAAATTCTAAAAATAGTAAAAATGAAAAAAAAATTAATATAAACCTCATTAAAGAGTACGATATAAATTTTAAAATCTTATGTCAAGATAAAAATTAATTTTTTTATTTAGAAAACATTTGTTTAAGTATAAAAAAATAATCATAATTTTTTCTTTATTAAAATTTCAATTGGAAAAAAAATAAAATTTTATTATAGACAAATTTTTTCTGAAAGGTAAAAAAAGTATATAGGAAAACTTTTAAAAAATATGATTTATGATCAGCATTTTTGGAAGTTTTTCGATTTTTTTGGATACAGCCGTCTACATACTAATGGTTGTTACCTTTGTGCTTTAGGGTTCTTCTTCGAATTGCAAAGACTATTGTAAATTTCTAGATCAGATACTTTCGAAAATAAAAAAAATGTAAAAAAAGGAGGATGAATAATAAAGGTACTGCTTCTTGTCCTACCTTAACGAACAATAAAGTTTGTAATGCTTTCAGAAAACAAAATCGAATGGAAAGATTTACTATTTTTGTAAGAGATAAAAATTTAATCAACAAAACTTAAGAAAAATGTATGAAGTTTCAGTATTCTTTGTTGTTTATTCATTCAAGGAAGTTTTTTATTAAACTGTCTTTTTTTTTAATAAAAATAACTTACCATTACTTTTAGGTTCATATTTTATATTGAATTAGCCTCTTACATATAGCCTTAAAATTAAAAGATACTTTATTTAACGATGAATAGCATATACAAAATATGGTGAATGTGGGAGGAAATGTTGGAGAGAATGAAAATATTATAGGCTGTTGACTAAAGGAAAACTGAGAATAGAGAAATAAATTTGATATCGTAGATAATGGAATTAAAACTCTAAAATTGAATTCCAAAGTATTTTTTTTATAATAACTAAATCAAAAACATAAATCTTTTATTAACTTCTTTTATTAGAACTAGGTAAAGTTAGTAAAATCCCATCTATGCAATGTATCATGCGACCTTATTAAATAAAACTTTGAGATTTGGTATTAGTTGATTTTTAGACGACAGCCCTATCAGAAATTTTACTTTTCTTTTCTATAATAAAAATTTAATCCATATAAATATAAAAATTCATGGTAGAAAAAAGGAGCATATTATGAAAAATAAAATCTTAATTCTCATTTTTTTTAGTCTTAAACTTCAGATTTTTAGTCAAGAATACAGTTATTTCGATGGAAACGAAGAGAAAAAAATTTACCTACAAAAAGACTATTTAGTGGATTTTTCTAAAACTTCCACTATAACAAAAAATATAGATCCTAAAGCAAATTTTATTAAGCAAATCGGAATAGCAAAGATTTATAAAATCTCAAATCCGAATGTTAAAAATCAAATTCAAAAAGGAATTCTTACAAAAAATTTAAAAAATAAAGATAAAGTCTCTGAAGTGTTTACTTCCAGTCCAGGTGGTGGCCCAAAAATTGCGTTTCCTGGAAATATCATTATTGCTTTTAAAGAGAATATCTCTAAAAATGATATAGAAAACTTTTTAAATAAAAGACAATTAAATGTAGTTAGAACACAAACAATTTTAAATAAAGAGTATTATATTATTGAATCGCCTGCAGGACTTGCTTCTTTAGAGTTAGCAAATCAATTAAGAACTTTACCAGAAGTGGAATACTCGAAACCTGATATGTGGATTGAAATTTCAAAAAGATAAATTTATGGAGTTTTGTGGGGTATTGTAAAATTTTTTTAATAATTGAACCCCACAAAATTCTTGATTATTTTTTTTAATCAACTCAGCTGTTTCGCTTCCCAATATAGACTTTACATATTCAAATTCCTTTTCTAAAGTAGTATCTAGTATCGAAGGATCATCAGCACCCAAACAAACGTTTAACCCCGAATCCACAAAAAATTTTAAAGGAGAAAATCCACAAATTCTGATATTAGAAGTAGGACAACTTTCAATAATTGTATTGTTTTTTTTGATTACATCAATTGTGTATTCTAAAAAATTTAAATATAATTTTTTTTCTTTTCCTTCATATGGAACCTGAATCAAAGAAAAATTTTGATATTCTAAGTTTTTTTTTTGTTTTTGAATATAATCCGTATCAATCCATCTTTCTCCTGTTTCGTAAAGACTAAGGAAAAACTCTAATTGATCTTTTCTTTCTACAGAGATTTCGTAAAAAACTTTATTTTGAATTCGCTCTTCTGTATATGCTAAAGCAACCGCATGAGCTATTCTATGCACTCCCATTTTTACAGTTTCTAAAATCCATCGAACTGCACTTGCAGGGGTTTTATCACTAAAGCTTTCTCCTACATGATAAGTAATTAAAAGAGGTTTGTTTCTTTTATTATCATTCAGCACTTTTTTTATAAATTCTTTTTTTTCTTTTGGCGGAAATCCCTCTTCTTTTCCTGCAAAATCAATCCCTATTAAAGCATCACTTGAATTTTGAATTTTTTTTACAATTTCGTATTGCCATTCATACAAAGGATTTTCTCGATTTAAGGAAATTATCAACTTCGCTTGTTTTGGATAGATCTGTTTTTCCATAATATCAAAAATTTCTACTAAAGCTTTTAATTTTTCAGAAAATTCATAAGGAGAAATTTTTGGGCTAAACATCATTCGATATTCAGTATAGATTTCTTTTTGTCTTAAAATTATGTTTTTTGAAATTTCTCTAAGTTCTTCTGGATCTGTATAAGACAAAGAAATAATAAAATCAAAGCAAGTCTGAAATTCTAAAAATCCATACTTAGTAGAATCCATTACATAAAATTTTTTAAGGATTTGTTTTTTCTCTTCTGTTAAAAATTCATTTGAAAAAATTTGATAAGTTTTTAGAATACTTAAATCTGGCTCATAACTATAGGTATTTAGAAAAGAATTTTTGTAGATTTCCCATCGGGGCTGTTTTCTTCTACCAAGCCATTGAATATCTTCTTCTGTAAGGCATCCATAAAGATGAGTATGTAGCTCGTAAAGATCATTCATCTTTTTTTTCTTTATCAATTTCGATATTTCGAATTTTTATAAAATCCTTCTTTGCTTGTTCTTCCGCAAGATCGACTTCGATGATGGGTTTGTCCTCTTCTTTTTTTTCGTTTTGTTTTGATTCTACATTATTTTTTTCTTGCATAAGGTTATAGAATAACTTTATAAAAATTTGTAAAGAAAAAAATTTGATTTATACGAAAGGTTACTTATAGTTTTTAAAGAAAAAAATATTGATGAACATAGTTTTTTTAAAAAATATCTTAACAAATATAAAGTATTATTTTTTTAAAAATTGCTTTTTTTTTGATTGTCTAAATTTTTAAAAAATTCAGTTTTGGAATAAGTGAGTTCAATATGAAAATTTTATTAAAAATTATTCTTGTAGTAATTTTTTTTAAACCATTATTAATACATCCTCAACCCGTAGAGAATAAAAAATCAGAATTTTCTGAAATTGAAGATGCTTGGCTAAAACAACTAAAAAATCTACAACCTGAAAAAACATCAGAAATACCAAAAGAACAAGAATCAAAAACAAGCATCTTCGGTGAGGCACCATCATTTGTAAGTATTTTTTCTAGATTTGTTTTTACTCTTTTATTTTTTGGAATCTTTTTATATTTTTTGATTCAGTATTTTAAGAAAAAAAATTGGATCGTAAATCAAAATTTATCTCCTATAAAAATTTTAGGTTCTATACCTTTAATGTCTGGAAAATATTTACAAATAATCGATATTTATGGACAGATTGTAATTTTAGGGATTTCTGAAAATAACATTAATGTAGTTCAAATTGTAGAAAATAGTAGAATTTCTGAAAAACTTCGATTATGGTACGAGGAGAATCAAAAAAGAAATCAACAAAGTCAATGGAATATTTCAGATTTTTTACAAAAGGTTTTCGGTAATTCATTTTCTTTCTGGCATCAAAAAATAAAAACTCAAAGAAATTTTTATACAGAATTGAAAGAAAGAAATCACGATGAAATTTATTTAGAGGATTTAGAAGAATTGCTTCAATTTCAGAAAAATAAATTAAAAAAATTTCACAAACAATATGAATAAGAAATACTTTTTTTTATTTTTATTTTTGCTTGCAATTCCTGTTTCTGCTCAAGAAATTCCAAATCTAAGCATTCCCGTATTTGAAGGTATTCGAAGTGCAAAAAATGGACAGGAAGCTTCTACATCTTTAGTATTAATTCTTTTAGTTACATTTTTAAGCTTAGCTCCAGCATTAATTATGATGATGACTTCTTTCACGAAAATCATAATTGTTTTAGATTTTATACGAAGGGCTTTAGCTTTACAAAATATGCCTCCGAATCAGGTTCTTTTTAGTTTGGCTTTATTTCTTACTTTTTATATCATGGCACCTACGATTCGAGAATTTAATGAAGTAGCATTACAACCCTATATGGGTAATAACAAACTTACTACCGTTCAATTTTTGCAAAAAGGCATAGAACCCTTTCGAAAATTTATGATCAAACAAATCGGTAAAGAAGGTGGTAAAGAAATAGCTTTATTTATCAAACTTTCTGGAAAAGATGTAAATAATATAAAAAATCTTGATGATATTGACACATATATTATAATTCCCGCTTTTATGCTTTCAGAGATAAAAAAAGCCTTCATTATAGGGATTTTAGTATTCATCCCTTTTATTGTAATTGATTTAGTAGTTGCCTCTACTCTAATGTCTATGGGTATGATTATGCTTCCACCTGCAATGATTTCTCTTCCTTTTAAAATTATACTTTTTATATTGGTTGATGGCTGGCATCTAATCAGCTATAATTTAGTTCAATCTTATTTATAATCGAGGTATGGTATGACAGAGGTTGATATTATTCAATTAACCTATAATACATTAATCGTTACATTAAAAGTCTCCGCTCCTTTATTATTTTTTAGTTTAATTACAGGTCTGATTATTTCCATATTACAAACTACAACGTCCATACAAGAACAAACTTTAACATTTGTTCCTAAATTATTAGCAGTTTTTCTTGTAATTTTATTTTTTTCTTCGTTTATGATTCATACTCTAGTAGATTTTACAACTGAGCTGTTTAATTTAATTGTAAAATTTTAAAAAATGGAACCTTTTTTTAAAGGCTTTTGGCTATATTTATTGATTTTTGCTCGCATATCAGGATTGATCTTTTTTCTTCCTATTTTATCTTCAGAAAATGTTCCTTTTAGAATTAAAATGAGTTTAGTTTTTTTTCTTTCAATGATTTTTTTTCCTTTAGTATCTGAATATTTGCCCAAGATTGCATTCGAGGATTTTTATCATTATGTATTAGAAATCATTGTTCAATTCATGATTGGTGCAATTATTGGTTTTTTAATACAAGTAATTTTCACAGCTTTCGTACTTACAGGAGAATTATTTGGTATTCAAATGGGAATTTCTTTTTCAGAAGTTTTAGATCCCCAATCCGAAGTTTCTTTACCTTTAATCGGAACATTAAAAAATTTAATTTCGATAATAATTTTTTTATTTGTAGATTTCGAAATGGATGGTTTTTATATACCTGCTTACTTACATATCTTTCGAGCTTTACAATATTCTTTTGTACAAGTGCCAACTTTTTATTTTGATTATCAAACAATTTCGGGGATTCTTTCTTATATTGATCAATCTTTTGGAATTATGTTTTTAGTTGCTTTGAAAATTGGACTTCCTCTTGTAGGAATTCTCTTTATAACTTCTCTTATGTTAGGGATTATTAGTAAAGCATCTCCTCAATTAAATCTTTTTAATCTAGGTTTACAAATCAATATTATCACGGGAATGATTGTTTTAATTTTATTATTTCCAGTAATAGTTCCCCTCATTAGGGATTCGTTTTTACAAATTTATGATTTTATAGGAGAAATGTTGTATGCCTGGCCTAAAAAATAAGTTTATTTTTATTTATAAAAATTTTTTATCAAATAAGATACAAAAAGAGTTCTATGCAATCAGTATTATCGATAAAAAGATCAATCTAATCCTCAATTTCCAGAGATTTGCTGCGGAAGATGAAGGCAGGACTGAGGAACCAACAGAAAGAAGGAAAAGGGAAGAAAGAGAAAAAGGCAACGTCCCAAGAACTAATGAGCTTCCTAGTTCTATAATTTTATTAGGAACTGTTTTAGTTCTTTTTTTAATATCTTCTTTTATGGTGAATCAAATTTACGAAATTTTTTATTTTTACTTTCAGAAAATCCCCGATATGAATGCATTTACTGTAGAAGATTCAAAAGAACTTTTAAAAAATTTATTTTTGCAAACTGGAAAAATTATTTTTCCAATTGTTTTGATTTCTTTTTTATTAGGGATCGTTGGAAATGTTGTCCAAGTAGGTTTTTTATTTACGTTACGGCCTTTAGAATTTCAAATACAAAGAATTGTTCCAGATTTTAAAAGAATTTTACCGAATCGAAGGAATTTGATTAATCTAATAAAAACAATTCTTCAAGTTTTGATCATTATAACTATAACTTTTTTGCTAATAAAAGAAGATTTAATTCCTATGCTAAAAACTTCTGGAATGGATTTACAAAAAGCAATTTCTGTATTTGGAATTGTTGCATTTAAGATTTTTTTAGTCACTGGTATTTTTTTACTAATCATTGCAATTTTGGATTATTTTTATCAAAGATATGAATACTTAGAAAATTTAAAAATGACTCTTACAGAAGTAAAACAAGAAATTAAAGAAGAAATAGGAGATCCTTTAATTCGAAAAAGGCAGAGAGAGAGAGCTTTAGAAATTGCTAGAAATCGAGCATCTCTAAAGAAAGTTTTAGAAGCTGATGTGATCATCACAAATCCAACCCATTATGCAGTAGCTTTGCAATACGAATATCCCATTGATAATGCACCAAAGGTAATTGCAAAAGGAAAAGATTATTTTGCCTTGCTAATTCGAAACATAGCAAAAGAAAATCAAATTCCTATAGAAGAAAATCCCCCCCTTGCTAAAGAATTATATCACCGAGTAGAAGTAGGTCAAGAAATTCCTCAAGAACTTTATAGAGCCATTATTGTTATCTACCAAAAGTTAGAGAAATTCAAAACATTAGTACGTAAATAGAGGTATGTTATGACAGAATATTTAACAATTCTTAGAAAATATTTAACCAATAGTGACTCCATTTTAGGTTTGGGTATTATATTCATTATTGCTTTGATTATTATTCCATTGCCCGGTTTTGTTTTGGATGTTTTAATTGCTTTTAGCCTTTTGTTTGGAATTTTGATTCTTTTAACTTCTCTCAGTATTACAAATCCATCGGATTTTAGTTCTTTTCCGACTTTACTTTTAGTTACTACAATTTATAGAATTGCGATCAATATATCCACAACTAGACTAATACTTACAAAAGGATCTTCCGCAGATTCCGCTTTAATAAATGCTTTTGGAACGTTTGTGATTGGGGGAGGTGGAAGTACATTTAGTATTATTATTGGAATCATTATATTTTTAATTTTGACTTTAGTTCAAATTATCGTGATTACGAAAGGTGCTACGAGAGTATCGGAAGTTGCAGCAAGATTTGCGCTAGACTCTATGCCAGGTAAACAAATGGCTATTGATGCGGATTTAAGTGCAGGTTATATTGACGAAGCAGAAGCAAGAAGAAGAAGATTAGCATTACAACAAGAAATGAATTTTTATGGAGCTATGGACGGTGCTTCGAAATTCGTACAGGGAGATGTTCGGCTTGGTTTAGTCATTACAGTAATTAATATTATAGGGGGAATGATTATTGGAATTAGTATTCAAAATCTTAACTTTGGAGATGCTCTCGAAATTTTTACAAGATTTACAATCGGAGATGGTTTAATATCTCAGATTCCAGCACTCCTTATATCCACAGCTACTGGTATTGTAGTTGCTAGATCTTCAGGAGAAACTTCACTACCCATAGAATTAAAAAATCAACTTTTTAGTAATGCAAATTTATTATATTTGACAGGTGGATTTTTAATCCTAGCTTCTTTAATACCCGGATTTCCTACAATAACCTTAATTATACTAGGAACAGGAATGATGTATTTGGCTTATCACATAGAAAAAAATGCAAAACTAAAAATGCAAAAAGAAATAGAAACAAAAGAAAAACAAGAAGAAAAAAAACCCGAAACTTATTTAGAACATTTAAAATCAGAACCTTTAGAAATTGAAATCGGATACAATTTAATTCCTTTAGTAGATCCAAAATCAGGCGGTACATTGTTAGATCAAATCTCCCGCCTTCGTAGAAGGTATGCAATGGATCTAGGCTTAATCGTTCCTCCAGTAAGAATTCGTGACAACATGAATTTAGAACCTGATGAGTATACAATTAAACTCCATGGTACTTTAGTAGCCTCTGCAAAAATTGAACCGAATAAACTTTTAGCAATAGATACTGGAAAAACTAAAGGACCGATTCCAGATGCTATAGAGATTAAAGAACCCACCTATCAATTAAGATCTTATTGGATTGATCCTTCCCGAAAACAAGAAGCAGAAAATTTAGGATATGATGTTGTTGATCCATCCACAGTCATTGCTACTCATCTTTCTTCGTTAATACAACAAAATAGTCATGAAATTTTGGGAAGACAAGAAATTAAAAATATACTTGATAAAGTAAAAGAAGAATACAGTGTAGTTGTAGATGAAGTTTTAAACGAGAAAAAAATAGGATTGGATGTTATACAAATTGTTTTACAAAACTTATTAAAAGAAAACATTTCTATAAAAAATATGGTGAAAATTTTAGAAGCTATTTCTACTCACTGGGACAGAGTTCAAAGAGATCCTTACCTTTTAACAGAAGCAGTAAGACAAAGTATAAGAAGACAAATTGTAAGTGATTACATCGATCAAAATAAAACTTTAAAAGTCATCACAATTCACCCCGAAATTGATCAAAAACTAAGAGAAGGAATCCACAGAGATCCCGAAGAAGGTTTTATTTTAGCCTTATCTCCAGAATTTCAATTAACTTTACAACAAGTTTTAATCAAAGAATATCAATCTAGTAACGAAAAAGGATTATTTCCTATTTTTTTAACTAGTAGAGCAATTCGAGCTGGTATCTTTTACATTTTAGAAAGACTTTTTCCATCAAAAAACTTTGCTGTAATAGCCCACGAAGAAATACCACCTGATATCAAACTAGAACAGATTTCAATGATCTCTACCGATATTCTACAAAAAGAAAGTGTTTAATTTTTGATTGCAGTTTTTTTGATTCAATAGAAATTTTGCTTTATGAAAGTCGCAATTTCAAGTGACGAATGGTCAGAGTTAGTAGACCTTGTAATTGAAGAATGTAAAAAAAGAAATTACGAGATTGAGTATTTTGGTCCTAAAAAAGGCGAACCATCTATGGATTGGCCAATCGTATCCACGAAAGTTGCATGTCTTGTTGCAACAAAAAAAGTAGATTTTGGTATCGTGATGTGCTGGACAGGGACAGGTGCAACATTAGCTGCTAACAAAATAAAAGGAGTACGCGCAGCTTTATGTTTTGATGCAGAAACAGCAAAAGGTGCAAAGATCTGGAATCATGCTAATATTTTAGGATTAAGCTTACGACTGACCACCCCTTATAAAGCAAAAGAAATACTTGATGCTTTTTTTGATACTCCTTATAGTAGTGATGAATGGAATAAAAGACAAATTGCTTTTATCTTAGAAATCGAAGAAAAACAATGTTATTTTACAAAATAAAAAAATTTTTTATTTTTATCTTCCTAAGCTTTTTAAGCGTATGTAGGAATTCAACACCTTTTTTCTATAACCAAATTCACATTGATTTTTGGTTCCAAAGTGAATCTTATTATAACTTTGTAAGGATAGTGAATATACCCGAAAAAAAAAGTACTTTTTTTTTATTTTTTTATCCCGAATCTTTTGCAGAACCATATTCAAAATTAAACTCAACTGTAGAAGAAGAGGAGCTAAAAAAGCAATCATTATCAAAAAAAATTTCTATTTTTAGTTCAATAACTAACAAAAATCCAGATCTCAGTATCTCTCTTGATAAACATTCTTTAATTCGCCTAATTAATTTTACAGAGGGCATAAATGTATTTCTTCCAATAGGATTAAATTTTCAAGAAGCTGATTATTATTATAATGTGGGTTTTCATAAATTATTTGGAGAAAACATATATGAGTTTATATTTCTTTTAGAAACAGATCAACAAGAGACTGAAGAATATTTAAAATTACATAGACACTATCGATGGCAAACTTTTGTATTAAATTTTTTTTATCAAATAAAATTAAAACCCAAATTATTACACCAAAAAAATCAAATGAAATATCTTCATTCTTTAATGAATACAAACACAAGTGTTGATGATTTAAATACTATTCTTTTATCGATTACGGAATCAAAATTTTTCTTAATTGAACTTCCTTTAATTGCTTTTAATCTTTCACAAAACAAACCTGTTTACGTTCTGAATTTCGAAAAAGCAAAAGAGTTGTATCATTCTTATATTTCTGATTTAAAGAATGTAGAAACAAAAAAAAATTCTGTATTTTTAGAAATTATCAATGCAAATGGAACCGATCGATTAGCGAATCGAGTAAAAATGAGAATTCATTCTGATCAGTTTAAAGTTTTACACACAGATAATTTTTCAACTACAATCCCCCGTACCATTCTTCTATGTAACAATCTTAAAGGTAAAGATCTTGAGAAAATTCAAAATTTAATGTCATTAAACGAAGACCAAATTTATTTTTATAGAACACTAAAAGAGATTCCTTTTACATTAATTTTGGGAGAAGATTTTTCTATAAAAAATTTGTTGAAAAAATAAAAACTATGATTTTTTTGAACTAAGAATGTTATTATCAAAAAACACTGAAGCATCTACAGAAAACATAAAAAACAGAAAAATTGCAGAAGATTTGATTTTCTTTTTAGAAGAAAAAAAACTAAATGATATTCTTCTACTAAACATACAAAAAGTGAATCCATATTTTTGTTTTTTTATTTTTGCAACGGCAAGTTCAACTTTACAATTAAAAACTTTACATAAGGAAATTTATAAAAATTTTTCTTATGTATTATATAAAAATCAAAATCCTTTTTCTCAAATTGATTCTGGTTGGGTAATTTATGATTTTGTTGATATTATGCTTCATGTTTTTTTAAAAGAAATTCGATCCTATTATAATTTAGAAAAATTATGGGCAGATGCACCGATCATTTATTCTTCAGAAATAAAACAATTCCGATGGTAGAAAGACTATAAATCAAAATGGAAATATAAATATTTAAGAGAAGAGAAAAAGGGAAATAAAAAAATAAAATCATTAAACTCAAACCAAAAATTTTTCGAAATAAAGTTTGATATTTTTTTATAAACAAAGAAAAAAAACCCAAAATACTACAAAAAAGATAAAATAAAAAAAAGAAACGATTAAGATTTTGAGACCAAAAAGAAATCTGTGCAGAATCTAAAACAAAACTTGAATACAATCCCAAAATAGAAAATCCAATAATCATACCAGACAAAATGAAGAGAATCCAGCTATGCATTTTTATAAAAATACTTTTTATAAATATAACTTACGATCTGATAGAATATCAAAATGCTTAAAAGAATATATAAAAAATAAAATAAAGGATCATTCCATTCATATGAATATCTATACCGAAACTTTATTAAATTAATCAAAATCAAACTAAAAAAAATCAAAAAATGAGTAGAATGTTCTACTTTGATCAATTGTGGAAAGGAAAACTGCAAATTTTTAAAAGAGTCTGGAAATTGAGAAAAATTTCCAAAAAAAAGTCGTGGTACTTTTTGATAATAATCTTTATATTGATCTTTAAACTTATTTAAAAGAAAATTTTCTTCTGCTTTGATCATACAATAATAAATAAAATAAAAAAGAGGAAGAACAAAAAACCAAAATAAAAACATATCAAAAGAAATGATTATACCAGTTACAATCAACAAATTTCCCAAATAAAGAGGATTTCTTGAATGAGCAAATAGTCCTTCCTGAAAAAGAGTTTCTGCATAAATTTTTTTTTTAAATCCCGCCCTTTTAATATAAATAAAACCTATAGTAAACACCCGAATTAATACTCCAACGATAACTACAAAAAGACCAATCCAGGAAAACATTATATCTAATTTTTGGTCATTCAAATAAGAAAAAAATATATGATCAGTTAAAGTAAGAGAATACAATCCAAAAATTAAAATAAAAGTAAATAGAGTATCTCTCCAGCGAAAAAAGAAATTTCCAAGAACTACAAAAACTTTTTCCATCATTTCTCCTTATTTAATTGCCATGATACCTTCAAAAAAAGAATATTGTAAAATTTTATCATACTTTCTAAAACCAGATTTTTTAAGCAAGCTAAAATTTTCTTCAGATGTTAAAGAAATCAAAATATTTTTTAAACTTTTTTCTTTATTTTTAATTTCTTCTTTCGTAAAGCCAGCATTTAACTTAAATGATTCTAGCAAAAATTGATTATAATCATTTATAATTTTATTTTTTATTTTAGTTTTTTCGAACAAAAAAAATAATCCATTTTTATAAAGATTTTTATATATTGAATTTATAATTTTTTCTCTATATTTTACAGCAATAAATTGTAAAGAATAATAACTAATACAAATATCAATAGAAAAGGAAAAATGAAAATCTTCTATCCTAGAATGAATCCAATTAACTTTATGTTGGTTGGAAAGATTTTTTTTTCTTGCAATTTTTAGCATAGATTCCTCAAAATCAATACCATAAAACAAAATAGGAACATCAGAATATGTTTTAGAAATCTGTTGAATTAACCTTCCTGTAGAACAACCCAAATCCACAATTATAATCGGATATTTTCTCTTAAATTTTTTTATGTAAAAACCAATTAAAGTTATAATCACACTATGCCCTATTTGATAAAAAGGTATAGATTTTTTTATATGGATCTCAAATTTTTTTGCAACTTCTTGATTAAATTTCCATTTTTTATCAACGAAAATTCCATCTCCTACTGATTTCATTAAAAACAATTAAAATAAAATGATAATGATGACAATTCAAGAATTTATTCAAATTTTTTTATAAAGAACTCCTATATTGAAACAGCTAAAAACTTACATCCTTTAAAACGTATCATAAATTTAAAAAATTTATTTGTAATCAATATGAACTTTTTTTAGTAAATGTTTTTAAATTTTTGTTGAATTTTATTAAATGAAAAGTAAAAATTTAGTTTTTAGTGTTCTAATATTTCTAATGAAAAATATATTTGACAAAAGAAAGTAGTTCCATACCATAAATAAAAAAAGGATAGTATTATGAATAAATCGATAGTTTTAAAAAAAGATTTAACAGAAGAAATATTTAATGAATATCAATCAAAAAAAGAATTAGCTATTGATTGCGAAATGATGGGTTTAAATCCTTATAGAGATCGATTATGCTTAATACAAATCGCAGCAGAAGAAGGTACTTGTACGATTGTCCAAATCGATGAGCAAAATCCGCCAACTTATATAAAAACAATATTAGAGAGTGAATCCATTGAAAAAATTTTTCATTATGCAAGATCCGATATGTTATTTTTAAAACTTCGTTTAAACATTAATGTTAAAAATATATATTGTACAAAAATAGCTTCAAAAATTGCAAGAACTTATACCGATAAGCATGGATTAAAAGAATTGGTAAAAGAATTTTTTGGAGATACTTTAGACAAAACCATCACCTCTACCGATTGGGGAAATCCTAACTTAACTGACGAACAATTACTTTATGCACAAAATGATGTACTTTATTTATTCCAATTAAAAAGAATATTAAACGAAATGCTAAAAAGAGAAAATCGATACGACCTTTTTTTAAAAGCTTTAGAATTTCTTCCTATAAGAGTAGAACTGGATAGTAGAGGTTTTACTGAAGATATATATACTCATTAAAATTAGTATTATAAATCGTCTAAATAATCTTTTAATTTTTTACTTCGAGACGGATGGCGCAATCTTCTTAAAGCTTTAGCTTCAATTTGTCGAATTCTTTCTCTAGTAACATGAAAGACATAACCTACTTCTTCTAAAGTGTGAATATAACCATCCTCTAAGCCAAATCTCATCCGTAAAACTTTTTGTTCGCGTTGTGGTAAAGTATTTAAAATACTTTTTAACTGTTCCTGTAATCCTTTGTATACTGTCTGATAAAAAGGGGATTTAACGTTTTCATCTTCTATAAAATTTCCTAATCTTGAATCTTCTTCATCACCGATCGGTGTTTCTAGAGATACCGAATCTTTTGCTATCCCTTTTACCGATTTCACTTTTTCTACAGACCATCCCAATCGTTCAGCCAATTCTTCTAACGTAGGTTCTCTACCATTCTCTTGTAAAAAAAGTCTAGTTTCTTTATTGATCTTGTTAATTTGTTCGATCATATGAATCGGTATACGAATCGTTCTTGCCTGATCCGATAATGCACGTGTTATAGCTTGTCTGATCCACCAAGTTGCATATGTAGAAAATTTAAAACCTTTTTTATATTCAAAACGGTCTACGGCACGAATAAGTCCAATATTTCCTTCTTGTATTAAATCGAAGAAATTCAATCCTCTATTCGAATATTTCTTAGCAATTGCCACAACCAATCTTAAATTTGATTTTATTAGTTCCTTTTTAGCCTGTGCAATTTCACGCTCTCCTTTTTGAATATTTTCTCCCCAATTCAATATATCTTGAATCGAACAACCTGCATCCTGCTCCATTCTTCGAAGTTTTCTTTCATTATTTCGAATATCTTTTATGATTTCTCTTACTTTTTCAACAGAGCAATTCATTTCTTTTTCTACTATATCTAGATTTTCATTTTTTTCAATAAAACGATTATAAGCTTTAATTTGTTTTACATCTTTACCAAACTCTGCTTTTAGAGAAAGAAAATGTTTTTGTATTTCCTTAATCCTGTTTTCCATTCCTTTAATTTTCCCCGAAATCCTATGAATTTCCTTCTGAGATACACCTAAACTCTTAATTTGCTGATATATTTCTTCCTGAATTTGCACTACTTCTTGATGGATTTCTTGCCATTTTTTGCTAGATTCAGGAAATTTTTTAAGTTTTGATCTGAGCTCTTGTAATTTTTGATCTTCTTTTTTAATATACTCCACTACATCAAAGAATTTTTTCTCTAAATCTTTAATTTGCTTTTCGGTTAATGCATATGAACGGGGTGCGTAAATCACATCTGTAATTTTGATTTTACCGGCTTTTACTTTTGGCATAAGTTTTCTAAACTGAATTCTTAAAATTGTAGAGCGAAGTACTGTCTCTTCAATAATTTTTTCCCCACTTTCTATTCTTTCAGCTAAAAATGCTTCTTTATCGCCAGAAATCAAAGAAATTTGTCCTATTTGCTTTAAATAATCTCTTATAGGATCATCGTTATAATAATCTTTTCTTTTTTTACTTTTACCTTTCAAAATGATTTTATTCAATTCTTCTTCTGATAAAGGTTCCTCAACAGATGAATCATTTGTATAATCTTCTACAATTCTAATTCCAAAATCATGTAAAATTTGAAAAACTTCTTCTATTTTTTCTGAATTTACTATCTTTTCTGGCAAATGTTCGTTAATTTCATCATAAGTGATCTCTCCGTTAATTTTTCCTATTTTGATGATTTGTTTAAATTCTGGTAAATCCATTAAATTCATAAATAACCTCTGTATTTGTATTGGATTATTTAAAAACTTCTTTAAAATGGCGTTTTAATTCTTTTTTTTCTTTAATTAGCTGTTCAATTTCTTTTAATAAGCTATATCTTACTGCCTCCTGAGTAAATTTTAACTCTTGTTCTTTTGCTTTGATTAAGCTATTTACTTCCTCAATTCTATGCTTAATTATTAATTCCTTGATAATGTTTTTATATTTAGCATCTACAAGATCCGCTTTATGTTCTTGTAATTCATAAGTATGATTATTCTCTTCTAATAAATAAGGTATAAAAATTTGTTGAACTTTAGTAGAAAAATTAGAAAAGAATGCCCCAACATGAATCATTTTATTTTGTATTACAAAATGTTCATATAAAGTTCTATAAACTAAAAGAGAAATTTCATCATAAAAAGTAAAATGATTTAGTTCTTCTAAAAAAGATAGAATCATCTCGGGATTTTTCAATAAATATGCTATAAGTGTTCTTTCTATTTTAAGTAAAATTTCTTGTTGATTAACGTCGATCTCTTTTTCTAAATTTTTTGTACTTTCGTATGTTTTTTTTTGTATTGTATGCTTAATAAAAGTACTTTTTAAATCTAAATTGGTTATAGATTTCCATTCTTGGAAAAAAAGTTCTCGGAAAATTTCATTTTGAAAATTCGTTAATAAATTTTTTACTTGTTCAATCAAAAATTGTTTTTCCTGAATAGTAAGAGAAAGATAATAATTTTTTAATGATTCTAAATTTAAAAAATTTTTAATGTTTATGTTTAATTTTAAAACGTTTTTCTCTGACAAAAAAGACAGTTTTTTTTCATCAGAAACAAATAAATCAAAAAATATAAATTCAAAAGGTGTCAGAGCATATTCTATGGAGTTCATAAACATTTCTTTAGATTCATAACCATATTTTATTTGTAAACTCCAATCATAAGGATCTAGACCTTCTGGTAACACAATTATACGTATGCTATTTGATTCTTCCTGAAAAAAACTCAAGATTCTAAGAATCGCTCTTCTTCCTGCATAATCTCCATCCAATAATAAGTAAATGTTTTTCGAATATCTAAAAAGTATTTTTTTGTGTGCTTCTGTAAAAGCCGTTCCTAATGGTGCAACTACATTTTCAATACCGATTTGATGAAGTCCAATCACATCTAAATATCCTTCAGTTAGGAATACTTTATTTTGCTTTTTGATAGCTTCTAAAGCAAAATTCAAACCATATAATGTCGAACCTTTTTGAAAAAAACTTGATTCCGGTGAATTTAAATACTTGGGATTCTCTGTATCTATAATAGTTCTTCCTCCAAAAGCTATCGTATTGTTTTTTAGATCAAAAATTGGAAATAAAACTCGATTACGAAAAAAATTATAATATTGATTTTGTTGATTTTTTTTAATTATACCCAACTCCAAAAGATCATTTATTTTAGTTTCTTTTTCTTCTTTTGGAAATTTTTGTAAAATCCAATCAAAAGAATCCGGACAAGCTCCTATCTGAAATTTAGTTAGATAAGATAAATCAACCCCTCTACTAAGAATATATTCTAAATATACTTTACCATCTTCGCTAAACAGATATTCTCTAAAAATCTGATTTAAAAAATTTAACAAATGAATATATCGAGGTTCATTAGAATTCAAGTTTTGAGTTTGTATACCCGCATACGAGGCTAAAATTTCTAAAGCTTCTTTAAAAGAGACTTTTTCTCTTTCGATTACAAAATCAAAAAGATTTCCCCCTCTTCCACAACCAAAACAATAATATAAACCTAATTCAGGAGTTATAGTAAATGAGGGAGTTTTTTCTTTATGAAAAGGACATAAACCAACTAAATGTTTCCCCCTTTTTTTTAAATGAACAAATCGAGAAATATAATTTTCAATAGAAATCGTAGATAAAATTTTTTCTTTGAGATCATACATAACAGTTTTGTAGATTTAAATTTAATTTATAGATTAAATTTTATGGTTTTCCTTGCGTAGTAGAAGCAACATTTTTTTTCTTCTTTTTCTTTCTGCTGCTTCCCTTTTTTTCTTCTTTATTTCTGAAGGTTTTTCATAATATTCTCTTTTTTTAATTTCACTTTGAATTCCCGCATTTACGCATTCTCTTTTAAATCGTTTTAAAGCTGATTCAATACTTTCTCCTTCTTTTACAATAATTCCAATCATACTTTCTCCTAAAGGATCAGGTTAAAAAATTCCAAGATTTTTTTATTATATATTTCGTCAATCTCAAAATCATTATTATAATTAAAACGATTTTTCTTATTATTATAAACACATTTTTAGTAAAATTTATCATAATTTAAAAATACTGAAATGAATATAAAAAAAATGTTTGACTTTCAAAAAAAACCACATTTAAGTAAATTATGAGTTTTGAGCCAAAAATATCAAAAAAAGCACCGTATGTAATTGAAGAAAAAGAAGGAACTAAAGTAGCCTGGTGTAGTTGTGGATTATCAGTAACTCAACCTTATTGTGATGGAAGTCATAAAAAAGAAAACACAGGTTTCACTCCAATTGTGATTCAAATCGAAAAAACTGGTACAATAGCCTGGTGTGGTTGTAAGCATTCCAATAACAAACCTTTTTGTGATGGAACTCATAAAAAACTATAAATCTCATGAAGAAATTTTTTCTTTTAATTATTATTTTGTTTTTATTCTATTATATATTCCTTAAACTTCCAAAAATACAATCAGTAGCCTACCATCCTCCTCCTATTCCTAAATTAGAGGGTATTTTAGAACCCAATAGAGAACTTCTAAAAGCTACAAAAATTGTTTTAGAGGAAGGTTTTGGTGCGGAAGATGTAGAAACCGATCTATCGGGCAATTTATATGCGGGATTAGAAGATGGTTCTATTATAAAGATTCATAGGAACTTAATCATAGGACAACTCTTAGAAAACAATAAAGTGATAAAAATAAAACCCGAACGAATTGTAAATACGGGAGGAAGACCTCTGGGATTAAGATTCGATTCTTATGGAAATCTATACGTCGCTGATGCTTACAAAGGACTTCTTAAAATTGATTTTCGTAATCATTACAAAATAGAAGTATTGTCGATAGAAGCTGATGGCGTTCCTTTTCAATTTACTAATCACCTGGATATCGCTAAAGATGGAAAAGTTTATTTTACAGATGCAAGTGATAAATACTCTCAAAAAGAATATCTATACGATTTGCTAGAATCTCGCCCTAACGGAAGATTTTTAATGTATGATCCCGAAACAAAATCGACAGTAGTTTTAATAAAATATTTATATTTTCCTAATGGCGTTGCCCTATCCAAAGATGAATCTTTTGTACTTATTAACGAAACGTATCGATATAGAATCTGGAGGTATTGGCTTAAGGGAGAAAAGAAAGGGAGCTTCGAAATTTTTTATGATAACTTACCCGGATTTCCCGATAACATTCGGACATCAAAAGATTTTTTCTGGTTATGCCTTTTTACAAAACGTAATGAAATTTTGGACAAGATCCATCCATATCCTATCATCAAAAATATTCTTTCAGGTCTTCCAAAATTTTTATGGCCTAAACCTGCCCAATATGGTTTTATCGCTAAGGTAGATGCCAATGGAAATATTATAGAAACACTTCAGAACCCCGATACAATAGAACCAAAATTTATAATCATAACAGGTGTTAAAGAATATAATAACGAATTGTTTTTTAGTAGTCTATATGGAAATTGGATTGGATGGCTTACATTAGAAGCCAATCCAGAATAAATTTCTAATGATTATATAGATAAGAAATTTCTTCGGAGCTTAATTTTTTACTATATAAAATATTTTCTTTATTTTTAACTATTAAAGTGTTATTTTTTATTTCAGTTTCAACTGGAATGTATTCATTGTTTTTTAAAATAAAGACTTCTCCAGGTCGATTTCGCAATAAATAAAAAGAAAACTGATTTTGTGTACTAGAAATGATCAGTCTATCTTCATTTTCTTGTATGGTTAAATAATCTAGTTTTGTTTTAAGATTTATTTTTTTTCCACTCCAAAATTCAATTGCATTTAAAATGATTGCATCAGCCAGAAAAGAAATTCCATATACAGGTACAGCTATCATTAGAATCATCACTACGGAACGAAGAATTCCTCCTTCTTTCGAGGCATCTCCAATCGAGGCATTAAAATTATAGATAGTCCTAACCATTGGAAAACTTCCGTAACATTGGATCATAAAACCAGAAAAAAAAACTAAACTTAAAACGATTGACAATATTTTTTTAAACATATCTTCTCCTTAAATTGGGTTATTCTATCCAATTTTTCACTCTGTCAACTCCTTTATGCCAATAAGAAAGTTGTTTTTTCCTTTCTTCTTCTGTCATTTTTGGTTCAAATATAGTTCTATCTTGGATCCATTGCGAAAGTTCATCAGCATCTTTCCATAGCCCTGCTTGAATCCCTGCTAAATAAGCAGATCCCGCTGCTGTTGTATCGATATTTTTTGGCCTTTCTACTCTTCGATTCAGAATATCAGCCTGAAATTGCATTAAATAATGATTACTTGTTGCTCCTCCATCAACTCTTAGGTACGGTAGTTTTTTTCCGGTATCTTTTTCCATTGCGGAAACTAAATCATAAGTCTGGAAAGCTATAGATTTTAAAGCTGCTCTTGTAATCTTTGCTGGAGTTGTATCTCTTGTTAAACCAAAGATTGCACCACGAGCTTTCATATCCCAATGAGGCGCACCTAAACCTACAAATGCTGGAACAACCACAACATCGTCATCATCTTTTATATTTTTAATCAAATCTTCTGTCTCTTTTGCATTAGAAAAAAACTTCATATAATCTCTTAACCATTGAACCACAGCTCCTGCTATAAATACAGCACCTTCTAATGCATAAGCGGGATTTCCATCTTTATTACAAGCAAGGGTTGTGAGTAGTCCAGAGTTGCTTATAATAAACTCATTACCGGTATTAAATAATAAAAAACAACCTGTTCCATATGTATTTTTCGCTTCTCCAGAATTCACACATAATTGACCAAATAAGGCTGATTGTTGATCACCGATTAATGCATAAACTGGTATTCCATCGGGTAGAATCTGAATATCTTTTGTTTTTCCAAAATATGCTCTACTTGGTAAGACTTCTGGTAAAATATTTTTTGGAATTGTAAGAAGTTCTAGGAGTTCTTCATCCCATTTTTTGTCTTTGATGTTATAAATCATAGTTCTACTTGCATTAGTATAATCAGTTTTATGTTCTCCCGTTAGTTTGTATAGCAACCATGAATCCATAGTACCTGCTTGCAATCTTCCATTTTTTGCTAAATCCCTTGCTCCTTCTACATTGTCTAAAATCCATTTTATTTTTGTACCAGAAAAATACGCATCAATCACAAGTCCGGTTTTATTTCTAATTAAATTTTCATATCCTTTTTGCTTAAGATCTTCACATAAGTCAGAAGTTCGCCTGCACTGCCAAACAATTGCTTTATAAATAGGCTTTTGTGTAACTTTATCCCAAACAACTACTGTTTCTCTTTGATTTGTGATTCCAATAGCAATTGCATTCTTTGGAGACAAATCTTTTTTGTTAATCGCATCCTGAATTAAAAATTTTATACCTGCCCAAATTTCTTCCGGATCATGTTCTACCCATCCAGGTCTAGGAAAATGCTGAGTAAATTCTCGATAACTTGAGCTTAAAACCTCTCCTTTTTCATCAAAGCAAAATACCCTTGAACCAGTAGTTCCATGATCTATTGCAATAATATAGTTTTGATTCATAAACATCCTTTTATTTTGACTGTAAGACTTTTGCAATTTCCACTAAAGTATCTGCAATATCATATGTTTTAATCGTTATACCGAGTTGTCTTGCTATTTGGTTTAAGGAAAAAATACCCCGTACTGTTTTTTCTCCATTTGGTCCTTGATAGTCTACTACTAAAATATGCTGACGTTTTTTTTGTCTTAATGTTTCAATTACATCAAGTACTGTAGAATACGCTAACGTTTTAATTTCGATTACCTCAAGATCTTCTGCTTTTGTCATAATATCTTTTACAAGTATTTGATTTCGTTTTAGATTATTCTCTTTTGCATATTGTATAGGTTTTTCTCCCAAGATATCTTGAGCTGTAATAATACCAAGAATTTGATCCGAATAATTTACGACAAATAACAATCTTACTTTGTTAGCAATCATTTTTTCGTTTGCACCATCTATGGTTTCATTAGGATAAATGATTCTTGCAGGAATCTTTTTTAAATCTGTCATTGCTTTAATTGCTGGATCTGTAGGTTGCAAAGGTTCAAAAACAGGTGTCTCAGGACGATGAAATTTAATTCCAGAACCCAAGGGAATTGTAGAAAGTATTTTGTACATTTTAGAACTCCTTAGACTTTTAAGTAGCTATTTTTCTTAAACAATCAATTTTTTCAACCAATTTAATAGATTTTTAAATTTTATATAAAATTTTTCTTAATTCTTTTAGAATCTCTTCTAAACTTTGAACCGATTTTATTGTTCTATTTTGTGTTGTATCTAATTGTGTACCAGATAGAGTTTTTGCCCATCCTTCAAATTCTGTAAAACATAAAATTTCCTTTCCCATTTGCCAAGCATAAGCAATTTCTGATAATGTTCCAGCACCCCCTGAAATTGCAACAATTACATCTGCTGTATTTATAATAATTACATTTCGTGCAAGTCCCATTCCCGTAGGTATAACAATATCACAAAAAGGATTAGCTAATGTCTTATCATTAGAAGGTATAATTCCAATAGTACAACCATAGTAATACAATGGTGAGTTTCTTGCTCCTCTACATACCGCTTCCATTATCCCATACATTCCACCACAAACGATCATATAACCATCATCAATCAATCTTCTACCTAAAGATAATCCAAAATCATAAACCTCTTTTGTGCATAAGGATTGATTGGGACCAATGATTCCTATGATAAACTTTTTTTCTTGCATAAACCCACTTCAAATACGTTTTTTTATTTATCAATTTTTTTAAAGATAATTTTTAAATAAATTTATAAAATTATTTAGAACAAGAAAAAAAACTTCTATAAGGTTTTGGATACCCTTCTATTGTTTTATTTTCTCTTAACATTTCTTTAAGCGAAGGTAAATAAAAAATACCTTTCATTTCGTCTAAGTGAAATCTCTCTGAATGAAATTCCACATTTCGAAAATTCAATCTGTGTAGTATATACAAAACTCCTTGTTGATTCGGAATAAACCAAATTCCCTTTGAACCAGCATACCTTTTTTTGGGAAGCAAAAATAAAGGATATTTTCCATATTTGATTGTAATTGTTTCTAAAATCAATATTCCTTTTTTATTTAATTGATGATAGATAGTTTCTAATAACCTCACAAAATTTTTATGATGATAGAAAATTCCCATACAAAGAATTAAATCATAATGATTTTGTAATGAAGGTATTTCTTCCCATCCAATTTTATGATAGCACCATCTCTTTTGATCCTCTGAAGGAAAGAATTTTTTTAAAAAACAATATTGATGATAAAAATCATCAACAGGATCTAATAAATCCATATCACATTCAAAACCATTCACTTTTAAATAATAATAAAGCAAAAATGAATAATACCCATTATTACAACCGATATCTAGAATTCGAAGAGTTTTTTTTTTAAAATTTCTAAATTGCTTTTATGTTTATGTAAAACTTTAAGTAAATATTTCCATTTTATATAACTATTCCACTGAGATTCAATTTTGACGTTATTGATTAGAAAAGGTCCTTTTCGAAAAAGTTTTAATTGTTTTAATTCTTTTTGTATTTCTTCATTAGAATATTGAGGATTTCGAATACAAAAAATTTGATTTTTTTTTGTTTCATTAAGAAAATGCTCATCAAAATACATAAAATACTTGAAAATTTTTATAATAAAATAATCTTATACTATGAAAACTTTTAAACCTATAAAAAAGTCAACTTTTTTAGAAGCGGTGGCAGCCTGTATTCAACATGAAAAAAATGTATTTGACTTTTACGTAAAAAATGCTGAAAAACTACCCGAAGGACCAATCAAAGATTTATTTTATAAACTAGCAGAAGAGCAAGACGAACAAATTAAAATGATATCTGATTTATACTCCTCAATAAAAGGAGGAGAAGCTTTACCAAATTTAAAAATGGCATCAGAAGTTCATAAATTTAATAGTACATCGTTGCAAATTCTTATGCGAAGATTAGATAGAATTACCAATAAAGATTCTAAAGGAGTAGAAATCGAGGCATTAGGATTAGCTACAAAACAGCTAGAAGATGCAGCAGAGTTCTACGATAAGATGTCAAAAAAATTCGAAGATCCCAACATACAATATTTATTTAAACAATTAGCAAATTTCAAAGAAGAATCTAGACTTTTAATGGAATCTTTCGCTACGTATTTATCTCAGGGAACTTCTCAGACAAATCCACAAGGCTATTGGGACATTTCTGATGAAGAAAATTAGTATTCTTTTAATTCTTATTTTATTAAATTTAAATTGTAAAACCGATCCTTTTATACATTTTATTGAAAAGTATCAACAAAAAGAAACAAAAATGAATGAGGATCGGTGTTCCCTTTATCCTACATGTTCTGAATATGCAAAAGAAATATATTTACAAAAAGGTTTGTTTGGATTTTTTTTTATAATAGAACGATTATTGATTCGAGAAAGAGGTGAACTAAGTCACAAATTTACACAAGTTCCAGAAAGTATATCTCCTCAAAAAAAACGATATTTTGATCCTGTAGAAAACTCATTTCAAAAACCGTCTTTTTTAAAAGAAGATTTTTAATGTAATTATTGATTTTTTATAGATCTAATTTCCGAAAATCAAAGTAAGGCTTTTCTATTAAGCTATGGGTATCGAAAAAAAATTAAAAATATTAGAACAACTTTATGATAAAGAAGATTATTCTCAAATTCATTCATTTGATTATTTTACTGATCGATTTCTGATCCATTCTCCTTTGTATTTACCTGACATAGAAAAAGCAATTTCTTATCTACTCGAAAGCACAAATAAAAATGAAATGATTCTCATTATAAGTGATAAAGACGTAGATGGGATTACTTCTACAGTGATTTTATATGACTATTTATCCAAAAAATTCTCACCAAAAAAATTAGAATATAAAAACTCATCAGAAGGAGACTACTATGGTATTACAGATAAGATTTTGGAAGAAATCAAACAAAAGAATCCCGATTTATTGATTTTATTAGATATGGGTAGTTCTCATATCCAAGTATTAAAAGAATTTGTGGACTATAAAAAAAAAATCATAATACTTGATCATCATATACCACAAATAGAAAATATTGATCCAGAAATATTAAATTCCATAGCTTTCGTAAATCCTTTACTATGCGATACCCCATTAGAACATAATCATAAAATTCCAACTGTAGGTATAGTTTTTAAATTGATTTTAGCATTAGAATTTTTTTTAAATGGAATTTTAACAAAAAAGCAATTTTTAAATCATAATCAGGAATATTATCTATTTCAAAATGGAAGATTTTTCAAAAAGATACAAGATAATACTATACTAAGAAATAATGATTATAAAGAAATTAAATTCGAAATGATTGTTGAACGCTTTCCCGAAACATCCATAGATCTGCTTAAAGATTTATTACAAAAATCACCAACAGATTTTGGAAAATACATTACCTGTCTTTCTATTGAACAAAGAAAACATATCTTAGAAACCTTGATGAGATACTCTAGTTTGATTTCTATTGGTTACTTAGCTGACTATGTTCCTTTAATTGGTGAAAATCGTACCATAGTAAAAGCTGGATTAGGTTTATTAAAGTATCCTATAACTTTCGTAAAAGGATTACAAGCATTAATACAAGAATTAGGCTTAAATTATGAATATTTATCTTCTAGAGATTTTAGTTGGAGTATCGCTCCTGTTTTAAACGCTGCTGGAAGGATGGGAGAAACACAAAAAGCTATTGATTTACTATTAGAACAAAATGAACTGTTAGCATTAGAAAAAGCAAATCAATTAATCAAGATGAATAATTTAAGAAGAGAAAAAACAAAAAAAAATCAAAATATATTAAATGAAAATTGGGAAATTATCAATCAATCTGAAGATATTATATTTTTTTATCATAAAGACTTAGAAGCAGGTGTTTCAGGAATTATGGCATCTAAACTAGCAGAGAGATTTCAAAAACCTGCAATATGGATCAATCCTGATGGAAAATTTGCAAAAGGTTCGATTCGAAGCTGGAATCAAGTTAATATTTTGGAAATATTATTGCCGTTGAAAGATCTTTTTGTTGATTTAGGAGGGCATGCGGAAGCAGCAGGATTTACAATTAAATACGAGGACATTGAAAAACTTCAACTTGCATTAAAAAACATTCATATCTCATCAAAACATAACTCTTCTTCTAAAAAAAACAAGAATTATTTAGAATTATGCATTAAACCCGAATGGTTAAAAGAAAAATTAATTCAGGAACTTAGGCTTTTAGAACCTTTTGGCAATGGAAATGAAGAAATCTACTTTCTTTTACAAAATGTTCGATTTTATGATATTGAAATTTTTAATGATAAACATTTAAAATTTAAAGTCGAGCGTGCTTTGACCGATATTGAATTTATTCTATGGAATGCTATACCTCATCTTTTTAAAAATATTGAAACATTAAAAAATCACCGATGGGATATATCTGGAATATTTGATAAAAATATACAATTCTTTGTATCTAAAAATGCTCCGAAATATAGATTTTATGTAAAAAGTATAGAAAAAAAAACTGAATAGTTAGAATCCTTTTTACAATCATTTAATCTTAGCAACTATCTCTCTTGTAAAGGAACATAAGTTTTATATAATTCTCCAGTATAAATTTGCTTTGGTCTATACACTTTTCTATCTGGATTTTCTCTTTGTTCTGTCCAATGAGCTAACCATCCCGGTAGTTTTCCAATAGAGCGAATCACATTATTCATTTCTGGAGGTATCCCTAATAGTTTAAATACTAGAGCGGAATAAAATTCCAAATTTGGATAAAAATTCATTTCTTTTAAAACAGGATGATTCATAACATACTCTTCCACTTCCAGAGCTTTATTTAAGATCGGATCCTGCAAATAAGAAGGCTCAATTTGAATTTTTTTTTGGTAGTATTCTTTAAAGATTTTTCTACTCATTTTAGCTCTCGGATCTTCTTTTTCGTAAGCATTATGCCCAAAACCATTTAGTTTTAGTTGTTTTTTCCCACTAATAAAATCTTTAAAATAATCTTCTGGTGTAATGTTATTATTGATCATATCTCTTAACATAACAATCGGTGGTACATTTGCATCGGATTCACGAGATCCCCATAAAGAACATATACCAGCATTAATACAAGCAAATAGATTCGCTCTACCACTAGCAACTACTCGTACTGTTGTTGTGGTGGCATTCATTTCGTGATCTGCATATAAAATTAAAATCTGATTTAACACTTTATCATCAATAGGATCTACTTTGTAAGGTTCTGCAGGAGTAGCAAACATCATATTTAAAAAATTCGTACAATAAGGAAGTTCATCCCTTGGATATATAATAGGTTGTCCTATACTTTTTTTGTAAGACCAAGCTGCTAAAGTGCGAACTTTTGCTAACAACCTCGTTCGAATATCTATCCCTTTTTTCATCATTTCTTCGAATGATGAAGGATAATAAGCAGATAAAGCAATAACTAAAGTAGCTAAAATAGCAAGGGGATGTGCACTTCCGGGAAAAGCATCAAAAAATAATCTTACGGATTCATGAATCATAGAATGTTTACTTAGTTCATTGGAAAAATTTTTTAACTCATTTTGAGCTGGTAAATGCCCATAAATTAAAAGAAAAGAAGTTTCTACAAACGTGGATTTCTCAACTAATTCTTCTACATTATATCCTCGATAAAATAATTTCCCGTTTTTTGAATCAATATACGAAATTTTACTTTTTGCAATTGCAGTGTTATTAAGGGAAGAATCATAAGTAATTAAACCAGTCTCTTGAAATAAATAATTAATATCTGCAAACTTTTGTTGATCTGTACCCTCAATTAATGGAATTCTTAATTTTTTCTGATTATACTCATAACTAATAAAATCCATATATGTAAAAATTTATATAATAACTTCTAAGCAATCTTTTTTTTCAATAGTTCTTTAATTTTTTCTAAAAAAGTTTGATTTTTTGATTTTTGGGTTTTATTTTTATTTTCTACATAATATAAATAAACTAAAGGTATGACTTGCTTTTTCTCAGATATTTTTTCTTTTTGTTGAAAATTTTGCGACTTCGTAAGTTGAATAAAAAATTCTATATATAAATATTTTTTACTATAAAGCTTTATGTTTAATTCTCCCCCCAAAATTCTAATAATCTCTTTTATGATTTTCCATTGAATCCATAATCCCTCTTGGTCAGGTAATTTTTCTTTAATAATATTATAAATTCTACTAACGATTTTTAAATTCGTGTTATAAAAGAAAAATCGAAAGTGTAATTGATTTCCTTCTGCTAAAACTACCAAATCAATATGCTGAAAACTTCCAAAACCGGGAAAATCAATAAATCGAATCAAAAGAGAATTTACAAGCTCTAAACTTGTTGTTAATTTTAGATTCTCATCTACATTAATTGAGTAAGAAATCGAGCTACTATTTAAGATTGTTTCTAAGAAATCTTTTACGTTAATTTCTACATACGATTCGGGCTCTTCTAAAACTTCTAATCTGCTTAATTCTAAAATGTCATTTAAATTTTTTTCTAACTCTTCGACAGTATAAATGAGATTTTTTGACTGATTGGGAGTTAATTCTTTAGATGGAGTTTTATGCAAAATTTCTATGATTTCTTTGATGCGAATCTCTAAAGCGGTTAGTATATAATCAAAAATTTTTGTTTGTAAAATATCGAAAGAGACAAATTGCTCTTCTTTTCTTTTAAGACTTCTTTGAAGTTCAATAATTTCCCAAAAAATCAAAAAAACTGGAGAAAGGAGTATAATAAACACATCTAAATGATACAAAAATCGTTCTTGTTTAAAATAATTAAAATTCAAAATAGAATGAAAAGAATTCGCAAATAAATACGTTAAAAAAACTAAAATTACTAAACGTTTGATTTCAAGATTTTTCGAAAGATCTATCAAAATTAAATAAATACAATACACAAAAACAAGAACAAATAAAACGATCCATAGTAAATTTAAAACTCTAGCCCAATAAACATTAAAAATACCAGATATAAAAATAATCAAAAAAAATATAATACTAACATAGAAATCATACTTGAAAATCCAATAAGCTTTGGATAAATATTTAAAATATAAACTAAAAAAGCGGATAAAAAACATTGGCAGTAATACAGGTAGAGCCATCGCCAAGCTATAAAAAAAATTGGGAAAGATAACAAATTCGTAGATATATGCATTTGAAAAAAAACTACTAATTGATGTGATGATGTAGAATAAAGACAAAAACAAATAATATTTTGCATTTTTGAATTTTAAAAACAAAAACAAAAGATATAAACCCACACCACCATATGTTATAGACATAAAAAAATATTTAATATCTTTTTTATAAAATTTCTCAACCGCTTCTTTTGCTGGATACATCTCAATAGGTTCAAAAATTCCATTTTCTATAATACTTTTCATCTGAAATCTTATTGCTATGATATTTAAGTCATCTCTATAAAGTTCTGCAGGAAGTTGTACTAATAAAGAACCACCGGGTATAACAGGTCCAGAATAAATTTTTACTTCGTTAAGATAGACATCAAAGAAACCATTGATCTTGTCAAAAATTAAACTTACAGGATAATTTTTTTCTAAATTGATTTCTTTTCTTAACCATATAATCTTATTTTTTGTATGTAAAATTTGATCAAAACTAATAGGAATTTGAATATCACTCCAATTCTTATCTATTCTTTCTACTTTGGTATTCTCTAAAGAATCTTTTAAAGTAACTTTCCAATCTACTAAAGCTTCGGTTAAAAGAGACGAAAAGGGAATCCATAAAAATAAAAAAAGCTTTTTCATAAAACTTCCTTTAATGGTGGTAACACAATCATAAACTCTGTAAAAAAATCAGGTTTTGATTCAAATTGAATATGTCCGGACAAAAGCAATAGTCCTTCTTTTACTAAAGTCAGTCCAATACCACTACCGGGTATCTTATGATCCCCTCGAATATATTTAAGAAACATTGAATTTTGTAATTCTTTAGTAATTCCTGTACCTTCATCTCTAATTTTAATTAAAATTGTTTCGTTTTCGTTAGTAATATTGATTTCCACTATAGAAGTGGAATATAGTAAAGCGTTTTCGATAAGATTATATAAAATCATTCGAAATAAAAAAGGATCAGTCCAAAAAAACTTTTGAGAATTATACTCATTAATTTTGATTCTTGATTTTTTTTGCTTTGTTGCTTTTAGCACCTTTTCGGTTACAAAAAGAATTTCTTCATATAGGTTTATTTTAGCCGGTTGTAAAATATATCTATGATTTTCTAAATTTTCTAAAGTTTTTATGTTTTCTATTAAGAACTCTAATTTTACAATAGAGGACTCATAATTTTTTTTTAAAGCTAAGGATTCTCTTAATTCTTCGAAAATAGAATGAAATTCATTAGAAATATTATAGATTACATTTAATTTTTGTTTTTCCAATTTTCGCAATTCTAAACTTTTTTCTTCTGATTCTTGTTTTAAAAGTAAAGCTTTTTCAGAAAGATGTAAACCATATGAAATCATAAAAATAGAAAAAGAAAAAATAAACAATCTGGGTGTATGAATGATCTCTAAAGCAATCAACGCATCGTTAAGGATAAAAGGAATTATACTGATAAGTCCAAAATAAAGATATTCTCTTTTCTTTTTATTAAGAATCAAAATTTTTAAAACTAAAAATAAGATAAGAAAAAGATTTATTAAATTAATATAGGTAACAATATGTAAATATGCGGTTCGTATGGTATACGGAACAAAATATCCTACAATTGCGGAAATCATCAAAGATATGGTTGAGATCTGAATGATTCTATAATTTTGCTGAATTTCTATCCATTCTTTTATAAATAAATAAAAAATATAAGGAAGAGGAATTAGACACAATAGTTCAATTATATAAGAAATAATATAATTTTCAAAAAAATCATATCGCTTTCCCCATAAAATTGCATAATAAAAAGATAACAAGATCACAAAAATAGAAAAATAAATATTGATTTTTCTCTGAGGAGTAAAAAGTCCAAAAAAAATAAATAAAATAGAAAAAAAAGTATATGATAAGCAAAAAGCATAAGCTAAGGATTCAAACTGATGTTTCTGTTTTATTAAATTAGAAGAAAAATGAATTTTTGGAACATCTGGCACTCCTGCATTCCAAAATGAGCCATAAATTCGAATAGCTAAAGTATTTTTTTCTGAAATATTTTTTAAAGGAATCGAATACCATCTCCTTTCAGAAAAATCGGGAATTCTTTTTTCAAAACTTCCCATTCCACCAATTTTTTCTCCATTCCAATAGACCTCATCAATTTCTTTTAAAAAACCAAGATCTAAATAAGCTTCATTCGGAACAAAAGTAAAAATTAAATTACAACGTATCCAGATTTCTCCTTTATATTGTCTTAATTCTGGTATAGAATGCCAGCGAAAAGGAACATAAATTTCTTTCCAAGAAGAAAGATCAAGATTAGGATTGGCCGCTACACTTCCTCCACCTCTAAAAAAATTCCATTTACCGTTTAACAAAACAACATTTTGATTGTTTTGTATCTGAAATTCACAATCCTTAGAATATAAGATATGTATTAAAAAAAAACTAATGATTATTGCAAACCATTGAATCAATTTCATTTTCTTAATTATCGAATTTTCAAATACGATTATAAAATTTTCCAGTTGGTTTTTTATAATCTCCGTACCTAACTTTTTCGTAATATTCCAAAGTTTTGATGATAGACTCAAGATTTTCTTTTCTCCATTCTGGTAATATACCTTCTCGAATTGCTTTCTGGATTGCACAACCATCTATTTTAGGCAAATGAGAACAATTTTTAAATTTACATTTATTTTCTAGCCCAGAAAATTCGGGATAGCTTTCATAAATTTTTTTTTCTGTTAAATGATATAGTCCCCATTCACGCACTCCCGGTGTATCAATAATCGAAAACTGATCCGATACAGAAAACAAAATAGAACTAGTAGTTGTGTGCTTTCCTTTTTTTGTAGCACTACTAACAGAATTTACTTTCTGAACAGCACTTCCTAAAATTAAGTTAATGAATGTAGACTTTCCTGTTCCAGACTGACCCACAGTAATGAGAGTTCCTTCTTTTATTGTGTTTTTAAAGTCTTCAAACCCGAAAATTTTTGATTCATTATAAAAATATAAAAAATCTTTGTAATTCTTAACTTGTAATAAATTATCCCAAAAAACAAATGGAAGAATTTTTTGATAATAAATACCATAAGAAACATATTCCTTATGATTTTCTTTTTCTTTTTTTAATAGATCACATTTCGTAAAAAAAAGTATAGGAGTAATATTTTCAGAAAAACAAGCAATTAAAAATCTGTCGATAAATCCTGTTCGAATTTCTGGTTCTACTAAACTGACTATACAGACTGCAAAATCTATATTTGATCCTAAAAGATGGATTTCTGTAGGTGTAGAACGAATTAAAGTTTTATTACGCGGCAAAACTTCTTCAATCACAGCCTGATTCGACAAATAAGAATTTTTATTTGGTTCCTCAATCTCTTGAACAATAACATAATCCCCCACACATACGGGATTTCTAAATGGGATTTTAGAAATATGAACGTTTTCCATAATTCTCATTTTTCCTTTTAGGACAGCTAATCTCTTTTTAGAAGTTTCCGATTGCAAATAGCATAGGTTGCCGCAAACTTCCGAAATTCTATGTTTTTTTCGAGAAATCATAAAAAAAAATTTACAAAAATTTATAAAATTACAGTCTTATCAAGAATAGAATGAAAAAATGGTTTTTGATTATCAAGCCTTTTTTAAGGCTATTTAGAAAAAAAAATATACAATCAAAGAAGGATAATAGAAGACTTTTTTATGGAAAAAGAAAAATTGATGTTTTTAGAAGAACTATTATTCGATTTAGAAAAACTAAAGACATTGTAGAAACTTCGATTCATTTTCTTAAAGAATTTTTACAAACAAATTCTATCGGTTTTTATTTATGGAACGAATCCATAGGACAATTTAGTGATTTTACCAATCAAACCTCAAAAACCATACAGATTTTTGATCCTATCATCCTTATTCTTTCAGAGTATGACATTATTTTTTTAAAAAGAAATTTAGAAATTCTTAGAAATCAAGAACATAAGAAGGTTGTAAAACAGATATTCGAAGAAAATAACGCAAACATATTGATACCCTTAGTATTAAACGAATCTATTCTTGGATTTATTTATGCCCATACGAATAAACACATAAGTGTTTCTGAATATTTTACTATAGAAGAATTTCGATATTTTTTGATCATTGCTTTGTCGAATTCAATACTTTATGCACGTCTTGAAAATTTACTAAAAAATTTAGAGGAAAAAGTAAAAGAAAGAACAGCAGAATTAGAGAAAGCTCAAAAAAATTTAGTGCAACAAGAAAAAATGGCTACACTTGGTACAATGGTCGCTGGTGTAGCTCATGAACTTAATACACCTATAAGTGTAATTTTGGCTTGTTCTTCAAACATATTAAAGTATTTCGATACATTATTGGAAATTTTTTTAATCAAAAAAGAATTCGAAAATTTATCTCCACAATTTCTAAATATTTTATTTTTATTTTCGTATCATCTTCCTTTAATGGAAATGATAGATTCTAAAAAAACTTTTAAACTAAAAAGCGAACTAAAACAATATTTTCAAGAAAAGCAAATTCCTTTCGACGAAAAGCTAATTCAGTTTTTAATTCAATTTAAAGTATATAAAGGAAATACTTGCTCATTAAAACAAGAAAATAATCTTTTTCATCAAATCATCCAATATTACTACCAATGTAATGAACAAGAAAAACGCATATCTTTAGAGATTTTAGAAAATATCGCTTTTACGTACGAAAACATAATTCGTATTATTCAATCATCAAAAAGTATTTCAAAACTTGTACAAAGTTTACGTAGTTATTCAAGAAGTTCTAAACATGAATTTTTAAAAGCAAATCTTTCAGAAATCATTGAGGAAACTGTAGGACTGATTAGCCACACCACTAAAAATAAAATAAAAATCATTACAGATCTTGGTTATAGAAATACTTTAGAATGCGATGCAAATCAAATACAACAAGTTTTGATTAATTTAATTATGAATTCTTATCAGGCATTGATGAGTAGCCAAATCTTGGACCCCACTGTGATCATAAAAACTATAGAATTCAATGAAAATACAGTTCAAATTCAGGTGATCGATAATGGTCCTGGAATACCTAAAGAAATTCAAGAAATGATATGGGATCCTTTCTTTACAACAAAAGCCCAAGGAGAAGGAACAGGGTTAGGTTTAGGAATCGTTCGTAACATTATAGAAAATCATAATGGTAAAGTTTATTTTGAATCGAATGAAAAAGGAACTAAATTTTTTATAGAAATACCAAAACTGCAAAGTAAAGAATCGGTAAATTTTCAAAAGCATCCAAGTATAAAATTTGGAAGATATGATTGGAGATAATTTTATTCACAATTCCCCATAGTATAACCAATAACTCTTTTATCTTTGCAAGCAAAACAATCATTAGCAAAGCTTTCTCTACAATATTGACTGATACATTGATCAGGAGATGAAACAAACCATCCACAAACAGGTTTATAAACTTCGAGACAATAATCAATAGTTTTACTCTCTTTGCTACAGATTTTATATTCGAAATTCTTTTTGATTTCTAAATGATGATTCACAATTTTTATCTCTTCTTTTTCTTGCTTATTTTGAACATTGGTTCGATAGCTACAGCCAATCGATAACAAAAAAACTATAATTAGAATTTGATGCATTTGCATAATTCATAATAGACGAAAATTTTTTTATTTTTTTATATGCATTTTTTCTTTAAAAAATTCAAGTTTAATTCTAATGGAACTCGAAAAAATTTTGAATTTTTAAGATAAATAAAATTTTGATTCAATTTTTCTTGAATCGCATCGACTTCTTGACATTTGATTTTTTTTCCACTATTGTATCGTTCATAAAGATCTAAAATCTGTTTTCTGATGTATGGATAATTTGGATTTTCGGGAAGCTCATCGATTAAATCTGGATGTAAATAAAAAATAAAACTTAACAAAATTTTTTTTAGTTTTCTTATCGAAGGATTTTTTTTTATGTTTTTATAATCTAAAGAAACTGAAAAACTCATTTTATCTAGGGAATTTCTTCCTTTAGAAATATAATATTGCATCTCTAAAATCAAATTTTCTTTTTCTATATTTGTGTTATTGATCAATGGTAAAGGTAAAAGTATAAGATCATAACGTACTTGATTATAAAAAAAATTTTCTAATTCACTTAAAATAAAATATTTTTGATCATTTGATACATTTTTTACAATCAAGGAGTTTATAGATTCCCATTCAGCATTTAAGGGATATTTTTGAATTAAGGGATTTATTTTTTTTTTTGTAGATTTTTCTATTACGAATACTGAATCTAAAGGTTGATCTACGATCGGTTTTAGTACTAAAAAATCATATTCTTTTTGAATTTCTTTTATGGATTCTTGTAAAAGAAATTCTACTTCCTCTCTTGTAATTTCTAAGTCTAAAAATGTAAAAATTCCTACATTAAAGTGAATGATAAACTTCGAATTTTCTTTTTTTACACCTATACCCGGTGCTCCAATTGGAAGATTCTTTTGATAAAATCCACAATACAAAAAATAACAAAACATTAAAATTAAAAGTAAAAAAAAATTTTTTGGATTCATAAAACTTTATCTTTATAAAAAGGTAATAATTCTAAATCCACATAAACTGGATAATGATCAGAAGCGATAGATGTCAAAGAATCTCGAATTACTTTGTGATGAATTACTTTCCAATGCGAATTTACAAAAATTTTATCGATTCGAATTAAAGGTTTAGGAGTATAAGAAGGAAAAGTATTAAATTCACTTTTACGATATTTATGATGTAATCGATACACTTGATAGGTATCATAAAATCCTACTTTCAAAAAAATCTCATCTACTTTTTCTAATCTGTCATTTGTATCCCCCAAACAAATAGCTGGATTTGGTTTTAATAATTCAAAAAAAGAAGAATTAATGATTTGATGAATTTGCCATATTCTTTCAAAATTCGCCAATCCAAGGTGAAAATTCATTACTCCGATTTCTATAAAAGAATTGTTTTTTTCTTTTGAATTAGAGTTAGGAATTAAAATTTTACTCATTAAACATCCTCTTCTTTTTTTAATTGCCCAAGTTAAATTTAGATTTTCTGAATGTATGATTGGATATTTACTAAATATTGCATTACCATAAGCACCTTGTTTTAAATATACATTAAGTCCAATTTCATACTCATAGCCTAAACTTTGAGCAATTCGTAAAGCTAAATTTTCCTTATGAGATCTCGGAACTAAATAATCAACTTCTTGTAAAGCTATAATATCTGCTTGACTTTTTTTTAAAATTTCTATAATTCTATCTAGAAAATATTTACGGTCATTTCCAATTGCTTTATGTATATTATATGTAAGGACTCTTAACATGATAGTATACCGATATATACCTTTTGAACCTGAAGAAGATAACCAAAAGAAATTGGATCAACTTATGTCCCTCCTATCAGAACTTGTTGTTCGATATGATATGGATTTAGAAGATGCACTAAATGAAATTATTCAGAGGGGATATCCAGTCAATCTTTTTTTGAAAGAAGGTGGTTTGGAAGATTTAATTCAAAATTTTATTGAAAAACTAAAAAAACAAAAATCAGACATTTTAGAGAAATATGATATTCGAAAAGCTATTGAAGAATCAGAAAAAGATGTAAAAGAAAACTCTAAAGTTTTACAAAAAAAACTAAAAGTATATCCTAACTTTTTAAATGAATTTAATAAAGCCATTCAAAACTTCTCTTTTGATCAACTTAATTTTCTGAAATGGAATCTTTTTAAAAATTCAAAAATAGGAAGTTATGATTTGATCGAAAACTTTAATGAACTTTTATCTAACATGGAAATCCATAACTATATTTTAGAAGGATCAAAAAAATATAAATTTCTGGGTTCTCATCAGCTAAGTAAAAAAGATGCTATTGATATATTAAAATTTTTAGAAGAATTAGAAAAACTAATTCGAAACTTAGAAAATTCTTTACAAAATGGGGATATATATAACTTTGATTTAGAAAAATTGAGTAAATATTTAGGACCCGAATCTTACGAAGAATTTATAAATCGAAGAAAAGAAATCTTAGAAAAACTAATTGAAATTTTACAAAAAAAAGGAAGAATCCATCGCACAGACGAAGGAAAACTACAACTTTCCCCTCTTTCAATAAAAAGAATTGGAAGAAAAGCTTTAGAAGAAATTTTTAAACATCTAAAAGCTGATTTTTTAGGGGGTTCTTTGATTACAAAAGAAAACGGTGATGGAGATCAGGTTTTACCGATTACAAGAGAATACCAAATAGGAGATAATGTTTCTAATATCGATTTTGTCAATAGTATTCTAAATGCTTACATACGAACGAATCAACCCAAGCCAAAGATTAGAGATTTAGAAGTTTTTAAAAGTAGAGGTTATGCAAAAAGTAGTGTTGTAATTCTTCTAGATATGTCCGGTTCAATGTATCGGTTAGATCGATTTTTTTATGCAAAAAAAATGATCCTTGCATTAGATGCTCTAATCAAAGAAGATTTTAAAGAAGACACATTACATTTTGTTGGTTTTGCCAGTTTTGCAAAAGTTTATTCCATCTCCGAAATTCCTAAACTACAACCCTATCCTGTAACTTTGTTTGATCCTTATATTCGGTTAAGAATTGATCTATCAAAAATACAAAATCAAAACAAAGAATCAATTCCAAAATATTTTACGAATCTTCAAAGGGGTCTAGAACTTGCAAGAAAAGTTTTGAGTACAAATCAAACAAAAAACAAGCAAATTATACTAATCACAGATGGAGTTCCTACTGCTCACATCGAAGGGAATTATCTAAACATTAATTATCCTCCTTCTCCAGCTGATTTTGATTTTGCATTACGGGAAGCCATCGCATGTAAAGAAGAAGGTATTACGATCAATACATTTTTATTAACCAATGAATGGAATTATAGTTTTTTTGAAGGTAGATCATTTATTCAAGACTTTGCAGCAAAAACTAAAGGAAGAATTTTTTATCCTCATCCGAGTGAACTTGGAAAAATTGTTTTAGCCGATTTTATCGAAGAAAAAAGAAAACTTATTTCTTAAAAAGGTTATGCAATACGAATTCGATTTTTAATACTAAGTGTCAAAGAATATTTATCTGCAAATTCTAAAGTTGAACCTGTTGTAATTCCATGCATCAGTCTAGTAAATACAATAGGCAAATAGGAAAATTTTTTTACTAAATAATCTGCTGTTGCATCTCCTTCTAATGTGGGATTTGTAGCAATAAAGCATTCATGAATAGTTCCAGATTTTAATCTTTGTTCTAATTCATTGATTCTTAAATTTTCCGGTCCTATTCCATCAATAGGAGATAAAGCTCCCATTAAAACATGGTATGTTCCTTTAAACTCCTTTGTTGATTCAATCACATAAATATCAGAAGGATATTCTACAATACATAGAAGTTCATGATTTCTTTCAGGATTACTACAAATCTCGCATATAGAACCTGAAGAAAAATTTCCACAAACTGAACAAAATTGAATTTTTGTAAGTTCATAGATAGTATCCGAAAACTTTAATATATCCTCTTTAGGTAACTTTAATAAATAAAAAGCAATTCTTCTTGCACTTTTTTCCCCAATTCCAGGAAGCTGAGAGAATATTTGTATAAAGTTTTGTAATTCTTTTAAAAACATTATTTAAAAAATTTACTCAATTTATCAAATTTATCCATCTTTTTCATTTCTTTTTCTACTTTTTTTTTTGATTTTTCTATAGCTCCATTCACTGCCATTGTAATCCATTTTTGTTGTTTTTCTCTGTCTTTTTCAGAAAAAAAGTGATCCCTTAAAAGAGTTTGAACTACTTTTCCCTCTCCATTTACAGTTACTTGTATTGCACCATTACCTGCTTCCTCTGTGGATTCGATTTCGTTTAGAAGATCTTGCAATTTATTTGCTTCTTCTTTAAATTCTTTGAATTCTGCTATTTGTTTTAGTTTGTCTTTGATTCCCATAGTTTCAAAAAAAAAATGATTTTACCGATTGCAACTCTATTACACAAGAAGATCACTTTAGAAATTAAATAATTTTTATTTTAAATAATAAAAAATTTGAGCACTCTTCTCGAGTGCCTTTATGCATTTTTTACTTCTATTTTTTTTACAGAGGGTTGAATTTTTGGAAGAACTAGTTTAAGAACTCCATTTTTTACCGTTGCTTCGATATTTTCTTTATCGATTTCATTACTTAATTCAAAGCTTCTTTCGTAATCTCCAATTCCGTATTCAGAATAAAAGACTCGATATCCTTCTGGAATTTCATGCTGTAATGTAGCATGAATTCTTAAAATATTTTTTTCTATAGTAATTTCTAAATCTTTTTCACTACAACCTGGAACCTCTGCAAATAAAACATAATGACTTTCGTTCTCGTAAATATCTACACTGGGACTATAAACTTTTTTTTTAGGTTTTTCTTTTTGTTCTATGGATACTGGATTTTTAGTCATATAAAACCTCCAATGAAATTTTTAAAAAATAATTTAGCAAAAATCGTACCTTATAAAATTTTATTTATTCTATCTTTAATAAGATTTAATTTTTCAATTATGAAAATTTTTACAACAAGAAAAAAATTTACTTACGTTAAAGATTCATCAAATAAGATTAAAAACATCACAATCAAATCCGAGAACTTCGACTTAATAAAGATTTTTTTTAGCTAAACAATCTATTGTTTGAAACGTATACAAAAAATATTTTATCGTTTTTTTAACATAAAAACTTTTTTTCGTTATATTAAAGGGTTTTTTGTAGAAATGATTTGTTCTATATTTAGTTTTTCTGTATATGTGAATCATTTTTTTCGCAAAGTCCAATATTTCGTCTCCTTGCCTCTCTTGTATATTTATAGATTCGTTAAAATTTTTTTAAATCAAAATTATTGAATTATTTTTATTGATTTTATTTATAAATTTTATTTAAAAATGAATTGTTAAATATCGAAACCATTCTATTTTTTCAAAAGGGTATTGTAGATTTACATTTGCTTTATCATAAAGTTCGAGAACAAATTCTTTTGGACTTTTTACAATATCCCAAACATCTGGCAAAAAAGTAGCAGTTCCTTCTGGACATTTTAGATATAATCCATCAATTTTAGGTCTTAAAATTTGTAAAAGCTCCTCAAAAGTTTTAGGATTAATTTTTTCTAGAGGAGTTAATACAGAAATCTTAATTTCAATTTCTGGAAATTCTTCTTTTGTAAGTCGGGGAAATCGAGGATCTGAAAAAGCAGAATAAAAAGCATTTTTAGCCACATCATAAGCTAATATATCTTTTGGATGGATACTTCCAATACAACCTCTTAATTTTGTATTTCCTAAAATTGTTTTATAAAGAGTAACAAAACTTGCTCTTTTTTGTTTTAAATTTTCGCTAAGCAGATCTTTCTGGGGTAATAAATAACGATCTTTTTCTAAACCATACGCTATTGATTGTAAAGCAATCTTTTTTAAAAATTTTTTTTCTTCTTCAGTAAGTTCCACCAAAAAAACTCCAAACACCGTAACCAACTACCCGATCCTTACTCCCTGCAGTATCTCCCGAATTTCGTAAGTCTAATAATTTTGCTTTCCAGTTTTTCTCTTTGGCAAACAACAATAGTCCTTGAATTCCAACTCTTCCACATGCCTGTTCGTAGCCTATAGAATCAGGATCTAAATTTTCGATTGCTTGAGAAGTTTTTTTATCTAACTTTTTTGCATCTTCGTAACTATAATAATGACTTAAATCAGAACTCACTATCACTAAAATTTCTGGATTCCATATTTTTCTTAACAATATATTGATTTTTTCCGGTCTTATTTTACCAAAAGTTAAAGGAACAATAGGAATATTTCCAAAAATAAATTGAATAAAAGGAAGTTGTACTTCTATGCTATGTTCTTGAGAATGTGAGGGGGAATTTTCTAAAATAAAATCAAACTCTCTTAAAGATTCGATCAAGTTTTGATCCAATTGTAATTTTCCTAAAGGTGTTTCGAAATATTCAAATGCAGGATAAGCTAAACCATGAAGAGAAACAAAATGGCTTGGTCCTAAAATCAAAATTTTTTTGTATTCTTCTTTATAAGGAATTAAACTTTTATAACCTAAGGAAGCAACAGATCCAGAGTATATATATCCCGCGTGGGGTACAATTAAAGCATAGGGTTTTTGGTTGGAATACTGCGTAGCTTTTTCTAAAAAATTTTGAATTTCTTTGATTAGCACTTCTTTATTTGATGGATAAAAATAACCTGCAACAGCAGAAAGTCGTACTTTGCTCATAAATGTATACTAATTGTTAGAAAAGTTTTGTCAATAAAAATTAAAAATTTGATTTAAAAATCAAAAAAAACTTGAGTAAATACTCTTAAGTATAAATTGATTCATAATGTTTTCGAAGTTTAGCAAATCAAAAAGAGTTATCATTGCGAATGCAGGTGGTTTTTGGGGAGACGACCTTAATGCATTTCGAAGACAAATTTTAGGTGGAGAAATTCATTATTTAACGATGGATTTTTTAGCAGAAGTTACTATGAGCATATTACGAAAGCAACAATCTAAAAATCCAGAAGCTGGATATATACCTGACATTCTTTTTTTGATACAAGAAAATGCAGAACTTTTATTAAAAAAAAATATTAAAGTCATTACAAATGCCGGTGGGTTAAATCCAGTTTTATGTGCAGAAAAGATCAAAGAGATTTTAAAAAAGAAATCCCTAGAAAAATTTTTTAAAATTGGCATTGTTTGGGGAGACAACATATACAACGAAGTTACATCGAAATGGAAAGAATATCATTTTGTAAATTTAGACAACGAAGAAATTTTATTTAAAGATATTGTAGAGAAATTAGAAATAGCTAATGTATATTTCGGAGCCATGCCGATTGTAGAAGCTTTAAAAGAAGGTGCTAATCTTGTAATTACAGGCCGAGTAACCGATGCAGCTTTAGTAATGGCACCATTGATCTTTGAATTCGGGTGGAAAAATCAAGATTTTGATCAACTTGCAAGTGGTTTAGTAGCTGGACATTTGATTGAATGTGGAACTCAAGTAACAGGGGGAAATTTTACAGATTGGAAACTTATAAACAATTGGGATTTAGGCTATCCAATTGTAGAAGTATTAGAAAATGGTGAATTTTTTTTAAAAAAACATCCCCATACTGGCGGGCTCATCTCGGAAGATACTGTAAAAGAGCAACTTCTATACGAAATACAAGATCCTTGTAACTACTTGTCTCCCGATGTAATTGCTGACTTTAGTACTATACATCTTTCTCAAGTTGATAAAGATATAGTTCGAATCAACAATGTAAAAGGAAAACCACCTACTCCCTACTATAAAGTTTCTATGGGATATAAAGACGGGTATAAAGTATACGGAGAATTGATCATATCGGGTCCAGATGCTATCAAAAAAGCAGAAATTTGTAAGGAAATTCTACAATCAAAATTAAATACTACTTACGAAAAACTAAACTTTCTTTTTGTAGGCTATAATAGTTGTCATAAAAATTTAATTTCTTCTTCGAATGCAAATGAAATTTTATTACGAGTTATAGCTCATCATCATAATCCAAAGGATTTGGAAGATTTAACTAAAATCATTCCGAGTTTAATACTTTCAAGCCCCCCAGGAATTTCCGTAACAGGAGGAAGGCAAAAAGTAAGCGAAGTTATAGCTTATTTTCCTACTTTAATCGAAAAATCCCTTATCGATCCAAAAATCACTATTTTAAATCTAGAAAAAAAAGTAAAAACAATTTCTTCGATTACGAAATTGGAACAAAAAGAAAACATCTCAAATCGACAAATATCTGAAAACATCTCGAATTCTTTTTCTAGTGTACTTTTAAGTCCTTCAGATGATTGTGAAGAAATTTCTTTTTATAGAATCTGCTTGGCACGAAGCGGTGACAAAGGAGACAATGCAAACTTAGGAGTGATTGCAAGAAATAAAGAGATCTTTTTTTATTTACAAGAGCATCTTACATCTAGTTTTATTTTATTTTTATTTAGAGACTTTACAAAAAAAGTCATTCGTTACGAAATTCCAAATTTATTATCGTTTAATTTTATTTTAGCTAATAGTTTAGAAGGAGGAGGAAGCCGTTCTACAGAAATGGATGCACAAGGAAAAACATTAGCACAGGCTTTTTTAAATCAAAAAATCTATTTTCCCAAAACTTTAATAAAAGAGGTGAATTTATGAATTTTGATTTAAGTGAAGACCATATTAAAATAAAACATTTAACTCGGGACTTTGCAGAAAACGTAATTAAACCCAAAGCTAAAGAATTAGACGAAAAAGAAGAATTTTCTGTAGATATTACGAAACAAATGGCTGAGTTGGGTTTTTTAGGAATCACAGTTCCAGAAGAATACGGAGGTATGGGGTTGGATTATCTTTCTTACATTCTGATAGTAGAAGAACTTGCAAGGATAGATGGATCTCATGCGGCTACGATAGCTGCTCATAATTCTTTAGGTACAGGTCCTATACTACACTTTGGAACAAAAAAACAAAAAGAAACATATTTACCAAAAATTTGTTCTGGTTATTTATGGGCATTTGGTCTAACAGAACCGAATGCTGGATCAGATAGTAGAGCAACCAAAACCACTGCAACTAAAATAGAAAGAGGTTATGTTTTGAATGGACAAAAAACATTCATTACTAATGCGAATACACCCTTAACTTTAGGTGTTACCGTACAAGCAGTCCTTAAAAATTCTGAAAAAAAAGAATTAACTTGTTTTTTAGTAGAAAAAGGCTTCTCAGGTTTTACAGCCAAAACTATGCATGGAAAATTAATGTGGAGAGCTTCGAACACTGCAGAATTATTTTTCGATGACTGTGTAGTACCAGAAGAAAACATTTTAGGCAAAATAGGCGAAGGTTCAAAAATTATGCTTTCTACTTTAGATTCTGGTAGATTATCTATAGCTGCAATGGGGTTAGGATGCGCTCAAGGTGCTTTTGAATTAGCCCTAGAATATGCAAAAAAACGAGAGCAATTCGGAAAACCCATAGGAAACTTTCAGGCTATATCGTTTAAATTAGCAGATATGGCACTAAAAATCGAATTGGCAAGAAACCTTCTTTACAAAGCATGTTGGCTAAAAGATCATCATAGACCTTTTTCCAAAGAAGCTGCTATGGCTAAATTGTATTGTTCAGAAATTGCAAACGAAATTACAAATGAGGCTGTTCAAATCCATGGAGGATATGGACTTATGAAAGAGTATGATATCGAAAGATTTTATAGAGATCAGAGATTATTACAAATCGGAGAAGGTACTTCCGAAATCCAAAGAATTGTAATTGCAAGGGCTTTAGGATTAAAACCTATATTCTAAATGGATTTATAAAGAATTCATCAATTTAAAAACCATTAAAACATTTGAATCATTCTGTCGAATCTTGATTATAATGATACAAGAAGCTAAAGAACTTCTCCATGTTCTTAAATCAATGATACTCGATATTGAACAAGGTGATTTAGTTAAAATCATAGAGTTTAATCAATATTTAGAAAAACTGTTAGAATTTTACAAAAAAAATTTAGAAAATTCTCCGCTAAAAGAATTATTTGAAAAATGGAAAGAAACAATCTTAAAAAAAAGTAGTAAACCTCAGAATCTAAAACAAATTCTTGAATCTCTTGAAAAATTTTTAGAATTCTTTACAAATTATTTACAAAATCAAGAAAATTTAGAAGAAATAAAAAACTTTCTTTCTTTAGAAATTCAAGACAACCAATTTGATTCTCAAAATTCTTTTTATTCTAACCATTACTTTCAGGGTATAGTTCAAGATAGTCATCTTTTAAGAAAATTTTATTACGAAGCAATAGAACATTTAGAATCTATTCAATCTTTATTGATTGAAATTGAATTTGATCCTACAAATTCTGAATTCATTAACACGATATTTAGAGATATTCATACAATTAAAGGATCCTCTAGTTTTTTAGGTCTAAAAAATTTCGAAGAGGTAAGTCATGCTATAGAAGAACTTCTCTCAAAAGTAAGAGATAAAAAAATTGTCTTAAATAAAGATTTAATCGATATTATTTTTTTAGGAACAAAAATAATCCGTACATTACTTGATATTTTGATTTTAGAAGTAGATTCAAAAGATTTTTCTATAGATGCTTTAGTACGTTGCTTTGAACAAATTAATATCTTTCCTTTTGTTAATTTTATGAAAAACATAATCTCTAAAATTGAAATTAAAAGAATTGGAGAAATTTTACAAGAAGAAGGAAAATTACAAATAGATGAAATCCAAACTTTATTGGAAAAACAATCAAAAACGAAAGAACTTTTTGGTACCCTTGCTTTAAAAGAAGGAATCATTGAAAAAAAAGATCTGGATTTTGCTTTAAAAAAACAAAAACAAATCAAAAAAAGAATTTCTGATAGTCATTACGTAAAAGTAGCCAGTACAAAACTTAACACGCTAGTAGATCTGGTGGGAGAATTAGTCATCAATCAATCCATCGTTAAGCAACAAATATTAGAAATCAAACATCAACATAAAATTGATTTTTCTGAAAAAACAATTCAACAATTAGATCATATTACTTCTATGATTAAAAATATTGTCTTAACTTTGGGGATGCTACCGATTCAAGATATTTTTAATAAACTTAAAGTAGCTACTCGAAATATAGCGAATGAATTAAAAAAAATTGTAGTATTAGAAACCGAAGGAGACGAAACAGAATTGGACAGAAGTGTTATAGAAATCTTATACGAACCTTTATTACATCTTTTGCGCAATTCTATCGATCATGGTATTGAAGAACCAGAAATTCGAGAAAAAAAACAAAAACCTAAAATTGGAAAAATCTTTTTAAAAGCAGAAAACAAAGGAAGTGAAATTTGGATTTCCATAAAAGATGATGGAAGAGGAATTCAAAAGCAAAAAATCCTAACAAAAGCTATAGAAAAGAATTTAATTCCAAAAGAAAAAATAAATCATATATCAGATAAAGAAATTTATGATTTAATGTTTATACCCGGTTTATCTACAAAAGATCAAGCAACAAATATATCAGGTCGAGGTGTGGGATTAGATGTAGTAAAAAAAGCCTTAGATTCTATTAATGGAAGAATCGAAGTAGAAAGTGTAGAAGATCAATATACTAAATTTTTATTAAAATTACCTTTGACATTAGCAATTATTGAAGGTTTTGTTGTGTTAGTAAAAGGTATTAAATATGTAATTCCTTTTAATTATTTAGAAGAAATTTTTATTTTTAAGCCAGAGGATATAATAGAAAATCAAAATCTAATCGATCGAAGAGGTACTTTGATTCCTGTATATGATTTATTTTCGATTTTAGTGAATTCAAATAATTTACCAAAACGAGATTTTTATCAATCTTTGATTGTAAAATACGAAAACAAGTTAATTTGTATTATCGTTGATGAAATTATCGGTAAACAAGAAGTCGTAATCCGAAATTTAGGAATTCTAGTTCAAAATAAAAAATTTTCCGGTGGTACTATTTTTGGAGATGGAAATATTGGTTTTGTACTTGATATGGAAGGATTTTTGAGTAATATTATTTGATAAAAGGAGTATCTATGATTCTTATTGCTGATGACTCAGAAGTAATTTTAGATATTGTAAAGAATACTTTAGTCTTAAATGGATTTAAAAATATCATAGAAGCAAAAGATGGGCAAGAAGCCTTAGAATTAGCAAAAAAACATATTGGTAAAATTTCTCTTTATATATTAGATGTAAATATGCCTAGGTTAGATGGAATTAGTCTTATTAAAGAATTACGATCTTTTGATGCCTCTACCCCAATTATTATGTTAACTACTGAAGTAGAAAAATCAAAAATTCAAAAAGCAAAAGAATTTGGTGCAACAGGCTGGATTATAAAGCCTTTTGACGCAGAAAAATTTATTCAGGTAATTTCAATGCTTTTAAAAGAGTAATTTATGGAAGAAATTAAAAATAAGTATTTAATTTTTAATTTAGATAAAGACACTTTTGGTATCCCCTTATCAGTAGTGAGCGAAGTGATTAGTTATCAACCGATTACTCCCCTTTATGAAGTTTCTAATTATGTAAAAGGAGTTATTAATCTTAGAGGTAAAATCATACCCATCGTAGATCTAAGAATTAAATTCCATATGCCACAAAAAGAATATACAGAAAGAACTATTTTTATCATTGTGAATTTGGAATACCATAATCAGCAATCTCTCATTGGCCTTGTGGTGGATCAAGTGAAAGATGTTATTACTGTAGAATCAGAAGAATTGCAACAAACTGGAGAAATCGGCTTTAAATTTAAAACGAAATACCTGTATGGTGTAGTACGATATCAGGAAGAAATCGTCTCTATTTTAGATATAGAAAAAATTTTAACCAAAGAAGAAATCATAGAAATTCAAGATACTTTAAAGGAGTAATTTATGTTAAAAAATAAAACATTAGGTTTTCTTTTATTAATTGGGGTAATAGTAAACATAATACTTTTTTTATTGTTGGCAGGATTTTCATTTTCTCAAATTCAAAATTTATCTAGGGATATAAGAAAATTAGGCAAAGAAAGTATACCTTCTATTCAATATATAAAAGAGATCAAAATCAATCTATTAAACCATAGACGAGCTCTTCTTGCATTAGGAAATCTCTATAGCAGCAAAGAAAATTTAGAATATAATTTAAAACTTATAGAAACGAATATTAATCAAATGACAGAAAACTTAAAAAAATATGAGGAAGTTGCTCGAACCGAAGAGGAAGATAGACTATTTAAAAATGCAGTAGAAATTCGAAAAAAACATTTAGAAATTCTACTAAAGTATAAAAAATTAGGAGATCTTTTATTTAAAACTGATGATCCAAAAGAAAAAGAAAAACTTCAAAAAGAAATTTCAGAAGCTGCAATCGAAGGAGAATATAGAGAGATTTTTAATCAATATTCAAAAGCTATTGATGATTTAGTAGACTACAATCTACAATATTATGGAAATATTTTAGTCGATGAATCTCTAAAAGAAAGTTCATTTTCTCTTTTATTTATACTGATTGTCTCTACAATTTCTATTATTTTTCTTGTTGGATCAAATCTCTTAATTTCCAACTTTATTCAGAAAAAACTAAAAAATATTATTCTTCATCTATCTTCAGCCTCTCAACAGATTCAGATTGCATCAAATCAGGTCTCTTCTTCGAGCCAAAGCTTATCCTCCCATGCAAGCGAATTAGCCAGTTCAATAGAAGAAATCACCTCTAGTATGGAAGAACTTAAATCGATTATCGACTCAAATACCCAATCTGTAAACGAAAGTAAAATTTTAATTCAAGATACAAACGGAAGTGCTTTAATAGCTAAAACAAATTCCGAGGACTTAGAAAAAGCAATGAATCGAATTATGGAAAATTCAAAAAAAATCAATCGAATTAACAAAGTTATCGAAGAGATTGCTTTCCAAACCAACATTTTAGCTTTAAACGCTGCTGTTGAGGCAGCAAGAGCGGGAGAAGCTGGAAGAGGATTTTCTGTAGTTGCTGAACAAGTAAAAAATCTCGCACAAAAAAGTACAGAATCCTCAAAAGAAACAAATGATCTAATTTTAGAAATTCTGGAAAGTTTAGAAGAGGGAAATAAAAAAGTCCTTCTTAACAAAGAAAGCATCATAAAAGTTTCTGAACTCACTAATAAAACAATGGTTCTTTTAGATGAAATTTATTTAGCTTTTAGAGAGCAAACAAAAGGAGTCCAACAAGTAACAACTTCTATTTCTCAATTCAATCAATCTGTTCAACAGGTGGCAAGTAGCTCAGAAGAAAATGCTTCTATAGGAGAAGAATTGCAATCCCAAATCTTACAAGTTTCTGAAATCATACAACAGCTACAACGATGGATTACAAAAAAAGAAATCGCATTAGAAAAAGAACAGACTCAACTTAAAGAGGATCCAAAAATTCCTAAAATAACGTTACAATCCGAAAAACAACCAGTTCTAACAAAAAATAAAAAAATTGAAATCATAAAACCCGAAGAAAAAATTCCTTTAGAAGATATTGAATTAAAAGATTTTAAAGACTTTTAACTATGAAAACAAATAAAAAAATTATTTTTCTTTCTTCTTTAATGATATTAGTAGGTTCTGTTCATCTTTTTTATATTTTTCAACTTTTTCCTCCTCCTTTTATTTTTTTGACTATTGCTATCGATATTCTTGGTATATCTATCTATCTCTATATGATGTTTTACATAAGAAAAATATATTTCTCTGAAAAAAAACAGAAAGCTATTCTTCTTAATATAATGCAAGAAAATGAGAATCAAAATATACAAATTCTTTTAAAGATTAAATCTATGTTGGAATATTTAAAAGATTCTGTTTTAGCTCAAGATTTTCTTAAGGATCACGAAAAACAATTTTCTTTTTTTAGCGATTTTAATTTAGAAAAATATATCAATTTAGAGTTTGATTCCGCTAAACTCTTAGAAGAGTATATCGAAACAAACAACAAAATGCAATCTATATTATTAGATTATATCAATCAATCAAATCAATTATTAAAAACTTTTACAATTAAAGATTTTATTTATAATTTATTTGTATTAAAAGTTAATTTTAGTTTCTTTAAATCTTACATTAATTCTTTCTTTGATTTTATGAATAATCTTTATCAACAAATTCATCAATTTTCTAGTGAATTCTACAAAGAAACACAAGTCATTGAAAAAGAAACTGAAAATCTAAAACAAAGCTCTCATACAATAGAAAATAATTTTAAAAACTATAATCTAAAAATCATAAATTTCACAAAATTTGTTAATCAATTCAATCAGGCAAATCTAAAATTTATCGAAAGTATTTCTTCTGATTACGAAAAGAATCTTATCATTTTAAAAAATATACAAGAAATTTCAGAAAAAATAAAAATTTTGTCTTTAAATCTTTCTATAGAAGCTAGTAGAACCAGTTCTAACAAAGTATTTGATGTTCTTGCAGAAGAATTACAAAGTTTTTCTGAAAGAATACAAAACTTTTCTAACAAAATAAAAGAAGAAATTTTACAAACTAATAATAAAATACACGAAGAATCTCAATCTCAGCTAAAACAATTAAATGTAATGAATCAACAAACCGAAGAAATGGCTCAGCTTCAGCAAGAAATCTTTAATATTTTTGAAAATTTTAAATTAACAAACCAGTATTTAATTTTTCATTCTAAAGATATTTTAGAAAAAAGCGAAACTTCTTTAAGGGAATTTTTAAATGCTTATCAAAATTTAAAAGTTATTGAAGAATCTTTTAAAAATTTCTTTAATACATTTGATGCAAAACACAAAAACTTAGAAGATACATTGGTTTCTATTACTAAACTTCTTTATCGAGATGAATCTATGTTAAAAACAATTCTGGAAGAGATTATAAAAGAATTTGCAAGTTCTATAAAAACTGAAAAAGAATTAAAAATTCTTTTAGAAATTTGCGATTCGTATCATTTATACAATTGTAAAAAACAATTAGAATCAAAATTTACAAAATCAGATGTAATTCTTTTCTAATAGAAATGTTCTTAAAAGAAAGCACTTTTAGAAAATTTGCAGAAATATTTTATCAATTAACCGGAATTGAATTAAAAGAAAATAAAAAATATTTAATAGAAAATCGATTGTCGAAATTCATTGGAGAAAATAAACCTTATAAAACCTACGAAGAATTCTATAAAGCCTTACTCAATGATACTTCGGGAAGAAAAAAAGAGTTATTCATTCAGTCTTTAATTACCAATTATACATTTTTCTTTAGAGAACCCATACATTTTTCTTTTGTTCGATGGTATCTGCGAAATTATCTGGAAGTACAACCTTACATTCGAATTTGGTCAAATGGTTGTTCTACTGGAGAAGAACCTTACAGTATTGCTATTTCTGCTTTATTGGAATACCCTAATCTATCCCGATATGATTTTAAAATTTTGGCTACGGATGTGGTTGTAAAATATTTAGAATATGCAAAAGAAGGAAAATATCCAAAATCAAAATTACAAAGTATCGATCAAAAATTATTATCAACTTATTTTGAAGAATATAAAGAATTTTTTATGATTAAAAAAAATGTAAAAGAGCTCATAGCATTTCGATTACTTAATATAATATCAAATTATCCCTTTTCTAGAGAATTTGATATTGTTTTTTTGCGTAATGTTTTAATTTATTTCTCTCCTAAAGAAAAAGAAAAAATTATCCAGATGATTTATCCCCATTTAAAAAAAAATGGTTATTTGATTATTGGTCTTTCTGAAAGCTTAGTAGGAATTACGCATTTTTTAAAACCTCTAAAATATTCTATATATAAAAAAGCCTGATTTATAGAAATGATTTTTCAATTAAATTGATTGACAAATTGATCAAATACTAAATTAACAGTTTTATTACATTTTTAACAAGGAGAGTTTATGGAGATTCAATACCATTTTACAAACTTAGAAAGTTCTGAAGCTCTAAAGGAATACACAAAAAAAATTATTGATAAAATATCTAATTATTTTAGTAGAATTATTTCCGTTACGATTCGATTTAAAAAAGAACGAAGCGATCATATCGTAGAAGTAACGATTCATGGAGATGGGGGTGTGTTTGTAGCAGAGGGAAAATCTACAGATATGTATGCATCCATAGATTTGGTAGAGAAAAAAATAGAAAAACAAGTAAAAAAACACAGAGAAAAATTCATAAAGCATTAAAATGACGAAAATCAAAGTAAAAGATTTAATAGACTTTCCAGATTTACATCTTAAGATAGTTGCTGGAATAGAAGGGATCGATAGAGAAATCCAAAATGTAGATATCAATAGGCCTGGACTTGCTTTAGTTGGATTTTTTGATAATTTTGCTTCGAATCGAATTCAAATCATCGGAAAAGGAGAATATGCTTTTTTAGTAAAATGTGATATTCATAAGCAAAAAGAAATTGCCAAAACATTTTTAGATTTTCCTATTCCAGCAATAATTTTTACTCATAATCAAATGCCGCCCGAATGTCTAATCGAGGAAGCCAATCAAAAAAAAATCCCCGTTTTAGTTTCTGAATATTCCACACATGATTTTCAAATGAAGCTTTTTAGTTTACTATCTGAAATTTTAGCAGAAGAGACTACCGTGCCAGGAGTTCTTCTAGATGTGTTTGGGGTAGGAGTTTTGATTCAAGGAGAAAGTAGTATTGGAAAATCTGAAACTGCCCTAGAACTAATCGAAAGAGGACATAGATTGATTGCTGATGATGTGGTGCGAATTAAATCCATCTCAGAAAGTATTATTGTGGGATATACCGATCCTATTATTGAATACCATATGGAATTACGTGGAATTGGTATTATCAATATTAAAGATATGTATGGAATTCGTGCAACAAGAAAAAAAATCAACATAGAACTCAATATTCTTTTAGAAGAATGGAAAAAAGATAATCATTATGATCGATTAGGAATTGTAGAAGAATATTCAAGTTTTTTAAATGTAAAAATTCCAAAAATCACAATACCAATCCGCCCGGGTAGAAATATTCCTATTCTTATAGAAACAGCAGCAATGAATTATCGTTTAAAAACAATGGGTTACCATATCTCTAAATCATTTTTAGAGAAAATTCAAAAAAATATTGAAAGAAAAATAAAAATTTAATATATTATTTATATGCAAAAAATCTATGATTACAAAAACTGTAAAAGTTTATTTAAAAAATGGACTACATGGAAGACCAGCTGCTGAATTTGTTAGAATTGCAAGCGAATTTAAATCCTCTATCATTGTGGAACACGAAGGGATTACTGTAAATGGAAAAAGTATTATGGGACTTTTAATGCTTGGTCTTTATCCAAATTCAGAAATAAAATTGATCATTGATGGAGAAGACGAAGAGAAAGCTCTCCATAAACTTACACAATTATTAGAAAGTGGCAAAGAATGAATTCTACATTTTTTAAAACAAAACAAGAGAACTTTAATGAAAATAAACTGGAATTCAAAAAAGATGAATGGAAAAAAGAAGAAGATAGAATCCTTCTTAGAGATATTTTTTATGTTTTTTTAGTACTTTGGATTAGCATTTTTATTTCTGAATATTTTTTTTTAGATTCTAATTCTACTCCTTTTGATCGCATTTTTGCTTATATAATTGTATTTCTTCCTCTTGGAACTTTAAATTTTTTACTACACTATCTTTATAGGAATCGTAAAATCAAAGTTACTGGTAAACTGAGATCTAGTTTACGTTATCGTTTAATTTTAGCTTTTTTATTAGTTTCGATTATACCTGCAATGCCGATCTTTTTATTATCTTCAAGTAAAGTGGAATCGATCGTATCTTTATTTTTTAAATTAGATTTAAAAGGCAGTTTCGAATCCGCTGAAAAGTTATTAGAATATCACGAAAAAAAAATGGCAGAAAATCTATACAACGAAATCAAAAAACAAAAATTTACTATTTTATATTTTATTCAAAATCTTTCTAATGAAAACGATAAAAAAAAATTTTACACATTTTTAGAAAAATGGTTTCGTAAATCTACCGATAGTATTTATATATCAGACGGAAATTCTACAATCAAAATTTATGGTATCAATTTATTAAAAGAAAAAGAAACGAATATTGATATCGAAGATTATACTCTAGTTTTACTAAATAAAAAAAAATATATTTTTATTAAGTTAGAAGTTCAAGATAAAACAAATCTTCTATTCTTTAAACAAATTTATCATAACCATATTATAGAAGAATCTACATTTAGAAATGTATATTTTACATTAACTATTGGTGAAAAAAGATTAAACGAAGTGATTCCTTATAATTTGCGTTTAAGTCTTTCGATTTTATATCTTGGTATGATTGTAATTGCGATTATCGTTGCAATTTTACTAGCTAGACAAATTTCCTATCCTATTGTTTCTTTAGCAGAGGCAACACAAAAAGTTACTGAAGGGAAATTAGATACTCGATTGGATATCAAATCCGAAGGAGAAATTGCGATCTTAATACAAAGCTTTAATTCAATGACAGAAGAATTACAAACCTTAAAAAGTAGACTTTTACACAGTTTGCGGGTAGCAGCTTGGCAAGAAGTTGCTAAAAGGCTTGCACACGAAATCAAAAATCCTCTTACACCAATACAGTTGTCAGCCGAAAGAATGCTAAGAAAACTAGAGCAGAAAAATCCTAAAGAGATATACGAAGTAGTAAAAACCTGTTCTAATACAATTATTGAACAAGTGAATGTATTAAAGCATTTATTAGAAGAATTTTCTAATTTTACAAGATTGCCTGTTGCAAAATTAGAACACCAACAAATTATTCCTTTAATTAAAGAATCGATTGAATTATTCAAAAACGTGCCGAATGTTTTGATTGAATTTCGATATCAGGAAAATCTACCTAAAATCAAACTTGATAAAAATTTATTTATAGGAATGATGAACAATTTAATCAAAAATTCTATAGAAGCTATAGAAGAAAAATTTAAAGATCAAGAAGATAAAAAAGGAATTATTATCGTTTCTGTCCTAGAACAAAAAAAATTAGGCAAAAGCAAAATCATCTTAAGAGTAGAAGATAATGGTGTGGGAATCAAAGAAGATATGATTGATAAAATTTTTGAACCATACTTCTCTACAAAAGAAAGTTATGGAAGTGGTCTTGGTCTAGCTTTTGTAGAAAGAGCTGTAATGGAACATAATGCCAGAATTCAAGTACTTAAGTCCAGCCTAGGGGGAGCTGAATTTCGAATTACTTTTGATGTATAGATTATGAATACAAAAATTTTTGTTGTAGATGATGATAAAAATATTAGAAAATCACTTAAAGAAATTTTAGAAGACGAAAACTACGAAGTACAAGTATTTCCTTCGGGGAAAGCTTGTTTAAAACAATTAGAAAAAGAAAAACCTTCATTGATTTTGCTGGATGTTTGGCTACAAAACGAAGATGGTATAGAAGTATTAAAAGAAATAAAAAAAAATGATCCTTTTCTTCCCGTAATTATGATTTCGGGTCATGCTACGATAGAAATTGCTGTTCAAGCTACAAAAATTGGTGCTTATGATTTTTTAGAAAAACCTTTATCGATACAATCAGTTTTAGAAAAAATTGAAAACTGTTTACAAAACAAAACAAGTGAATTAAATAAAGACATTCAACTTGAATACGACGAACTTATTGGAGAATCAGAACAAATATACAAAGTAAAACAAGCTATTTCTCAGGCAGCAAAAACAAATGCAAGAGTTTTTATTTACGGAGAAAATGGAACTGGTAAAGAACTAGTAGCAAGAATGATTTATAAAAATTCGAATAGAAAAAACAAACCTTTTATTGACATTAATTGTGCAGCAATACCTGAAGAATTGATAGAAAGTGAACTTTTCGGACATGAAAAAGGTGCTTTCACAGGTGCAAACGAAAGAAGAATCGGAAAGTTTGAATTAGCAAACGGTGGTACTCTTTTTTTAGACGAAATTTGCGATATGTCTTTAACTACACAAGCCAAAGTATTAAGGGTAATCGAAGAACAAAATATCACACGCGTTGGAGGTTCAGAAAAAATCCATATTGATGTTAGAATCATTGCTGCAACCAATGTGGATCCCTTACAGGCTATTAAAGATGGCAAATTTAGAGAAGATCTATATTATCGCCTAAATGTAATTCCTATTATTATGCCTCCTTTACGAGAAAGAATAAGTGATATTCCTATACTGTTAAATTATTTTTTAAAAAAAACAATTGAGACAAATCAGTTAAAACCAAAAATTTTTACAAATCCAGCAATTGAATTATTATGCCAATATAGTTGGCCTGGCAATGTAAGAGAACTAAAAAATATAGTAGAACGACTGGTAATCTTAACTGATAAAGAAGAAATTGGAATTAAAGAAGTCAGAGAAAGCTTATTTACTGTAATATCTGATACTGATAAAGATGATTTAGCAAATTTAGATCTAAAATCTGCTCGTCGTGAATTCGAAAAAAATTACATTATAAAAGCTCTTAAACAGTTTGATGGCAATATTAGTAAAACGGCAAATTTTTTAGGAATGGAAAGAACACATCTCCACAAAAAAATCAAAAATTTAAATATTAAAATAAAAGATGAATGATCTAAATGATCTAAAAGAAAAATATATATTTTTTTTAAAAAACTTTCAAAATTTTTTAGAAAACACAAAAAGTTTAGAAGTACCGCCTTTTGTGTTTACAGACTTAAAACCAAAAATTTATATACCCTCAGGCAAACAAAAAAAAATAGAAAAAAAAACTTTAGAAATTCTTACTAAAGAAAAAGAACGTTTAGAAAATCAAAATTGCCTGCTTTGTAAAAATAAACTGTTTGCTGTACAAAAATATTTTAAAAAGCCAGAAGAAGACCCAAAAAAAATTATGGTCTTACACTATAATGGTTCTTTAGATCCAAACAAAATATCTAAAGATGTTAGCGCTAAATATTTTTTTTCTTCTCAAGAAGAAGATGATTTATTTAACAAAATGTTGTCTAAAGTTAATTTGAATTTAAAACATTTATATTTTATGGAATTTGTTGCTTGTTATTTTCCATCAAATAGTACTCAAGAAGATTGGATAGAAAGAGTTAAGAATTGCTTTGTTTTTTTAAAAAAAAATATTTATGAAAATACAATAGAAAAGCTAATCATAACAGGAAATTCAGCCCTTCTATTTTTTGGAGAAGAAGCAAAGTATTATGCTAACCAATCTTCAATTTTAGATCTTGCCATAGAAGATAAAAAAATTTCTGCACTTGTAATTCGAAGTCCTTTAGCTATATTAACTTTAGAAAAAAAAAGAAAAGAATACGAAGAAAAACTTAAAAAATTTAAAGAAGAATATAAATACTTTTTAGAAAATAAAAATAATCTTTCTTTAATACTCGAAGAACTAAAAAATTCGGTTTTAGGGCAAAAAAATTTAATAGTCATTAACAAAATTAAACTAGTTTCTGCAAGTCAGATCCAATTAGAAAAAGATATCGAAAAAACGATTTTAAACAAATTAGGAGAAAAAAAATATATTTTATACAAAGCTATTTTCTATCGCTTAGAAGAAATTAAAATTAAAACACAAGTGCTAAATTCATTACAAAAATTCGTATAATAGCAATGCCACGATATGCAAAAATCGTATTTCCCTACCCAATTCCAGAAAACTATTTTTATATCATTCCAGAAAAATTTCAAGATACTTTACAAATCGGAAGTAGAGTATTAGTAAATCTTCGAAATTCAATCGAAGAAGGTATTATAATCCAAATTGAAGAAGATGTTTCTATTCATACAAACGAAGACCAACTTTTTAATACAGAAATATCTTATAAAAATATACTAGAACCATTAGAAGAGTTTCCAATTGTAACACAAGAGCAAATTGAACTAGCTAAATGGATGAAAACTATTTATTTATGTGAAGTTGGCGAAGCTTTAGCAAAAATGTATCCTAAACCTGTAAATATAAATCTGAATGCTATAAAAACAGCTCAAATAGAAAAAAAAATCTATAAAGAAAATTTAATTACCTTAACTGAAGAACAGAGAAAAATATATGAACAAATTCAAGAGACATTAGATATAAACAAACCCAGTATACATTTAATTCAGGGTATTACAGGGTCCGGAAAAACAGAAATCTACTTACATTTAATTACTGATGTAATTTTAAATAAAAAAAAAGTTTTATTTTTAGTACCGGAGATCAGCTTAACCATACAAATGATCCAAAGAATTAAAAAGATTGTAGGAGAAAATTTAAGCGTACTTCATTCAAGGCTAGTTCAAACACAAAGATTTTCTGAATATTTAAAAATTTTATTCAATAAAGTAGATGTGGTGCTTGGAACAAGATCTTCTGTGTTTGCCCCTTTAAAAGATTTAGGATTAATCATCATTGATGAGGAGCACGATACTTCGTTTCAAGATGATAGTCATCCGAGATACGATGCAAGATTTATAGCACAAAAAAAAATTCAAGAACTAAAAATACCTTTAGTTTTAGGTTCGGCAACACCAAGAGTTGAAATTCGATATATCATAGAAAAAGATCACAATAATGAATCAAATCAAACTTTATTTAGATTGTATTTTTTAAAAAAAAGAGTGCTTGGAAAACCTCCTAAAGTACAAATTATAGAAAAACAAAATTTAGATCAACCAATTAGTAATACTTTATTAAATAAAATCGAAGAAACCCTTAAGAAAAAAAGACAAATTTTGATTTTACTAAATAGACGTGGTTATGCACCCTATTTATATTGTAAAAAATGCAAGGTGAATTTACAATGTCCTAATTGTTCAGTTTCTTTAACATTACACAAATCAACAGATTTGATTTTAAAATGTCATTATTGTGGTTATGAAAAACATACAAACCTTCTATGTCCAGTATGCCAATCAAAATTAATTAAACTGGGAACTGGAACACAAAAAATTGAAGAATTTTTGCTTTCGATGTTTCCAAATATAAAATTAGCCAGATTAGATACCGATATTGTTTTGAAAAATAAAGCTCTTCACGAAACTTTAAAACAATTTATTGCGGGAGAAATTCAAATTCTTACAGGAACACAAATGATTTCTAAAGGTCTGGATGCTCCGAATTTAACTTTAGTAGGAGTATTAAATGCAGAAGAAGGTTTTTATTTACCAGATTTTCGTGCAACAGAAAGAACATTTAGTCTGCTATTACAAGCATCCGGTAGAGCAGGACGAAGAGATGATCTCGGAATGGTGTATTTAGAAGTTCAAAATAAAGAAAATATTTATATAAAATGGGCAATCAACCAAGATTATGAATCTTTTTATCAACATGAATTAAAGCAAAGAAATATTTTTCATTATCCCCCTTTTTGCAGATTAATTCGCTTTTTAATTCGTTCCCCAAAACAAAAACAGTCTGAAGTTTTAATCAATGAATTTTTTTATCAATTAGAATATATTTTACAAAAAAATAAGAGTTTATTTACAATACTTGGTCCTGCACCAGCACCTATTATAAAAATCAGTAATAAATATAGAAATCATCTTTTGATCAAAACCAACCAATTCGAAGAAACTTTAAAAGCAATTCAACAAACTGTAACAGATTTTAAAAGAAAGCTAACCAACGATGATTACTTAGAAATAGAGATCGATCCTGTAGATTTGTTATAATAACAATTCTGCTATTTGCACTGCATTTAAGGCCGCTCCTTTCAAAAGCTGATCCCCTACTGCAAATAAATGTAATACTTTTTTTTCTTTATCTTCATAATCATATCGAATTCTACCTATATATACATCGTCTTTGCCCGAAACTTCTAATGGCATAGGAAAATAATTTATTTCTGGTCTATCTAAAATTTGAACCCCTGAAAAATTTTTATAAGAATTTTTAATTTCTTCGATATTTGCAGAAACTTCTAATTCTAACGTTATAGATTCTGCGTGAGCTCTAAAAGTCGAAACACGTATACAAGTAGGGCTAATGTGTATATTTGGATTATGTAGAATTTTTTTAGTTTCCTTGATCATTTTAATTTCTTCCTGATTATAACCACTTTCTATATCTATAGAAGAGTTATGACTAAATAAATTAAAGGCTAAAGGATAGGGCAAAACTTTTGTGGGAATTGGTTCGTTATTTAGAAAAGCTCTAGCTTGCAATTCTAATTCTTTCATAGCTGCAGCACCTGCACCAGAAGCTGCTTGATATGTAGATACTATGATTTTTTTTATTGGATACAATTTATATATAGGATAAATTGCCATTAACATTATGATTGTACTACAATTCGGATTTGCAATAATTCCTTTATGAGTTTTTATATCTTCAGGATTAATTTCTGGAACAACTAAAGGAACATCCTCTTCCATTCGAAAAGCACTTGAATTATCGATTACAATAGCTCCAAGAGATACTGCACTTGCTGCATATGTTTTACTAATTGAACTTCCTGCACTAAATAAAGCAATCTCCACATTGTGGAATGAACTTTCTTTCAACTCCTCTACTGGTATTTCTGTATCTTTAAACTTTAGTTTTTTTCCAACACTCCTCGAAGAAGCAAGAAGCTTTAAATCCTTAATAGGAAAATTTCTTTTTTCTAAAACATTCAAAAATTCTTGACCTACGGCACCTGTTGCACCAACTATTGCCACAACTTTAGACATAATAAACTCCTGATCGGCAATTTTTATAATATATTTATGATTACAAACAAAAAAATGGCAGCATTATTATGGGGAATTCTACCAAATCAAGTCCGTTCCAAAATAGAAATATCTTTAACAGAAAAAGAAAAACTAATTTTACAAAGAGAACTAAAACGTTATTTAGAATTATCAAAACAAGAACAAATCGAATTGCAAAAAAAATTATATCAGTTTTTTTGTATTTCTTACAAAAAATTTTCTGTTATTTTAGTAACTCTTTCTATTGTGTTTATTGTTTTATTGATAACTCATATAATTCTTTATCCAAAAGTAAGTCCTTTTTTTTTGTTTTCTTTATTTTGGCCTTTTTTTTTAGGAATTCTCTCTTTTTATTTATTAAATACCCTTCCAAAGCATGAATTTGGAATTTTGTTTAGAATTCCTAAGAAAAAAAATTTATATATATTAGCAATTTTTGTGTTTTATCTTCTTCTTTTTAGTTTATTTTACATCAATCAAAAGTATAATGTTTTTACTAAATTAAGTTTTTTAGAAAAGCTTATTCTTTCTTTTGGAGTTCTTCTTGCTCCTTTGTCAGAGGAAATCCTCTTTCGATATTATATACCTAAAATAATTTGTAAAAAGGATACGATTTTTTGTATATTCAGTTCACAAATTCTATCGAATTTAGGTTTTGCAATTCTACATATACCTAAAGATTTTTTTGAATTTCTTTTATATTTTTTTAGCGGTATGTTTTTATCTATTTTAAGGATCGAAGCTAAATCATTACTTTTCCCCTTTATTGTGCATTCTATGGCTAATTTTTGGATATTTGTTTTTTTTAATTTTTAGTATATAAAATAGAATTCTGATAAGAATGAAGCTCTTACAATAAGCCCAACAAGGGGCTTATTTTTTAAGGAGCTTGATCTTGACTATCAAAATCAATCGAAAGATTATCTACTTGAGTTTTCGTTGGATCTTGATTTAATAAACTGTTCACATTACTTGTAGATGGATAGTCAGATGAAGGTGGAATATTTCCTATTCCAGCAAAATACTTTTTAGAACCACTAACATTTGGATTTACACTTGTATTAAAATAACCATAGTTATAACTATTTGAACAATTTCCTAAGTTTAGACCTTTCGCATCCTTTTTTACTCCAAAAGCTGATGTCGTATAATAAGGGGGATTTGATTTTATTAAGGCAATCACCGTATAATAATATCTTTCAGAACCGATTGGGTTTTCTTTGCAAATACTTGGCAGGTTATTATTGATTGAAGTCGTTGTTGCTAAGTTTAACTTAACTAATAAATTTATCGATAAAACTCCATCAGTTATAGTAGCAATTAACTGGGCTTTTTCAGTAGGACCATTGATAAGAAGAGCTCCATCCCACGAACAGATCATAGTAGTATTTTTGGTATAGCACTCCATTTTTTCCCCATTATTATAATTTAAATTACCTCCAATAGATTGATACGGTTCAAAAGTTACCAATACCCCATCTTCTTCTGTTTTTTTAGTAGGATTATCAAAAAAAACTTCTAAATATTTCATATTAGTATTTTCATTCCAAAAAATAATACGATGAGAAAATTCTTTAGTAGTTCCAATTCCTGCAATAGAAGCATTATTTGGATCATTCGTAACTAATTTAATTTTATATCCACCCTCCGTAGTAGTAAAAGTGCCTGTTTTATTTAAAATTCCAATCGCTTCTAATCTTTTTAATAATGCATTAATACCAGACGTAATTGTTTTTACAAATGTTACCACATTCCGAACACCATCCCATTGATCTTCATTTTCTGCATAAAGCTTGGCTATGGAATTTATATCGAAATACGATGGATATTTTTTTAGTTCAATTTTTTTTAATTGTTGATCCTCTTTTACAGAAAAATCTAACTTTAAAGATACTCCTAAAAAAATCATAAAACTTGCTAATAAAGTTAATACATAACTTCTACGATTCATAGATTACCTCTATAAAGTTTATTTCGCCAATCCAGCTGGAATTTCTATTAGAAAATCACTAGGTTGGTTTTGTTGAGATAACAAAAATAATAAACCTAGACCTATTTTGCCATCTTTTTCATTATCCTTACCAAACTGCTTACAATTTGTATTAAGAGATAATATGACTCCAAATACAAATAACAAAGAAAAAATTTTTTTTTGCATGTTTAACTCCTTTTATAAAATTTTATACAGTTTGTATATTAGACGCAAAAATAATCAAATCTTCCTATTTTTTTTTATTTTTATAGTAAAAAACTAATAAAATTTGCTCCTTGTTGGATCAATTCTTCCCCTCCCTCATTACCTCCAACTTGATCAAATAATTGATGATGAAAAACTATAATTTCTCGATTTTCTTGTAATGCATAATCTACACTAATTAATGCACCACTTTTTTTACCTGCTTGCACTAAAATTAAATAAGGAGAAAGCCCTACAATAATTCGATTTCTTAAAGGAAATGTATATTTTCCTGCTTTATAAGTAGGAAAAAACTCAGAAATCAAAAAAAAGGGATGATAAGATCGTTTAGCTTCAAAAAATAAAGGAAGACTTGATTTAGGAGAGATTTGATCAATTCCACTTCCTAATACAGCAATAGTAGGAACCTGAAAATAAATAGAAGCTCGATGAACTCGAAAATCAATTCCTTTAGCAAAACCGGATACTGTACCAATTTGTAAATTCTTAGAAGTATTGAGTTTTAACTGATGTATAATTGAATTTCCAAATAAATCTTTAGAAGTTTGATTTAGGATTCCTAAATTATACAATAAAGTATCAGTACTTTTTGAAATCCTAAACATTTCTACAATTCTATCTACTCCTTGTAGAGAAATCGCTAAAGGTTTTCTTGTTCCCACTATAGAAAGTAAATCGAATTTGTTGAAATTTATTACAGTTTTGATAGAGCTTTTCCCAAATAGTACGAGAGGAGGATCATAAATTTCTTTGAGTAGTTCTGGATAATCTGGATCTCCCCAAATGATAAAAAAGTCAAAACTAAAGTTCTTTTTTTTATAATAACTCAAAGTTTTTTGTTTTGAATATTCTATTAATTTAGGACTAAAAAAAAATTTTAAAATTTCTTTATTAGCATCCCACGGGGTTTCAGATAGTGAAATTTGTAAATGTTTTTCTTTAACAAAATGTAAAAATTTTCTTCGATACGGTAAGCTCGAAAAAAATAAAGCTGTTAAGAGTCGGGCTCCATCTTGATATGACATTCTTTCCTCCCTTCTATACAAGAAATTAGTAGTTTTTGATTTTCTAAAGCTTTTATGTATTTTCTATTTTTCGTATAATCCCCTTTTAAAAGTCCTTTTTGATACATCTCTTTGATAACCTCAGTAATCTTTTCGTAAACTATAAAAGCTTCTTGGAGTTCCCCATTTTCTACTAAAATATTTCCTTTTGCAAAATACGAGGGAATATTATATTTATCTTTCTCTATAACTAAGTTTAATAATTCTATAGATCTTTCTACATCTTTATATTGATTCGTAGTTTTTCCTAAAAGAATTCCCAATGTATAAGGAAAACGAATATCATCAGGTTTTGATGCCATTCCTCGTTCAAGTAAAAAAACAGCAGTTTTAAATCTTTCTTCTTCCCATCCTAATGCAGACGAAGCATTTCCATAACAAATCGCTGCATCAAATAATAAATCGGGGATAGGTGTATAATATTTTAGAGCTTTTTCGTAATAAACAAGTGCAGATTCATAAATTTTTAAATGTTTTTCTGAATCTACTAATTGTTTTTCGAAGGATTGTAAAAAATATTCACTAGCAGTTTCGTAAGAATTTAAATCCATTAAAGCCTTGCCAATTTTCCAAGAAAGCTCTCCTTGTAATTTTTTTTCATTCGCAAATTTCTGTATTAAAATAAAAATTTCACGAGACTCTTTTTCTGAAATTTCTAAATCTGTTTTCCATTTTTGGATATCTTCTTCTTTAATTTTTATTTTTCTTTCTGTTCGATATCTCTGCCCCCAATTTTGAATTGTATTAGCCATATCACCACAAGCAATGAATAATAATAACAAATTGAATAAAAAATAAAGTTTCATTGGTTTGAGGTTATTTTTATAATAATAAAATCAATCGATTTTTTTCTTTTTTAAAAAAATTTTCTTACTTGATTACTACTTAAATTTATGTTTAATAGTTAAAGATGCTTTTTATTGTTATAAAATATTTTTTATTTTCTTAATTTTTGATTACGATAAATATATAAATGAAATATTGGGCAATGTTTTTGATTTCTGGTAGAGATTTGATTCCAAATGAAATTTACAAAACTTTAGAAATAAAACCCGACAAAATTCATTTTAATGATATAGATGGAGTTACAATCTGGCAATTAAATAGCTCCTTAGAGGGATATAGAAAATTAGAAGATCACATAGAAAATATATTAAAAAAAATTTATAAATTTAGAAAAGAATTATCATATCTTTCGAAACGATATAAGCTACAAATGATATTAAATGTGGATAAAGAAAATAGTCATATAAGCATTTCTTCTAAATATTTGACTATTTTAGGTAGTATGGGAATCGATCTAGAAATCTATATTATTTAAAAATTATCTAAAATTTCTGATCCAGAATAGTTTAAATAACTTATGTTATTGATTACATAAAATTGATCAAATACAATTTCTCTGATACCTTTTTGTGCTTTTTTAGAAGTTTGTATAAAAAATCCATCGAATTGGTAGTACCCTACTTCTTTGTTTAATTTTGGTAAATAATCAAAATTTTCTGGAAACTGTCCATCAACTCTTTTCCAGCCCTGCCAATGTAAAGCTCCAATTTTGATTCTTCTTTCTTGATTTTCTTTTGTTTTAAAAATTAAAAAAAGTTGATCTTCATAAGAATTACTATAAATCCAAAGAGAATATAAAAAAGGTTTACCTTTTATGTATATTTTTGTTTTTGGTTTGATTCGAAAGTGCTGTCTTCCGGGATAATCAACAGAATAATAAAACATCAAGCTTTTTTCGGAACTTAATACATTCCAATCTCCAAGAAAAATTTGTTCTATTTCGAAAGCTCTTTTTTTCTCTTGGTTTTTTGATAATAAAGGAGTTTTATAAATAATTTTTAATTCACTTAAAACAGAAGGTGGATCGTAAATAAAATATTGATTTGTTTCAAAAGTATCGATTATTTGTAATTTATATTGATCGGGAAACTGAGATAAGAATTGATCTAGAAAAAAAACTCGATCAAGTTCAGATTTTAAAAAAATATTTTCAGAAAAAATCGAAGTATGTATGATTAAAAAAAACATACGTATAAAGAAATTATACATATATAATTGTTTTCGATTTTTTGAAAAAAATCTTAAGCTCTTATTTTAACGAAATTTCTTTTAATTATGAATCCAACAAAGTTATGTATAGTACTCAATCCTTTTATTGTTATCAAGAACTTTTCTACTAAAAAAAATTATCTCTTCTTTTAAAGAAAGAGTTTTCCAAAAAGTTTTTAATCCTTTTACTCTTCCTATTCTTTTGAAAGGATTGATTCAATCAGTACTACAGTTTTTTCTATTAAATTGTCTTTTACATTTTGCTTTATTTCTAAAAAAAGAAAACATTTTATGAAAAGTCTTCTAAAAAAAGACCAAACAAAAAAAAGTAGAAAATTGAGAAAGAAGTAAACTCAAAATACCCAAGGTGAGTTAGCAAACAACTCCTATTGCTAAGATTCCAAAGAAGTTAAGGGCATTCAAGTAAAAAAAATTTTCCACTTATTATTAAAATTAAGCCAAAAATTAAAAAAGAACTACTCATTCTGATCCCACTTACGCTTTCTTAAATACGTTGGCTTTTGAATTTCCTCATAATTGATTTCTAAATAATTATCTTGTTGAAATATTAAACTCGATTTAGATTCTCTTGACGGTATTCCAGCAGGTTTTAAGATTTCTTCTTTTACTTGAAACGAAGGATTTTTGTTTTTAATTTCATAATCTTCCTCATAAAATTTTTCTTCTTTAAAAAAATGAGGATACAAATTTTCGCGTTTATAAAAGCCATTTTTTGAATATAAAGGTTGTTGGGAAACATCATCATAAGAGGACTTTAAGACTTCCGAAACAACTGATGTTATAGTTTCTTTCTCACTTTTAGTAGATTTTTGTTTTAATGGATATAAATCTTTCTCTTCTTGCCCGAAAAGATTTTTTTTAAAGTTTACTGTTTGTTGTTGTTTTTGATAATCTTTTTGCTTAAAGGAGTTAATTTTTGATAGTTCGTAAGATTCTTGATAAGACGTATTTTTATGCCGTTTAAATCCTGTTGCAATTACAACTACTCTTACTTTTTCTTGTAATTCAGGTTCTAAAGTTAGACCAATAATTTTATTGGCTTCCGGATCTACTTCCTTTGTGATTAACTCAGATACATCTCTCCAATCAAGTAGAGAAAGATCATTTCCTCCTGAAACATTAATTAAAATTCCTGTAGCTCCACTTATATCAGGATTTTCAAGCAATACATTGTTAATCGCTAGATTTACCGCCTGTGAAACTTTATTTTCTCCAATACCTTCTCCAAATCCTAAAACCGCTTCTCCAGAACCTTTCATAATATTTTTTACATCTGCAAAATCTACATTAATTAAACCAGGTTTGTTAATAATATCAGAAATTCCTCTAACTGCATTTAATAAAATATCATCTACTAGTTTTAATGCCATATTAGCGGGAACCTTATTATCAATTAGCTGAAAAATCTGATCGTTTTTAATAACGATCAATGTATCCACATGTTGCTTAATGGCTTCTATCCCCATTCTTGCATTTTTTTCTCGAACTTTTCCTTCAAAACTAAAAGGAAGAGTAACTACACCCACTGTTAGAGCTCCTAAACTTTTAGCTATTTCTGCAATTATAGGAGCGGCTCCAGTCCCTGTTCCTCCTCCCATCCCAGCAGTGACAAAAACCATATCAGCACCATCAAGAACTTTTGCAATTTTTTCTTTATCTTCTTTCGCTGACTTTAAACCAATTTCTGGATCTCCTCCGGCTCCCATTCCCATCGTAATTTTTTTTCCTATAACTAGTTTATTGGGTGCTTTCGAAATATTTAATGCCTGCTCATCTGTATTGATGGCAATAAAATCTACAAGATTCATTCCTGCTTCAATCATTCTATTGACAGCATTCGATCCACCTCCTCCCACACCAACAACTTTGATAATTGTTGGCGATGTTCTTTCTTCATCTAATTGTATCATAACAAACTCCTTGAGTTTCCAATGAAGCTTTTTATATATTTTCCATCCAACTTTTTATTTTTTTTAAAAGTTTTTTTTCTATTTTTGTAGACTCATTTTTAAAACTTTCTGTTGAATTTAAATCTTCACTAATCTGTTTAACAAAAAATTTTAACATACCAACAGAAGTAGAAAACTCTGGAGATTGAACCTCACTAAATAAACCTTCTATTCCAAATGGTTTTCCAATGCGAGAATGTAATCCGAATATTTTTTCTGCAACTTTTGTTATTCCTAAAAGTAAAGATCCTCCACCTGTAAGAATAACACCACCTGATAGCAAATTTTTGTCAATTTTTATTTTTATAAATTTATCAATAATACTAAAAATTTCTTCAAGTCGGGCTTCTAAAATTTCTGCCAAATCTTTTAGATAAATTAACTTCCTGTTACTACCGATCATAGCTGGTAGCCAAATTCTTTGGGTTGGATCGACTTCTGCTACTGTAGCCACACCATCTCTTCTTTTTACAAATTCAGCAATTTCGAAAGGAATTTTATAAGCATATTCAATATCAGAAGTTAAATAACTACTTCCTAAAGCTAAAGAAAATGTATGATAAATCCCTCCATCCACAAAAACACAAACATCTGTAATTCCAAACCCAAAATCAATTAGAATACAACCAGAATTTTTTTCGCTCTCTTTTACAGCAGCTTCAGAGGAAGCAATAGAATTTAAAATTATATGTTCTACATCTATACCAATTCTTGAAAAAATTTTATAAATTGTATTTACAAATACTTTTGGGACTATTACGATATGAACATCTGCTTCTAGACGAAAACCAGTCATCCCTATTGGATCCATTACATTAGATTTTTTATCTACTGTGTATTCTCGTGAAAGAACATGCAAAAGTTGATATTCAGAAGGTAGATAAATGTCTTTGGCATTTTCTACTGCTCGATTTACATCATTTTGGGTAATCACTCTGTCTTCATTGGTAATTGTAGAAATACCTTTTGAATTTTCTCCTTTAATATGTTTGCTAGATATATTCACTACACAAGAAGTAATTTTTATACCACTCATATTTTCTGCCTCTTTTATAGCAGAAAGTAAAGATTTCGTGAGTTGTTCAATATTAAGAATTTCCCCTTCTTTTATTCCTTTTGATTCACTCGTGCCTATGCCTATAATTTCTATTTTAGAAAGATAAACTTGAGCAATCAATACTTTAATAGTAAAACTTCCAAGATCAATTGATGTAATGATTTGCTTCATAATTCTCCATGAACAATAAGTAAGCCTTCGTTTTCTGTAATTTCTAAAATACCTTTTTGTCTATGTTTTTGATGAAACAACCAAATAATCATAGAAATCAATTTTTGTTCCCAATTTCGTTTCTGGTAATCTCTAACATCAATTCTAATTTTATGGTAATTTAAAAAAAAATAAACTTCTTTTGGACCCACGAAAACTTCTGATATAGCATTCAATATCGTAGGATTCATTTCATATAGTGTAATTAAAGAATCAAATAAATCATTTAAAGAATAATCTTTATCATGAATCTCAATATTGCTTCGAATTATTGGAAGATTTTTTAGGTTTTGATTTTTACATTGAATTACGGTAACTATTTTTCCATCTTTATTAAGAAAAAGATCTTCTTTTTTGTTTATGATCCTAAAAATACAATTCTCTTCTTTATAAGAAACCTCTGAAATTATTTTTCTTTGATTTTGAAAAAAATTACCTTTATCAAGTAATATAAAAATACCACTTGAAACAAATAACAAAGATAGAATCAATAGAACGATGTATTTTCTGAATTGTTTTAATTTATAATTTTCCATTGTTTTGCACATTTTGAATAATAAAAAACCTTTGACAAATCATTTTTTTGTGGTTAAAATAAAAATATTTTATATTTTTTTATAAAATGTATTTAAAATCAATCCTTTATTTTAATAATTCTATAATTCTTCTTGGTATTTTTTCTAAAGAAAGAATTTCTTTATGTGCATTTAATTCAATAGCGGCTCTGGGCATTCCCCATACTACTGAACTAGCCTCGTCTTGAACAATCGTATAGCCTCCTTTTTCTTTTATGTTTAATAAACCCGTAGAACCATCTTTACCCATACCTGTTAATAGTATAGCAATAGCATTTTTCCCATAGGTTTCAGCGACAGAAAAAAATAATACATCTACTGATGGTTTCTGAAAATATACTTTTTCACTATCATCAAATAAAAGATTCGCTAAATTACCTTTTTTTTGTACTTTTAAGTGATATCCCCCTTTTGCTATATAAGCTTTTCCATTTTGTAAAATATCTCCTTCTTCCGCTTCTTTTACTTCCAATTTAGATAATTCATTTAACCGATAAGCAAATTGATTAGTGAAACCTGCTGGCATGTGTTGCACAATAAGAATAGGTGGTACATTTTTAGGTAAGCTTGATAAAATATATTCTAAAGCAATTGTTCCACCAGTAGAAGCTCCAATAGCTATTAATTTATCTGTAGTTTCAATCTCACTTGTATAAATATGAGGTTTAGTATTTTTATAAGTTTTTATAACTTTTTGGAATCTTGATAAAAACTGATCTTTATTTTCGTATGCATTGCGAATTTTTAATAATATCTCTTCTAATACTTCATTTACTGAATATATATTAGATTTATTGACAACATCATAAGCTCCCAGTTCTAGAGCTTTCACTACACTATAAGGATCTTTAGTAGTAATAGAACTTACAATAATTACCATTACGGGATGATAAAGCATTAGCTTTTCCAAAAAAGATAAACCATCCATTTTAGGCATTTCTATATCCAATGTAATTACATCAGGTTTTAACTTTAAAATTTTATCTCTTGCTATATAAGGATCTGGTGCAACTCCTACAACTTCTATATCTTTTTTTGAAGACAAAAATTTAGACAAAGTTTCTCTTACTATCGCTGAATCATCAACAATTAAAACTTTTATCATAAATCCCATTAAATCTTGGAATTATATAAATCGCGAATACCCATTTTTGTTATCGTTTCAACTACAGTTAAACCCGAATCTGTATAAAATAATAATTTTCTACCAAATTCTCCTCCCACATTCATTTCTTTTATGGTAATATTATTTTCAGTTAAAATCTTCATAGCTACTTCTATATTTCTTTCTCCAACAAAAAAAATTTCCTTTTCGTCTAATAAAACACTGGCACCACCAAATATTTTCGCTACAATTTTATTTTTTTTTGAACCAAGATTTATAAACTTTCTTAGCAATAAAGAAATAGCTACATTTCCATATTTCGTGCTGAGTTCATCTTTTGGAGCATAAGGAAGTAAGAAATGGCAGATACCTCCAATTTTTTTCTCAGAATCGTGTAAAGTAACTGCAATACAAGATCCTAAAACTGTTTTTATCAATGAGGGTTGCTGTGCGAAGATCATTTCTCCAGGATTTAGAAAAAATAAAGAATGACTTATCATATCTAAAATTCAAATTGATTTAGAAAAAAACCACTTTTCAATTTAGGTTCAAACCAAGTAGATTTTGGAGGCATAACCTGATTTTGATTTGCAACTTCAATAACTGTATCTACAGGAGTTGGATACAAAGAAAAAGCTATTTGTCCTTTTCCTTCTTGAACTAATTTTTCTAACTCTTCATCTCCTTTAATTCCACCTACAAAAAAAATTCGATCAGATGTTCTAGGATCTTTAATTCCTAATAATGGATCTAAAATATAATCTTGTAAATAGCTTACATCTAGATTTTGGATAATGTGGTCTCTATAAAAGTTTTTTTTTAAAGTTAACGTATACCATTCTCGATCAATGTACATTTTAATTTTATGTAATTGTATCGGATTTTCTTTTCCTTCTGTTAAGATAAATTTTTCGTGTATTCTTGCAAGAAATTCTTCTTTCGTCAAAAAATTTAAATCTTTTACAACACGATTATAGGGCAAAATTCTAAGATGTTCAGAAGGAAAAATCACACTTAAAAACCAATAATAAGGTCTTTCGATATGATAATTTTGATCTTCTTTTTTTCTTTGTAAACCAATTTTTACCGTAGCAGCAGTTCTATGATGTCCATCCGCTATATATAAAGAATCAATTGAACGAAAAGAATCCTGAATTGTTTTTATCAATTGTTGATCTTTTAGTTTGTAAATTTTATGTCGTATGTTTTGATCATCAACTACATCATACTCTAAATCTAAGTTTTTAATAAGATTTTCTAAGAATTCTTGCAAAAAGAAATACTTTTGAGAAGAAAACATAAGAAACACAGGTTCACAATGAAATCCAGTAATATCAATGTGACGAAAACGATCTTCTTCTTTATCAGGTCGGGTAAGTTCATGTTTTTTAATTTTATTTTGTATATAATCATCGATATGATTTAATCCCACAATACCAATTTGACTACGATTTTGCCAAATTAATTCATATAAATAAAAATTTGGAGAATCGTCTTGCAAAAAATATTGATTTCTTATAAAAAAAGATAAATTTTCCTTTGCTTTCGTATATACAGCTGGATTATACGGATTTATATCTTCCGTAAAATCTACCTCTGAACGAATCACACGTATAAAATTTTTTTGCCCTTTTTTTTTCACTATTTCTTTTGCTTCGTTAATATCGATTACATCATAAGGTGGACAAATAATTTCATTTACGTATTCTTTATTAGGAAGGTAAGCTTTAAAAGGTCGTATTTGTATCATAATTTTTATTGAAACGCTTGTATGATTTCTTGGGGAGCTTGAACTAATTCGATCAAAACCCCCTCTCCAGATAATGGTAATTCTTCATTTCCTTTGGGATGAATAAAAGCAACTTTATGACCGGAAGCTCCTACACGAATTCCGCCGGGTGCAAAACGTACACCCTGCTTTGTAAGCCAGTCTACCGCATTTTCTAAATCATCTACCCATAAGCCGATATGATTTAATGGAGGAATGTGAACTTTTGGAGTTTTTTCGGGATCTAAAGGTTGCATAATATCGATTTCTACAGAATATGGATGTTTTCCTAATTCTAATATATCTTCATCTACATTTTCTTTTTCACTTCGAAAACTATGTTTAATTTTTAAACCTAAAAGATCAACCCATAATTTTTTTAATTTTTCTTTATCCAAGCCCCCAATAGCAATCTGTTGAATTCCTAAAATTCTAAAAGGCTTTTCCATATAGACAAAGTTTTCTCTTTACATCTGTTGTCTTTTATTTTTTTTGTTTTGTAAAACTTAAAGGAGTCTTCTATGTCAGAATGGTTTGTTGAAAAATTAAATATGGCACAACATCTAAAAACACAAATTCTTGTAGAAAAAAAAATTCATTCAGAAAAAACCCAATATCAAGAAATCGGTATTTTTGATACAGTCGGATTTGGACGTATGCTCACTCTGGATGAAGTAATCATGTGTACAGAAAAAGATGAACACAGTTATCACGAAATGATTGCTCATGTTCCAATGTTTTCTCATAAAAATCCAAAAAATGTGTTAGTTGTTGGAGGTGGAGACGGAGGCACAGTTCGAGAATTAGTACGCCATAACATTTTAGATAAAGTAGACTTATGTGAAATTGACGAAAAAGTAATAGAAGCATCAAAGAAGTTTTTGCCCACAATGTCAAATCAATTTTCTAATCCAAAAGTAAATATCGTTATTGAAGATGGTTTTAAATGGGTTAAAAATCATAAAAATCATTATGATGTAATTATAGTAGATTCAAGTGATCCAGTAGGTCCTGCAGAAATCTTATTTAAAGAAGAATTTATAAAATATTGTTATGAAAGCTTAAAAGAAGACGGTATTTTGGTGAATCAAGCAGAACATTTAATTTTATTTACAGATATCATTAAAGAAATTTTATCCTTTGGCAAAAAATATTTTCCTATTTATTTATATTATAACACATTAGTTCCTACGTATCCTGGTGGTTGTATTGGTTTTACATTCTTTTCTAAAAAATATACACCTTTCGAAAATACAACCCAAAGATGGAATTCAGAAAACTTTGAAAACTGGAATTTAAAATATTATACAAAACAAATACATAAAGCTTCTTTTGTGCTACCTAAGGAGATAATTCAAGAGTTGGAACTACCTGAGGTTTCTCTACAATAAGATATCTTTCTAAATGATTATAATCTTTTAAAATTTTGATTTTTTGAAAACCTATTTTTGTTAAAATTTTAGTTTGTAAAAAAACTAAAGAAGGAGAAGTTTCTAAAAATAACTTTCCTTGATTTTTTAAAAGTTCATAACATTTTTTAAAAAATTTATAAAAAAAATAAAGTGGTTTTTCTACCACTAATGCGGTATATGGTTCAAAAAAAATTTCTGGTTTTAATTTTTTATATTCTTCATAAAGAATATAAGGGGGATTCGAAACAATAAAATGAAAAAATTCTTTGTAATTATATTCTTGGTTGATTAAATCGATATTAAAAAACTTTAATCGATGTATTTTTTGTTTTAAAATATTACTTGCATTTTCTTTTGCTAATTCTATTGCTTTAGGGTTTATGTCCAATGCATGTATAAGCTGAATTTGATCACAATAATAAATTAAAGAAATTGCAATACATCCCGAACCTGTTCCCACATCCATACCAATTAAAGAGTTCGAATTCCATTTCCGAATCTCTTGAATCGTAATTTCCACTAAATCTTCTGTCTCAGGTCTAGGAATTAATACGTTATGATTAATCTTAAAATCCAATGAACAAAATTCTTTTTTTTGAAATATATAACTAAAAGGCTCTCTTTGGTTTCTTCTTTTTAAAATAGAAATCAATTCTTTTATTTTTGTATAAGAGATATCAATTTCGTTATCGATAATAAAATCTTTTTCTGTAAGATGTAAGAATTCCTTTAAAATATAAAACAATTCTTTTCGGGAATTAGGAATAAAAATCCATTTATTTAATCTATTTAATAAAAAAGAAAGCTTACATTTCATTTAGAAATCTGTATTAAAACTTCGAGTTTTTTTATATTTTGATAATCACCAAAATATTCAAAAGCACTACCTTGATTTCTTGCAATTTCAATAAAACCAAAAGAACCTATATAAAATAAAAAATCATTTTCTTTTACATCCTGAAAAGTTTTTGAAATTTTTTTAATTTCTAAAACAATTTTTTTGCCTTTTATTATAAATAGTGTAAGAAATTTATCATAAGGATTATGAATTTTAAGATTAGTAAATAAATTTCCGAAGTGATCCACATACACGATATTACCGGTAATTGAAGAACCCAAAAAAGTCTTTAAATCGATTTCAATAATTGAGGAAAAATGTTTTCCTTCTATCATCTCGATTCGTTTTGAAATTTTAGGTAGGATATGTTGATCTTTAGAAAGTAAACCTGCAGTAGGAGCAAAAATATCTCTCCCATGAAAGGTATTACTAATTTGTATATTAATTCCAGAGTTTTTATAATATTTTTTTAATAATTGCAAAAGATTTTGTTCTTGAATTTGATAAAATCGATAAAAAATCCTTTTTTTTTGACATTCCCTTAAAACTAAACTAATAAGTCCATTATCAGGAAGGATAAAAAATCTTTTTTCTATTTGTACTATTAAATTTTTTCTTTCAGTACCTACACCCGGATCAACTACACAAGTAAAAATAGCATCGTTTTCTAAATTTAAAAAACTATAAAGTAAAAACCAAGAAGAAAATTCAATATCAAATTTTTTAAGTTTATGACTTAAATCCACAATTCTCGCTTTTCGATTGATGTTCAAGATCCTACTTTTTAAAACTGCTACATAAGGATCAGAGTCACCAAAATCAGTGAGTAAATAGATTATTCCCATTCTATCGTTGCTGGTGGTTTTGTAGTTAGATCATAAAAAATATTGGATATCAAATCTGTCTTATAAATCCTTTCAGATAATTCTAAAAGTAATAACAAATCTATTCTATACACATCTGCTGTCATTGCATCTTTAGAAACAACCGGACGAAGGACTATACTTTCTTTTCCTTTTGAATCCACAAGGGGAACTAAAATTACCGGAAATTGCCAGATCTCATAATATTTTTTTTTCTCTAAAAGAAATTGATACACGATATCGTCAATTTCTTGTAAAAGCTGAATTCTTTGTTTTGTCAAATAACTTTCTTTTAAAGTAAGATTAAAGTTTTTTTGGTATGAATTCGGCACGTGCAAAATAACACGATTAAAAAATTTATACTGATTTGGAATTTCTCGTGCTAGATCAAAAAGAAAATCCCAGTCAAAATGTTTATGAAAATCTTCTCGACTTCGAAAAACAATTGCAGCAGGATGAGAATAACTTCTTTTATCTCCTTGAACACCAACCGAATATATAGGAAGTTTAAAAATTTCTACTGACAAACGATCGGCAATTTGGCGAATTGAAGAAGATAAATTATGGATAACTTCAGAATCAGATTTTTGTTGATTACTACACAAACAGCGAATTGCAAGACCGGGTCCGGGAAAGGGATGTTTATAAATTATTTCTTCGGGTACATTAAGAAGCTTACCAATTTCTCTTACTTCGTCTTTATATAAATCTCTTAAAGGTTCTACTACTAAATTTTTGGAAAGCAATTTTTCGATTATGGGAGCTCGATTATGATGTGTTTTTATTTTGTGACTAAACTTTGTTGCACCGGACTCAATTGTATCCGGATAAATTGTACCCTGTCCTAGAATCCAATTTTCTGTATTTAGTTGGAATTTTTCTAAAACTTTTTTTTGTACTTCTATAAATAATTCTCCTATAATTTTTCGTTTTTCTTCTGGATCAAAAACGTTTTGTAATCTTTGAAAAAAAATTTCTTTCGCATCTTCTATATAAATATGGATCGGAATTTTTTTTAAAGTTTCTTGAATGATTTGTATTTCTCGATGTCTTAAAAAACCTGTATCGATAAGAACTCCAAATAAATGCTCATTATCTAATACTTTACTTAAAATCGTATAAGCCACGGTAGAATCTACTCCACCAGAAAGTAAAAAAAATACTTTTTTATTCTCTAAATGAGTTTTTAAAAACTGAACCAAATTTTCTAAATAAGACTTTAAGTTCCAGGTATCTGAAAGATTGCAAATTTTTATAAAATTTTTTAATATTTTATTTCCTTCTTCAGTATGATAAACTTCAGGATGGAATTGTAAACCAAAAATTTTTTTTTCTGAATTTTCTATCGCAGCATAATAACAATTTTTCGTATAACCCACTACAGAAAAACCTTTCGGTAAAGACTGAACTTCGTCCGCATGGCTCATCCACACAGTAGAGTTTTGTTTTATTCCGTGAAGAAGCAATGAAGAGTTTAACAGAGTTAAACTAGTAGCTCCATATTCCTGAACCTTGCTTTGTTTTACAAATCCTCCTAGGGTATGGACAATCAATTGATGACCATAACAAATACCAAGAATAGGTACGCCTAAACTAAAAATCCTTAAAGAAATTTTTGGAGAATTTTCTTCGTATACAGAAGCAGGACCACCTGAAAGAATAATTCCTTTATAAAATTCTATATTTTTTTTAAAAAAATCTTCTGGTAGTAGTATTTCTGAATAAGCACCTAATCTTCTAATTTTAGAGGCAATTAAATGTGCATATTGTCCACCAAAATCAATTACCGCAATAGCTCCCCGTATTTCTTTCAATGCTTGTTTTATATCGATCATAAATCTAAAAGATGTCCTAACTTTTGTTTTTTTGTAATTAAATACATTTTATTTTCTTCCTCTGGTGGAACCAATATGGGGATCCTTTCTAAAATTTTTAATCCATAACCTTCCAAGCCTACAATTTTTCTTGGGTTGTTAGTTAAAATTCGAATTGTAGTCAAACCTAAATCTCTTAAAATTTGAGCACCTATACCATAATCCCTTAAATCTGGCTTAAAACCTAATTTTTCGTTTGCTTCGACTGTATCATAACCTTCGTCTTGTAACTGGTATGCTTTTAATTTATTGATAATCCCAATTCCTCTCCCTTCTTGTCTCATATACAAAAGAACACCTCTACCTTCTTTAGCAATCATCTTTAAAGCTTGATCTAATTGTTTACCACAATCACAGCGTTTTGAATGAAAAATATCTCCTGTTAAACATTCACTATGAACTCGCACTAAGACATTATTTTGATTTTTTACTTCTCCCATTACTAAAGCTAAATGAATTTTATCATCTATAGTTGTAGAATATGCATAGATGGTAAAATCTCCATATTCAGTAGGTAAGCGAGATTGTGCTTCTAACTGAATTAAAGAATCAAACTTTAGTCGATAACGAATAAGTTCTTCAATCGTGTAAATTCTTAGATTATGTTTTTTAGCAAATTGTGACAAATCGGGTAATCTTGCCATTGTTCCATCATCTTTCATAATTTCGCATATAACCGCAGCTGGTTTTAGACCTGCTAATTTACATAAATCAATAGAAGCTTCTGTATGTCCAGCTCTACGAATCACTCCTCCCGCAACTGCTTCTAAAGGAAAGACATGTCCAGGTTTTACTAAATCTTCAGGTTTTGAATCTGGATCAATCAATACCTGTATAGTCTTTGCTCTATCATATGCTGAAATGCCGGTGGTGATCCCTTTTGCTGCATCAACAGAAACAGTAAATGCTGTTTTATAAAGTTCTGTATTTTGCTTAACCATAGGTTCTATTTGTAATTCTTTTAATCGAGAACTTTCTAGAGGTACACAGATTAGTCCCTTTCCATACGAAGCCATAAAATTAATTGCTTCAGGTGTTGCAAATTCTGCAGCAATGACTAAGTCTCCTTCATTTTCCCTTTCTTCGGAATCCACAAGAATGATCATTTTTCCATTTTTTAGATCTTCGATAGCTTCTTCTATAGGAGAAATTATAATATCACTTTGCATAAATTTAGATGATATATTAATTTACAGATTTTTTTTTTAAACTCTCTTATCAATAGTTTTTTAAAATTGAAAGTAAACAAAAGGCTGATTAACTGTAATCGAGTAAAGAATCAAACATAAAAACAAAACAATAAAACCAAAAATAAAAAATAATGGATTTTTTGAAATCCTTTCTATGATTTTCTCATCTTTTTCTATATAAGATTCAAAAACAAACAAAACTAAAACGAAAAATAAGTATGAAAAATCAAGAGAAATGATCTTCCCTGAAGAAATCACAAAAGCTCGAGCTACCATATATTTTGCTACTTCAATAGAAGATGCTACAAAATCTGTTTCGGGAAATTGTAAAGGTTTTGCACGAAAAAAGAAAAATGTAAAAGAGAAAATCCAAAATGTATAAGCAATTCCTAAAAATTTTGGAAATTGAATTTTTTTTATTTTTTCAAAAGATAATAAAAATCTTTCTATCAATAAAAATAAGCCATGAATCGAACCCCACAAAACATAATTCCAACCAGCACCATGCCAGATTCCACTAATAAACATAGTAATGAATAAATTTAGATAAGTTCTTAAATTACTAACCTTACTTCCTCCTAAAGGCACATAAACATAATCTCTAAACCAGCTTGATAACGAAATATGCCATCTGCGCCAAAATTCACCCATGGTAACAGAGAAAAAAGGTCTTCGAAAATTTTCTGGTAAAGAATAGCCTAAAATTCTTGCGATTCCTATTGCTATATCAGAGTAACCAGAAAAATCACAATAAATTTGAATCGAAAAAAGAAAAACAGACATCCATAAACTTATGGAATGATATTCCCACGGTGCATTAAAAACCTGATCCACAGAACTCGAAATTTGATCAGCAATTAAAGTTTTTTTGTAAAAACCGGAGATTATATAAAAAAAGCCATATCGAAAATTCGAAAGATCAAATTTTTTCTCTGAATAAAATTGTTTTAATAAATCTTTTGTTCGCAAAATAGGACCAGCTACTAATTGCGGAAAAAAACTTAAATATAAGGCAAAATGTAAAATATGTTTTGGTTTATGAATTGTACCATAATAAGAATCTACAATCGCAGAAATCGCTTGTAAAGAAAAAAAAGAAATTCCCATAGGAAGTAGAATCTGTGGTGGTTCGATATAATTTGTATCACAAGGAGAAAATCCTAAAAAAAAATTTAAAATATCATAAAGTTGAACTAAATATTTAAAAATCAATAATAAAGCTAAATTGCCTATAACACCAAAAATCATAAAAAATTTTTTTAGTTTTTGTTGATTTGAAAAGCGAAAGATCAAAAGGATAGAAAAATAAGAAATTAAAATAGAATACAAAAGTAAAAAAATATAGAGAAATTTAAAAACTGCATAAAAATATAAACTCACCAAAAAAAGCCAATAGTTTTGATATTGCTTTGGTATGTTAAAAAAAATCAATATAACAACAGGAGCAAAAACAAAAAAATGAATCGAATTAAAAAGCATATAAGATTGTTTCTCTTAAAATTTTTTCTAAATTTTTCGCAACCCATTGATTTCCTAATTTAGTTAAATGACCGTCTTCTGGAATATAATGATCACGAATTCCATAATGATTCTCTTTACATTGTTGGTTTGTATATTCCATTAAATCAATTACTGGAATTTGATTTTCTTCAAAAAATTTCTTTGCCTGTAAGGCATATAATCTTAGAGGATGATATTTTTGATTTAAATTGCAATAAATTTCTTCGATTTGCATAGGTATAATTACAACGACAAACTGTATATGATTTTCTTTTGAAAATTTTATCAATTCTTGATAAGTGGATTGAGTAAATTCGGGTAATTCGGGAATTTCCTTTGGTGGTTCTTTACATTCTTTTTGAATATCTTGGGGTACCGTTTCCGGACATGTTTGTTTGATTTGTTTGGAAGGGATTGGAATTTTTTTGAATTCTTGTCCTATGGTTTTATAAATTTGAACTTTTTTTTCTTTTTCTACACAACTAGTTTGTTTTTTAGGTAATAAAAATGCAGATAATAAATATTCCTTTAAAGACATTTGATGTAAGGATTCCAATCCCAAAATCATTTCTTGATAAAAAAGGTGCCATTGAAGTTTGGCTTGTTTAATAAAAATTTTTAAATATAATACACTATAAAACCATTCAGTAATCAAAAATTGAAAAGTATCATAAAATTTTTTTTTGGGATCAAGAATTCTTTTTTTTTCAATTTCATCATCTGGTATAAATCCTTTTTTTTTTAAACTTTCCGGCATACTAAAATCATTAGGAGAAATAAAAAACAAAGCATACTGAACACCTTCTACTTTAGAGACAATTTCTTTATATCTTTGTAAAACTCCCCATGAACCCAAACCATCAATCCCAGCATTCAAAAATTGAATTTTTTGAGATTGAAAAGATTGATTTAATAAATAACAAAAAGTTTCATCATCAGAAACGCCAAAGCCCATAACCAAACTATCTCCCAAACATAAAACTTTTATAGTATTTTTTTTTGGTTCTTCTAGATTTCTCATTCCTAAAGAATTGATTGTAAAAGTTCCCTCCCACTTTCCACTAAAATGTTTGATATGCACTTTTGTATTCGATTTTAATCCTACAAAATAATCAGGATGATAAGAATGAATTTTTTTATTATTAATAAAATATTGTAAAGATTCTATGTGATAGAATCGTAAAAAAATTTCCAAACTTAACAAAGCCAAAAACAGATAAAAAATGAATTTAAGCTTCAATTCGTACCACCAAATTTTGAATTGTATAAATTAACTCTTCTTTTTCTACTATCTGTTTTGATTTTTGTAATTTTATAAAATCGATGATTACAAAAATTTCTCTTTCGATTTCATTAGCAATTTCTTTTTGAATACGATATTTATTTAATAATTCTAAAGTTAGGTTCAAATGTTTTTGTCGAATTTCTGGATCTTTCCAATTTTGGAATAATTCTTTTTTTTCTATTTTATTCATTTTTTCTTTTAATAATAATAAAGGGTATGTGATCAGTCCCCTTTTATAATCCAAATATAAAGATTTTCCCAATTCTTTCTCAGAAGAAAAATAATCAAGATAGTCATCTCGAATCTGAAAGATTCTTCCCATTTTTTTTCCTTGTTCTTTAAATAATAAAACTGATTTTTGATCCAGATGATTCATAATAGCTGCAGATTCTGTCATTGCAGAGAAAAGATCCGCTGTTTTTCCTAAAATAATAGTTTCATAAATTTCTTTTGTTATTTCTGGATTGGCTTCGTACTCCATTTGTAAAATTTCTGCAATTGCTAAATTTTGAATTACTCTGGTAAAAACAGGCAAAAGCACAAATCCCATCTTCAGTCTGGACAAATACTCTAAACCACAAGCTAGTAAAAAATCACCTCCCAAAATAATTTTTTTATTTCCATAAAGAACATGAAGAGTTTTTTTTCCTCTTCTCATATCAGAATTATCGATAACATCATCATGTAATAGAGAAGCAGAATGAATTAATTCTCCTATCGCTCCAATACTGTCCCATTCATTATAGTCTGGATTTATGATTCTTCCAAAATAATAATGCGTTAATGGTCGAATTCGTTTTCCACCAGAATACACCACAAAGCGCTTTAATATCTTAAAAAATTTTAAATCTTCTTTAATTATTGAGTAAAGCTTTTTGTCTATTTTTTTTATAATTTTTTTTATTTTCTGTTTTTTAATAATTTCTTTGGAATCGAATTTATTTATCTTCAACTTGAATTAAATGATTCAGGTTTTTTATAAGAATTTCTACTGTCTTTACTTTTTTTAAATTTTGAACATTATTAAAAGAATTGAATAAATTTCTTAGCATTCTTCTTATGATCACGGTAGTTGGAGCATAAGAAAAAAAATTGATATCGATTTCAAAACCATTCGCAAGCAAATATTTACAACAATCTTCATAAGTAACAGGATTCCCATGATGAAATGGGTCGAATAATGTTGAATAATTTTGAGATCGAAAAAATAAAATAAAATGCCCCGGAAGATTAATTCCCGTTATGATAAAATCAATACTTTGATTCATGATGCTTTCTAAATTTTTTTTTAAAACTTCATAAAAAAGTAATACCAATACAGAGAGGGTAACAGGATTTCCTTTTTTTGAAGTTAAGGTTAAAGCTAAAAAATTATTTTCTACATTGTAATAATCCTCTGTATTACCAGAGTAATTTCTTAAGTGAAACAAAAAATTAGTGATTCTATAAAATTTTTCTTCTGAACTCAAATAAAAAAAGTCGGGATAGATTCTTAAAAAGTCTTTTACCAATATGAAAAATTTTTTTTTATAATCTTCAAAATCTAAATAAAATGAATCGGAAAATCTGGAAACTAAGAAAGAACCTTTCATTAAATCATCTTTGTCTCGAAAATAATAATTTTGAAAATCATAAAGAATTTTATCTAAATTAAGAGACTCTAATTCTTTTCTAAGTTGAAATCGAAGGATAGGGTTTTCTATATTTTCAATAAAGAAAAAAGGATGATATCCAAAAGGAATTTTCTGTAAAATTTTTTCTTTTAGCTTCTCCCGTACTAATGGATCATCGTGCTCTATATATAGATAAAATAAATTACGTATTTCTTCAGTGAGGCTTTTTGCAATATCCATTGAATTTTATAAAAATCAAAAACGAAAAAATGTCAATTGATTTTATATTGGATTTTGAAAATGATAAGCAATTTTTACTAATCAAATTTGCATTCTAAAAAATCACAAACATTCTAATATTATAACATATACGGTTGATAAAAAAAAACTAAGATACCCTCTACGGAATCATTTTTCTTTTGAATATTAATCCCAATTGCAGAACCTGTAGAAAAATATATGTTATGCTCTGGTATCTTTAGGATTAAAGCTGCAATTCGAGCTATATCAGGCATATGGAGAACGAATATTAAATTTTCAGATATGGAATGCTCTTTAAGTAAATATAAATAATTTTCTAAGGCAGAGTTAGGAGATAATTCTTTTTTTGGTATTACGTTGCAATGTAAAATAGACTGTAAAATATTAGCGGTTTGCAAGGCACGATTTATTGGCGAAGTAAGTATAAAAGAAAACTGCCAATTTGTCTTTTGTAAAGCTTTTGCTATATGATTTGCCTCTTCTATACCTTCTTTAGTTAAGTTTCTGTCTGGATCTTGTTCTGCTTCATAAGCTTTACAATGTCTGATTAAAACTAATTTCATAATTCCAATTTTTAGTTACTTACATAAAATTCAAATAAAATAAAAAAATTATTGATTAATTGATAGTATCTAAAAACTAAATACAAATGTCAAAAGATATCGTACTTCAAAAAATTAATGAAAATATTGAAATTGCAGTTAAAAACGGAAAATACTTAGTACTAAAAACACATAGAATGACAGATACAGTAGAAAAACATATCCAGTATGCTTTAGAAAGTATCCTAAAAAAAACAGAACACGAAAGATATATACATTCTCTTTATACTATTTTAAAAGAGCTTGTAATTAATGGATGTAAGGCAAATCAAAAAAGAATATTCTTTGAAGAACATAACTTTAATATCTACAATGATGAAGACTATAAAAAAGGAATGGAAGAATATAAAAAAAAATTTAGCGAAGAAATGGCAATTGAATATGGAAAGAAGGCAAAACAAAAAGGGCTTTATGTAATGATTGATTTTGAATTTGATAACGATGGACTTCGAATAGAAGTCATTAACAATACAACGATAGCGAAGCAAGAAGAGAAAATTATGAGGGAAAAACTAAAAAAAGCCATGGGATATAATGACTTGGCTGAATTTTATATGGATCAAGCTATGTCTGGAGAATCAGAGGGTGCAGGACTAGGCCTCGCATTGATAATTATTTTATTAAAAGGAGAAGGGATAGATCCAAGTTATTTTAGGATTATTATTGATCGGGATAAAACCATTGCCCGATTAGAAATTCCCTTTACAGAAAACTTTGTAAGTAAAAGAAAACAAACAGCTATTTAAAAACGCAATTTTATAAATCAAACATTCTTAATTATCATGAACTCACGTTATAATAATATATTTAGGAAGGTTTATACTTTACACGTAATATTTAAACTTTAACACATTGTAATATAATTTTGCGCTATAATGCTGTTTTACTATCTATTAGTAGATTCCATACAAGTATTGTTTTGATCCAAAGCTTTTTTTAAGAATATTTAAGTTCAAAAAAAGCAGGTGAAACATATACAATTATTAAATATTAATAATTCAATAAAAGTTTTTTTAGTTTTTTCGATTCTTCTCTTTCAGGTGCAATATCTAACAATCGATTTAAACATTTAATAGCTTTCTTTTGTTCTCCTAATAATCGATAACAATCTGTTAATGTAATCAAATTCAATGGATCTTTTGGTTCTCTTAAATCCAATCTTTCTGCATATTCAATAGCTCTTGAATAGTTTTTTAAATGTAGATAAGCTCTAGCTAATAGAAATAATACTTCATTATCCTGTGGATAAACCTCAATATATTGTTCTCCTTCACTGACTACATTAGAAAATTCATCTAATTTGTAATATGTAGAAATCAACTCTTTAAAAATCCATTGAACATTATGCACGGTCTGATGTATTTTTTCCAAGTATTCTTTTAATTTTACATAATCTTTTTGCTGTTTATAATTATATATTTTTTTCTTAATATCTTGCTGTGTCGTTTCATCTAAATTTGCAATTTGATTTTGTTCACCTATTTTATAAGAAATTTTTACAATGCTGATATCATCCATTAATTGTCCCACTTTTTTAATATTTTGGATTATAGTTAGTAGATCTCCATTGGACTCTTCAATAATCCTTAAAAAAAGATATTCGTCTTCGTTAACATATTCTTTACCATTTTGACTTAAAATCAAATCATCTCTTCCATCAGAACCAAAAAAAATCACATCATTAGGTTTTAATACAGCTAAAGATATAAAAATTTTTCCAACTAATCCTGGTGTTCCAAACTTTTTAAATTCTGTTTGTGTATTTAGAAATACAGCTTTTTGATCTCTATAAAGCACAGGGAAAGGATGCTCCGCATAAATATAATACATTACACCCGAAACTTCATCAATCAAGCATAAACATCCCGAAATCAACATCGAACCATCAAAAGATTCAAATACTTTATGTAATTCAATAAAGATCTCCTTAAGCCATCTCTCCGGGGTTTTGTTTTGATTCTCTTGATACAACAATGTTCTTGTTAATATAGATTTAATTACTACACCTGCAACTAGTGCTCCCCCTGCACCTTGTAGAGATTTACCCATTGCATCTCCATTAAATACAAACACATAAGGTTTACTTTTTAATTTAATTGATTGTGCAATGATAACATCTCCTCCTATATCTTTTTTCCATTTACGAAATTGAAACTCTTTTTTTTGCTTTATAAAGTGTTCAACTTGTACAATTTCAGAATCAATATTTACATAAATTAAAGGTTGAATTAAAAGAGAAGTTAAAAAATAATCTCCATCTTGCTGTTCCTTTAATTTCTGAATTTCTTCTAATGAATGTCGTAACTCTTTTGTTCTTTCTTTGACTTTCTCTTCTAAATGAAGATTTAATTCTTCCACTTCTCTATAAACTCTTAAAAATTTGTTAGCTAAAACAAAAGCAATACCAATCAAAAAAACAAAAAAACCATATCTGGCTAGTTGATAATTCTGTAGTCCAAAAACACCAACGCCCATAGCACCTAAGATATCCAATGTAACCGTAATTGCAAAAATCAACATTCCAAAAAGAAGGCGTATAGAATCTGGATTTTTCTTAAATGAAAAATATACAACAATACCTAATGAGTAGACAAGAACAAATAAAGTAGTCTTTTGCCAATAACTTAGAATCTGCCCTGCAAAAAAATAACTAAAAAACCAAATGATCAGACTATAAAATGTTATAATAACACCCAATATTTTCGAAACAATCGTTAATTTATTATAGTGAAATTCTTCGTAAAAGTATACTGCCCAAAGACTTGCAAAAAAAATTATGTTATATTCTAGTTTTGTGATAAAAAAACCATCAACATTCACATTATCTGCTATGATGTAAATGTAAGTAGAGCGCAAAATATAATAAAACGATATAAAAATCGAAAATAAACCAAACCATAAATTATATCTTTCCTTTGGCCTTTTTATAAATAATAATAAATGATAAGCCCCTACAAAAAAATATAAAAAAAGTAACATATAAAAAAAAGTATCTAAATGAATTTTTATATGCTCTTTGTAATAATTTAAACTTAAAGTTTTACCTGATTCTGATTGACTAAAGCGGATTTGATCTGGATAAATTGAATAAAGAATAATGATAAGCTGATTATTTTTTTCTTTTATTAGTTCTGAAGGAATAATTATTATGGAATGTCTACGATATCCAATTTTTTTATATGTATAAGAATCAAAATCGAGTTCTCCTAAGCTTGCAATTTTATTTCCGTTTAAATATATATCTAAATTCATATTAAAGAACGGAATATGCAATGAAATTTCTTTATGCTTATAATCGAAATTATTAGGATTAAGATCAAATTCAAATAACAACGAAACAGCCACAAGGGGCTTCTCTGCCTTAACTTTTTTAAATTCAAAAGGTAAGGAAATTTCTTTCCATTCCATAGAATTATATTGATCTAACTCTCCTTGATTTTTTTCTAACTCCGCTAAATAAAACGGTTGAGAATCTTTTGTAGTATAAGCTCCAATTCGAAACTTTGGATTATTCAATTTATATTCTGATTGAGGTGTTGTATCAAAAATATTTAAATCTTTAGAAACAAGAGAAGTAATAAAACAAATTAGTAGCACGACACTCTTCGTTAAATAAGTTTTCATAGTCTAAATTTTTTTTATTGGTGTAAAATTAGCAAGAAATCTTTTTGTGATTCCTTTAGAAAAATTAATATGTAAAATTTTACCCATTTCTGAATCCTCTATATTTACTAATACTCCAACCCCAAACTTAGGATGAAAGTATTTTTCATTAACTTTGTAATCTTCGTTTAGAGTCTTTTTTTGAATTTGAATAGATTGAATAGATAGCCTATCCTTTTTTTTGAATTGATGTTCAAAACATAATTGCATTTCTTTTATAAAACGAGAAGGTTTCGAAGTTTGATAAAGACCATATTTTTTTCTATTCAAACAATACGTTAAATAGAGCTTTTCCTTTGCTCTTGTAATTCCCACATATAGTAGCCGTCTTTCTTCTTCTATGTTTCCTTCCTCGATAGATAATAAATGGGGAAGAATTCCTTCTTCTAGTCCTGTCAAAAATACAACGTTAAATTCCAATCCCTTTGCATTATGTAAAGTCATAAGGTTTACAGATTCTAATTGATTGATTTCAGATTCCTCTTCATTTGTAAGTAAAGCAATTTCTTGTAAATAATTAGAAAGATTGATGTCTTCTCCTTTTAATTTTTTTCTTTCTTCGTATTCTAATACACTATTTAAAAATTCTTTTATATTCTCGATTCTCGATAAATTTTCTGGATCTGAGCTTTTCTCGTAGTAAGAAATCCAATCTAAATCTTTAAGAATTGTTTCTAAAAGTATATAAATACTAAGATTAGAAACATCAATCCAATTTTGGATTTTTTGATAAAATGTTTTTAATTTTGAATTTTTCGATTCTTTTAAAACAATGTCTTTAAAAGCACTCAAATAATCTATATTTTTTTCCTCAGCATAATCTTTAATTTTTTGAATGGTTTTTTCTCCTAAACCTTTAGGTGGATTTTCCATCATTCTTACGAAAGCATCAAAATCTTTAGGATTATTTAGAAATTGTAAATAGCTTAACAAATCTTTAATTTCTTTTCTTTCGTAAAACTTAAAACTACCAAAAATACGATAAGGGATCTGTTGCTCTCTTAATTTTTCTTCGAATATCCGTGATTGCGCATTTGTCCGATAAAAAATAGCAATTTCGTTTAAAGATATGTTGTTTAAAAATTTTTTAATTTCTTTACTGACAAATTCAGCTTCTTCGTACTCATTCGAAAATTCAAGTAGCTTTGGATCTTCTCCTTCAATTTTTTTAGAAAAAAGTATTTTTGGATTTCTAAACTGATTGTTAGAAATAACTTTATTAGCTAATTCTAAAATTTTATTTGTGCTTCTAAAATTTTCCTCTAATTTAATGATAACCGTTTCTGGAAAATCTTTATGAAAGTTTAAAATATTCTCTATTCTGGCTCCACGCCAGGAATAAATGGATTGATCATCATCCCCCACTACAGCAATATTTTTCGTACGATTTGTAATCAATTTAGCTAGTAAATACTGAATATAATTTGTATCTTGATACTCATCAATCATAAAAAACTTCCACCTTTGTTGATATCTTTCTAAAATTTCTGGATATTCTTTAAAAATTTTTACCGACTCGAATAACAAATCTGTAAAATCTACAGCATTATTTTTTCTTAGTTCTTTAAGATATCTTTTATAAAAATCATATAGTAAATCTAGGTAAGGATAGTTTTTATATTTTAAAGAAAGGTCCTCAGGTCCAATAAATTCATCTCTAGCATTGCAAACTTTTTGTAAGAATTCTGTAGAACTGATCATGTCTTCTTTTATATTAAATTCTTTAAAAATCCTTTTCGCTAATGTTTTTTGAGAAGATGCATCGTATACGCTAAAATTAGAATTTAGATTTAATAATTTATAATTTTCTCTTAAGATTTGTAATCCAAGGCTATGAAATGTTTTTATGATCACTTTTTCGGAATAAGGTCCTATTAAGTTTTGTACACGAGATTTCATTTCTTCCGCTGCTTTATTAGTAAAGGTTACAGCAACAATTTCTTCTGGAGGAATTTCATTTACACGAATCAAATAAGAAATTCTATGAGTGATTACTTTTGTTTTTCCAGAGCCAGCTCCTGCATACACCAATAAAGGACCCTGAAAATGTTCTACAGCTTTTCTTTGCTCGGAATTGAGGTTTTCTAAAAATTCTTTTTTAAATCGTTCTTTTAAGTGAATATTCATAAAAACAAAAAAAAAATAAATATCAAGCTTTGCGTAAAGAATAAATGATAAAATCCTCTAATAAAATACTATCTTTTAAAACAAAATGATACTCGCTTTGATCCCAAAATAGATACTTTTTTATAATTTCTTTTTGATAACTCAAAAAAATATTTTGTTTTTGTATTAAATAAATGGGATCTTCTTTTTCTAAATAAGGGTAAATTTGATAAAAAAATCGTGCTCCTGTTTCAATCAAGACTTTTTGAATGTTTTGTTGTACTAAAAATTCATTTAAAAAAGAAAAAAATTGTTTTTTTTGTATATCTGGACATTCGATAATTGTATCTTTCATTTCTAAAAAATCTTGATAAAATTGTTTATATTTATTTTGTACTAAAAAAAAGAACTTTTGTTGAGTTCTCTTTGTAATCTCCATTTGTTTTTTATAAAAGTTTTTAAAATTTTTAAAATATCTACCTAAGATAAAAATTCTTACAGGTTGATAATTAAAAAATTTTGTACTTAATACAATTTCACGATAAAAGATCAACATACCTCTTAAAAACTCATCGTAGAAATTTTTATCAAGCTCATAAAAAAATTTTGTTTGTTTTAAAAGCAATTTCTTATATCTTGAAAAAACTTCTAAATATTTCAAATCAAACGAATCAAAATCAAAGCTTAAATTAGGTTGATCAATAGCTGTAGTACCAGGTCCAACAATCACAGCGTCCACTTTTGATCGAAGTAGAAAAGTAAAAAATTTTCCAATTTTGCCCGTAATGTCAATTTTTTTTTTGTAAGATCCTAATAAGCCTACCTGATCCGTTGCAATTTTTATAAAATACTGAGGCTTTTTTTTTTAACAAAACTTATAAAAGAATACAATGCAAAATGTGGCTGTTTAAATATTGGTTGTATTTGAACATCAAAACCTTCGTTGATTAAATAAAAAATTCCACTTTTATTTAAATGGATATCTAAATTTTCTATGATAATTTTTTTGATAAATTCTTTAAAATATTTGATTTTTAAAGTACATGGTGGAGTTTTACCATAAGTTGAACATGGTTCTAAAGTTACGATCATATCAATCTGATTTATAAACGAATCTAAATTTTCTTTATGTTTTTTGTAAAAGTCTTCAATAGCTACTACCTCTGAATGTCTTTTGCCTGCAGGTTCTGTAGCACCAAAAGATAAAATTGTTTTATTATTAGTCAAAATGGTAGCAACAGCGGGATTCGGAGAAGTCCTCCCTATAGCAACCATTGATAATTCCCACAGCTTTAAATACCATTCATACGGAAGTTTTTTTGATTTTAGAAAGCTTAAATCTTTCATAATAATACATTACAGGAGATGCTATAAATATCGAAGAATAAGTACCCAAAACAATACCAAATACTAAAACTATAGAAAAATCAATGAGCGACTCTGCTTTACTAATCAGAATAGCAATTAAAGATATAGCTGTAAGAAAAGAAGTGATTATCGTTCTTGAAAATGTCTCCATAATGGCAGAATTTAGTAGATTGATATTGATTAAGTCAGTTCTATCTTTCATTTTACTTCTGATTCTATCAAAAATTATGATTGTATCGTTAATCGAATATCCTATGATAGTTAAGATAGCAGCAAGCACAGGAACTGATGGCTGTATTTGATATGCTCCAATAAATCCAATTGTAATGATTAAATCATGCAACAAAGCAACAGTTGCTCCTAATGCAAAAGAAAATTCAAACCGAAATGCTATATAAACAGAAATAAGAACTAAAGTCCAAAACAAAGCTTTTACAGATATTTTAAAAAGATTTGAACCGTAGCTGGCAGAAATCACCTCTCGAGAAATAATATTGTCTTGTTGTATTTTTAAAGCAGGTATGATTTTTTTTTCTAATTCTTCTGCTATTTTTTTATCATCATTTACTTCTTTTTTTATTTGTTCTCTAACCTCTGGACCAAATTCAATATCGTATTTATTTTCTCTTAAATCTACTAATCGAACTGTAAACTCTTTAAAACCAATTTTTTTTAATTGATTATCTAAATATTCTTTGTTTTGTTCAGCAGGAATTTTTAAGGTAATACGAATTCCACCATGAAAAGTAATCGACTTAGCAAAGCCTCGATGATAAAAAAAAGTGATTCCATAAAAAGTAAATAAAAATAAGAAAGACAAAGCAAAAAAAAATTTTCTATGTTCTAAGATTTTCATTTGTTTCCTCCAAAAGAAAAGCCTTTTCCTATCCATAAAGATTTGAATTTAAAACCTTCGATTAAAACTTCAAATAAATATCTAGATACATATAAAGAGGTGTACATAGAAGTTAGTAATCCAAAAAATAAAGTTATCGCAAAACCTTGAATTGGTCCATCCCCTGTATAATATAATATAACTGCTGAAATCAAAGTAGTGACATTAGCATCTAAGATAGTCCAAAAAGAATCCGAAAATCCTGCATTCACAGAAAATCGAAGAGACTTTCCATTTCGTAATTGCTCACGTATTCTTTCGTATATAATTACATTTGCATCAACAGCCATACCCACCGTTAAAATTAAACCTGCAAAGCCGGGCAAAGTTAAAGTAAATTCAAGTAAGGTTAATACCGCAGAAAGTAATATTAAATTATAAAATAAAACAATGGTGGCAATAATCCCTGCTACTTTATAATATAAGATCATAAATAGATTCACTAAAAGAAAACCTATGATGACCGCATAAATTCCTGTTTTAATAGACTGTAAACCTAACGTAGGACCCACATAAGAAACGGATATAATTTCTAAAGGTAGAGGCAGTGCACCTTCTCGAATTACACTTGCAATTTCTCTCGCATCTTTTAATTCAAAATTTCCTGTAATGACTCCATAACCTCCCACAATAGGACCTTGAATTACGGGATCAGAAATTACTCGATCACCCCATAAGATAGCTAATTTTTTCCCGATATTTTCTTTTGTGATTTTTGCAAATTTCTCAGCTCCATCAGCTGTTAAAGCAAAATTTACTTGATACCATACTGTATTTTGATTAATTGCTTCCCGAGCATCCGCCATATCACTACCATCCAGAATCACTGGACCCAATACTCGAAATTCATAAGGAAGATATTTGCCCTGTCCAGTTCTGGATTTTCTCCAGTATAAAAATATTTTACCCTCTTTTTCTGTAATCTTAGATTTTTGATACACCTCATCCATAATTTTTTTTATTTCAAGAGGATGAGGATATTCTTGTTTGTAAATTTCTTGTAATTGTCGAATATAAGGGAAGAACTCTTCGGTATTTAGCTTTTCGGTTGCTTCATCATTCACTAAGCGATACTCTACTGTTACTGTACTTTTGATGATATCAAGAACCTCTATAGTATTTCCCACGCCCGGCAAATCTACGTTTATGCTATAGCTAGCAGGTTGGATCCTAATTTCTGGTTCTGTTAAATTCTGATTTAATAATCTTTTTTCTATAATAGTTCGTGCTTCTTCTAATAATTCTAATTTTTGAGTTTCGGAAATTTCTAAATTTCTTTTGATACTCTCGATTCTATTTTTAATTTCTTGTTTTTCGCTTTCAGAAATATTATCTTTGTTTAGTTTCTGCTCCAAATCAGACAAAAGGAGTTTATATTTTTCTTCTAATTTTTGTAAGTAGGATTCATAATCCGCACGAAAAACCGCCCTCATTCCCCCTTGCAAGTCTAATCCTAATTTTAATGATAGTTTTTTGACATCAGACGTAGATATAAAACTTAAAAATTTTTCCAGTGGATGGGGCAAAATTTTAGTTTTTCTGTTATCAATCAAATAAGGAAATGCCTGAACAAATTCATTTAATTTAGTAGGAGTAATAAAACGAATCTGTATCGTACATTTGTTTTCTATAATAGGATTGATCTCTAAACATTTTGCTTGACTAAAAAAAGATCGAAGACCTTTTTCACTTTCTAAAAATTCTTTTTTTTCTTGATTAGAAATTTCAATTTTATTCCCCTGCTCATCTCTTCGATAATCCAAAAAATGGATTTCTACTTTTCTTACATCATAATTAGGAAGTAATAAAAGAAAACTAATGATCAAAATAGCTGTGATTAAAATTGTTTTACCAAGTAATTTGCTCATAGTTTATCTTCTTAAACGATATAAAATAAAAACAACAACAAGAATCGTTAAAATAAACAAGTTTATAGAAGTTTTATCTTCAAATATTTTCTTAAAGTCTATTTTTTTTTCTTGCTGAAGGCTAGGAACTTGTTTTATTTCTTCAATCGGTTTAGATTCTAAATTTGTTTCTTGATTTAAGATTTGCTGATATCCAGGTAAAACTTCTTTATAGATTGACGGAAGTGTTTGATCTATAATTTGAGAATAAAGATAAGAAGATAAAAAAAATAAAAATAAATAAACAAAAGGCTTCATACCTAAGATTTTTTTTCCTCTTTTTCTTTATTCTCTTTTGAAGAAGTTGTTTGATTTACATTTTTATTTCTAAGATCATAAATCATAGATTTAAGTATTTCTAATTTTGCATTATCTCCAATTCGAAGTATTACAGTATCGTCTTTAATAGAATGTACAGCACCAATAATACCAGATTGAGTTACTACCATATCCCCCTTTTTTAAATTATTGATCATCTGTTGTCTTCGCTTTTCTTCTTTTTTTTGTGGTCTAATAGAAAAAAAATATAAAAAAGCAAAAACAAGTAAAATCATTAGCAACGGATAATAAGCTGTAAATAAAGACGGTTGCTGATTCGAAGGAGAAACAGGCGTATCTATCGCTTTTTCTTGTGCTAAATATTGAAAATATTTTGGTTCCATAAAGCTAACTTTTTTTTCTTAAAGTTTTAAGCAAGCAATAATTTAAAAAACGAAAGAACGTAACAAACCATAAAAAAGTTGACACAAGACAAAAACAAAAAAAATCATTTTATGCCGTACTATGATTTTCTATGTAATGATTGCAATACAATTACAACTGTTAAACTTACATTAAAAGAAATAGAAAACAATCCAAAAATAGAATGTAGTCATTGCAAATCGAAAAATACAAAAAGATATTTTTATCCTATTTCAGTTGGAACATCAAAAACAAAACAAGAATTTGCAAGCTGCAATCAAAATTGTAAATGTATGAGCTAATTTATGCAAGAGCCTATACTGCCCTATAATTATAAACAAGAAATCTATAATAGGCTAAATTCTGTAGAAAGTATACTTCCAGAACTAAAAAGGATTTTATTAGAATTACAAGAAGAAAACTTAGAAATCCAATATAAATCTTCTGATGTAGATATCGTAACAAAAGCTGATTTTTATTCCGAACAGACAATCCTACATTTTTTACAAAGCAAGTTTCCACAAGATCAAATCTTATCAGAGGAATCTGGTATACAAGAAGCCATCATAAAAAACTTATCTTCGATCAATACAAAAGAATCGAAATATACTTGGTGTATTGATCCCCTTGATGGAACGGTCAACTATGCTCATAAACTTCCGTTATTTTCGATTTCTTTTGGAATTCTTTATGAGAATTTTCCCATAGGAGGACTAGTTTTTATTCCAGCGTTTAACGATATTTATAGGGCTGTTTACAATGATGGTGCTTACAAAAATCATAAACCCATCCGCATTTCAAATCATAAAAATTTAAAACAATCATTAATTGTAACAGGTTTTCCTTATAACAAAATTCAGATCATAGATTTATTAACGAATACAATAAAAAAAGTTCTTTCTAATACGAGAGGGCTTAGAAGAACAGGTTCCGCCGCCTTAGATCTTTGCTGGGTAGCAGAGGGAAGATTTGACGGTCATTATGAATGGAATTTATCTCCGTGGGATACCTGTGCTGGAACTGTAATTGTAAAAGAAGCAGGCGGAGTTATAACAAACGAAAAAAAGCAAGAGTATACTCCCGGAGACTCATTACTTATTGCAAGTAATCCTTATATCCATCAGAGTCTAGTAAATCTAATTTTAGACTAGAAACTCTAAAGATACTTTTTTCATTAAACTATTGAATTACTAATTCCAAACCTTCGTAAGCAATATGAATTTTTAGATCTTTTTTATTATCAAAATCTATCATTTCTTTGTAGCGTTTAGCTCTTATATAAACTTCGTCTAAAATTTCATCGGAATAAGCGGGATCATGATGAAACAAAACTAAATTTTTAACATTTGATTTTAGTGCTAAATCGGTTGCTACCGCAGCGGAACTATGCCCCCAATCAATTTTTGTAAGTTGTTCTTCAAAAGTATATTGAGTATCAAAAATTAAAATATCTGCATTTTTAAAATATTCAATATAAGGGTCCAAATCTTCAATTTCTTCCAAGCGAAATTCTGCATCGCTTCCAAAAATAAGCGTTTTATCGTTTTCTTTAATCTTATACGAAAATGAACCACCAGGATGTTTCATACTTTTGGTAGTAATTTCAAGATCATAAATTTTAAAAATTTCTCCTTCTTGGTGTTGGTAAAAATACTTAGTAGACCCCATGTTTTCGAATTGTATAGGAAAATGTTCAAAATTATGTTGATATTTTAATCTTTTTTCTATATGACTAGAAACAGCATGAATATGAAACACATTTCCAGGTATATAGAAAGGTTCAAAAAAAGGTAATCCTTGAATATGATCCCAATGGGTATGAGTGAATAAAATATGACATTCTCCTTTTCCATCCTTATATTCTTCTTTTAGTAAGAATCTTCCTAGTTCCCTTATTCCAGTTCCTGCATCAATTATGATCAGCTCGTTTTTTTCTGTACGGATCTCAAGACAAGTTGTATTTCCCCCATACGTATGAGACAAAGAAAATGGCAAAGAATCAATAAATGTTTCGATTGAAGTTTCGTCTAAAAGATCAGAAGGTCGGGCTAATTCTAAAATTTTTCGTATTTTTCTTCTAATCGTATTTCCTTTAATAGGAGAAGGAACAGAACCTCTAACACCCCAGAATTTTACTTTCATAACTTCTTTTTTTTTATTGATATTCTTTTTAAAAGCAAAAAAATGAAATCATTTAGCAAGCAATATTTATGATTTCCCAGCAATATTTAGAAGCCTTATATAATTTTTCCGAATTAGCCATTTTTATATTTCAGGTTCTGGAAAAAGAGAAACATTATGAATATAAATTTATTCATACCAATCCCACACATCAAAAATTAACAGGGATTAAACTTAGCGAAATAGAAAATAAGACTTTATTTGAATTACAAGATTTAGTTCCCTTTGAAGAATTAAAAAAAATCAAAGAAAGATATGATCTTTGCGTCAATACAAAAAAAATTTATGAATACAAAGAAATTATACCCATCAAAGGAAAAAACACTTATTGGTATACAAAATTAATTCCTCTTGTAGAAGAAGATCGAGTTCATACAGTCATAGGTATGTCGATTGATATTTCTTATTTAATGAAATTAGAAGAACAGTTCGAAAGTCAATTTCAATTACTTCAAGATCTTTTAAAATTTTCTCCAGTAGGAATTGCGGTTACGAATGAAAATTTGCATATTGTCTATTATAACCAAATGTTTTTAAAAATTTGGAAATTACAAGAAGAACAAATCTCAAATGATAGATTGATCTTTATAAAAATGATAAAACAAATCAAAAATCGAAAAAAAGTTTATCCAAGAATTATACAATCTTTTCAAGAAAGAAAAGCTAATTCTATAAAATTTTTAATTTTAAAAAACAAAATCATTCAAATGGATGTTTACCCAATTTTTTCTGTACCAAAAAAAAAATTGCAATATTATGTAGGAATTTATGTTGATAGAACAAAAGAATACTTAAATATCAAGAAAACCAAAGATGCTTTAAAAAAAGCTCTACTTGCAAATAAAGTCAAAACAGAATTTTTAGCAAATATTAGTCATGAACTTAGAACACCACTTACAACGATTATTGGTTTATCAGAACTTTTAATCGATAAAACAGAAACAAAATTTAATGCAAAATATATCAATATGATTTATCATTCTTCTAAATATTTATTAGAACTTATCGAAGACATTTTAGATTTATCTTCTGTGGAATTAGATACTATAAAACTAAAAAGTGAACCTTTTTTTCTAAATGAAATGATACATTCAATCATTCAAATTTACAAATTCCATTGTGAACAAAAAAATTTAGAATTTAAATATGAATCGAATTTGAATCAAGAGGTTTATGTAATTGGTGATGAAAAAAGAATACGTCAGATTTTGAATAATTTACTTTCGAATGCTGTAAAATTTACATTCCAAGGTTATGTAGAATTAAAAGTTTTTATTAAAGAAGATAAAGATCAATTACAACTAGAACTTCAAGTAAATGATACAGGAATTGGTATTTCTAAAAGAGATTTACCTTATATATTCGAAAAATTTAGAAAGATAGACATAAAAGATATCAATCCCAAAGGTGTAGGCATAGGATTATCATTAGTAAAAGAATATGTGGAAAGAATGAAAGGTTCTATTGTAGTAGATTCGCAAATCAATAAAGGAAGTAGTTTTACAATCACTTTGAAATTACCATACTTAAAATCAAAAATAAAAAAATCAGATGACCTTGTTGACGAAGAAACATATTCAAAATACCTTGTTAGATTAAAAGGAAAAAAAATTTTAATAGCGGAAGATTCTAAAGAAATACAACTTTTAGTAAAAAAATTTCTTGAAGAAACAGATATGGTAATCGATATCGCAAATAATGGTTTAGAAGCCATTCATATAACAAAGGAGCGAAAACCTGATATTGTGTTTTTAGATATAAGAATGCCTATTCTCGACGGTTACGAAACCCTAAAAGAATTAAAAACAATGATTGACGTTCCAATTATAGCTTTTACTGCATATTCTAATTTTGAAGATCAAAAAAAAGCTTTAGAGGCTGGGTTTAGTGATCATATTAAAAAACCTTTTACAAAAAAAGAATTGATTTTCAAAATCATTCAACACTTATTTTTTAGATAGTCTAATTCTCAATCGATTGCAAGATTCTTTTCTTAGTTTCTTCTTTATCTAATTCTGCTTTCCCAAATCCATAAAGGGCTCCCAATTTTTGTGCCATTTGTTGTACATCTTTGTAATTGCTTACAATCATTACTTTTGTATTTTGAATTTCTGGATCATTTTTGATTTTTTTTAGTAATTCTATGCCCTCAGAGTTATCTACATCTAATTTTCTATTGATAAGAACTAAAGAATATTGACTTTTTTTATCTTTCAATTTTTTTATGGTTTCTTCTTGTGTATCGATTTTTTCTACCTCGAATCCTAAAGAATGAAATAATTTAGAAATCGCTAAATGATCAACCAAGCACTGTCCTACACTTAGAACTTTTTTTTTCATATCACATCATTATAATTGAATTTAAGGAATTGAAAACTATTTTTTTATTGATAAGAACTTATGATATTTGTGAACTCCAAAAATGAAATCTAAAATTTTTTTCTTCGCAACTAAAGCTTTATTTTTCTAAAGAATTTTATCTAAAATCCATTGCGTAGATTATTAATAATAATTGACGATTCAAAATTTTTTTTAAATATGAATTTTACATTATTGCTAAATACACAGGTTTTATTTTTGAAAGCATTTGTTTTATAATTTTTCTTTATATAAAGTATTTGTTTTAAACTATTCAAAATCTTAGATAAAAAAGCTAAAAAAAATTCTATTGTTGTTGTTTTTTAAAAAAATCAAAAAATAAAAAATAAACAATACTTATAAAAAAAATTGACAATAAAAGAAATATTAAAAAAAATCATTATATGAGCTTAAGAGAAGAAAAAAAAAACAAAATAGAGAAGATATCTTAAACGCAGCAAGATCTGTTTTTACAAAAAAAGGGTTTCATCAAACAAGTATATCGGATATTATTCGAGATACAGGATTATCGAGAAGTACATTTTATTTATATTTTAAAAGTAAAGAAGAAATCTTTTCTGTTTTAGTTCGTAAATTATATCAAGAATTACTTTCAGATTTGATTCAATTGAACAAAGAAGTAAAAATCAATCCATCAAACTTTAAAGAAAATATAGAAAAAAACTTAATTTCCTTGTTCAAAACACTTTATAATCATCAAGACTTAATAAAAATGATCATTGAATCTCCTTTTAATCATAATTTAGAATTTAACGAAATTATAAAAAAATATCAAAAGATTTTTTTTAAAGCAATAGAAAACATTTTGGAAAGAGGTAAAAAATATAAAATAATAAAAGTGGAAAATACAAAAATTTCTTCTATTTTAATTTTTGGCGCCATAAAAGAAATCGTACGAAATTGGAATCATACGAAACCCAAAGAAGAGGAAATAGAACAACAAATTTTAGAAATTTTAAAAGTATTTGAATATGGAATACTTAAATAAGTCTTTTTGATATAAAAAAATCAATTGTATAATTCTTTTGATTGGAAATATATTTTTATGTTTTAAAAAATCTTAGAACAAATAAAATTTTTTTAAATAGAAAGCAAAAAAAGCTTAAAGATCAAAAGAAAGTGACGATATCAATTTTAAGAAAATTCAAGGATTAAAAATAATGAAAATTTTTAGCTATAATGGAGTTCAATTTCCAAATGCATTCCCAAAAGTACAAAAAGCAGAAACCTGGAATCCATTACAACTTAGAACTTTACACGATAAACATATGAAAATTTCTCAAAAACCCGTTTTACAAGATATTTTACCCTCTCAAGAAGATAGAATGGCAACTAATTTTGCTGAAGCTTTACAACAAATGCTAAATAATGCAGAAACTTTATCTACAGAAGCTGATGAATTAACAAAAAAAGCAGTATATGATCCTGATAGTGTAGATACCCATGAAATTATGATTGCTGTACAAAAAGCAAGATTTGCTATCAATCTTACCAAAACTATTGCAGAGGGAATAGTTAGATCATACAAAGAATTGATAACACCAAGATAAAAAAAATAAAAAAAACAGAAAAAAATTCTATACAAAAAATAAAAAAATACTGAAATTGCTTTTAAAAGGAGTTTCTTATGCCCGAAGGTTTAAAACAAATCATAGACAAAATATTGGAATTATGGGGAAAGTTAGACACAACAAAAAAAATTACATTAGGTATCATCCTTGCCATTGTAGTAGGTACGTTTGCTTTTATTGGATCATATTCAAAAAAACCAGCGATGGAAGTTTTATATGACAATTTATCAGCTTCTGATTATGCTGCGATTACAAAATTTTTAGATGCAACGGGCTACGAATGGAAAGGTACGGGTACTTCAACCATTTATGTAAATGGATTAAAACGACAAGAAATTATCACAAAATTAGCACAGGAAAATCTAATACCTTCTGGTGTAGAAGGTTGGGAATTATTTAATATGTCAAGATGGGATGAAACCACATTTGATAAGAATGTTAAACTCCATAGAGCTATCAAAGGCTCATTAGAGCAAATGCTAATGACTTTAGATTATGTAAAATCAGCCAGAGTAGAATTAGCTATTCCTCAACGAAATAATTTTTTAACAGATACAGAACCAGTAAAAGCTTCGGTAGTAATTACCTTAAAACCTGGTATAGAAACGATATCAAGAAAACAAGTAATGGGAATTAAAAATTTAATTTATCGCGCTGTACCCAATCTTAAAAGAGAGAATATCACGATTACCGATAATTTTGGAAAAGAATTTGTTGAACCTGATGAATTAGATAATGAACAACGAAAATTAGAACTTGTAGAAAAGAAAAAAGAATTAGAAGAACGAGAGAGAAAAAAATGGGCAGAGGAAATTCAGAAAAGTCTTTTTGAGTTTTATACTGCGGATAGGATTTCTATTATAAGAGTTGCCTTAAGCATAAACTGGGATGAAGTAAAAGAAAAACAACATCTAGTAGAACCAGTGGAAGCAGAACCAGAAAATCCAGAAACTCCTTACCCAGATAGAAAATTAATGCCGGGTGGTACTTTAATCATCTCGGAAAATGCTAGAAATGAACGATTTAGAGGAAATGGATTTACACCAGGAGGACCTACGGGAACAGAACAGCAATTACCACCTGGTTATAGAGATTTAGACTATCAAAGGGCAGAGTATGGCAACAACGATGTAATAAGAAATTACGACTATAATCGAATTGAAAAAGAAATTCAAAGACAACCTTGGGAAGAAAGAGCACGTTCGATTGCAGTTGCTGTAGATGGAATTTGGATCAGAAAAGGTCCTAAAGAAGATGGTAGTGGTTATATTCGAGAATATATACCTCCCTCAAACGAAGAACTAAAAACTATAGAAAAACTTTTAAAAGCATCGATTCTCTATAATAAAGCTCGCGGGGATCAAATTGTAGTAGCCCATTTACAAAAAGATCGAACAGCACAATTTGAAAAAGAAGATGAAGAGCTAAGGCAAAAATTGATGATCCAAAGAATGCTAATCGTATCGGGCATTTCTTTAATTGCTTTTTTCCTACTATACTTATTATATAAAGCTATAAAAAACGAAATAGCAAGAAGAAGAAGACTACGTGAAGAAGAGCTTGCAGCGCAACAACAATTAATGCGAGAAGCTGCCTTGCGAGTAGCTGAAGAAGGTGCAGCCGAAGTAGAATTATCCATAGATGAAAAAGCAAGAAGGGAATTGTTAGAAAATGCAATTAATTTAGCTCGTGAAAAACCAGATGAAGTAGCAAAACTTTTAAGAACTTGGTTAAACGAAGAATAATCAACTTCTTCCCTGGTATCCAATTACATCCATAAATGCACTTACAGAAAATACTGCTTTTCCTCTGCCCGGTTCACCGTAACCCTGAGGAACAGGCAGTTTGTATTTTTCAAAAGTTCTTTTCCATACGGTCAATAATTCTAAAAAGTATATTAAAGGAGGTATTTCTTGATTCGCTATCGTTGATAAAGTAGTATAAGGTTCCGGACACCAAGTTGTAAATCTAGGAACAATGCCATGACTCATAAAAAAATCTAACCCCTCAGATGTAGATTTGATTGCTTCCTCAACACTAGAAAAGCCATAAGGTTTAGAAAGTTCTACTCCTCCTACAAAATTTGGAATCACATTCGAAGGACCAAAAATTTCTGCAGATTCTAAAATTCTTTGAATCCAAAGATCTCTACCAATGAATTTATCTTTTCCGGGACAAAGTAAACGAAATAGAGTAGGATCCCATACTTCGAAATTAGGATGATAAATTTTAATTCCTATTTCTTTAAACCTTTTTAATTCTTCTTTTTCCCAAGCCTGAACTACAATTTTCCCTATCCATCGATTGGGAAAGTTAGATTCTATGGCTTCTGCATATTGAAAATAAAAATCAGTTTCTTTTTTATTTTGAAGGTGAGTAATCACAGATCCACCTGTAATCGTATATGCTTTCGCTGTAGTATCCATGGTATCGATCCAGCTAAGAACCTCTAAAATATCTTCAATACTCTTGATACCTGTATAAGGTCTTTTTAAAATTTTTTGCTGTCTCCAATTATGATTGATATCACAAAAAGCACATTCTTCTTCCTGACCAAAATATTGACAATTTCTAAACACAGTTAAATAAATCAAATATCCCCATTCTATAACTGGAGCAATCTCATTAGGAAACTTTCCAGAAGATGTTAGTTTTTGATACCAAACAGGAACTGGGGGAAATTCCACATCCGCTATATATGTATCATACAATTTTAATATTATTGTTTGATCCTCGTTAGTAATTTTATAAGGAGAATTAGGATCCACACGTACAGAAACTACAGTTGATAGTAAACCATACCTTCCTCCCGATATTTTGATTTCTTCTGGAACTTTGAACCTATATTCATTTGATTGTTCAAGCAAAGAAATATGATCAAAAGTAAAAATAAAATAATCTTTTGTTTTAAAATCATTGTTTTTTAATACAGATGGATCAAAATTCAACCCCAAACGTAAAATATCTTGTTTAATAATTGCTTCAATTGGAATTTCTTTATATTTCTGAATCATTTCTTCGATCTGATCTAAATATTTCTGAGAATCTTCTGTTTTTATCATACTTACTAATAAAAATAAAAATGAATTATCATAAAGTAAATTTTTTTTATTATTTAGAAATCCTTGTAAAATTATAAAAAAATTTGACTCTTAAAGACACAAATATTATATGGTCTTAGAGTTGTTCAAGGGCCAGTAGCTCAGCCGGTTAGAGCACTTCTCTGATAAGGAAGGGGTCGGTAGTTCGAGTCTACCCTGGCCCAAAAATCTAACACATATCCATAAAAGTTAAAGCTTTTTTTAGTCTGGATCTTTTATCTATTTTATTGAGTTAAAATATAGTAAATTTTTATAAATTTAATAAATAAATCATTTTTAGTATTTTTATTTTTGATAAAAACGAAAAATGTTGATCGCAATTCAAATAAAAAAAAACAAAAATATATGATCGTAGTTTTGGATTACAAAATGGGAAATATTTATTCCATTCTTAAAGCATTACAATTATTTACAGATAAAGTAGAATTTACGAATGAAAAAAATAAAATCAAAAACTGCCAAGCTTTGGTACTGCCAGGGGATGGACATTTTTTTTCTGCAATGAAAAACTTACAAAATGAGCTAGAAGAACTAATTCATGAACATATTCAAAAAGGAAAACCTTTACTTGGTATATGCATTGGATTTCAGATCTTATTCGAAGACTCAGATGAAGTTATTAAAGAAAGCGAAGTAAAAACAGTAAAAGGTTTGGGATTGTTAAAAGGAAAAATTAGAAAATTTCCAAACTCAAAACATTATAAAATTCCTCACATGGGATGGAATCGAATTATTCCGGATAAAAAATTAAAACAATACCCACCATATTTTAATGATTATATGTATTTTGTTCATTCTTATCGAGCTATAGATGTAGATGATCAAGTTGTACTTACTTGGACTGAATATGCTGGAGAAGTTTTTCCTTCTACAATACAAAAAGATAATCTTATAGCAACTCAATATCATCCCGAAAAATCCGACCGTGCAGGAATTGAATTTTTGAAAGATTGGATCAACAAAGTGAAAAAAGAATCATAAAATCTTATCATGCAGAGTTCCGATCATTAAATTTAGTTTACACAAAATCTTATAAGAAAAAATGGCTTTTATGATTCTTAATCAAGAAACAGAAAAACTACTAGAAAATTTTGCTCCCATTAAAGCAGAAATAGAGAAAGCTTTGATTAAAAAAAGGCAGATTTTTCTATGGGGTCCAGTAGATGATCGTTCAGCTCAATATGTAGTAGAGAGGCTTTTATACTTAGATTTTATTGATCCTGGAAAGGATATTTATTTGTTTATCAATAGCCCTGGAGGAATTATTACCTCGGGAATGTGTATTTATGATACTATGCAAATGATACAATCAGATGTAGCAACTGTATGTATGGGACTTGCAGCAAGCATGGGAGCACTACTACTTTGTGGTGGAACAAAAGGAAAAAGATATGCTTGGAAACATAGCAAAATCATGATCCACCAACCACTCATCTCCGGACAAATTGTAGCTCCAGCTATTGATCTTAAAATTCATGCTGTAGAAATAAAAAAAACCAGAGAAGAATTAAACAAAATTATTGCAGAAAGAACAGGTAGAAGTTTAGAACAAGTGGAAAAAGATACAGATAGAGACTATTATATGAATTCAGAAGAAGCTTTAGAATATGGAATCATCGATAAAATAATGAATCAATTTTGAATTGAATTAAAATATGTTTACTATAGTTTTTTCTAAAAAAAATAATTTAGCTTCATTTTGCTTTTTTAATACTTTTTATTTTGGTTTGTACAAATCTTTCTAATTCTTTTACATTTGGAATGACTACTCTATCGGGATAAAGATCAATCTTCCCCTGCCTAACTAAATTCATAACATGGGAATTCACTTCGCGAATTGGTAAACCACACCAATTAGCTATATCATCTACACTAACTTGCAAAGAAGCTTGATTCAATTTTAATAAATTCGGATTTGATTCAATTAACATCAAAAAAACATCAATCACTCGAATTAAAGGATCAGAAATCAATAAATTTTTTAATCTTCTTTTAGCATCGTAGATTCTTTTGGTAAAGATAAGCAGCAAATTAAAAACGATTTGAGGATGTTTTTGAATTATAAAATTAAAATCTTCTTTGTTTAATTCCAAAACCTTAACATCATCAATTGCTATAGCGGAAGCACTTCTGGGTTGCTCCTCTAAAATAGCCATTTCGCCAAAAATACTACCCTCCACAATTACATCTAATGTTTTTTGAGTTTTACCAAAAACTTTGATAATTTTTACTTTTCCCTTAACGATAATAAATAAACTGTTTCCGGGTTCCCACTCACAAAAGATCATTTCTCCTGCTTTATATTCTTTTCCAAATTTCTGAAATAAGCTTTCTGATATTTCCATAAATTACTTCTTTTAAAAATTATCGGAATTGATCAATAAGGTTAAAAACTAGCATCTTTTTTATTTATGACTTTTTTAAGTTGGACAATCGATATCTGGCTTGCTTTGTTATATCATCATCTGGTTTAAGATAAAGTACTTTGTTATAAAACATAGATGCTTTTTGTACATCTTTTAAAATTTCAAATGTCAAAGCAGCCTGAAACAAAGCATCTTTTAAGTATTTTCCCTGAGGATACGTTTTTAAGTAATTTAAGATTTGTTCTAATCCCGCCTTATAATTTTTTAGCAAAATAAGTAATCTACCTCTTTCAAAAGAAAGAAATTCGTTAAATTCTTCTTTAGATGAAAGTTGATTCGTATTTTTTAAATTTTCTAGTAAATCATAAGCTTCTTTTACTTTATCTTTTTTGACTAATTCATTAATTTTTTCTACTAAATTAGGTAGATCAATTTTTCCAATTTCTTTTTCTAATGAAGTATTTTCTATCCCAGGCATCTGGAATAAATCTTCATTTACAAGATTTAAGGTTTCTTTAACAAATTCTTCATCGTTGGTAGAGCTATAAAGTTTACTTGCATATTCTTCTAACGAAGGAATTTCAAGCGGATAAGTATCTCCTTTTCTTGTTTTTAATAATAACATCTCTGCTCTTTCCTTAAATTTACCATCAGGATAATACTGAAGATATCTTTCGAATACATATCCCGCATTTTGAATATTTCCTGCTAAATAAAAAGATTCACCCACATTCATTAATTCGTATTCTAAATCTTTTACAGAATCTACTTTTAAGATTTCTCGGATTTTTGAATGAATTTCTCTTAATTCCTTAGAAAAAACCTTCGACATTTGTAAAACTAATCTCGTATTTTCTAAAGCAATCTTCCGAAACTCTTCTAATTTCAATAAAATTACTCTTGCATTTCCTAATACTTGAGCTGTTTCTTCTCTTGGATAGTTTCCCAAAACCGACTTAACACCGAAAAATTCTCCTGTTTTGACAATGTATTTTTCTTCTTTCGTTCCATCCAGAGAATTATAAATCAAAACTACCTGTCCAGACTGTAATAGATATATGTAATCACTTTTATCACCTTCGAAATAAATAATAGCACCTTTTGTATATTCTTTGATTGCTGGCATAACCTTACATAAAAAAAGGAAGTTCGATTTCTTTTCCTAATTTGAGAAAAATTTCTTTCATTTTATTCGTAAAACCTTTTTTTACATATCTTTCTTTTTTGGCTATGATAATTTTTTCATATTCTACTTGTAAGATCTCAAACAATTCTAAAAATTTTTCATTAGCATACAAAGGAAGTCCCTTGTGAACTAGTAAAATAATTTTTTGTAATTCTAATCTTTTGATAAAATCATAACTTTTAGGAGAGATTTCATCTACAACAATAAAATCTGCAAAATAGGAATCTTGTATTTTACCTTTTTTTTTAAGTTGAAAAGCACTTACGGGATTGTCTACAATCATTTTTAAAATCATCTTTGCATCTGGTACGTATTTTAAAGAAGTCTGAATTGTCGAAAATAAATTTTTGCTTCCCTGCATTGAACTGCCGGTACCTAAACAGACAGTAATTTCACGATCTAAAATTTTCTGAATAGGTATTGTTTTTCCAAAGAGAATTTCATTGATTTCGGGACACCAAACAATTTTACTATTATTGCTTTCAATTAATTCTATATCAACTTCGTCCATTGCAACACCACAGATTAGAACAGTATTTTCCGATAAAGCTCCCATATCGTATAGTTTTTTAATTGATTGTTTACTTTCTTTATCGTATCCCTCTCCTACTCTTATAATAAAAGGTAAATGATTTCTTTTTGCATAATCAAATTCTACTTTAATCCCTTTACCCCAATTTAAAGAATAACTAACGGGTGAATGTGCAATCCCAAAATCAGTAAGCAGATCCACATCTATAAAAGGCAAAATATCTTCAAAAACAAATTTAGGAATATGATCAACAATAAAATCCACGCCAGAAAATAAATTTCTATATGCACCTAAAAAATAAAGGTCTTCTCTATCTAATAACATACGTTCTTTAAAAAGATCTGATGTTTTTACTTCATTATCCCATTCCAACCAATTGTAATATACTTTTTTTTTTCCTTTGTAAGGAAGATAACTCGCTAATAAATTATCAAAGCAGTTAATAAAATTAGGAAGAACTACTCTTCCATGTAAATTGATACTAAAGTCTACATTATTTAGATAAAAAGTGAAAAAATTTTCTAAAACACCAAACTCAAAGTCAGAAATGATGCTTTCAGAAGTAATTAAGGTAGAATTGTAGATTTTCCATTTCATTTTTTTTTAAATATTATCGGTAATTACAATTCTTCTTATAAAATGTAGATAATTTATTTTGAACTTTTTTTAAAATCAAAACTTTTAACATTAAAATTTTCTTCGATGATTAGATGATTAAAAAAAAATAGAAATGAGTTTATAATTTTTATTGATTAAAAATTCTCTGTAAAAAAATTTGATGCTTACTATATTATAACATGTTTGATTTTAAAATTTTAAAATTCAAAGGATGTAAAATGAAACAATCACAAATGCTTTTAATAATAGTATTTGTTATTAGTCATCTTTTTGCAACAGAAAATAAAGAAACCAAAGAAAAACAAATTATTTTTCAAAGACCTCAATTTAATTTTAATCAATGGTTTTTTTTTATAAGTCCTTTTTGGGGAGAAGTAACAAATTTTAATCAGATTCCTATACGAGTATTTCAATCAACTCAAAATGATAATTTAAAAATTCACTCTGGTAATAAAAATTTTTCTGGAAAAGGCAAAGGTATAGGATTAGAATTTATGGCAATTAAAGAAAACTGGCAGATTCTATATGTTCATTTTAGCTTTCCTATGTATCCAAATTCTGATCAAATTCAAATATTAGATTATTGGCAACAAGTCCAAACAAAAGTCACTGGAAACGTATTTTTGATGAAATATACGTTTTATAAAAATAATCAAATACAACCTTTTATAGGATTTTCTCATTTTCAAGGTTCTGGACCTCACGATTATTCTATTGTGAATAACTTTTCATTGTATAGTGTTTCTACTCAGAATTGGATTCATTTCCCTAAAGTTGATGTAAAAGTATACGTAGAAGATCCGAACCCCCAATTAGGAGTTAGTTTTAAACTTCCTATTCAAAATTGGAAGTTCGACACTACATATTCTTACGGTTTCGAAAGAGTAAACACAGATTTAAAAACTACTATAGGAGAAATAAAGAATAATTTCGAAGACTTATCCTTTGGACTATACGATTTTTCAGATCCTACAAAATGGATACTTCCTTTAAACCTAACTATAAGAAAAAAATACTTTTCCCATCGATTGGGGGTTTCTATTTTTATGGATTATAGAAGATTTATATCGCTGAAAATTACACTAAGAAGAGATCTTACTTTTGCTCGCTGGGTATCGAATACAGTCATAAGTTTAATTTTATCAAAAAATTTTGGTTTCAATGTTTTTTATGAATTTAGTGAAAGAAGTGTAGGTACAATTCGATATTGGCTAATCGGGCCAACATTTGTTTTTCAACTGTAAATTCAAAGAGAAACAAAAATTTTATTAAGAAGATCCTTGTAGTAAAAGAATTAAAAGTAAATTCGGCACCGCCCTGCTCTCCCACACGGCGAACCGTGCAGTACCATCGGCGAAGAAGGGCTTAACTTCCGTGTTCGGAATGGGAACGGGTGTATCCCCTTCTCTATTGGTGCCGTTAAAACCATACTTTTTTTGCTATTAAAAAAAGCAATCCTTTTTTAAGTATTTTGTAAAATTTTTTTAACCAAATTTCTTAAGAGAATTTTATAAAAATAGTTGCACTTTAAAATAAAAAAAAATTCGTTATCTGTAATGATATTAAAATAATGTAGTTTTTCAGATGAAAGATTATGAAAATCAAAACATTATTGATTTTATATTTCGTATTGTTAATTTCTATTTTTCCAAATGAGTCCAAATTCAAACTATCAGAAAAAAATCAAATCAACATAGACATTAATTCTTGGTTGTTCGTTTTTTCTGTATTTAATGGAGTAGGTTCTAACATAAACAAAATTCCCATTCCTGTTTTGCAATTCAAACAAACGAACAATTTAGAAATATATCAGGATAATAAAAAATATGATGGATACGGAAATGGGAATGGATTTCAGATTTTAGGCTTTAAACAAAACTGGCAGTTTTCTTATTTAAATTATGCAATGAAATTACCTAATCAAGATCGAAATCCTTTGTATAATTTATGGCAAACCATAGAAACAAAAATAGCAATCCAAAACACCACAATAAGATACAATTTATTTCACAACGAAGCGACAACTCCTTTTATTAGTTATAATTACTTCAAGGGCATTGGACCCATTCAAAGTTCACAATTTAAAAACTTAACATCATTTAATTTCATTCAATCTAGCTGGATTTTTTTTCCTCAAGCAAATATAAAAGTATATAATGAAGATCCTAACTTTCAAATCGGTTTAAGCTTTAAACTTCCCATCCAAAATTGGCAATTCGACACTTTTTATATCTACAGCTTGGAAGAAACAAAAATAAAAATTGATTCTTTTGTTGGAAAAACGATTCCTTTTGAATCAAAAAATTTCTCTTTGAATAATTTTTTTTTAAAGTTTTATGATTATACAAATACAGAAGAATGGATTCAACCTTTAAGGTATACAATAAATTCAAAAAATTACTCTCAACGTATTGGAATAAATCTATTTTTAGATTATCAAAGATTTTTATCACTAATTTTAAACATAAATAAAGATTTAGCAAAAAATCGTACCATTTTCAATATGGTCTTTAATTTAATCTTTCCAAATTATGTAGGATTTAGTATTGTTTACTACGAAATAATGGATAGAAACATTGTAAAGATTCAATACTTGCTTTACGGACCAACTATTGTATTTTTCTTTTAAAGATAGAAGTACAAAAGTAAAATCCAGCACCGCCCTGCTCTCCCACACGGCGAACCGTGCAGTACCATCGGCGAAGAAGGGCTTAACTTCCGTGTTCGGAATGGGAACGGGTGTATCCCCTTCTCTATTGGTGCTTTTAAAACCACTTTTTTTTTACTATTAAAAAAAGCAATCTATGTTTATTTAAACAAGAAAAATTATTTAGGGAGTAAAAACTTGAATTGTTAGTTTATGCTTGTGTCCTAAGTTTTCTTCACATTCTTTTTTGATAGGAATACCAAGTTTTAATTTTGCTTTTTCTTCTGTACTGAGAATTACTTTATGAGTATGACCAAAATTCTCCGTTGTATAATAATCTGTTATTTGAGAATTTAAATCATCAAAAGTAATATAAATATTATGGGTGTGATTTAATTCAGGTTCTAAAAGAATTTGTAATTGATTTTTTTCTTTTATCGGAGAACAAAAAAGAGTTAAAAAAATTATAAAAAAAACAGAAATTATATATAGAATATTTTTTCGCATATTAAAATTCTTATAGCAAAAATTCGATAAAAAAACAAGAAAAAAATTGATAAATATAATTTCATAATAAAAATTGTATTATAAAAATATGTCCACAATACACACCATAGATTTACAAAATAAGATAGTGAACGAGCTTCCTAGAGGTGGTTATTTAATTCAAACCTCAATAGGTTATATACAAGTTGGTTCACCACCAGAGACAATCAAAGATACAATGAGATTAGAGCGAGGAACTCCTACTATTTTTATTTTACCTAATAAACTTTTTCATGTAGAAAAAGGAATTTCTTTAGCAGAACTGGAATTTCCTATTTATTACAATTTTTATCTGAGAAGAAAAAAAACTTATATCGTTTGTACAAAAGAACAAAAGGAGCAATTAAAAATTGCTTTGAGTGAATCTGTTTTTGGACCAGCAGAATTAAATTTAGCTTCGGAATATGTAGATGGAGTAAATAATAAAGCATTTCCCGATATGAGAGCTGAATTAGAATACTTTCGTGGAAATCGCATACTAGATGATTTAGTAAAATTTGTTGTTTATGATGAAAATAACACTGCAGGATTTAAAGAAAAGAATCAAGTCAAAGTTATTATACAAAAATTAAATGATGGAAATTTAAAAATTAATGACTTAGAGTGGAATAACGAAATCATACTTAATGGAGATATTAAATATAATATTATTTACGATATAGGGAAAAGTCTTCCTGAACCTTTCAATCCACCACTTTTTGGTATAACCTGTTTGGGACCAAGCCATGGTTTTGATCCAGATGCTAACACCTCTGGTTTTATTTTATGGATCAACCATTCTGGAATTATGATCGATCCACCTGTGAATTCTACAGAATGGCTTAGGCTTTCGAATGTAAATCCAAAATTGATAGACACAATCATCCTTACACATTGTCATGCGGATCATGATGCTGGTACTTTCCAAAAAATCTTAGAAGAAGGTAAGATTACCATTTACACTACAGAAACTATATTAGATTCTTTTATAAGAAAATATGTTGCCCTTACTAAAATTCCAAGAGAAGAATTATATGAATTATTTGATTTCGTAAACGTGGTTATTGGAAAAGAATATCAAATTCATAATGCTACATTTCGATTTAATTATGCATTTCACTCTATCCCATCGTTAGGTTTTGGATTCGAATTTGAAGGAAAAACTTTTTATTATTCTTCAGATCATCTCAATGCACCTCCAGAATTCTACGATGAATTAAGAGATAAAGGAATCCTTACACCGGGTAGATGCGAAGATTTAAAAAATTTTCCTTGGGAGTCTGATTTAATATATCACGAAGCGGGCATACCCCCTTTACATACAAGAATTGAATATTTAAACAGTTTGCCAGAAGAAATTCAAAAAAAAATGATTGTATATCACATTGCAGCAAAAGATTTTCCAAAAAATACACATTTACGATATGCACAATTTGGTATTGAGAATACCGTATATGTAGATGTCCAACCCCCAAAATACGAAGAAGTCTATAAAATTTTAGATGCTTTAGCAAATGTGAATATCTTTAAAAACTTTCCTATATATAAAGCAAAAGAATTCATTACTATAGTAGAAAACAGGAAATATCGAAGAGGAGATAAAATTATTCAAAAAGGTACGAAAGGAAATGAATTTTTTATAATCTTATCTGGAAACGTTCGTATTGAAGGTATGGAACAAGAGAAAATTACAGACAAAGAAACGTTAAAACGTTATGGAACTTACGAATGTTTTGGAGAAGCTGCACTGATTACTGAGCAAGTAAGAAGTGCTGACGTAATTGCAGAAACAGATGTAGAAGCTTTAGTAATAACCAAAGAAAAATTTTTGTCATTTATAAGAAATACTAATTTAATTGATCAACTTCGAGAACTCAACGAAATCAGAAAGACAGGTACATGGGATATATTATCAAATAGCTCTATTTTTAAATCTTTAACCTCCGCTCAGAAAACGGGATTAGAGTTAATTATGCAATATAAAAAAATTCCAAAAGGTACATATTTAATAGAAAAAGATAAATTTTTTGATTATGTTTTTATTATAAAAAAAGGAATCATCAAAGTCAAGGATGCCAAAAATGAAAATATTATGGAACTAACAACAGGAGATTTTTGTGGACAAATCTTTAACTTGCAAAAAGAATTACCTTCAGATTTTGACTTTATTACAGAAACAGATTCAGAAGTTTACGCTATCCATAGAAAAGATATGATTCGATATATACAAGACAATCCAGGCGTATATATGAGATTATATAAAATTTTTGAAAAATAACTATCTACTTTCACAACATTACGTATTCTATTAATGAAAAAATTTTTTTATTTTACTTTATATTTTACTTAAAAGTCTTTAAAAAAAATTGAAAAGCTAGAATGCAAAAAACTAAAAAAAATTACATAAAACTTGCAAAGCAAACATTATTAGATATCAAGTTAATATATAAATGCATAAAAAAACACTTTAAAGAAAATCAAAATTTGTAGAAACCCAAAAAATTAAAAAACTTTTCAAAAAAAGCAAAAAAAAATCATACAAAAAAAATTACCACATTAATTAATCAAATTTCATCATTTTGAAATTTTATTATATTCAAAAAAAATTTAGGAATTTGATTATAAAAATACAACAAAACACTAATAAAAAGAAAATTCATTAATCTTTTTTATATCCGAGATAGGCAAAGAACAAGAAAAGTTTTTGCAAATATAAATTACATAATCTAAATTTTGATTATTTTCTTCTTTTATCCAATCTGCTTTAAATTCACTTCCGGGAAAATTATAAAAAATCGAACTCTCTAGAAATGTATGCTTACCAAAAAAATGTATCAATTCTTTTAAGAATTGTTTTTGATAAATTCTTATAACAATTTGTTGATTTAAAAAATAATATTGAAATACTTCTAACAAAAAATAAGAGTAAGAGAAAGGATGCTGGATTGCAACAGGATAGAATTTTTTTATAAAATTTTCCACTAGATGTATTTCTTTTTGAACAAATCCAAAATCTGCAAGTTTTAAAAAAAGTCGAATTGTTGCAGATACAGAAGAAGGAATTACTCCATCATAAAAATCAAAAGGTCGTACGATTAAATATGGAATATTTTCTTCTGTTTCGTAAAAAACTCCATCTTTATAAAAATATTTTAAAATGTAATCTTTTATCAAACAAGCATTCATAAGATAGATTTCTTTAGCAGTAGCTTTATATAAATCTAACAAACAACAAGCTAATAAAGCATAATCAGCTAAATTTGCATTTAAATAAAAAACTTTATTTTTTTTAGGATTATAACTTCTTTTTAAAAATCCATGATTTAATGGGTTTGTAAATTTACTTGTTTGAGTTAAGAAAAGTGTGATAAATTCAAATGTTTTTAAGGCTTTCTCTAAATAAATCGGATTTTCGAAAGTCAAATATGCATTACACAAAGTCGATATCATTAAAGCATTCCAAGAGGTAAGAATTTTTTCGTCTTTAAAAGGTAGAATTCGTTTATTTCTTTCTCTAAACAAAATTTCTCTTGCTTTTTTAATAAATGGATATTCCCATAATTTTTCTTGTTTGATATACAAAACATTTTGATTTGATTCAAAATTCCCACCATCAGTAACTCCAAAAAACTCAAGTACTTGCTCAATCTCTTTTGTTTTAAAATCATTTCTTTCTAAAATAGAAATCATTTCTTGTTTTCTCCATACATAAAACTTACCTTCCTCTCCTTCGCTATCTGCATCTTCAGCGCTATAAAATCCACCTTCAGGATTGTACAAATTTCGAAATAAGTAATCCAGAACTTCAATAGAAATCTCTTTATATATTTCTTTTTTTGTTAGTTTATAAGCTTCTATAAGAACATTTGCATACAATGCGTTATCATATAATGTTTTTTCGAAATGTGGAACTCTCCATTGATGATCTGTTGCATATCTTGCAATACCACCACCTAATTGATCATAAATTCCCCCTTTTCGAATATTAATAAGAGTAGTTTCAATCATTTCCAGACATTCGGATTTTTTAAATTTTTTATATAAAGCAATTAGAAATAATAAATTTAAAGAAGGAGGAAATTTATTTTTTTGATTTACCAAAAACCCACCATAATGAGGATCAAAATATTGATAAAAATCACCGATGATTTTTTCGAAATGCTCTTGCTTTATGTCTATTATTTCTTCATTACTCATAAAATTTCTAGAATTTAAATAATTTGTGATCTGATTCGAAATCTCAATTAATTGTTCTTTTTTGGTATTCCATAGATTTAGGACATATTTCAACACCTCTTTAAAAGAGAGCATTCCCCATTTTCTTTCTTTTGGAAAATAAGTTCCACCAGTAATAGGTTTTAAATCTGGAGTAAGAAACATATTCAAAGGCCATCCACCTTGTTGCCCCATTAAATGTAAAGCATTCATATAAATTGAGTCTACTTCGGGAAGTTCTTCTCTGTCCACTTTAATAGAAATAAAGTGACGATTTAAAATCGATGCTGTTTCTTCGTCTTCGAAAGATTCTTTTTCCATCACATGGCACCAATGGCAAGTGGAATAACCAATAGAAAGAAAGATTAACTTATTTTCTGATTTTGCTTTCTGAAAAGCTTCTTCGCCCCAAGGAAACCAATCTACAGGATTATAAGCATGTTGTAAGAGATAAGGGCTAGTCTCATAAATCAATCGATTAGGAGTATTCATATTTATAATAAAATAATAAAAAAAGAAGTAGCTAACGTTTTATAATATTAGACTTTTGTAAATAAAAGAGATTTTTTTAGGAATTTTTCAATGAACTTACAAACGGGATAGACGGGACTTGAACCCGCGGCCTCTGGTGTGACAGACCAGCGCTCTAACCAGCTGAGCTACTACCCCTCTACATCCAATTTTACATAACAAAATAAGATGTCAAATCAAAAAAAATATATATAGAAAGAAAAAATTCAAAAATTCTTAAACTTACATGAATGAAAAGAGATTCTATCAAACGATTCTTTAGATATAAACTCTCCCAAAAGAGGGAGAGTACAAAAATTTCTAAAAAATAAATGTTACAGCCAGATTTATCACATCGATATTATTATTCGATGGATTAAAAAAATCACTATCTTGATAAAATTTAGATTTAGAACTCCAATCCTCGTAATCAAGTTTTATCGATACATTTGGATGGGGATACAGTGCAAAACCAAACGTTTGAATTCTTCTATCATTTACTGGATTTGCAATACCAAGAATATCATACGCTTCTAAAAGTTTTTTTATCTCTGTACTATTTAGAGAATTCACAAATCCATCATTGATAAAACTGGATTTAAAAAGATTCACTCCCAAAAAATTATTAATTTGATCTGAAATCTCTTTTTCTAAATTTCTTTGACCGTTACTTTTTAATGTTCTTTTTTGAGTATTTACATATTCATTTTGATAAAATATAACTAATTTTTTATGCTTTAGCTTTAAAAGAGAAGCTATATCGTAAGCAATGTTAAAATATCCACCTTCTACAGTAGAACCAATATTTTTTAAAGTTTTTGCATTTAGTGCTCTTACTTCTTCTTCTTTAATCCAACCTCTTGCAAACAACCCTTGAAGAGTTATACCACGATATTCATACTTGATATGCCCTTCAGATATTCTTACTTTTGGATTTATAATTCTTGAATTTTGATAACTTTTTTGAAGATATGTTCTGAAAGCTGTAGTAGTATCATCTGTTCCTGGTAAAGCCACTTGAAAATCAAATCGAGAAAAAAGATCTGTTTTTATGATTTCATTTTGTCCTGAACCTCCAAAGTAATAAGAAGCACCTAACATTAAACCTTCTAAAGGAAAAATATCAAAAGAAGCAAAATATGCTAAATCTTGTGATTTAACTTTACTTCCTTTTTGTCTTCCCCCTCGAATCCACGAATCTTCTGAAAAACTGCTACCTTCCATTCCATTCGTTACACCTACTTTATACATAAAAATATCATAGAATCCTTTGCCATGTAGCATAAATCCAATTTCTCTCCAAGTAGATGGTATAATTAGTGTTTCTGTGTAAGGTCTTTCTACTGTAAAAAAAGTCGTCGGTTCATGATAATAATTAGTTATTCCTATTGGTAAAAGAAGCAAACCTGCAGCTAATTGAAAAGATTCAGAAAAAAGAAAATCTACATAAGCAAATTCCAAATAAACTTCCCCTTGTTGTATAGTATCAGTTTTCTTAACACAAGATCCGCTTATGACATCAGAACAATAAATGATTTTCTTTCTCTCTATTCCAGAATGTTCGTATTCAATTTCTGAATTAAGAACGATCCAATCACTAAATTTATATCCAGCATATAAAATAAATCTATGTACATCCGCAAAATCCGTTTTATATTTCGAAAGTGAATTTTTATATTTTATTTCTCCATACCCTCCTAAAGAAAATAATCCTTCTTCGAGATAATACACTTCCGAAGCAGCAGGTCCTAAACCCTGAAAGCTTTTATATTGTTTGGTTGCTCTTTTTTCTTTTAAAGTTTCAATTTCCTCTTCTAAAATTTTGATTTTTTCTTCTGTAGAGATTTGATTTTGCTGTGGTAGTAATGTTATTGGCAAAGCCTGCAAAATCAATAAACAAAATATTTTTTTTATCTTCATACTTTCTCCTTTTTCAAAATTTATGATTTTAAAGCACAATTTTTAAAATACATATATATTGTCAAGTGATATTGAGTCTCAATATCATAAATATGTATTTTATAATATTAAATTTATCAAAATGAATATTATCATTAAAAAATTATTGACTTTATAAATTCATTAAATAAATTTGATTCAAAAAATATTAATTAGGAGTTTTTTATGGAACTCAAAACTGAAATCCGTAACGGACATGATCTTGTTGAGGCTATTAAAGAAAAAAATTTTTATGAATACGTTTTAGAAAATACAATCCCCGAACCTGAAGAAGAATATAAACACTTATATAAAAGACTAAAAAATGAAAATATAAAATTAGAATTAACTCGAGATCATAATATTAAAGGAAGACAACTTTTTTTTATTTTAAGAGATCCTGATGTAGTTGTTTATCCGGTAATCCGAAAAACTCGTTTTATGATGAAAGACGGAAGAAAATTTTTATCTTTACATAATAATATTAGAAATCATTTTAATGATGATGGTTTTTTTATTCCTAGAGGATGGTTAATCATCACTTCTTCTTTATGTTCTAAAACTGGACGTTTTTTATTAGAAAATGATTTCATGATTACATCACTTTTAGATTTAAACTTAGCTGTTGATGTGGAATTAGACGAGTAATGAAATACTCTAAAACATCAAAAATTTTTGTAATGTCTTTAATGATTTGATTCATCAATTAATGATAAAAATCTATGGAATCTTTTTTAAAATTAACAAAAAAACATAAAATGTCAAAGAAAAAAATCAAGGTTTTTTAAAAGCATATAAAACATAAGAACTTGTTAGAGAAAAATTTTTAAAATATATTTTGCTTAGAAAATGATAAAAGATAATTTTTACTAATCGTAATTCGTGTTTCACTAAACCTTTCGCTTTTTTTAATTTTGGGATTAGTCCAAAATCAACCCCATGATAACTAACAAATTTTGTAAAACCATAATTTTTTAAAAAAGAAATTAAATTAGATTTAGAATAATAAAATAAATGACCGGGTAAAAAATAATGATATCTTCGACCTTGCAGCTTTGCTTGCAAACCATCAAAATTTGCTGTTTGTATCAATAATAAACCACCTGGATTTAAAATTTCAGAAATTTTTTGGAATACCAAATCTGGTTGAGAGAGATGTTCTAATACTTCAATTAAAGTGATTACATCATATTTATTTTTGGAAGATAAATCAAGCAAATCTCTACAATAAACCCTATTTTTTAAAATCACATTTTTTTTTGCTTCTTTTATTGCAAAATCAGAAATATCAATTCCTTGGGCATCGTAACCATTTTCTAATAATGTTTTTACAAAACCACCAAAACTACAGCCAACATCTAGCACTTTTGCGGGTGGAAATTTGTATTGTTTTATCGTATGAATTCTTGCTTGCCAAACTTCTTTAAAAAACTTTTCGTATTTTCTTTCATCTAAGTAATGATATTCATTTTTTCCTGTATAATATCCCTGATTATAAAAAACTTTGTAATTTTTGATTTTCTCTTTTTTTAAAAGTAAATTACAAAATTCACATTTATAAATATCAAAAGAAGGAGAAAAACGATCGATACTAAAAATGTAATTCGCAGGAAGTTTGCAAAAAGGGCAAATCATGTTTAAATTGTTAGAATAATATAAGAAATGTTATCAAATGCTCCTTTTTCAAAAGCTTCAATTTTTAAACAATTTGCAAGTTCAAGTGTAGATTTAGAAGTCCAAATGAGATTTTGGATTTCTTTATCAGAAAGCATCTCCCACAAACCATCAGAACAAATAAGAAATTGATATGTAGAATTTAAGTTTCTTGGTATCGTTTTTATAAAAATTTCTGAAATCGTTTCTTTTTCATCTCCTAAAAGACAAGAAGTTACTATGTTTTTTCTAGGGTGAGTTCGCATATCCTCATATCGAATTTGTCCTCTCTGATACAATAATTCTACATAAGAATGATCCCTCGTAATTCGCTTTAGTATTTTATTTTCGATCTGATATACTCTTGCATCTCCTATATTAAAAACAATCAACTTATTACTTAAAACTACAATGCCTGAAAGTACTGTTCCTAGCTGATATGCTTGAGGATGACTTTTTACATATTGATTTAAAACTAACTTAGCATTTAATAAATAATGTTGTAAATCCTTTTCATTAGTTACTTGTTGAGATTTTAAATAATCTAAAACTAAAAAACTAGCTATATTACCTTTTCTATGTCCTCCTAAACCATCCGCAACAATAAACTTTTCATCAGATAAAAACTGTAGAGATTGAGGCAATAAAAAATCTACATCGGAATATACTTTATTCCCTATTAAGAGAGCATCTTCGTTTTGATATCTTTGCAATCCCCTATTAGTAAAAAAAACTGCTTCCATATGTTTTATGAATTTTTTAAATTTATTTACAATAATTATAAAATTTCAAAATACAAAAAAAACAATTTTTTTTTATAAGGAGTAAACTTTAAAATTCTATTTTTTGATTGACAAGAATTTTATTTTAATTTCATTATTTAGAATTATGAAAATGAAAACATTATTTTTTTTCATCATAGGTATCTTTGTGTGCGTTGCGTTTTTAGAAGTAAAAGCAAAGGATTATCAAAATCAATATTTAGCAAATAACAATGTAGAAAATCTTAAAGAAAATGAAACCTCTACACCTGCAGACAACTCAAAAGAAATCAAAGAAGAAGTCTCTGTAGCTCCAAAAATAGAAAAACCAATCCCTAATCAAAATGCTGAGGAATGCGCAAATACTTTGAATACAAAAGAAAAGGATTTAGTATTACTCGCTTTAGCTAGTTGCGCATCAAAAAACAAAGATAAACAAAAAGTACAATCCGCTTTGCTAAATCTGATGCAGAATTCTCAAGATGAAACTATAATAAAACTATCTTTACTTTTATTATCAAACCAAAAAAATCAAGATATTCCAAAAGGAATTATCAATGCTTTGAAAGAAAAAGAATCTTTTAAAAATCCTAAATTACAATACATTGCCAGTATAGTCTTATATAGCAATTTGAATGAAGAGATAAAAAGTGAAGCAAAACAAATTTATGAAACTCAACAAATTTCTGAAGATGAATTATTAAAGAATTTATCAGAAAATGTTCTAAAAAAATTAAATAAATGACAATTAAACAATCTGTTGAATTCAAAAAAGAAGAACTGACCAGATATTCAAGAAACATTTTTTTAAAAGAAATTAATTTTGAAGGACAACAAAAATTAAAAAATAGCAAAGTATTAGTTATAGGTGCTGGAGGACTTGGCAGTCCCTTACTCTATTATTTAGCAGCATCAGGGTTGGGGCATCTTTCTTTCGTTGAATTCGATTCAGTAGATTTATCCAATTTACAAAGACAAATTTTATATGATACTCATTCTATTGGGCGTAAAAAAAGTTTAGTTGCTTATGAAAAATTATCTGCTTTAAATCCAGAAATAGAAATTCAACATTTCTCAGTAAAGTTAAATTCCGAAAATGCGTTTGAAATTATTGATAATGTGGATATAGTAGTAGACGGTTCTGATAATTTTCCTACTAGATTTTTAGTAAATGATGTTTGTTACTTTAAAAAAATACCCTTGATTTCGGGAGGAGTTTTACAATTCTACGGAATTGTTTTAGGAATTCTTCCCAATCAAACCTCTTGCTATAGATGTTTAGTAGAACCCAACCCAAATGTCACGGAAAACTGTTCTACAGTAGGAGTGATGTCTCCTGCAGCTGGTGTGATCGGGGCTTTAATGGCTAATGAAACCATTAAATTTTTATTACAAATTCAACCTAATATCATCAATTCGATAATAAGAATTGATTTGCTTAATCTTGAGTTTAGAAAAACGACACTTCCTAAAAATGAAAATTGCATTTTATGTGGGAAAAATCCTAAATATACAGAATTTAATCCTTATTTAGTGGATTATAAAGAAACTTGTGGCTCATTATCATTTTCAATTTATAAACAATATTTGTAAAATAAAGTTGCATTTTTTAATCAAAAAAAAATTAGGGCATAAGGGATAAAACAGGAGGAAGGCATGTTAGAACTTAAAAAAAAAGATTGGGAAGAGGATGAAGAAGACTTTGATGAAGAAGATTTCGATGAAGAAGACTTCGATGAAGATGATTTCGATGAAGAAGACTTCGATGAGGATGAAGATAAATAAACAAATTTTACAAAAAAATGCTACCCTTTCGTTTGTTATTATTCCTTTTAGGAATAATAATTTTAATCATAATCATTATTAACAATCCTCACGAAGTAGGTTTTCAGATTTTTTTTTGGAAAAGCACCTATAGATTGTACGAAATCATACTATTTGGTATAATCTATGGGGCTATTCTATATATTATATTGATCAATCTTATCAAAAACTCTATTCGATAAGTATTGTTGAAAATGAATCTTTCTCAAAGGAAAAAAATATCGATCCCCATTCAAAAAGGAATACTTAAAGGAAAAAAAGTTTATCTACCACCATCTTTAAAAGGACACAGAAATGTTACTTCTTCTTTAGTAAAAGAAGCATTATTTCAACTAGCAGAAAATTTCTTTGGAATTCATTTTGACGGTCAAAGACAATATTCGATTACATTTTATGATTTATGTGCTGGATCAGGGCAGATAGGAATAGAAGCACTAAGCAGAGGTTTTAGTAAAGTTCATATAGTAGAAAAAGATAAAAAAAGATTTGATTTTATTTTAGAAAATTTAAAAAAATATAAAATCCAAAATTCAAAACTAATACTTCATAACAAAGATTTTTTGAGGTTTGCTAAAGTCATTCCAAGAGATACGAATAGTGTTTCTTTTATCGATCTACCATATAGTTTTTGGAAAGAAAAAAGTTGCAGACATTTAGATAATTTTTTTAAAAAATTTTTTGAATATTTGAAATTGGAAAATCAAGAAAGAAAAAAAATATTATTAATGATTCAATCTCCACATCCGTATTATTTTTTGTTTGAATCATATAAAAACGAATTCTTACATATTCAAACAGAGTTTAAACATTATCGAAAACATTATCTGAACCTTATTAAAATCAATTTGACACAAAGAAGAATATAAAATTATTTTAATTTTCTATGTTATTTTCAAACTTGATAATGATTACTAGTTTCTTTCTTTATACAGTTGATGTCTTTCTTCTTCTTTTTACGGAATGCATTTGTATTTGATGATTTATCGATATACAAAATATAAAATCTATTGCATATCCAATTGCAAGAAAAAACCAATCGATTTAGAAAAAACACCACTTGATAAAATATCTGAAGTTGCTATACAATTTCCTATTTATAAAGAAATTCATGTTGTAGAAAGACTTTTAAATTCTGTAAAAAACATTTTTTGGTTTAGAGAAAAACTTAACATTCAAGTTATAGAGGACTCAACTGATGAAACTGTCCATATGGTAGCTCAACTTGTGGAAGAGCTTACACAAAAAGGATATAAAATCGAACATATACATAGAGACATTAGAAAAGGACATAAAGCAAGCGTATTAAAAGAAGGACTTAAAAAGGTAAACGCGGGATTTATTGCTATTTTTGATTCTGACCCTATTTTTAAAAGAAAATTTTCTTGTAAAAACAATTCCTTATTTAATAATCTTTGTATTGGTATATTGGTATGATTCAAACTTGTTGGGAACATATTAACAGAAATTATTCTTTTTTAAATTATCTACAATTATTTGAAATTGATGGACATTTTGTCCTCGAATTAGTTGCTCGTAATGGTTCGAATTTTTGGATGAATTTTAATGGCACTACTGGAATATGGCGAAAATAATCTATATCATATGCAGAAAATTGGTGAATCAGACACACTTATCGAAGATTTTGATTTATTTTACAGAGCTCAACTAATGGATTGGAAATTTCGATATTTTGTGGATTTAGAAAATCCTGCTAATTTACCTTCTATAATGCAGTCTTTTCAATCTCAACAATTCCGCTGGTATAAAGGGTCTATCCATACAGTAATTAAATTCATTCCAAAAATCATAAAAGCAAATTTACCTTTTTTAATGATTTTAGGAGTAGAGATCTCTATTTCTAACACTAAAGCATTTTTAGAAGCCTTACTAGATAAAAAATCTACTTTTGAGCGAATCTCAAAATATAAAATAGAATCTAAATATGATTCTTTATCACAGCGACAAAAATACTTTCAAAAATTAAATTCAATCATAGTTGTAGAATGTATCTTTTTTCTTTATTGTATTCTTACGGCTTATTATGCTTATCAAAACCAAAAATATCTGATTATACCTTTTTTTATTTATACAATAGGTTTTTTATATGTGGTTTTCTTATCAGTAATACAAAATTTTACTTTGAGATTTGTATATTTATTTAAAAGATTTACAATGGAACTCTAAAAAATAATTTATCAATATGGAGCAAAAGCAAGGTTCAAAATTTGAGAATTTTCAAAAACCATCGAAGCAACAACGAAAAAATGCAAGAATACGTATTACTAACCTTATAGGAAATTTTGTTTTTCATAATCAAAATAAAGAGAATGAATGCACAATTCTAGATATAGGAACAGGTGGATTAGGAATCGAAACAAAAACATTACTTTATCCAGGTGATAAAATTATAGTCAAATTTTGGTTAGAAGATACTATCTTTGAACTTCCATGTATTGTCTCTAGAGTTTCTGGAAAAAATGCAGGTGTGATTTATGATAATGTCTCAGAAGAAATCATTGTTAAAATTCAGAATTTTATTCATAAAAATATTTTTCATAAAAAAATAAAATAATAAATTATTGAAAGGAGTATAAACTATGGTTGGTCAAAAGATATTTTGCGCAAATTGCCGACATTGTATCGTGTTAAGACAGTACGAAGCAGAACAAGATAAATATATTTTAAGAGTTAGATGCATAAAAAAAATGTGGTCTAAACGATCGGGCGAAGAAAAGCTCTATAAATATTTTACTGTAGCTAGAAGGATGATGAACCGATGTGAACATTATAAAAAAATGGGAGATGATCTACCGTTTACAAAAATTTTAAAAAAAGAATTACCTATTAAGGATGAAATTTATAGTGTAAAAAAACCTGTTTTAAAAATAAATAAATAAATTTTATCATTAGCTAATAACAAACATTAATGAGTTTTTTTTCGTATATCTACCATTCAGATTTACGTTTTAGAAAAAATTTATTGATCCCATCCGTTTTAAATTTTTTAGTTCCTTTTCCAAAAAATACAATTCAACTTTTAGGAGAGTATCCAAGAAGAGTTGAACAATACGAAATTTTATGTAAATCTCAAGAATTTTGTATTCGCTCTCCACTTTCTGGAATTGCCTATATATGGGAAAATAAAGAATCTATAAAATTTCAAATTAAAATATCAGGTAAAAACGAATTAGTTGGCTTTACTTCAAATTCAAAAAAAAATAATTTAGAAAAATTAAATTCTTTAGATGATTTTAAACTTTTCTTAGATTCATATTCTTTATACTCTTTCGAATACGAAAACAAACTATCAAATTTATTTTTTTCAAAAAAAAAAGTAATCTTCTCTTTATATGATCCCTATATACCATTTTTTTGGAACGAGATCTTTAAAAGCTACAAAGAAGAATTGAATTTGTTATTGAAATGGTTTTCTGAAACTTTTATAGGTTATCAAATCGAGTATATACCAGATAAACTCATTCATAATTTTTCTACGCAACAAAGAAATGTTTTTGAGTTTCATTATAAATATCTATACCATAAACAAAAATTAGAAAATTTTTATGTTTTTTCTCCTACTACTTTGTATGCCCTTTTAAGGGCTTTGTTTAATGATGAACCTTTTATAAAAAACATTTTCTTTTTTCGAGATTATGATTCGAAAAAAGAATTTTTATTGTTATTGTATCATGGAACAAAATTTCAAGAAGTATTATCCAACTATCCTTATTTACAAAATCTATCTTTTCGAAAAAAATTAGAAATTAATCAAGAAAGTTATTTTGACATTTTTAAAAATTATTACTACTACTACAAAAAATTAAAAGGTAGTAAATATAACTTTTGCAGTGCTTGTTTTATATGCAATCATTTTTGCCCGGTAAATGCAAATCCTATGTCGTTAGTAGAAAATAAAAAACTCTTTAAAAAAGAATTATGCATTGAATGTGGTTTATGTGAAGAAATATGCGAAGCCAATCTACCATTGCTAGAAATGATTCAATATGAATTCTCTTATTAGAATTTTATATATTGGTCTAATCAACATAATTCTATTTATTTTTTTTGAACATTATATAAAACTACTTATCATTTTAGGATTTGTAATACTAACTTTAATTGTAAAACAGATTTTTATTATCAAAAAATTATCTTTACAAATATTACTTTTTGATATGGGTTTCTTTCTTAGTTTTTTGATTTTATATGGCGGGGAAAATATTTACATCAACAGTATTCTTTTTATAGCAATTGCATTTTTTATCATGAAAGTCCCTTACTCTTTTTACTTTCGTTATTCTTTACATATCGATGTATTGGTTTTAGTATTACTTTTTTATAAACTAATCAATTATTACGAGGAAAGTTGGAGTATGTTTCCAATTTTTCTTTTATTTAGTGTGCCTTATGCTTATTTATCTATGCAAAATTTTTTATTTTATGTATTACGAATTGTTTTGATACTTCCAGTTTATTACTTTTTTTTAAATCCCAGTACTTTCTATAGCTTAATTGAACTTTATGGAGTTTATATGCTTTTATTTGCATTTCCTTTTCAGATGATAAAATTAAAAAATAAAGAATTATTAATGAAAATACTATTCATTATTTTTGAATTTATTAGTATTGCACTTGTGTATTATTTTAACAAAAATGTAACTATTGATTTTATTTATGTAGCTTTAATTTCTTTTATGTTTTATAAGACAAGTTTCGAAATTTTAAAAAATAGATTGTTGAATTCATAAAATAAAATTTAGAGGACATATGAAATTCTACGAAATAGTAAAAGAAAATAATATTTTTTTTTACGAAAAACTTCCTACAAAAGAAAAATATGAATTTTTAAAAATTCTACTAGAAAAAACTCTTAGTAATTCAAATTTATTAGATAAATTCGAAGCGATATGGCAATCATTACTGGAAAGAGAACAAGCTATGTCCACTGGTATTGGAGGTGGATTGGCAATACCTCATTGCACCTCTGAGCATGTAAAAGAAATTATTTGTTCACTCACTGTTTTAAAAGAAGATTTAGATTTTCATTCATTAGATACAACGCCAGTACGAATTATTGTTTTGTTATTAATTTCAAGAAACAATTTCGATGCACATATTAAAGCATTAGCAAGTGTTGCAAAAACTTTTCAAAAACAAGACATTAAAAAACAAATTTTAAGTTCAAGTTCACCTTCAGAAATTTATCAGATTATAAGAAATACTTAAAAATCAAAAGCTCACAAAAAATCGAAAAGATAAATTTTTATAAGGATTACTCTGTATATCCAGATCTATACCTTTATACATAAAAAAAGCAGATAAAAATAAAGAAGCTATGCTTGCACCACCATAGATTTGTGATTGCCTGTGCCAGAATAAAGCTTTTTTTCTTGCATTTTCTAAAATAATATATTGCTCTAACTTCATTTCTAAAGGATCAATAAAAAAATATGGAATTAATTCACTGCGGACTGTACTGAGTGCTTTTTCTTTTTGTTGATTTGAATGAATCCAACCACCCAAAAAAATGAACGATTGTATACCAAATCCAAAAGATAAATCATAAAATCCCCAATTCGAAAGAATGGTTTTATTTTTCTCAATATTTTTTGGTTGTAAATCGAAGTTAAGTGTATCCGTGAAATTTTTTGTTAAATCTAAAACAAAATATTGCTCTAAAAAATTTTCTTTTGAAATTCGTATTCTATAAATTTTTTTTGGAACTTTTATGTCTAAAGGGGTTTTTCCAATATATTCTTCATCTAAAAAAATTTCAGAATTTTGCGGATTAGAAGTGATAGAAATAGATACTAGATCTTTTTCAGGACAATTTAAGAATATTTCTTTATTCGAAATTTCTTTTGTACGAAAAAAATTTTTACATTTTTGATGATAAATCTCAATCAAAAAATCTCCATCCGGTAAAGAAATTTTTTTAAGGTTCTTCCCGTACGTGATTTGATTCACATACACTTGATAGTCTCCTTCTATTTTTATTGAAAAAATATTCGTATTTGATTTTAAAAGTTCTTCTTGAATTTTGAAAGAAATTTCTTGAATTTTATTTAAATTTTCTTTGCTATAAACATCTTTTCGATCTAAAAAAAACATTATAGAAAAGCTATGATTCTGATTCATTAAATTTACATAGTCAATCTCTATTTGGATATCACTCTCTTTAAGAATCACAACTCCAACAAAAAAAGCATAATATCCCTCTGAAATTGAATAGTTTTTAACTTTATCTTTTAAATTTTGTTTTTCTAATGGAACTTTCAAAAAAGAAGATTCTCGATTATCGGATAAAAAAAATTTCTTTGGCTCAATATATTCAATCACCGCTAATGCATAATCATTACAATTTTCTTGATTTTGAAATTTGTGAAAATTCGTATAAATAACGGGATTTATAGATTGCTTTATAAAAAATTTCTGTTTTAGATTAGAAAAAATTAATTTAGCAATTCCATTTCCAATAAAAGCATAATCATTTATTAAAGATTCTTTTGGATTGATTTCTGTTACAAAAAAAGGTAGAAAGGCTATTTTAAAATAAGAATCGCATAAAACATTTTGAGAAAAAAGATACGTTTTTGATAACAAAAATAAAAAAATCAACTTATACATTTTGCACTTTATAATTTTCTAATTTCAAAGATATAACTTTAGAAACTCCCGGTTCTTCTTGTGTAACACCAAAGATAGCATTTGCTTCTGAAATTGAAATTTTATTATGGGTGACCATTAAAAACTGTGAATGTTCAGAAAATTGATTAAGCATTTTTAAAAATTTTTTTAGATTAACATCATCTAATGGTGCATCAATCTCGTCTAATAGGCAAAAAGGAGAAGGTTTTACCAAATAAATAGCAAACATTAAAGCAATTGCAGTTAAGTTTTGTTCACCACCTGAAAGTAAAGACAAATTAGTAATTTTTTTCCCCGGTGGTTGAACATAAATTTGCACTCCACTTTCTAATGGATTTGATGGATCTGTTAAAGCTAATTGAGCATTTCCTCCTTCAAAAAGTGTTTTAAAAACGTTTTGAAAATTTATTTGTATTTTTTTGAATGTATCTAAAAAAGTTTTTGTTGATTCTTCATTTATTTTTTGTATGATTGCTTTTATATTTTTTTCGGAATTTTCTATATCTTCTTTTTGTTTTAAAATTTCTTCGTATGTTTTTTTAGAAAATTCATATTGTTCAATCGCAAGAGCATTGAATTGTCCTAAAGCCTGAATTTCTTGTTTAAACCTTTGATATTCATTAAATTCTTTTTGGTAATCTAAACTTAAATGTTTACACTGTTCTATTAATTCTGTTGGACTAATTTGGTAATCATTATACAATTCCTCTTCTAAATTAAGTATTGCTACTTTTATGTTTTCCTCCATTCTTTCGTAATTAGTAATCTGAGGTAATATAGTTTCAATTTTTTCTCTTTCTGATTGAGCATTTTTTTTTAGTTCAAGAATTTTTTCTTTAAGAATCACAGAATTTTTTTTTAAGCTTTTGATTTTAACATCTAATTCATTAACTTTTTGGAGTAGTTGTTGTATTTCTTCTTCTAGCTTTTTTTTATAATTTTCAAAATAATTTAATTGATGATGATAAGTTTCTTCTTCTTCTCTTAAGAATTTTAATCTTTCTTTACTTTCCTCTATTTGATTTTTTATATTATCTCTAACTTCTAAAGAAGATGTTTTTCTTACTTGAAAATCTCTTTGCAAAATTTCCAATTGAACTTTTTGTTGTTTTAGTTTTTCTTTTTCTTTTTCTTTTAAAGTTTTTGTATTTTGCAATTCTTTTCTTATTCTTTGGTATTCTTTCTTTTTTTCAATAAGATCCTGCATTGTTTTATCAACTTCTTCTTTTTTAGAAAAGATTCCTGTTTCTCCAAAAAAAACTTCTCGAAAATTAGTATCAATTTCAAAATATTCTTGAATATGTTTTTGTAAAACTTCAAAATAAAATTCATTAAAGAAATCAATCACTTTTTCTAACTTTAAAGAACCATCAAAATACAATTGTTTGATTTCTTGAATTTTTATAAAAATTGAATGAAAGATTTCTTCAATTTGTATCTGTAAAATTTTTCGTTTTTCTTCTCCATGTTTAAACTGAAGTTGATTTTGTTCTAAATTGATTAAAAGTTCCTCAGTAATTTTTTTTAGCTTTTCTAATTCTAAATTATACAATTGTTCTAATTCTTCTATAAGATGATTATAGTTTTCGATTTTTTCATTTATTTTGTTGATTTCATTCTCTAAAAAGAAAATTAAATCTGTAGTGCTTTCAATCTTTTGTTGTAAAACCTCAATTTCTGAAACTAAATCCAATTCTATTTGTAATGACTCTTGATATTTTTTTTCTATTTCTCTTAAATATTTTGATTCGCTTTTTATTCTTTTATAAATCTGTTCTAATTTTGCTTTTACAGTATTTTCTTCAAATTGGATTCGTTCAATCTCTTCTTTTTTTATGTTTAATTGACTATATAATTGATGATATTCTATCTCTATATTTTGAATATATTCTATTTCTCTTTGATTTTGTTTTTCTAACTCCTCTATTTGAATTTCATACGAGTTAATATTCTGAAAAATTTTATTTTTTTCAGAAAGTAATTCTTTTAGTTTTAAAGATGTTTGTTGTTCTTTTTCTTTTAAGTCTACAAATTTTAAATATCTTAAATGTTTATCATATCTTGATAGATGCTCTTTTAAAGTTAAATATTGTTTTGTCTTTCTTGCTTGTTTTTCTAATTGTTGGATTTCTTTTTCTTTTTCTTTTAGTATATCATTTAATCGTAAAAGATTTTGTTTTGTATCCTGTAATCTTTGTAATGTATCTTCTTTTTCTATTTTGTATCTTGAAATACCTGCTGCTTCGTCGAAAATATATCTTCGTTCCTCTGGAGAAGATTTTAAGATTTCCGACATTTTTCCCTGTTCCATGATAGAATATGCAGGTTTACCTATACCGGTATCAGCAAAAATTTTATCTATTTCTTTTCGAGTGGTTTTTTTTCCATTCAAATAATAATCACTAGCACTATTTAAATAAATTCTTCGGCAAACTACAACTTCTTCTAAATCTATGGGTAATACTTTATCTGAATTGTCAAAATAAATTTCCACTTCTGCCATGCCAGCAGGTTTTCGTGTTTCTGAACCAAGAAAGATTACATCTTCCATATTTTTTCCGCGAAGAGCTTTACTTGATTTTTCTCCTAAAGCCCAGCGAATACCATCAATAATATTCGATTTTCCACTGCCATTAGGACCAACAATAGCTGTAATTCCCTTTTCTAATTCCAGTATTGTTTCTTGAGCAAAAGATTTAAATCCTAATAGACGTATTTTTTTAACATACATTCTGATTTAAAAATTACGATTAACAATAATAAAAATTATCTTTTTGAAAATTGCGTGCTTCTTCTTGCTTTGTGTTTTCCGTATTTTTTTCTTTCAACCATTCTGGAATCTCTTGTTAATAGTCCATGTTTTTTTAACAGGGGTCGCAAATCGGGAAATTTAGATTCGATTGCACGAGAAATTCCAAGCCTTATGGCTCCAGCCTGACCCGAAATTCCTCCACCTTTGACTTTGATAAAAATATCAAATTTATTAGTAAGTTGAGTTAATTCTAATGCTTCGATTGCATGTTTCTGAAGTCTTAACGCAGGAAAATATTTTTCTAAGGGAATTTTATTAACGATAATCTTACCTATTCCTTCTTTTAAAATTACTCTTGCTACACTTGTCTTTCTTCTACCAACAAAAATTTCTTTTTGTCTTGTGTTCACTTGTTCCATAATTCCCCTATATTTAAACTAGTTTTTTGTAATTGATTTTGATTTCTACGGGCTTTTGTGCGTGATGAGGATGATCAGCACCCGCATAAATTTTTAAATGTTTTAGTAGTTTTCGTCCTCTTCTGCCATCAGGCAACATTCGTTTTACTGCTTTTTCCAAAACTTCTGTTGGATCTTTTTTCATTTTTTCTTCTAATGTAACTTTTTTCAATCCCCCAGGATAACCACTATATCGATAATATACTTTTTTTTTGATTTTATTTCCAGTAACTTTTATTTTTTCTGCATTAATAACTACTACATAATCACCTAATATTTGATGAGGTGAAAAATCTCTTCTATGTTTTCCCTGCAATCTATGGACTATCAACGCTGCTAATCTACCTAAAATCTGATTTTCAGCATTGATCAAAATCCATTGATTTTTAATTTTCGAATCTTCTACAAATTTTGTTTTTTGAACCGGTAATAAATGACTACTCATAACTTCTACCTAAGACCAGAAATTATAAATCTTTTAAATGAGCAATTTTTTTTTCTATTTGTATTCTTTTTTGTTTAAAAGATTCGATCTCTTTTTGTAAATCATAAACAATGTTTAAAAGTTCTTCCTTTGAATTTTGTATAGAAGAAACTGTTTTACTTAACAAAGGATGATGATAGATCGAATTTATAATCTGTTCTTGTTCGTCCTGAATTTTCTTTAAATAAGAAATAATTTCTCGAATTTCTTTTAAAATATTTTTTCCTTTTTCTAAATACTCTTCAATTGAATCAATCGTTTTTTCTTGAATTAGTTTCTTCTTATGTAAGATATCCTTTAAAATTTGTCTTTGTTTTTGCTTATGCTCTAACTCTCGGGATAATTGAATCTTTTGTTTTTCTAATTCTTTTAATTTGTTAACTAAATTCTTAAATTTTTCTACTTGTGTAATATCATTTTGATTTATATTATTTGTATTCATTTTAAAATTTCTTTAGTCTTAAAATTAAATTATCAAATATTTTGTCTAGAGGCACTTTTTCAATAACAGCTTGATACACCGAAGCTGCTATAGGAAATTTATCCACATCAAGAGAAATCAAGTTAGGTAGTATACTGATTCCAAAAATACCTGAACTCATTCGAGTAAGATCAGCCTTACCAAAAGCGAAATCATACCCCCACTGTCGATCTTTTGAATCTTTACCAAAGCATGCCAGCATTAAATCTGAAAGCCCTGATAATCCGTTAAATGTCTCCTCTATACCACCTAATTCCTTTCCAATTAAAACCATTTCTTTAAAAAATCGATTCGATAAATGAAATAAAGTATTATCAGAGTTGCCACCATAATATTTATCAAAATAACCATCAATAAGTCCAGTAGCCAAAGCATAAATATTTTTAAGAGCTCCGCCTAATTGTACACCTCTAATATCATTTTTTACAATAGCTGGTCTTACAAAGATATACATGTTACTAAATAAATTTATTAAATCATCAATTTTATCTAATTGAGAATAGGCAGCAATTTCGTAACCAGTAATTTTTCTTTCCATTACTTGTTGTGGATAATTGGCACCAAGCATAACAAACATACGATTGGGATCAATATCATACTTGATCGTCAGATCATCTGTGATTAAACCTGTTTTAGAATTACAAAAACCTTTGGCTACATTAATAATCGGAGCTGAAGTTTGATTTATCAATTTTTTTAAAATTGAATAATACATATCAATTTCCCAAGGTCTTACTGATTGGATAATTAAAGTCGCTTTTTTGATTTCTTCAGCATCTACTGTAAATTCAACATTAGGTGGTAATTTAAAAAAAGGATAATAATCTTGATCAGTTCTACTTGCATTAAAACTATCTTTTTTATTTTGATCTAAAATCAATATTTTTACAAGAGTATCTTTATTTGCAAGCACACATCCAATAGCTGCTGAATAAGGAGAATGGCCAATAATCAATATTTTTTCTTTTGGTTCTTTTGGAATAGTGATTAAAATATTTTCTTTTTGATCAATCGCTTTATATAAATTTCTATAAACTCCATGTCGGTGTCTGTGTAAATTTCTTCCTACTAATAAAGCTAAAGAGTCTATAACATACTGTTTTTTGTCTTGTATATGCTCTGGAATTTCTAAACGATCAACATAATCTGGCAATTTTTCCATCAAGTCTTTGGATAAACTTCCTACGAGTACGGGTTTTCCTAAAACAAATCTCCCTTTTGCTGCTTTAAATAGAAATGTTGATGTTGGTAAAATTTCATCTGTTCCTTCTAAAGAAATGGGTATAATGATTCGATTCATAACATAATGATACACAGCATCCACAAAAGAAATCAGTTGTCCGGTTCTACTTCTCGTTCCTTCTGGAAAAATTGCAATTATTTTTCCTTGCTTTTGCAATTGTTGAGATTGTCGAAAAGAACGCATATTAATGCGAGTCATAACATCAGCTAAACCAGGATTCTGAGACATGTCTCTTTTAGAACAAACTAATAATGTATCGAACATATAAAGCCCTAATCTAGCAAAATCTTCAGTAAAAGCTAATCTCCCTGCAATAAATACTAATCTGTCAGCAATTTCTTTAGCCTTACCCCCCTCTTTATACAACATTAAATAAATTGCTGGAGCATCTAAATGACTTAAATGATTCGAAATCAAAGTAACAGGAAATTGATCTGCTAGAGGTAGGATGTAATCAAGATTTTCTTTACCTTCAAAAGTAAAATTTTTTAACAATGGCATTAAAAATTCCACTATGAAATCTCTAAGATTTGAATTTTGCTTTGTATAAACTCCTACTTCCTCTAACTTAGAGGGATCATCAAAAGTTTTCATAACATCGGGTAATGGCACTTCTGAAGATAATTTTATAAATTTAAACAACAATTCTTTAGCTTTTTCTTCAGAAACACCAAACTCTACAAAACCCTGAATATTTTTAAAAAATTCTCTTTGCCACGGAGCATAAGTATCTCCTAATTTTATATCAAAACTAACATTCTCTTTTAGTTTTTGTTCCATTGCTATCCCCCTATATTCATTTTGTCGTATTTTTATTTAAATTGTAAGATTTTGTAAATTAAAAAATTCAAAGTATTGATATCAAAATTGTTTTTTTAGCAATCAAAAACTCAAAAAAAACTAACAAAAATTATAAAATTAAATTTTGATTTTAGAATCCAACTTAAAAAAAAATTGATTATTTTAGATTCTTATAGAATTTAACCCTATATGGTCAAAAAGAAAAAAATTAAAAAAACACACAATGAAGAGATTACAAAAGTCTCATATTACTTAGAAGTTCCATTTCCAAAAGAAGAAAAAAAGAAATTGAGGCTTTTTTTAGAAAACTTAAAAATATTTTTTAAAAGAATTCACTTAAAGGGAAAGAAAAAAATTACTATTATGTTGATACCTCATTCTGAAAGTAGAATAGTAAGTTTACATTTAAATTTTTATATCATTTTTTTTACTTCTGTTATTGTCCTTTTATTAACGATTTCCGCAGTTTTTATAATTATTTATAGAAATTCACAAAATTTACAATATTACCATTTGGGAGTCACCAATAACAATTTTTATCTACAAACATCACGACTTTCTGAAGAAATTATACCCATGCATAATACGATTTTACAATTTGCCGAAACAATTACAAAAATTCACAGTAATTTGCGCATTGCTTCTGAAAATGGTAAAGGAGGATATGTCAATGAATATACATTTAGTCAATTACAGAATTTAAATCGAATGATTCAAGTATGTAAAGAAAAGAAAAATAATTGTGAACAATCTCTAATTGAGGAAATTTTAAAAATTTCTTTAAATATCTCAGAGTTAGATAATTTAATTTTAGATGAATCGAATAAAAAATTAGAAGAAATTTTAAAAGAATTAAATTCAGAAGATAAAAAGAAGTTTTTTTCTGTAATTCCTTCTGGTTTGCCAGTAAAAGGTTTTATAAAAAACAACTATAAAACCAGAGTTACTATAAAAAGGGGGAATCATTATCCTTTAAGAGGAGTTGAAATTATGACTTTTCCCCATTCTCCTATTTATGCCACAGCAAATGGAAAAATTGTAGAAATTAATTATCACCCAACATTTGGTTTATATGTTTGGATTGAACATTTATCCGGAATACAAACTTTTTATTCTCATCTAAGTGAAGTAAAAGTAAACCTAAACCAAGTAGTGAAAAGGGGCGAAATTATTGGATATTCGGGTAGAACAGGTAATACAAATGATTCGATGCTTTATTACGAAGTTCATATTGGAACATTGGCTTTTAATCCTCATATACTAATGAATGATATACAATCCTTATGGTTGAACAATTAGAAACAATACCGATTAACTCATTAATCGGGGAAGGTTCTGAATTTAAAGGGGAATTCAAAATTAAAGATCTTCTTAGAATTGATGGATATTTTAAAGGTACAATACAAACAGAAGGAAAAGTTTTGATCGGAAAAACTGGCAAAGTAGAATCAGATTTACAAGTAGGTATTTTGGTAGTAGGTGGAGAAGTTAAAGGAAATATTATAGCAAAAAAAAGAGTTGTTTTACTTTCCACTAGTAAAGTAAAAGGAGATATCATTTCTCCTTCTTTAATTATTGAGGAAGGTTGCTATTTCGAGGGTAGATGCACCATAAATAAAGAACTAATTAGAAGTGATTAAAATGTTATGCAAGGAAAAAAACAATTAAGTAAAGAAGAAATTGTAATACTTATTAAAAAAGGAAAAGAAGCATTTCTAAAAAAAGACCTTAAATTAGCAAAAGAATGTTTCTTATTAGCAAATTACAAAGAAGGCTTAATACAATTAGGTGATTACTATATGTACGAAAAAAGATTACCATTACTTGCTTATGGTTATTATAAAAAAGCAGGTGCAGTAGAAAAAATAGAAGATCTACATCGCAGAATGATTTTAGCTATAAGTAAATGGATTGGTGAAGATAAAATCAAACCTGAGTCTTTAAAAAAATTTAAAGAGCAAAGTAAAAATGATTTTATTCAAGTAAGAGTTGATCCTAAACTTTTAGAAATTGCTAAAAAAATCATACAAAAAAATGAAAAATCTCCATAAGGTTCTTGATAGCTTTTCGATTTCCACCTTCATTTTTAAAAAAGATGGGATAATGTCTAAGATTTTAGAAATTGTAGAATTGTATGCTCCTTTACAAAATCCAATTTTGGTTACTGGAGAAACAGGAACAGGTAAGGAACAAATTGTAAAAATTATCCATGCGAATTCTAAAAGAATTGGAAAATTAGTAAGTGCCAATCTTTCTGCAATTCCAAAAGAACTCTTAGAAAACGAATTATTTGGACATATAAAGGGAGCTTTTACGGGAGCTGATAGTACAACACAAGGTTTAATCGAAAAAGCAGAACACGGAAGCTTATTTCTTGATGAAATTGGAGAAATCCCATTAGAATATCAAGTAAAACTTCTGCGAGTGATTCAAGAAAATCAATACGAAAAATTAGGCTCTAATAAAACTTTGCCCTGTACTGCCAGATTTATTTTTGCAACATCAAAAAACCTAGAGGAAGAAGTTAAAAATAAAAACTTTCGATCTGATTTATACTATCGAATTTCTACTTTTCATATCCATCTACCTCCATTAAGAGAACGTAAAGAAGATATACCCTTATTGATTGACTATTTTTTATGGATGATACAACATAAATTTCAGAAAGTACTAAAATTTGAAGCAGATGCCTTAAAAGCACTATTAGAATATAATTGGCCAGGGAATGTAAGAGAATTAGAAAATTTAATCCTTAAATTAGCACTTAGTCTTCCTGAAGATAAAACAATAGTTTTAGTAGAGGATTTGCCAAAAAAAATTTTACAAAAAGATGATTTAGATTTAAAAATTCAAGAACTGGAACATAAAAAAAAAGAAGTTATACAATTAGAAAAAGATATTATTAAAGAAGTCATAAATTTTTATAAAGGAAATTTATATAAAGCCTCAAAAAAATTAAAAATGTCTCGAGGAGCTATTCAATATAAAATAAAAAAATATAGCTTAAAATGAAAATTCCTTCAAGTCTAAATGAAAGAATTATAAAACTTTTTCGAAATGGTTGGATTTCCAGAAAACAACTAAGAATTTTAGAGATTGAAGTAGAAACTCTGAAACACTTATCAGAAAAAGAATTCATAGAATTTTTAATAAATCAAAAATGGATCGATGAATCGGATCAAAAAGAAGTGCAAAATATTTTAAAGACTTCCACAACCCAAAAAGAATTCCATTTGATACCAGATTCTTTAAACCCACAAATGGATCAAATTTATAAAATCGCAAGAAAAATGGCAGAGGTTGATACAACTTTATTACTTTTAGGAGAATCAGGAGTAGGAAAATCAAAGCTCGCAAAGATGATCCACTTAAGAAGTGCAAGAAAAAATTATCCCTTTGTTACAGTTTCCTGTGGTTCTATTCCAGAAAATTTATTAGAATCCGAGCTTTTTGGTGTAGAAAAAGGTGCTTATACAGGGGCTCACAAAAGTAGAGAAGGAAAATTTAAATTAGCTGATAAAGGAACGATTTTCTTAGACGAAATTGCAGAATTACCTTTAAATCTTCAAGTTAAGTTACTTAGAGTTTTACAAGAAAAAACAATTGAACCTTTAGGAAGTGCCGAAGAGATAAAAATAGATGTAAGAGTAATTGCAGCAACTAATAAAAATTTAGAAGAATTAGTTCAAAAAAAACTGTTTCGCGAAGATCTATATTACCGATTAAATGTCATTCCTCTTTACATTTTGCCTTTACGAGAACGCAAAGAAGATATAGAAAATCTCACATATTATTTTATCGATATATTTCAAAAAAAATACAACAAAAAAATCTCAATAGAAGATCCATTATTATGGAAAATTTTTAATGAATATGATTGGCCAGGTAATATTAGAGAATTAGAAAATACAATAGAACGATTAGTAGTTCTTTCAAAAGATGGTAATCTTTTAGTAGAAGATTTGCCGGAAAAAATCTTAAGTCAATTTAATAAAAATTCATTATATAAAAACGAAAACAAAATAATGATTCAAAAACAAATCAAGACTACTTTCCCTACTTTGGAGCAAATTGAAAAAGAACATATCTATAGAGCATTAAAACTTGCTAATGGACGTATAAATTATGCTGCTCAACTATTAGGAATCCATAGAAACACATTAAGAATCAAATTAAAAAAATATCAATTAGAAAAATTTTTAAAAGATTCGTAAAAATATCCGATTATCAAAAAAAATTGGAGAACTTTATGATACTACTAGAAGATTTAGAAAAATACTGGGACTATTATACAGAAAAAAAATTTTTAGAAATAAAATCAGAGTTAGAACCAAATATTCATCAAAATTTAAATGAAAACTTAAAAGAAATTTACTACTTATCACTATTAGAATTAGAAAAACAAATGGATAAAATTCATCAGACGAAAGGTATGTTTAAAGATTTACTTTCTGCAATGTATGATTATCATAATAAAAACTATATATTATCATCAAAAAAACTATTTCAATGGATCTTGGAGAAAAAATTAGCTCCTGAATGGATAATTTTTAGATTATATCACTGTGCTAAATTATCGAATCAATACGATCTAATTATAAAACTATCTCTTTATTTGTTAAAGAAAAAAGTCAAACCTGAATATGTTCATTTTTTATTTAATGCTTATAATGAGCTAAAAGATTACGAAAAAGCTTTACAAATATTCGAAACCTATAGAGAAGCTTTTCTTGACACTGATTTAACCAATGTTGGGCTTATTTTAATTAAACTAAAAAAATATAAAGAAGCTGAAAGAATACTTTTACATGCATATAAAAAAATTACAGGAAAAGAATACACGCTACATTACGAAGAATACGAAAGAAATTATAGAAAAAAATATGATGATTTAAAAGAAAAATATCGAAATCATCAAATAGAGGATCAAAAAGAGCTATTTGAATTTGGAATTGCATGTTTATTTTCCAATGATTTTTCGACTGCTCTTTCTATATTTTCAAAAATAAAGAAAGAAACAGAAAAAGCTGCTTAATCAAAAAAATTCCATTAATTCTTTGATTGACTGTATTTTAAGAATTGAGCCTTCCCACTCTGGAGGGCTTCCATGACCATATACAGTAGCTATAAAATGTATATGGTTTTCTTGTGCAGCTATTTTGTCTGATTCTCTATCTCCTATGATTACACAAGAATCAGGTTTTAAATTATATCGTTGAATTATCTCTCTCACTAATTGGGATTTATTAAAAATTGTAATATTGTCTATACACGAGATTTCTAAAAAATAAGAATCAATACAATTCACTTTAAGAATGGCTTCTATGTACGCTTTCCGTCCATTTGATGCTGAAAACATTTTGTATTTTTTTTTATATAGATACTTCAGTGTTTCTTTCACTCCATCATAATGTTTTCCCTTTCCAAGATAAATTTTTCTTACAAGAACATCCAAAACATTTTGACTGATTTCATCTCTTTGTTGTTCCTCTAAAAAAGGAAGTAGATTACGAAAGATTTCTTTTACGGGCATACCAATGTAAGGAAGAATTTCTGATAAAGTAGGCAACTTATATTGTATGTTATTTTTCTGAAAATATTGTGCTATCGATTCCTGATATACTTCTTCTAAAATATCCTCACTAGAAAATAAAGTACCATCTACATCAAAAAAAAATGTATCAATCTTTTTTAAAAATCCATAAACATCGGGATTGATTTGATTCATTGTTTACTCCAATTGAAACGATTCAATAAAATTTTCTATCACTTCTATATGTTTTTTTTCTGGATTTAATATTCCATCCCCATAAGTATAAAGGTGTTCATCAAAAATATGAAAGTCAAATAATTTTAATTCAAACTCTGGTAAAGAAATGATCAAATTTTCTGTATGAATATCCAATATTAATTTTTCTTCTTTTGCTAATTTTTCTGTAAAAATTATTAATCTTTTTAAATCTTCTTTTATTTTGATTAGAATTTTCTTTTTCACTTTTGAGTAAATACCTGTATCAAAATGAAATTCATAAGAAGGAGGAAGTAAATAATCTAATAATTTCTTTCTTTTAACTTTTTTTCCAAACTTGATAAATTCTTTTAAATGTTTTCCTGTTAGGATTACTTGTACATCCATAGGTTTTATACTTCGTACGAACTGATTCGAAAAAGGCAGTTTTCTATACTCTAACCCCATAAAAAATCTTGTAGGTATTACTAAATCTGGTAGATATTTTTTTACTATACTATAATGATATCGTTCTAACCCTAACCTTAAAAATTTAAACCATAACCTTTCTCTTTTAAATTTTGAAATTTTTTGGGACAAATGATCATATAATAGCAATTCTTCTTTTGTCAAAAAATTTTCTGGATTTTTTTTCACTTGAGTAAATAGACTTCCAAATAAAGGATTTGAAAGTAAAACACTTTTAGAAATTTTAATAACCATTTTCCATGGCAAAGCATATACAAACTTATAATTTCCCCTACCTAAATAGGTTTCTTGCGAAATCGGCATGTATTCATCTAAAAATTCCTTACCATAACGATAATTAATACGAAATGCATGATTTACAGGAAAAATTTTTTCATATGCTTTTCGAAAAATATTTGATTGCCTTAGTTGCAAATTTATAGGTATTTCTTCAAAAGAAGGAGCTAAACTTTCTTTTGCTTTTTTTAGAGCTTTTTCTATCCAATCTTCGCTTAAATTTTCCAAAATGTTATTCAAAAAATCCTTAGAAAATTCTTTATTAGCTTCAAATTTTCTTTTCGCTCTTTGAATTCTTTTATAAGTTTTAATAAAAATTTCTTTAAATTTCACATTTTCCTTTTTTTAATCTTAAACCAATGAATAAAGTTATTTTTTAACAAAAGTACAATAATTGCTTTTAATAAATTTATTGACATTGTTTAAAAAAAGATTTGATTTTTGTTTTTTATAATATACTTTGACTTTGCCAATATGGATACAAAACGTAATTCAAATTTTTCTGAACGAGAAAGAAGAAAATATCCAAGAATCGATCTAATTTTTAAAGTTGAGTACGAGTTATTAAAAAATATATCAAATAATAAAATGGAAGTCTCATCGGGAAAAGGAAAAGATATTAGTTTGGGTGGCATCAGTTTTGAGTGTAATAAGAGCACTGATTTAAAAAATGGAGATATGGTATTAGTAAATCTATCTATACCAGAATTGGAAGGAAACTTAAATGCTATGGGAAGAATCATAAGAGTATGGGAGGAAGAAGGAAAAACTTTTTGTGCTTTAAAATTTACTACCATTGATCCCGTTGATTATGAAATTTTGAATCGAATGATTCAAGAAAATTTAAAATAAATTCAAATTTTACTTGAAGGTGGAATATAATATTTTTTTTTCGCTGGTATCTGTATAATTTTTTTTTCTTCTAAAATGAATGCACTTAAAAATTTTCCATATACACAACCGGAATCTAAACCTATAGTATGATTTCGAATTGTTAGTCCTTTTCTTGCCCAGTGACCGTAAATAACATATTTTTTTCCTTTATAATATTCGTACCATGGAATATCTTTATAAGTTCGTATAGAAGTAATGATTGCAGGTTTTGATTTTTTAAGAGATTGGTTTGGTATTAATCCAGCATGTACAGCAATGAAATTTTTATCTTCAATATAATAAGGTCTTTGTTGAATCCATTTATGTAACGTTTCTCCTAACTGTTGATATAATTCTTGATATATCGGATTTTTTTTATAATTTTTTAAATATTCATATTCATGGTTTCCCATTAAACATTCAAATTGATTTTCATAAACAAATTTTACTACACCTACAGAATCAGGTCCACGATTAATTAAATCTCCTAGAAGAATTACTCGATCGCTTTTAATGTTTAATTTTTGTATCAACTGTTTTAATTCTTCTAAACAACCATGAACATCGCCAATAAAAATTGTCCTCATATAAATAATAAAATCAAAAAAATTTTCTTAGAAATATATAATAAAATTTTTCACTCGCTCCTGTTTGAGTAAAAATATATTGTTTTATATCTTTTCTTTTTTTCTCTAATAGAGTTGAATTTTTATATAAATGTAACACTCTTTCTACAATTTCTTTACCCGTTTGACAATCAAAAAGAAGTTCTTTTTCTTTTAATTGAACAGCTATCGGACTAGAATAAATTTTCGGTCCTGTAAATGGAAGAGAACTATTAAAAGCTGGCTCAGCAGTATTATGAACCCTATGATGAAACGCACCGCCTACATAACAAATTTTAGAAAAACCATACGCAAAAGCTAAAATTCCTAATTGATCAACTACTACAATAGAATAATGTTTATACTTTTTTTTAAATTCTGGATCGGATAATATTAAAAAACTTAAATGATTTTTTTTTAATCTTTTTTTTACCTCCTCTAACCGATAAGAATCAATTTTATGAGGAAATATCCATATTTTTAAATGAGGAAGTTCATGAATTAATAAATGCAAGTAAGGAAAAATTTCTTCTTCGCATTTTGTATATGTAGAACCTAAAATAAAGATGTCTTTAGAAAGTTGAAGTTTCTCTAATATAGAAGAATCTAATGTTTTGTTTTTTAATTTGTATGCAATATAATCATAGCGAGTATCTCCCGTAATCAAAATTTTATTTTCTGGCAAAAATTTCGCAAAACTTTCTGCATTTTGTTGATCTACAACTCCTATTCCATCTAAATCTTCATATAAAAATCGAAATAAAAAGGGAAATCGTACTTTATACGAATTCTTGTTAATAGCAGCAGAACACAAAAAATTATAACAGTTGATTTTTTTTAATTTTTTTAATAAATTGGGAAACACATCCCAGGTAAATGACACAAAAACTGTACAATCAAAATTTTGAAAATTCCATTGCCATATTACATCTAAAGGAAGATAAGCTTTACCTTCGGAAGGAATGATTTTTAAATCTTTAACACTTAAACTAAAAACTGTTATTATCACAGGAATAGTGGGATTTATCTTTTTGACAACAAAATAAAGCGCAAGTGCTTGTTCAAGCTCTCCCATTGAGGATGCATGCAACCATATTTTTTTTTGTCCCTGATAATCATTAAAAAATTTTTGAATAGCTTTCTTTCCTTCAAGTCTTGAATGATGAAATTTTTTCAATTTGGGATAAAAATGTATAAAAATTTTATAAAAAAAGTATAAAAAAATATATAATACGTTATATAAAAAAAATCCCATATAATCCAGAATTTTAAAAGATTGCAATATATAAAGCATGATTTTTTCTATTCTTGTGATTTTGATTTTTGATTTAATGAATACTTTATTAGATGATCCATTTTTTTGTAACTTTTATAATAAACTAACAGAAACTCAAAAAAAAAATTGGTCAATCAATACAAATCACGAAGCATACATTCTTTTCGAAGAAGGAAAAATTTTAGAAAGTGAATATTTTAATACAACTTATAAAGAAAATCCAAAAAAATATGGCTTAGTTTCTCCCCAACGAATGAAAAAACTTATGCTAAAAGAGATTTATTTTTTACCCGGTATTCCCGAACTTATTTCAAAAATAAAAAAAAAGAATTTTATTTTGATTTTAGCCTCAAACTATTCAATTTGGTATCAAGAAATTTTTGAAAAGAGAAAAGAACTTAATGATTGGTTTGACTTAATTTTTTTTTCTTGCGAAATGGGAATCAGAAAACCAAAAAAAGAATTTTTTTTAATAATTCAAAGTTGTATCGAAACATATTATCCAAATAAAAGCATTTTATATTTCGATGACCATTATCAAAATATACAAGCTATTTACGAAAACAAGTTAAATTGGGAATGTGTTTGGATTAAAGATAAAGATTCTTCAGCTTATATTATTGAAAAAGAAATAATAAAAAAGTGCCCGCAATTTGAATGCGGGCAATGAGGGGGAAATCACTTTGGTAAGTGATAATTACGCAATAGTAATTTCTGGATTTAAATAAACATCTTGTATCGCATTGAGCAGTTCAATACCTTGTTTCATTGGTTTTTGAAAAGCTTTTCTACCCGAAATAAGTCCCATACCACCTGCTCTTTTGTTTATTATAGCTGTTCGAACAGCTTCTGCTAAGTCAGTTGCTCCTTTCGATTCTCCTCCAGAATTAATTAAACCTACCCTTCCCATGTAGTTGTTAATGACTTGATACCTCGTTAAGTCGATAGGATGATCGGAAGTTAATTCTGTATATACTTTATCGTGAGTCTTACCAAAATTCAATGCTTTAAAACCTCCGTTATTGGTAGGCAACTTTTGTTTAATGATATCAGCTTCTATAGTAGCACCTAAATGATTTGCTTGTCCCGTTAAGTCAGATGCGGTATGATAGTCCTTATCCGCTTTAAAAGATTGATTTCTTAAATAACACCATAGAACAGTAACCATTCCTAGTTCATGAGCTAAAGAAAAAGCATTGCTAATTTCTTGAATTTGTCGCGCAGATTCTTCTGAACCGAAATAAATAGTTGCTCCAATACCAACAGCTCCTAAATTCCAACTTTCTTTTACAGTAGTAAATAAAATTTGATCATATTTGTTAGGATAAGTTAAAAGCTCGTTATGATTGATTTTTACTATAAAAGGGATTTTATGAGCATATTTTCTTGCAACTGATCCTAGTACCCCAAAAGTAGAAGCTACTGCATTACAACCACCTTCAATCGCTAGTTTTACAATATTTTCGGGATCAAAATAAATTGGGTTTGGTGCGAAAGATGCTCCCGCTGAATGTTCTATTCCCTGATCAACAGGTAAAATCGATAAATAACCAGTATTCGCCAATCTACCATGACTAAAAATTTGTTGTAATGATTGCATTACTCTTGGACTTCGATCAGAAAGTGCAAATACTCTATCTACGAAATCAGGTCCGGGTAAATGTAAATGTTCTTTTGGAAATATCGCTTTATAATTTAAAAGTTCTTCAGCTTCTTTACCTAGTAATTCTATGATTTTTGCATTATCCATAATCACATATAAATTTACAAAAGAATCTTATCAACATTTTTTTACATTGAATTTATTTTTTTGTTTGTGTATTCCTTCGACTGATTTTTTTTGTCCATATGCTGAAAAAGTATTTATATATTTTTTTTTTAATTTTAATATATTGTAAAAATAATTCAATTAGTTTAAAAGACTACGGAATCATCGAAAATTTTATACTTCTGAATCAAAACTCTCAGAAAACTGAATTCTATTCATTAAAAGCAAACGCTTATCTTGTTTTTTTTGGTTATACCCATTGTCCCGATTATTGTCCTATAACATTACAAAAATTGACAAAAATACAAAAGCAATTTTCGGAAGAAAAGCAACCTTTAATTGTATTCATTACTATAGATCCAGAAAGAGATAAACCCGAAATAATCAATGATTATTTAAAAAAATTTCAAGGCCAAATTATTGGATTTACAGGAAGTAAAGAAGAAATTCTTAATATTGCAAAAAAGCTTGGAGTTTATTTTCGAATAGAACGTCATGGATCTCATGTTCATATAGAACATAACACTTCTACTTTTTTTGTTGATAAAGATTATAAAATCCGCTATATTTATGGCTTTAATGAACCAGAAGAAAATTTAAAAAAAACTATAGAATCTTATTTTACTCATTAATCTTGTTTTTGGTCCGATCCAACGATTTTTTGCCTTATAGAATCTGGAAGTATTTTTAAAACTTCCTCTTTTTTTTCTATTGGAACATTTTTTAAGAATTGTTTTACTATTATTTCTATAGAATCATAATTCGTTTCTTCTTCTTTAAAAAATAAAATTACTGCTTTAACTACTTCCCAATCTTCAGGATATAATTGATATAATTCTATAAGAATTTCTTTTGCTTTTGATTTATTTTCTTTTCTTAAATATAAACCACAAAGAATTAAACCATCATATTTTTCTTTAGTTTTTTTGTAAATTTTTTCTAAAAAATCAATAACAACTTCTTCTTGATTCTTCTCTAAAAGATCAAAAACTAAAGTTCGTTGTAATTCGTATTCTTCGGGATAATAAATTTCAATTTTTTCGTATACTTCAATCATTTTTTTTGGTTTATCTAGTTCTTTATAGATTTGAAAAACATAATATAAACTCTCTTTATGATTATTTTGTAAAGTTAGAATTTTTTCGAAATATTGTAAAGCATCGCTATATTTTTTTTCTTCATAGTAATAGTGGGCTAACATAAAATAAGTATCAAAATCGTATTTTTGAATTTCTAAATATTTTTTTATATATTTTTCAAAAAACTCTTTATCTTTTTTTTTATAATAAATCATTGATAAATAATATAACAATTGACTATCATAATCAAAGTAAGTGGCTTCTTTACACTCTTTTTCTGCAGTTTCGTAATCTTTAAGTTCTAAAAATACAGAACATAAAAACTTACGAATTAGATAGTTTTCATTTGCAGATTTCAATTCAGAAGAATTTTTATATTGATATAAAATTTCAATTGCTTTACGTTTATCACTTTTCCAGATTTGTTGTATTTCTATCCATTTATCATCAAACTTTTTTTCAGATGGCAAAGTAAAATCAAATTTCTCTTTCTCTTTTGGTTTTAAAAGTGGAGGTTTAAGGATTAAAGTTTGATTTTTATTAAAAAGATTGAGGGGATCCAATTCTTGTTTTAATGTTATGCTATCGTTATTTTTATAATTAGAGTCCGATAGAACTACAAATAATTGTTTGATTTTTTCTTTTTCTTCCTCGTAATCTGAAGTATAAGAAAGTTTAGATGTTTCTAAAAGTTCTAAATATTTTTGGAAATGAATCAACGCTGAACCTCGATTTTTTTCGTATTCGATGGCAATCATTCCTAGATAATAATAACAAGGATAGAAATTTTGATTTTTCTTTAGAATTTGCTCACAATAAAATTTTGTTTTCTCTTTATCTTTTTTTAGATAATTTGCCTGAGCTAATCGAAAATATTCTTTTTCTGGAAAATGATGTTTTTGATTTTTTTGTAATTCTACAGCAATTTGAAAATGATATATAGCTTCTTCCAATTTTTTAAAATATAAATAGATTTCTCCTAAATACGAATGGGCGATAAAATTTTCTGGATTGATTTCAATCACTTTCTTAAAAAATATTTCTGCAACGGTAAAACTTTTTTTAAAAAAATATTCTTCTCCTTTAATAAGGGATTCTTTTTCTTTAAAATCTGGATCAATAATATTTGTTTGACTTTTAGAAAATTCTATTATAGTTTGGCAAATTAGAAAACTTGTGTTGAAGATGGAGGACATGATTACCGATGTTGTTATAAAAAAAATTAGTTTTTTGAAAAACATATATTGATTATATCGTTGTTTTTATTAAAAAAATGAGTTTAGAAAATTTAGCAAAACTAAAAGAAAAAATAGAAAACATACCAAAAAAAAATCCCGAAATTCATTTGCCTAGTATGATTTTTTTAACTGTTTCTGGGCTAGAATTTTTTAAAAAAAATACTCAGATCCAAATTAAACGTTCTACAAACATTAATGGTTTCGTTAAAGAAGGGTATTTTTCTAAAAGTTTTAATGCACAAGCTATGCAAAAACTAATTATGAATTTTTATATAGACGAAATCTATACCTCTCTACCTGAATTATTGCCATTAAGAAATGACATTATAAGTACAAACAATTTAATTGTATATTCCGTTCTATATAGAAAACTCACACCTACTTTAGCGAAAGCTTTGTTTGAATCTAAAGTAGTTAAAGAATTCAATAGAAAACATCCTAAATATTCCATGGTGGATTTATCCCATATATCTCCTGCTACAGTCAAACTTGTATTTGAAAATCCAAAATATCTAAAAATTATTTCTGATGTTAAAGTTTCCTTAAGGGAAAAAATCACAGAAAGAATTTTATCTAATCAATATTTAGAAGAGGAAGATATTATTGCTAGAATTCGAGCCCTACCTAAATTCATAGAATGGATTGATCCAAGAGTATGGTGTTTATTTTTAGTGATATTCTTTACCGAATTCCGGGAACAATTTTTATCAACTTTTGAAAATATTATTTATAGCTATTTAGATCATACTACGATTGCAACTCATCTTAGTAATTTAATTATGGAGTTCATTCAAAATGCCGAAAAAGCTCACTTTGGCATTATCGCAAATCAACAATTAGGAATACCGAAAAATAAAATCGATAGTTTTATTAGAGAAAGAAAAAATCGAATTGAACTAAAAAATATAGCAATTCAAAAAAAACAAAACCTTGAAATATCATGGAATTTAAATCCTGAAAAATTATCATCTTCTAACTTATCAAAATTTCAAATACTAATTTCTAACTTTGGGTTAATCGATGAAAAAACAGCACAAAAACTTAGAAAAAAAATGGGAACTGATACAGAAGGAATCAATATAGCAAGTTTTTACGAAGATAGCGATGATGAAGAAACAAAATTAGGTGCAGGACTTGGTTTACTTTATAATTCATATTTAGAGCAAATTTGCAAAAAAGAAGGCATACATTACAAATGTGTAATCTATCCTGAACCTAAAAAGCAAAAAACTACAGTAAAAATCGATATAAGATTATAATACAATTTTTTCAATTTTTTCTATAGTATAAATTTTTTCAGAACCAAATTCAGCTTTTTCTCCAATTTTTTTCCCTAGTAGTGTTTTACCTAAAGGGGAAGCATAAGAAATAATATTTTTTTCCGGATCCGCATCCCATGGACCTAAAATTTTATAATGCAAGGTATTTCCTTCTTGATCTTTTAAAAAAACTAAAGTTCCAACACTTACTAAATCGGTTCTTATCTTTGATGAGTCAATAGGTCGGGCTTTCTTGAGTTGCTCTTCCGCTTTTTTAATTTCTGCTCTGAGTTTATCCTGCCTTTCTAAGGCTGCTTTATATTCCGCATTTTCCCTTAAATCGCCTTTCTCTTGTGCTTCTCCAATTTCTTTTGCATTTTCTGGTAATTCTACATTAATTAAATGATCTAGATAATTCCTGAATCTTTGGATAGCTTCCATCGTCACATAAATTACCTCATCTGAATATATTAAATCTTCTTTTTCTTCTTCTTCTGAAATCGCTTCTTGAGTGGAGATCTGTATTTCGGGCCGTATTCCTTTAATAAAATTCAATAAATTTTCTTTATGTTCTTTCGGAATAAAAGGTATATCCTTAAATAAAAGATATAATTTTTGTATAATTTCTTCTGAAAAATTTTCTATATATTTTTTGAATTTTGATTTATTTAAGTATTCGATAGTAATATTTTGTGTACCAAAAATTACATCTAAGGTGGCATTTTTTAATTTATTGCCTTTTTTTTCAATTCTATCTAAATATTTTAAAAGTCTTAATAGCTGTAAAAGGATTTCTTCTCGTGATTTATCGATCCATTGATACTCTTCGTACCAATCATTTTCTAGAATGTTTTTAGAAATCCATAAAAATAATTCAGGGTATTCTTTATACTTCCTATACAACGTATTAAAAAAAGAAATTAAAGAACTTTGATCACTTTTGTTAAGTTTATCAATAATATATTTATGGATTTTTATAGGAGTTTCTAATAAAATTCTTAAAAAAATGTCTTTAAAGTTTTCTTTGCTTTCTTGTATTAAATCTATAAAATATTTTTTAAAATCAGAATGTTTTATTTCTGAAAAAATTCTTAAAATCTCTTCTTCTGATAATTCATTTGATATCCAATTTAGGATTTCTTCTTTTTTACCTTTTTTTAATTTTCCTATGGAATGATTGGGATAAACTTCGATAAATTTTAAAAAATAAAAAAAGATCTCTAATTTTTTCACGGGATCTTTTCTGTCTTCTTGTTCAAAAAAATACTCTAGAAAACTTTCTGATGATTTTTCTGTAATTTCTGGATTTACTGTAAGGCTTTCGATTGCTATTTCTAATTTTTTATCCCATTCTTTTACGTTGTTAAATTTGTTTTCGAGTTCTTCTGAATAACTCAATTCTCTTTCCCACATAAGAATTTCATCTCTTTTTTTTGGATTAAAGCCAAATAAAGGACTTTCTTTAAGAATCTTTCTAGTCTCTTGCCACCATTTATTCCATTCAGAATTTTCTAATAATCCTTTTCCTATCATTTCTGATTTTATTTGAGATAAAGTAATTTTTCGATCAAAAGACTCTAGTAGTATTTTTAAAAATTCTAATTTATTTTCTTTTGCTAATTGTTTTACTTCTTCTAAGTTTTCGTAAATCCGCACCCAAATATGTGTTGTTTCTAATGCTTGCAGACTAGAAATAGCCATACTTAAACTCATTTTCTGAGGAACAATCTGGGATGTCTTTTCGTCTTTAAAATCAATTATTACTTGTTGCTCATTGATTTCTTTTATCTTTCCAATACCCCTTTTTCTGTGATATACATAATTCCCGGTATCAAATACGATATATTTTTCGAAATTAGCAATACTTATTTGTATTGGTATTTTTGGGTTTGTAAGATTTGATGCTTTTAGAAAAACTTCTAACAAACTATGATTTTTATATTTATTTTTATAAGCTTTTGTTAATTCTTCTCTTAAACGAGAGAGTGCTCTACTTTCTTTTCGTTTTAATTTTTTTTCACCCGTCTCTAATCTGCGTGTATTAATTTCTTTTTTTTCTTGTTCTATTGCATTAATGATAATTTTTTTTAAAAGATTGATTACAGTATCCCAATCTTCGATTTCTTTATATTTTTCAATAAGTTGAGGATAGAAGGCTATAATAAAATCGTAAAATTTTCCAGCATTCAAAAATTTTTCTATTCTTTCGAAAAACTTTAAATCTTCGAAATATTGATCTGTAAGAATCTTCCAGATTTCTTCTAGTTTATCTATTTTTTTTTCTTTTACGTAAATTTCAGCTGCTCTTTTAAAAAAAACACCTGCCTCTTCTGGATCTTCAGAATGAACTAATTTAGCATATTTAAAACAAGAATCCGCATCCTTTTTATCAATTTCTACAATCATGCGAAGAATTTGTTTAGTTTCTTTCTTACCTTGAATTTTCTCAACAGCATCTTGTTTAAATTTTAACACATCTGTTATATAAGGGTGGTTTTTTAATTTTTCTATTTCTGCTGGAAACAAAGAAAGAATTTTATCTGTTATATAAATAATAATTGACCATCTCGTAGCTGTTTGAAAATCTAAAAGCAAAGATATAATAATTCCAAATAACTGCTCCTCTTCTGAAGGATCATAATTCAAACTTTTTTTAAAAGCGATATAGGGTGGAATTAGTCTGCCTAAAACTGTTTTGGGGTTATCAAGTTTACTTTCTGCTAAAATTTTTAAAAGGGATGATTGCTCTTCGTTGTTTAATAAAAAAATTTCATCGGCAAACTGAAAATAACTTTCTATTTTACTTAATTGATACGAAGAAAATTCCTTGATTAATTTTTCTTCATTTAATAATAAATTCAGCTTATTAATGATTTTATTAGTTTCAATAGAAGCACTCATTAGCCACCCCTAAAAATTTTAATATGAATCAAGATAAATATTTTCTAATAGCTTGAATGTCAAATTTATTTTACGAGAAATATATCTAGATTCTACAATTTACATATGGATTGATCATAGTTGATAGTACCAGAAAATTCTGGTACTAAAATCATCTAACCTCTCCATCGATGTTTTACATAACAACGATCTGGATCGTTACTATATTCTCTACAACTTTCTAAAGATAATTGATCAGCTTCAGCTTGATTCGAAGCACCACAAGAAGCTCCGATAGTTCCTTCGTTATCAATACTAATAGCACCATATCCCGTTTTACAACTTAATAATTCTTGACAATTGGTTCCTCCATTATTAATACAATATTGTTTCGCTATTTCCTTCACTTTTGCCATAGGAGCTCCCCAAGCAGCACCATAAGCAGAAGTTTCTTCACAAAAAAATATAGAACTATCTGCAAAGATAGCTACGCTAAGAAACAAACTCAATAAAAATGAAAAACCTAAAAGCTTTTTCATACATTACTCCTTTTTAAATTAGTATATTTTAAAATACTAAACCCAAAGCTTTGTCAATTATTTTTTGATATTATAAAAAAGAAATTCAAAAATTTATTTTTTTATGTTATTCCAGTACTTCCAAAACCTTTGTCGTTTCTTTTTGTCAATGTTAAGTCTTTTTTATCCACTGAAATGAAATGTACAGGAACTTCTTTTTCGAGTAAAATTTGTGCAATTCTATCGTTGTGCCGAATAGTAAAAGTGCTTTTACCAAAGTTGATCAAAATAATTTTTAGCTCTCCTCTGTAATCACAATCAATTGTTCCTGGAGAATTCAATAAGGTAACCCCATACTGATATGCCAAGCCAGAACGAGGTCTAACAGAAATAAAAAATCCTTCTGGTATTTGGAAATAAAGGCCAGTAGGAACAGCAAACCAGTCTCCATGTTCTAAAATGATTTCTTGATCAAAAGGAAGAAAAGCTCGAACATCATAACAAGCAGATTGTTCGGTTGCTTTTTCGGGCAATCTGGCTCCTTTTTCGCAGTAAACTTTTACGGAAATCATTTTTTTGTATTTTTGTCCGATCTATATGATTTATCAGGTTTTTTAATCTTTGATTGTAAATCTTTATTGATAAGACTTATTCTGCCAGAAGGATCTACATCCAAAATCGCAACAGAAATCTCATCTCCTACATCCATTACTTCTTTCACGGAGTTAATCCGATTGGGTGACATTTTAGAAATATGTAAAAGTCCTTCTTTTCCAGGTAAAATTTCTATAAATGCGCCAAAATCAGTAATTCTTTTTACTTTACCTTTAAAAATTTGTCCTACTTCAATTTTAACAAACATAGACTCTATGATTTTTTTTGCATTTAAAGCAGATTCATGATTTCTTGCAGATATCATTACTTTTCCATCTTGCTCAACCCATATATTTGCACCTGTTTTTTCAATAATGCCTTTGATAATTTTACCACCTGGACCGATGAGCTCACCAATTTTATCAGTATCGATCTGTACGGATAAAATCAAAGGTGCATTCTCTGATAGCGATTCTCTTGGTTTTGAAATTACCTCGTCCATTTTGTCTAAAATAAAATTTCTACTTTTTTCTGCTTGTATAAGAGCATCTTTTAAAATTTTGATGGATAATCCTGTAGTTTTTATATCCAGTTGAAAAGCTGTAATTCCTTTTCTAGTACCTGCTACTTTAAAATCCATATCTCCATAGTGATCTTCAATTCCAGCTATGTCATGTAAGATTATATACTCATCTGGAGAATTTCCTGTAATCAACCCCATAGCTATTCCAGCTACTGGGGCTTTTATTGGAACTCCAGCAGCCATAAGTGCAAGGGAAGCAGAACATACGCTTGCCATAGAAGAAGAACCATTTGATTCTAAGATTTCAGAAACCACTCGGATTACATAAGGAAAATCTTCTTCTTTAGGTAATACCGCTTTTATAGCTCTTTCAGCTAAATTTCCATGTCCAATTTCCCTTCTTGCAGGGGGTCCTAATTTTTTTACTTCGCCTGTAGAAAATGGAGGAAAGTTATAATGAAGCATAAATTTTTTTTGTTCTTCCCCATATAAACTCTCAACAAGTTGAAAATCATTTCCAGAACCTAACGTTACAACCCCAAGGGATTGGGTTTGCCCTCGAGTAAAAACTGCAGAACCATGAGCTGAGGGAAGTACGTCAATTTCTATCTGTATATCGCGTATCTCATCAGGTTTTCGTCCATCGGATCGTATACCTTCATTAAAAATAGTTTTTCTAACTACTTCGTATTCAAGTTCATATAAAAAATTTTTACTGTCTTTTAATATTTCATCAATTTTTATATTTTCACCAAAAACATTGATGTTTTCTAGAATAGCATCAATAGTCTTTTTATTGATTTCTTCGATTTTTGTTGCTCTTTTTTTCTTATCTTTTGTTTGATTAGCAGTGTAAATCAAGTCATAAGCATAGTTCCAAATGAATTCTTTTAATTTTTTATTTTCTTCTTTTAATTTTACTTCCCTTTTGATAGGTTTGACTTTTTCTATAAGTTGTTTTTGAATTTCAATTTTTTCTTTAATTTTTTGATGTGCAAAATCAATCGCCTGTACAAAAATATCATTTGGAATTTCTTTTGCAGATCCTTCGATCATTGTTACAGCATTTTCTGTTCCAGCTACAACTAGTTCTAATTCGCCTTTTTCTAAGATTTCTCTTTTTGGATCACAATAAAATTTACCATCAAAATAACCAACTACTACTCCAGCTACTGGTTCTAAAAATGGTATATCCGAAATACATAAAGCAGCTGAGGAAGCAGTGATTGCATGACCTTCTATGGATGTTTCTGAGTCAGCAGATAAAACAGTAACGAGTAGCTGAACTTCGCACAAATATCCTGCAGGAAATAAAGGACGAATGGGTCTATCAACCAAACGAGATATTAAAATTTCATGATCTAACGGTTTACTCTCCCTCTTAACAAAACCACCGGGTAATTTTCCAATAGAATAAGATTTTTCTCTATATTCTACAGTTAAAGGAAAAAAATCCTGCCCCTCTTTAGGTTCTTTTTCAGCACATACGGTTGCTAATAAAACAATTTTATCATATTTGTAAACAACAGCCCCATGAGCTTGTTTTGCCCATTTTCCAGTTTCTAAAATTAGTTCCTTATCCAACCATGGAGCTTTCACTTGTTGAAATTCTTTCGTAAAATAATTATTTTTTATTGTTATGTTTTGTTCACTCTCTAAATTTGGATAGTCTTCTTCTGAAGTGTAAAAAGTTTCTTGATCCATCTTATACCTATTTTATTTTCTTAAATTTAATTCTTCGATTAATGCTTTATATTTTTTGTAGTCTTTTTTTTGTAAGTAAGACAATAATCTTTTTCTTTTTGAAACCATTTTGAGTAGTCCCCTTTTAGAATGATGATCTTTTCTATGCACTTTAAAATGTTCCTCGGTTAGACTTTTGATTCTTTCTGTTAATAGTGCAATTTGCACTTCGGGAGATCCTGTATCTTTTTCGTGTCTTGAAAATTTTTTTTTAATTTCTAATTTTTTTTCACTGTTTAACATAACTAACTCCAAAATCTTTCAGAAAATATTTGCATATTTAATATTTTTTTCTTTATGATTCTGTAAAGATTTTTTTAAATTCGTATAAAGAAGTCCCAATTTTTTTACACCACGCAATTATGTTTCCTTTTTGATTTAAAATAAAAAAATTTTCTGTATAAATTTTTTCTAAATTTAAATTGATATTTACCCCATTTTGAATTTTTTTTACTAATTCATCCTTTAATTGTATAGTATTCCAATCTAAAATATCTATTAAATGATAAATTTTGATTTTTTCTTCATTTGAAATCATTTCTGAATCTAATGACCAATTACCAATTGCAGTTCTTTTTAAATTGTATACCATTAATGGAAAATTCAAACGTAAGCTCAATTCCTTAATCAAACCCCTAATATAAGTGCCTGAGGAAACCCTAAATTCAATAAAAAGATTACCTTGTGGTGAAAGACCCAAAAATTTGCTTTCATAAACTTTGATTTCTCTTGGTTTTAACGTAACCGATTTACCGGAACGAACCCAATCAGATGATCGTTTGCCTTGAATTTTAACGGCTGAATATTCAGGTGGAACTTGCATCGTAAGTTCTTTTAGTCTTTCCACTTCTTTTTGAATTCTTTTAATATTTTCTGCAATAAAATTTTTAGTCAAATTTTTTTCCATTTCTTTTACAATGTTACCATCTGGATCAAAAGTATCTGTTTCTTTACCAATCAAAACTTCTGTAAAATAAGTTTTATCTTGTTTTAGAAAATATTCAGAAAAAACAGTGCCATCCTGAATTAAAAGAATCATTAGACCTTCTGCAAATTTATCTAACGTTCCTGTATGTCCTACTTTTATCTTTTGTTTATGTATAGATTCTAATTGTTTTTTGACTTTTTTTACTAATTCATAAGAGGTAATGCTTTTCTGTTTATAATAAAAAATAATACCACTATATGGTTTCATTTTTATTCAATGAAAAAAATACCAAAAAAATGGAAGTGTAACAAAAGATAAAGGAATTCCAATAGCCAACATCAAAACCACTAAAGAGGGTCGTAATTGATAACTAATCGCAACAATTCCACCGGTAATCATAGGAGCCATGGCTGCTTCGAAGATAGAAATATAATACACTTCTTTTGGAAGAAAAAAAAAGCTATATAAAAAAGCAATAAAAATAGGTGCTAAAATTAATTTATAAAAAAGTCCTATAAATAAATAAATCTTATCTTTCTTAAAATCACTAAATTTTAACTGAAATCCTACAGAAAAAAGTGCTAAGGGGCTTAAAGTATTACCTAAAACTTTTAATACTTCTACAAACCAATCAGGATAAGGAAATGCTTTTAATAACAAAGTAAGAGAAAAAAACAAAAACGGTGGAAAATAAAGTACTTGTTTTAAAAGTCTAAAAAAAGAGATTTGTTTTTGATTTGAACTTTCAACTGAATATTGATTCGCAACAATGATTCCTAAAGTAGAAAGGACAAGAAATGTTCCTGCCTGATCACTTACAAGTCCTAAACTAACATATTCTTCTCCATAATACGCTTTAATCATAGGAATACCAACAAACGAAGTATTTCCTAATCCCGAAGTAAGTATTAAACTTCCTTTTAAAGAATTATCCCAAGAGAAAATTTTACCTAAAAAATTAATAAGCAAAAATGACAATAAAAAAAGAATCCATGGCATAGCCATTAAAGCAAACATTTCTTTTTTTAATTCTAAGTTATGTATATGTAGAACAATCAAAGAAGGAAGAGAGACATATATTATAAAAGCATTTAGTACCTTTGGAGTCTCTAAAGGAAAAATCATCACATCACTATTTCTGGAAACATAAAACTCGCTAAATTTTCGAAAAAAAAATCCTAATAAAAAGCTAAGAATCACTAAAACAATATTAGACATAAAAACTATTTTTTTTATTTGTTTTTCAAATAAAGAAAAAAAATTGGAATTGTGAAAATTGGATACTTCGGAAGTCCAAATTATTCTTTAGAGCTATTAAAAGAAATTTATAAATTTCATGAAGTAAAAGTCGTAATTTCTAATCCTGATTCTATCTCGGATCGATCAAAAATTTTAAAACCAACACCAGTATCCGAATTTGCACTAAAAAATAACATCCCTTTGTTCAGGCCTACCAATTTAAAAGAAAAAGAGTTTTTAAAAAAAATTCAAGAAATGGATCTTGATGTATTTTTCGTATTTGCTTATGGAAAAATAATCCCTAAAGAGGTATTTGAAATACCAAAATTTAAAACATTAAACTTGCATGGTTCTTTACTACCTGAACTACGTGGAGCCTCTCCTTTACAAACTGCAATTCTTAAAGGATATACAAAAAGTGGTTGGACGTTACAAAAAGTTTCTGAAAAAATGGATGCTGGCGACATTTTAGCTCAAAAAGAATTTGTGATCGATCCTTCAGAAACCTACGGAGAATTATTATCAAGAGTTCTACCTTTAGGGATAGAACTAACATTAGATGTTCTAGGAAATTTAGAGTTTTATTTAAAAAATGCAAAAAATCAAGAAGAAACTCTTGCAACGTATTGTACGAAAATAACACCAGAAATATCCTTTATTGATTGGAATTTTACGAAAGAGGAAATTCATAATTTGGTAAGAGCGTTAAATCCCAATCCAGTTTGTAAAACCCAATTGAAAAAAAATGGAAACATCATACACAACATCAAGATTTTTCGAACGAAGATTTCAGAATCTTTAGAAGATTTAAATGTACCCAATGGTTATTGTATCGTTCAAAAAAAAAATAAAAGAAATCATCTTTACGTTAAAACTAAAAACAGTTTTTTAGAAATTTTAGAAATTCAATTTCCTAACAAAAAAAAAATTGATGCAAATGACTGTATTAACGGTAATTTTGTAAAAGAAGGAGATGTATTTTTATGATTCCCCTTTTTGCAATAACAAAAAAAAGGAAATCATTATGATGCTTTCCCCCTCAATTTTAGCTAGTGATCTTACAGATTTAAAAAATATTTTACATCTACTAGAAAATCAAGTAGAACTATTACATTTAGATATTATGGATGGACATTTTGTGCCTACTTTATCCTTTGGAGAAGTATACGCGAACGTATTAAGGCAACATACAAAAATTCCTTTTGATGTTCATTTAATGGTACAAAATCCAGAGAAAGAAGTACCTAAGTATTTTGATTTTAATCCGTTTGTGATTACCTTCCATTACGAAGCTACTCATTTTCCAGTAAGGCTAGCAAACGAAATTAAGAAAAAAAATATCAAAGCAGGAATTTCCATCAATCCAAAAACTCCAATTGAACATCTGGAACCTTTTTTAGAAGACATTGACTTAGTGCTTATTATGAGTGTAGAACCTGGTTTTTATGGTCAAAAATTGATTCCTTCTTCCATACAAAAAATTTCGAAATTAAAAGAACTGATCCTCAATAAAAATTTAAAAACATTAATAGAAGTAGATGGCGGTATAACTGAAAATAATATAAAAAAAATTCTTGATGCAGGAGCAGACATTATCGTTGCCGGCTCTGCAATATTTAAAGGAAATATACAAGATAATTTAAAAAAACTTAAATGGATTTCCTAACCTTATGCAAAAAGATTTTGCTTCTGCCATTGAACTAAATGCAGTTTTAATAGGATTTAATCCTTCTATAGAAAAAGATATTCGAAGTATTGAACAAGGAACCGTTGCGTCTATTATGATGACTCATTCTCCCAAGAGTTTAAAAAAAATTTCTGATTTAACTAACATTTACGAAACAAACTTAAAATTATTAGAAAGCCGTTTCGTTTTTATAAGCTATGAGTATTTAGAATTCGAACAATCTACAAAAAATTTAAAAAAAAATTTAGTATTGATTAGACCTACTTCTCTAAAAAAAGAAGATGCGGAAAAAGCAATTCAACTTTGTAATGAATATTCTTTAATTTCTGTAATTCGATTTCTTTATTATAAAGAACTAAATTTTAATAATAACTCTCAAATTTTAATGCAACAGATCAAAGAAAATATTTTTTCTAAAAATACATCTACCAAAAGTGGTATTTTGGAAACCATTCATAAATTTTTCTCTTACTCGCTAAATGTATTTTTTAATCAACTTAAAATCAATCAAAACCTATGGAATTTCTTATATAATCTCTTAACAAAATCTTCAAAAGAAATTTACGATTATTTAATCAATAACAAAGAAATGGACGAACAATCCAAACAATATCTTTTGGAAAAAGGACAACGTCCTCTAATTGTGGAACTATCAAATAAATTTTTATTTTATTATCCCACTTTAGAAAGAACTCTTCTTATAAACGAAGAAACAGAAGAAATTTCTGTTTCCCAAAATGAATTGGAGTTTTTTTTAGAAATTGCAAAAGAAATTTTTATATCTCTCATTCGTTATCTTCAATCAGATTTTGATTCCGAAAATTTTGACCTAAACTGGAATACAATTTTTTCTATACTAAATTCTCATCCTTCGATTTATTCAGAAGAATTATGGCCTAATGTGAAAGAGCTATTAGAAACAGTACATCATTTAATCCATATATGCGAAGAATTCGAAGTAATCCGTTCTAACATTCTTCTGGAAGAACTTGTTAAGATTTTTTTAAAAAAATTCAATATGAATTTCTCTCTGGAAGTTATTTCACTAGAAAACTTTGAAATTCCGAAATCTTTTTTAGAAAACTTAAACACAGAAAAACATAATATTTTTTTTCAAATCATCAAAAGACTTAAATCAAATCCAGAACTCATTGTGTATGAATCAAAATCCCAATCAAAAGAAAAATTGTATTATTGTATTTACAAAATTAATATTCCTCAGTGTTTTATTCGAAATAAACATCAAAGAAATCTGATTCATTTAATTCTAAAAAATTCTGGTTATGTGAATGGTATTTATGATTTTCTTTTAGACATAAATCAAAAAAATAAATTATCACTTCCCCAAAAAATCATAGAAGAACAAGTAAAATTACATCAAGCAATAAAAGAATGGGAAAAACAAAAAAAACCAAAAAAAAGTCTTTTTGTGTTATTATGGAATTGGTTAAAAAAATTATTCGCGATTGCACCAAATGAACAAGACCAAGAAGGTCATTTTTTACCTGCAAATCAAGTAGTCCAAGAAAATAAAACTAAATTGATTCAGAAACGAAAAACTCAAATCCCAAAAGAAAAAATGAAAACTATCCCAGAAAGAATAGAAAAAGCAATTGAATATATCGAAAGGCAACATCAAGGTCTTATTTGGATAGATGAACTTTCTCTTGCTTTAAACCACAAAGATATTGAAGAATTATATTCGATACTATACTACGATAAAGAACAAAAATACGAAGAAATCAAACCTTTAAAAAATATAAAATATCTTTTTATTCGAAAAAGCAATTTATACAATATCCAATGGTTAAATAAAACTATAGAAATGTTACAATCAAGTTCTAAACTACCGCATCAGAGTGTACTTTTAGACTACTTGTTAGAAATAAAAAAAACCTTAACTTTATAAAAAACTAATTTCGAATGAAGAATTTTCATTAAAAATATGTCGAAACAATAAATATGAAGCTTTTTTTTTATGTTTTCATAGTTTATTTTATTACGTTTTCGATTTTTTCTTATGAATCAAACTTAGAAAAAAAAATTACTGTAAAAGACAAAGAGGAAATCGTAAAAATTGCAAAACAATACTTAGGATATCCTTACAAATCAGGGGGAAACACTCCAAAAGGATTTGATTGTTCTGGATTTACTCAATTTGTATATAAAAAAGCAGGATATGTTTTACCAAGAACGACCTCTGATCAATATTTTTATTTAGAACCAATAAAAATTCCACAAAAGGGCGATTTAGTATTTTTTACTATTTATCGAAATCAAGTAAGCCATGTAGGTTTATACATAGGTAATTTTAAATTTATCCATGCACCACGAACAGGTAAATCAGTAGAAATCGCAGACTTAAGAAATCCTTATTGGAAGAAACATTTTGTGGGATCCCGTAGAGTCTTCTAAAGTTTTTATAGAATGTAATGTATAGTAAAAATATAAAAATATATTGATTCATTTTATGATAAAAATAGTTTAGGAGTATGTATAAAACTATAGAAAAAAGAAGTCCTGTTTTAGTCGTAGTTCTTATGTTAATTACTTGTGGAATTTATTCTATATTTTGGTATTATCAAATTTATAAGGAACTACAAAGCTTTACCAACTCTACTCCTACAAAAAATTCTTATTGGCTAGATTTGTTTTTAGCTATATTTACTTGCGGTTTATGGGGATTTTATGTAGATTATAAAATTTCTAAACAATTACATGAAATACGAAAAAAATATAATTTATCGGGGGATGACTCTTCGAATATTGTATTGATTTTAGATATAGGTTCTTTATTTACTTTTTATTTTTTATTTGCAATTACAAGTGCAATTCAACAAGATGAGTGGAATCAAATTTTGGATCAGATTTCTATTCCGTTAAAAACACAATACGAAGAAAGCACCATCGAAGAATCTAAAAACCAAAATCCTTATTTTTAATATGTTTCGTATAGGACAAGGTATTGATTTTCATAAAATTACTACAAAAGAAACAAATCCAAAGCCTTTGATTTTAGGAGGAATTGAAATTGAATCAAATTATACTATTATTGCCCATTCAGATGGAGATATTATTCTTCATGCTTTATCAGATGCTATTTTAGGAGCCTTAGGAGAAAAAGATATTGGAGAGTACTTTCCAGATGATATTCAAGAAACAAAAAATCTAGATTCTAAAATAATACTTAAAAAAACTCTTGAAATTGCTAAAGAAAAACAATTTATAATACAAAACATAGATATTACAATTCTATCAGAGGTTCCAAAAATTAAACCGTTTCGAGAAAAAATTAAAAAAAATTTATCCATTCTATGCAATATAGATACTCAACAAATCGCAATTAAAGCAACTACAACCGAAACTTTAGGATTTATCGGTCGTAAAGAAGGGATAGGATGTTTCGCTATAGTACTATTAAGAAAACTATAATTTTATTTAGTGTTTTTATTCTTTTTTTTGCGTATTTCGTTTTTTCGAAAACTTTACAGAACTTCTCGCTTATGTTCAAAAAAATCTTAAATTTCCCGATTTACCCAATCAAAGATTTTTTGAATTTTGTAGATTTAAAAAACTGGAATTTACTATGGAAGGTTTATCTCTTAACAGAAATTACAGAAATCTATTTAGAAATCTCGTATGAACTAAAAAACAAAATTTTTATAGGATGGATCTTATTCGATCATTCTACAAAAAAAAGTGTTTTTATTACAAAAAATGTATTTGATTAATCTTAAACAATAAAAAATACAACTGTGTTATATTGATAAAAAACGTCAAATAAGATGAAATTTTTTAAAAATTATTTGTATTTATTTTTTATAATTTTAATTCTCATTTCTTCTTTTTTTAGTTATTCTTTTTATCAAGAAAAAGAAAAAAATAGAAAAATTTTAAAAAATATAGAAACATATAATCGGATGTATAAAGACTTTCAATCTTATATTATTATGAACTATCCCATTTTTGAAGATTATCTTGATCATGAAAAATCTCAAACCCTAAGAAAATATCTATATCCAAAGCATCTCGAAATAGTCAAAAAATTGAATTTACAACCAATCAAAAATGTAGAGGAATTCAATCAAGAAATTCAAAAAAAAAATTTAATATTTATAGATAACCCAGAAATTCGAAAGTATTATTTTTTTTATAATATACCAAAAGAAAATCGATATGTAAGAAAAAATATTTATCATACATTGCTTCTAATTGGAGAGAGATTAAACAAAAAAATTGATTTTAAAGATTATAAAATAACAATCAAAATAGCTATTTCTTCTGCATTAAGAACAAAATCGTATCAAGAAAAACTAAAAAATAATAATCTTAATGCTGTGGAACATTCAACTCATTCTTATGGAATGAGTATCGATATTTTTTATGATGAATATTATGTAGCTTTGGAAAATTTATGTGAAATTGAATTTTTACAATATTGTGAGAATTTTTTAAATTATAATGGTTTTGTATTAGGCGGTAATTTAAGAAGACAACTACAATCCATATTAGCACAAACCTTAATAGAACTTCAGGAAGAAGGAATTTTATATGTAATTTTAGAAAAAAATCAAAGAGTACTACACATTACTCCAATACCTAAAGAACTATAATCAAAAGAAATATTTTGACAAAATATTATAAGCTTTTTTCTTGCATTATTATGCAAAGATCTGTAAAGCAAATTCAAAATACATTTCTTAATTTTTTTCAATATGAATCTTCTTCGGGAATTATACTTTTTGTAATGACAATTTTAGCTTTTATAATATCGAATTCTCCAGTAAAAGTTTTTTATGAATCTTTTTTAGAATATAAATTTAAAATAGGTTTTGAAAATCTCTTTTTAGAAAAAAGTCTTTTGTTATGGATTAACGATGCTTTAATGTCTTTCTTTTTCTTTTTAGTCGGTTTAGAAATCAAAAGAGAGATTTTAGTAGGAGAATTAAAAGATATAAAAAGAGCAATTTTACCCGTAGGTGCAGCAATAGGGGGAATGTTGGCTCCAGCTGTATTATTTTTATTACTAATTGCAAATCAAGAGGGAAAAGAAGGTTGGGGAATACCCATGGCTACCGATATTGCATTTTCTTTAAGTATTTTAAAACTTTTAGGTGATCGAATCCCTTTATCATCAAAAGTTTTTTTAACAGCTTTTGCAATCATCGATGACTTAGGAGCTATTATTATTATAGCAATATTTTACTCTTCTTCGATAAACTATGTTTTACTTTTTTTTGCTTTCGGAATTGTAATGCTTTTGATTTTATTTAATTATTTTCATTTAAGAACCTTAAGTCTATATTATATTTTAGGTATTATTTTATGGATTATATTTCTAAAAAGTGGAATTCATCCTACAATTTCTGCTGTAATTTTAGCTTTTACTATACCTTCCAGACCTAAAGTCAATCTTAAGGACTTTATCAACAACTTAGAAAACGCTAAAGAAAATCTTTCTAAACATATAAACTCAAATCATAAAATTTTATTAAACGAAGAACAAATAGAATCTATAGAGTTTTTGAGTAAAAGTATTCGAGAAGTGCAGTCCCCTTTACAAAAATTGGAAAATCAATTACATAGTTTCGTTGCATTTTGGGTTATGCCTATTTTTGCTTTTGCAAACGCTGGGGTTTATTTAGGAAATACAGAAATTAGTACTTTGTCAATTTATATTGCAGTTTCTTTATCTTTTGGAAAATTGATTGGAATCATCTCTGGAGTATACATAGTTTTGAAACTATTTAGGATTCATTTGCCTGAAAACACAAACTGGTTACATTATTTTGGATTAGCGTTTTTAGGTGGTGTTGGTTTTACAATGTCTCTTTTTATTAACAATCTTGCTTATACGGAAATCAAACTTATTGACGAAGCAAAAATTGGAATCCTATTAGGTTCTTTATTTAGCGGAATTATGGGATATATACTAATTAAGTTTTCTTTAAAACAACAAAAGCTATAACCATGATTTATTTTTAAATTTATTTATCATTACTTTAAAAGAATATTGAAAAATACTCGTTTTGAGTATATTTAGCTAAAAAGTTATTTAAATATAAAAATCCCCATATCAAATAAGCGAGAATATGTTATAAAAAAAGATTAAGATAATCTCCTACCCAAAATCAAAACTTTATAAAAAACTTAAAGTTTTTTTTGTTTTAGCTTTTAGATTTATGATTAAATATCTCTTCTATTTTGTTAAAACGGTAATTAAAAATTTCATCTAACTGGCTACGAATAAAAGATTGGAAGATATTACTAATTAAAGGGATAGGAAGCTCATAAAAAACGATATCTTCCATAACTATACCTTCATTTGTTTTTGTAAATAAATGTGTATGATGCCAAAAGCGATATGGACCAACTTTTTGCTCATCAATAAAATAATGATATTTTTTAATATGTGTAATTTCCGAAATCCACTTGATAGGAATACCAAACAAAGGGGATACTTTATATTCAATCACTAATCCTTCATACATTTCTTCTGGAAGTTCATTGATAATCTTAAAATTCATATATTGAGGTGTAATGATTTGTAGATTATTTGGATTACTAAAAAACTCCCAAACTTTTTCCATGTCAGACTTTACCAGTTGTTTTCTATATAGTATCATTATATTCCTCCTTTATAAAAAATTAATTTTCATAATAAGGTTTGTAAGCTATTATCAGTCCTATATACACAATTCGTCATTCTACGTAGAGACTTCAAGACTTTCATATATATAAATTCGTCTTTTTTAAAAAATCTTAAAAACTTACAGGATTCACATGTAGTTAAACAATGCAGATTTATAAGCAAATATACTTTATTGTGTGATATTTTTTGTTTTGATTTTAAGTAGTTAAACAGATTTACTTTGATTGTTCGCTGAGGTTTATCAAAAATAAAATGAGTATTCTCATACATAATTAAAGTTTGATCAACTATAAGATTTTATAAAATTTTTCAAGCTTATCCAGGTCAAAACTAAACATAAAAACTTAACTACAAATGAAAATGATTTTTTGGATAACAATACATTTATAAAAACTATTGAGCTTTGAAGGTTTCATAATATAACCTAAGGTTAATTTTATTTATAACTTTTAATGCAGAGTTTAAACCATCTTCATGAAAACCATAATTAAAATATGCACCACAAAAATATACAAGATGATTGTTATTTAATGTATCTAAATCTTTTAGAGCAATCATGTATTTTGCGTCGATAATAGGATGTTCATATTCTATATATTTAATAATTTTAGATTTATCGAGTTTTTCAAACTCATTAATAGAAACGAAGATATTTTTTTTGATCCAAGGTTGTAATTCTCTCATATAATATGTCACACTTGTTTGACCATTTTTACCAATTTTATAATTCCACGAAGACCATATACGCTTTTCTGGACACATAATTTTATCATCTGTATGTAAAATAGCAACATTTGGATGATATTTAAAATTTCTTAAAATAGATTCTTCTTGAGGTGTTATATTTTTTAAAATTTTCCTAGAAGTAGGAGCATGGGTTGCTAGTATAACAATATCAAAAAAATCTTGAGATTTTGTAGTTTTAACATAAACTTTATTTTTATCTATTAAACGAACTACTTCGATCACAGGTTCATTCAGATAATAACGAAATTTTGATTCTTGTAATATTTTTTTTATATATTGATAACTTCCATTTTTAACCGTATACCATTGATAATGTCCATTAAAACTTAATAGACCATGATTTGAGAAAAATTTTCCTAAAGCTTTTAGAGGAAATTGTTTTACTTGACTCATCGGTATAGACCAGATAGCAGAACTCATAGGTAAAATATAATTTTCTTGAAAATATTCACTAAAAAAGTTTGAATCTAGAAATTCCCCTAATGATATATAATCATCTTCATGTTGTAATGTTTTACTCAATAATTTATTAAAACGTATGATTTCCAACAAAAATTTATAATGAATACTATTAAAAAAATTAGAACGTTTTGCAAAAAAAGTATTGATATGTGTTCCAGCATAATATTGATTCAATTTTTGATTCCAAACAGAAAAACTCATATTGGATTTAGTAATTTCTACATTTAATTCATCAAAAAAATTCATCAGATTAGGATAGTTCACTAGATTAAACAAGATAAACCCTGCGTCTACTGGAATGATTTCATTGTCTATTTCTACTTCTATTGTGTTTGTATGTCCACCTAAATGATTTTCTTTTTCGAAAAGATGTACTTCGTGATCTCTTGATAAATAATAAGCACAAGTCAATCCCGAAATACCACTACCAACGATTGCTATTTTCATACTTACTCCTTTTGATTTTGTTTATTTTTTAAAAGTTTATAACCATAACCTCCAAATAAAACTTTGATAGATCCAAATTTTTCTATTTGTGCTTTTAAATTTTTAACTACACTCCATTTCTTTGGAAGAACTATACTTATACTCACTACTCTATAATTATTCATTTTAATTTCTTTCAATAATTCTTCTTTTGGTAAATTACCCACATATCTTGCAGGAACCTTAAACTTTAATAATTTTACGTAATGTAATAATGCTCCTAGTTCATGAGGATCGCCGGGAAAAGTACATACAAGCCATATAGGTTTTGTACTAGGGAAATTACGTACTACATACGTTAATATGTTTGCTTTAAGCCAATTAGAAAAGCTATGTTCATCCGAAATGGTAATGAAATTTTTTTCCCAAGCTTTTCCAGTTAGAATTATCAATCTATGAATTTCTTTTAACCATGCATAAAATCCTTGCTTCTTATAAAGAGAAATCAATCTTTTCTCGATGTCTATGTATTTAAAATTAGATATAGCTTCGATTATATTCAATTCTTCTTTTGAGAATTCATTCGAATAATAAATTTCTTTTAATATTTCTTCGCGAGGTTTTGACACAACTTCATTGATCTTTTTCCCTTTTAATATTTCATTTTTTACATATAATAAAATTTTTAAATCTTCGTTAGAGTAATAATAATATCCATTTTTGCCCAATTCCGGTCTTAAAAAATGAAAACGCTCCTGCCATTTTCGAATTCTATCTGGATGTAACTCAGAAATATTGGCTAGATCTTTTATAAGATATTTCATCACTTCTTAACAAAATTAAATTTAAAAAATTGTCAAATGTTTTGTACAAACTTTTGACAATGTTTGCCAAAAAAATTTAATAAGTTATATTGGTATTATGGAAATTTCAATTTTTTGGTTTCGAAGAGATCTAAGACTTAATGACAACAAAGGCTTGTTTTATTGTCTAAAAGAAAATTCAAACGTAGTACCTATATTTATTTTCGATGTTCATATTTTAAAATCCCTTCCAAAAGAAGACAAAAGAGTAAATCTGATTTTTGACGTAATCATTCAAATGAAATCTACCTTAGAAAAAAATCATTCTTCTTTTTTAATTCTATATGGTGATCCTGTAGAAGTTCATCAGAATTTAATTCAAAATTTCAAAATTAAAAATTTATATTTTAATCAAGATTTTGAACCATACTACCCAATTACAAGAGACGATACAATCATAGAACTATATAAAAAACATTCCATTCCAGTATATACATTTGTGGATCATGTCTTTTTTAAACCTCAAGAAATTTTAAATAGTAAAGGAACACCATTTGTAGTATACTCCCAATATAAAAAACAGTGGTGGAAAGAATTTCATCAAAAAGAAATTGAATTTTATAAAAGCGAAGACTACATTCATAATTTTATAAAAAACAAAGATATCTTTAACAATCACAAAACCTGGCTCAATGTTTTTTCTAAACATCAAAACATTTATAAAAATTTAGAAATCTTACATGATGGTAGATTTCCAGAACCTGAACTCGAAAAATTTAAATTCAAAAAGGTTTCTTATATCCTAAAACCATTATATACGGAAGAAGAAGTAATTACCCAATATCAAAATCGTAGAGATTACCCCTACATTCAAAAGGGAACAACAAATGCAAGTGTCTATTTAAGATTTGGATTGGTTAGCGTTCGCAAAATGCTTTCTATTGCTAAAGAGCTAAGTAAAAAACTTTTAGAAGAATTAATCTGGAGAGAGTTCTATATAATGATCTTATTTTATTTTCCAAAAAAACAACATTCTGAATGGAATCCTAAATATGAATATTTAAGTCAAATATGGAGAAATCCCGAAAAAGATCAGCAAGCCCAAAGAGATTTTGAAATCTGGAAATCAGGCAAAACTGGCTTTCCTCTAGTTGATGCTGGTATGAGAGAACTTTCAGAAACAGGCTACATACACAATAGAGTACGAATGAACTGTGCTTCTTTTTTAGTAAAAAATTTACTAATCGATTGGAGATTCGGAGAAAAATATTTTTCCTTAAAGCTAATGGATTTTGAACTTGCCTCTAACGTAGGAAATTGGCAGTGGGTCGCTGGAACAGGTGTAGATGCTTCTCCTTACTTTCGAATTTTTAATCCTATCTTACAACAAATAAAATTTGACCCAAACTTTGAATATATTAAACAATGGGTTCCAGAATGGAATACAAAAGAATACCCAAAACCTATGATAGACCTCGTCAAATCTAAAAAAAACGTTTTATCAATATTCAATAAAAACTAATCAGTATACAAAAATTATTTTATGTTTCGTTTTGATTCGCATAATTTCTTAATGTTTGTGATAAATTTTTTAAACCTAAAATTTGATCATTTAAATTTAAAAATTTCTGCACCGTTTTCTGTATCGATTTCTCCATAAACGTTATCGTTTTGGTAATCTCTTCCATACCTTTCGCCTGCTCTTTAGATTGCCCCTCAATTTCTTTGCTAGATTGATAAATACTATTTATATATTCGATTAATTTATGATTAAATTCTATCTGAAGCTTTAATTTTTCCATCATTCCTTCAAAAAAAGATAAAGTTTTTTCTATATTTTGATTCTGTAAATTCACTACCGAAAATGTCTTTAAAAGATTTTCTTCTCCTTGTTTTAATACTTTTTGATTCTCTTTGATAATTTTATTGATATTCTTCGCATTCTGCATACTACTTTCAGCCAATTTACTTACTTCTTGCGCAACTACAGCAAAACCCTTACCATGATCTCCAGCCCTAGCCGCCTCAATCGAGGCATTCAAAGACAATAAATTCGTCCTGTCCGCAATCTCCGTCATAATCGTCGTTACTTCCGAAACCCTTTGAAACGATGTCTGTATCTGATCCATTATGGTTTTTAAATTGTCCATAACCTTATTTGATTCCAAAGATTGTTGTCGTATTTTTAAAAGCTCCGTAGTAAGACTCGTTAAACTAATTTCAATCTCTTGTAAAATCTTCTGTAAATTACGAGTCTCTTGTTCTAATTCTTCAATAATTTTAAATTCTCTTGATACCATCTCCGTATTGTTTAGAGCTATCTGAGTGGCTTGCTCTACTGTGGAAGAAATTTCCTCTATCGATGCAGATTGATCCTGAACTTCTTTAATAAAACGATTCGAAAAATTAAAAAGAAAATCAATATACCATTCCATCTCTTGAGTATTTTTTAAAATAGCTTTATTCAAATTCTGGATTCTTAAATAACTTTCTTCTAATGCTATTTGGTTATTTTGTAAAATAGCTATAGAATCTTTAATAAAGTCAATTAATAAAATAGCAATAAAACCAAAAGCCAAATAAAATACTGGAATTAAAACTAAAACTACTATGTCTCCTTGTTCAGGTTTTAGAGCTTTAGTTTGAATGATTTCCACACCTTTGGAATAGGTAAAAAAAATCCATAAAAAAACACCTATTAGTAAATAAAAAATATAAAAAAAAATTTCTCTCTTTCTAGTTATAAAAAAACTAAACATTAAAATATAAAAACTGGGAACCATAAGTAAAATTGGATTTTTCCAAAAATACGCAGCGTCTTCTCTTGTATTAAAAAAATGACAAAAAAAAGTAACAATAATGATACCCAGACTTATATAAAGATTGATTATGGCAACTCGTTGGATTGTTAAATAATTTGTTTTATTTTTTGCATAAAAATAACTTAGTAAATTTGTAATCAATAAAAGAGTGGTCCCCGTATAATACGCTATAGTTTCGAGTAAAGTGGATGTTGAAATTGCTAAGGTTGCACCTAAATAAAAAAGAAAAATTAAAAATAACTGAAATTGAAATGTAATGTTAAAACCTTTTTTGAATATGTTAAATTGTATTTCTGAATTTTTTAAGTTTATCATATGTTTTAGATTTTTTATATTTTATTTACGACAAGAAAATTTTGTTTTATAAATCAAAAAGAAATTGGATTGCTTCGAAACCCAAATAAAGTCCATAAAAAATAAAAACTAAACTAAATACTAAATTTATATAATACAAAAATTCATTTGGTATTTTATTTCCCAAAAATACTCCTATAAAAATAATCGATAGAAAAGCAAAAATAACTCCAATAAAAAATAAAACAAAATTCCACAATAAGATTTCTTCGTAAAAAGCTGGAAGTAATACCGAAGTAAAATAAAGAATTGCTTTCGGATTGGATAAATTTGTCATTAAACCATTTAAATAATAGCTTTTTTTTGTAAAATTAGAATGGTTTTTAATTGAATTGTTTTTGATTATAAGATTATCTTTTTTTAATTTTAGAGAAAAAAATCCAACATAAATAATATATAAAGAACCAAAAAGTAAAATATAATTTATAAATTTTTCTAAATATAAAGAAATTCCCAATATAACGAAAAGTATATAGATGAGATTCCCAGTTAGAATACCAAACAAAGTATAGATAGCTTTTCTAAAGCCATCATTGATGGATGTTCGAAAGATTAAAAACATATCAGGTCCAGGAAGCCATACTCCAACGAAACCTATAAAAAACATAATCATATTACAAATTTCTTAAATCTACATAAGAGCCAGATTCATAAGAAAAGATTTTATCCCAATTTTCGATAATTTTTCCTGCTGTATCGTCCGGAGTTTGCATTTGATTTGTTTGTCTTGCTGTAATAAGTCGGTTAAAATTTGGAAATTTTTCTAAATCTACATTCTGATAAATTTCATCTTGCATTTTGGTAAGAACCAATCCTGGCGCTAAAGAAATAAATTTTTTATCTGGAAATTCGTTCGCATAAAGTTTGATCAATATGTTTAATGCAGCTTTAGAAATTGCATACCCCGACCAACCTTTTTCCCCTTTAATAGAAGCACCACTAGAAATTGCTAGAATATATTTTAAACTTTGAATCTTTCTTTGATTTTGTAAATCCAAAATTGTATCTAATAAAATTTTATTAGACCATACATTAATCCTTATAATACATTCCAGCTCTTCTATTTGTGTTTTGTGGATTTCTTGAATATTTCCTAATATAGCTGCATTTAAAATCACAATTTCTAATTCGAATGGTAAAAACAAATCTAAAAAACTTCTTAAAGAAAAAGAAAAATTCTGTATATCGTTTAAATCATAAAAAAGATGATGATAACGACTGGGATAAAGTTCTTCTAAATTAGAAGGATTCCTAGAAACTCCAAGAACAGAGTAATTTCTTTCTAAAAAATTCTTGGCTAATGAGAAACCCAACCCTCTACTAGTTCCTGTAATGAATACAAATTTCATAAAATACAATTAAATCGATTTAGTTTGCAAAGTAAATTGATTTTCTAGAAATTTTAAAATTCAAAATAAATTTTAAAATATGATATTACATTTTTTTTGATTAATGAATGACAAAAAAAAATTTGTACTTTAAAGATGGAAGATAAGAATATTCAGCGCGAAGTAGAAACTGCTAAAAAAACAGAGTGGAAATTTTTAATTGATGAAATTCCAGAAAATAGTTTATTATTGGACTGTCGTACTATTGAAAATTATCAAGAAAAAACAATCAAAGGAGCTTATAGTGCTCATTTAATTACAAAACCGCATGCTTCAAGTCAAAAATCATTACTTAAATTATCAAATTTCTTAAAATCTGTTTTAGATTTAGCAAACAATTATCAAAATGTTGTCATTTTTGATGAGGGGCTAGGAATGTTTTCTGGTAAGCTTCTATTTTTATTAAATAGTTTAAACTTAAAAAATGCTTTTATCCTTAATAAACATTTTCAAGAAATAGAAGAAAAATATTTAGAACCCGGTAGTCATATAATCACAGAATCAAATTTAAAAAGGCCCTTTTCTTTTAAAGACATTGTTACCTTAAGTTATGTTCAAGCGAATTTAGTAAAAGTACAATTGATTGATGTTCGAACAAAAGAAGAATTCGAAGGAAAAATTCCAAGACTCACAAACCCAGAAGCAGGTAGTATTTGTGGAAAAATCCCAGGAGCGATTCATTTTGATTGGCTTGAATTATATGATGAAAATGGTTATTTGCTTTCTCGACAAGAAATTTTAAAAAAACTAAAATCTTCGAACTTGATTTTAGAAAGACCTACAATTTTATATGATTTTAATGGAGCTCGTTCTTGTTTTACAGCTTTAGTATTAAAAGAATGTAAATATAAAGATGTAAAAGTATTTTTAGGTTCTTGGATGGAATGGAGAAAAACAGACTTGCCAAAGCAAAATTTTAGAATATGGTATCCTTAAATATGATAGCCTCAAACAAAAGAAAAATTTTAGTTACCTCTGCACTTCCTTATGCAAATGGTCCGATTCATTTAGGACATTTAGTGGAATACATTCAAACTGATATTTGGGTAAGATACCAAAAGATGTGTGGAAATGAAACATATTATTTTTGTGCAGACGATACTCATGGAACTCCTATCATGCTAACAGCAAAAAAATTAAATCTAACTCCTGAAGCACTAATTGAAAAAATATATGAGGAACATCTAAAAGATTTTTCTTTGTTTGAAATCAAATTTGACAACTATTACTCCACAAATTCAAAAGAAAATCAATATTTTTCCGAAACTTTTTATAAAAAAGCAAAAGAAAAAGGTTATATTTATAAAAAAAAAGTAAAACAGTTATTTTGTCCCCATGATAAAATGTTTTTACCCGATCGATATGTTAAAGGAATATGTCCAAAATGTGGTGCTAAAGATCAATACGGTGATTGTTGCGAAAAATGTGGAGCTTCTTATAGACCTATTGATTTAATAGAACCTAAGTGTGCTATTTGTGGTACAATCCCTATAGAAAAAGAAGAAGATCATATATTTTTTAAACTTTCTGCTTTTAGTTCATGGTTAGAGGAATGGTTAGAAACTCATACAGACGAAAGTATAAAAAACAAAATGTTAGAATGGATTCAAGCAGGATTAAAAGATTGGGATATTAGTAGAGACGGACCTTATTTTGGATTTCGTATCCCAGATGAAGAAAATAAATATTTTTACGTATGGTTAGATGCACCTATTGGATATATTTCAAGCTCTTATCATTACTTTAAAAAACATAATTTAGAAAATAGATTTGATGAATTTTGGTCAAAAGACAAAGAAAAGAAAACTGAAGTGTATCATTTTATTGGTAAAGATATTATTTATTTTCATACTTTGTTTTGGCCAGCTATTCTAAACACTGCTGATTTTCGTACTCCGAATAAAGTTTTCGTTCACGGTTTTCTTACTATCAATGGAGAAAAAATGTCGAAATCACGAGGTACTTTTATAAAAGCTCAAAGTTATCTTAAACATTTAGATCCTCAAGCTTTAAGGTATTACTTTGCTTCTCGTTTATCTAACTCGATTGACGATATAGATTTAAACTTTGATGACTTTATATTTAAATATAACAGTGATATCGTAGGAAACATTGCAAATATTTTTTCGAGATGTGCAAAACTTTTAGAAACACTAAATAATCAACTTTCTAAAAATGTAAATCAAGAAGGACTCTCACTAATTGAATCAATATTATCTAAAAAAAAAGTAATTTTACAACAATACGAAGAAAGAAATTACCATAAAGTTACTAAAATGATCATAGAATTAGGAAGCGAGATCAATAAATATATTTCCGAAAAAGAACCTTGGAATCAAATCAAAACCAACATAGAGGAAGCAAGACAAATCCTTACTAATGCTTTAAATGCTGGTTGGTTATTAAGTATATACTTAAAACCAATTCTTCCTTCGTTTTGTAAAGGAGTTGAAACTTTTTTAAATGTACCTTTTGAATATCCAAAGGATTTTGGATTATTATCACAAAACATTCAAACGCAGAAGTTTTTGCCAGAAAATCATAAAATAAATCCTTACAAACATCTGGCATCAAGAATTACAAAAGAAATGGTGGAGAATATGTTTAAAGAAGAACAAAAAGAAATACTGGAAACATCGAAATTAGAATCAAATCAAAAATACATAACTATAGAAGATTTTTCGAAAATAGAACTAAAAGTTGGAATGATTATAGATGCTAGAGAAGTAGAGGGTTCAGATAAATTATTAAATTTAATCTTAGATGTGGGCGAAGAGAAGCCAAGAAATGTTTTTGCAGGAATCAAAAAATCATATAACCCACAAGAATTGATCGGAAAAAAAGTAATTGCGGTAACCAACTTACAACCTCGAAAAATGAAGTTTGGTATTTCAGAAGCTATGATATTAGCTACTGGTAAAGAAAACAATCTTTCTTTAATCACCGTAGAAAAAGACGTCAATGCGGGCTCGATTGTAAAATAAATGAAAAAATTTGTTATTTTTTTTTTTTTCATTACTTCTTCTATTTATTCATTTCCCTTAACTCCCTGGAATTTTGACTATAAGACAATACGATCTAAACATTTTTATATTCATTTTCCAAAAGAGTATTTAGAGCTTGCAACAGAGGTCCTTTTTAAAATCGAAAAACTACATTCTGAATTGTCTTTAGATTATAAAGATAATCAAAAAAAAGTCCATCTTGTAATTATACCTCGTCAGGATATTACAAATGCAATCACCATTGTATACGGATTAGATTTAATGATTTTCTATCTAAGACCTCCGATGGTAGGAGAATTTGCGAATTATAAAAACTGGATGGATCAGTTGCTAATCCATGAATACACACATATTCTTACATTAAGAAACTATCAAGGCTTTTGGAATTCTTTATTTCGATTTTTATTTGGTGTTCCTCCGAATTTATCATTTCCAGATGGCATCATCGAAGGTATTTCTGTAATCGAAGAGTCACGCGAAGAATTTGTTGGTAGATTATGGGATACCAATACAAATTCAATTTTAAGACAACAATTTTTATATCATCAATTTCCTTCTTTAGAAGAAATTCTTGGTGGTTCTTATCAATGGCCTTTAGGAGATATCCCTTATCTTTATGGCGCTCGCTATTTACAATCCATTCTACAACAAGAAAAAAAGGATCAATTTCTGGAAATTTTTTCTTCTAATACACTTCCTATTTTGCTAAGAAGAAAATTTAAAAATCAAAATTTAAAAGATCCGGAAGATTATTATAAAGATTTTATAAAAAAAGAATATATATTTTTAAAAAACTGGATTGCAAAAAAATTACAAGATCCAATTACTCCTTACGAGCAACTAACCTACAATGGAGGATATAAAAAATATTTAAAGATTCAACAAAATCAGATTTATTATTTCGAAAAAAGTTCTTATCGATATTCAGGAATTTATCAAATCGATCAAAAAATGATTTATCGAACTCCCTTTGTGTATGATTTTAGTATAGATCAAACCCATATCCTTACTTCTGAAATCCAAAAAATGGGTAATCTCCAAAACTCAGCTTTATTCATAAACGGAAAAGAAATTTTTTTTTATACTGCCAATCCCGAAGTACAAACCTCTATGCAATTTCCGATTTTAGATAAGAATTTTCTTTATTATGTAGAAATCAATGAAGAAATACCTAAACTTATTCAAGCTGTTTTCAAAGATAATCAAATACAATCAAAACATACAATTTTCGAAGGAGATTTTTTAGATGTGATCAATCATCCTGTTTTGTTAGGAGATTTTATATATTTTATTTACAAAAACCAAAGCTCTATCCATCACTCAATCATAGAATGTAATTTATTGAACCTAAATTGCCAAACAATCTTACAACTTCCATGTACTATTGCGACGTTACAAAAATTTTCTAATCAACAAATCCTTTTTAGTTCTGATTTAGATGGAAATTTCGAAATCTATCGTTTTGATCTTTCACTAAAAAAATTATATCAATTAACGAATTCTTTGTTATCAATTAAATTTCCAGTTTTTTTTGAATCTTATTTATATGGAATTGGCGAAACCTATAATGGATATGAAATTTTTCGAATTCCAGAAGAAAATTTACTAAACAAAGAAATTCCAAACATTACCGTAAATCATTTTGAACTACCTAAAAATAAAAAAACTGAACAAATCTTTATACTGGAGTCTATTTCTGATTATCATTTAGGATTTTTTCAATTTTTTTTAGATGGCATATTTACAAATACAAATTTCGAATATGCTCTCCAAATTTCTGGAATCGATCCTTTATTTAGACATCAATTACAATTTGGAATAGGAAAATTAGATTCAAATTATATTTATTTTCTAAATTATTATTATTTTAGATTTTTACCGTATTTGGAAAGTAGTTTTATCAAAACAAAACCAGTACACTCGAATCAAAATTGTCCTTTATTTCTAGACAAATCTTTAAAAAACTACATATGCAAAGTTTTTTATGAGTTCGAAGCAATCAGTGTTTCATTTTCTTATCCATATAGTTTTAGAATATTGAATACTTGGTACTCACTTGGTGTAGCAAATCGAAATCATAAAAACTTAAATGTTAATTCTTTTTATGTATCAAATTATAAAAATCTAATTCAAAACTCAATTTTTTTTAAAATACAATTTTCTTATTTCGATGTATATTATCTTTCCATTAGTCCAGAAAATGGATTTCAATTTAATTTTCGTATAGAATATTTTCCTTATTTTTGGAATTCTGTGCTTGTAGATCAAAACTCCAGAATATCTTATGAGTATTTAAATGTTTCTAGTAGACTTGAACTTTTTATTCCATGGTATTTAAAAAATCACACTCCTTATGTTTCTATGTTCATTAACTATAATTTAGGTAAGGATAGGGATCTCGTTCAATATAGATTATCAAATTATCAAATGGGATTATCCCCAAAAGATTCACCGTTTGGTAAGGGAAATATTGTTTTGAGTTTTGAATATAGATTTCCTTTGTTATATTACTCTAAAAGAATTTTATGGTTTCTTCCCGAAGTTGGAATCCACTGGATTTCTTTTGCTCCTTTTTACGAAATAGGAAAATCTTTTGATCGATATATAAACGAAAAACAATGGATCATACATTCAAGGGGTATTCGAAGCAATTGGAAAGTTTATATGTTTTACTTGCCTTTTTATATCAACTTTATTTATGCAAAAGGAACAGAAGAACAGTTTTCGTTTAGTTTTTCTTTAAATGTAAATTTTGATATACAGTCTTTACAGAAGAAACTACATGCTGAATATCTTCCTGCGACATGGTACTATAAATAGGCAATGATAAAATTTTTTTAAAAATTTCTCTTGATGAAGGATAATCCTTAGCAGTATAGAGTTTCTTTTTTTTATAGTAAGTCATCATATGGAGAGGTTTAAAATGTACACTGGTTTGGATACCGAATTGTCTTAATTGTTCTATCCATTGGTTTCGTTGTTCAACTTCGATCGTATATAAATGATACGAAGAACCTTCGTATTCTGGAGTAAGTTGAATTCCTTTTAACATAGAAAATTCTTTTTGATATATTTCGTGAATTTTTTTTCTTTTTTCTAATATCTCGGTATATCTTTCGATTTGAGCTACCCCAATAGCTGAAAGTATATCCGAAATATTGTATTTATAACCTTCGGTTTTTATGTCATAAAAAGGAGTTTTTCTTTTATCAGCTTCGCGATCAATTCCGTGTAAACGCATATGTTGAACTTTTTTTGCAATCGTTTTAGAATTTGTAGTTAAAACGCCTCCCTCTCCTGTTGTTAAATTTTTAGTAGAATAAAAACTAAATACCGTAAAATCACAAAAACTACCAATTTTTTTATTTTTATATTCTGAACCAAACGAATGGGCAGCATCTTCTCCTAAAAAAAAATGATTTTCTTTAGCAAATTGTTTTAATTGATGCAAATCACAAACTCTTCCACCATAATCAACACATAAAATTCCCCTAACAACTGTTCGGGTGGGCTTGTGGATCCATTGTTTGTTTTTCCAAATACAGTATTTTCTTAAAAAATTTTGTATTGTTTCTATTGTGATCAAATAACTTTTACGATCAACATCTATAAATAAAGGAATCGCATTGCAACGAAAAACTACTTCAGCTGTTGCTGTAAAAGTAAAATCAGGCACAAGCACAGATTCTCCTTGTTTTAAATCTAGAGCTCGTAATCCCAAATGTAAGCCTGCGGTTGCAGAATTTAAAACAATTGCATAAGAAACATTCAAGTATTCTTTAATTTTTTCTTCGAAAATACGAGTAACATTACCCATTGTCAACCAGTTTGATTTTAAAACATTAATGACTGACTGAATCTCTTTTTCTGTAATGTCAGGTTTAGAAAAATTTATTATTTTTTTTTCAACATAGTTTTTTTTGTTGACATAATTAACATTATCATTATTGATCAAATTATGCATATAAGAATTGCACCTGAACTTGGTTTAAAAAACGTCGATTACTATAGACCATTGAATCAACAAGAACCTCCTATCACTAAAGAACCATCAATTCCTGGACAACCTTTAGAAGGAAAGCTTTTTAGAAACCAAGAAAGAGCCCAATCAGCAATTTTGCCATCTCAATCAATAGATACGTTTAGAGTAAAAGGAAGCATTGTGGATATATCAGTCTGAATCTTCTTTATATTGCAATTCAATCCAATGACCATCTGGATCCCGAATAAGTAAGGTTTCTCCCCCTTCGATAGGTATAGGTCCGTGAACAATAGGGATATTTTTTTCTTCTAACTCAATAATTGCATTTGTAAAATCATCTACATCTAAACTAAAAGAGAATGTAAAAGCAGCGGGGTTGGTTATCGGAAACTTATAATTTGGTATGAGATTTAATTTGATAATGATCCTGTCCAGCTCAAGAATAGCATATTTCTCGTTTTCTTCTAAAACTTCACAGTCTAAAATATCTCGATAAAATTCTAAAGATTTTTTTAGATTCGCTGTCCCCAAACTTATATGATCAAGATTTTCAATAACTACCATAATTGACATAAATTATTGAATTCATATTTTTTCAATCCTTTAAAAAGCTATTAAGATTTTTTTTTAAAAGTCGACTTAAGTAGTATGATAAAAAAAATTTTGATTTTATTGTGTTTTTTCAATACCCTAATTTTTTCTAAACCACCATCTTTTGAATTTGATTTTGAACCTAATGAAATTTTTATTATTGAAAAATACCAAAGAGTATTTAACCACTTGCAAGAAAGAGAAGAGAAAAATAAAATTCACTTAACACTAATAGAAAAGAATCCAGATTTTTATGGATTTAATGGTGTTTTTACTACGTATTCAAGAATGATTCCTAAAGAAAAAGAATTCAAAAAAGAAGAAGAGTATATATCTAATTTCCAAATTCTACCAAATGGAGAATATATCGTAGATGAAAAATATAAATTTCCAAATCTTCAAAGTATTCCTTCATTTCCGAAAATCCCCTCATTGCAAGAAATACCAAAAAATTGGAAAAAGCCTGCAAAAGAAATTATCAATCTATTAGAAATAAATAAAAAAATCGTTGTTCCTTTTATGGTTTACTATACTTACTTAGGGCAAGAAGAAATCCTTTACTACGGAAATAAAGTCCCTGCACACAAAATTCAATATGAATACGAACTAAACCATAAAGTAGTTCCAGCAACAGGTCCAATACAATTTATTAAAGGAAAATCAAACGGAATTGTATTTTTTTCTACAGAATTACATATACCTTTATACGAAGAACAAAAAATATTTTATGACTTTTTATTAAAAAACAATCAAAATTACAAAGAATCTTTTTCAATCAAAACCTGGTATAAAAAAATAAAAAAAATTAATAAAGAAGAAATTGTAGAAAAGTTAAACAAATTACCAGATCAAGAAAATTTTACTATAAGACAACAAGAAAGAGGTATTTCGATTGATTTACACCAAATTTTGTTTGATTTTGACTCTTATGAATTAAAAGATAATGCAAAAAAAACTTTAAATGCTATCATACAAATCTTAAAAAAATATCCCGATCAAGAAATTCAAATTTCAGGTCATACAGATAACATTGGAAAAGAAAGTTATAATCAAGAATTATCAGAAAGAAGAGCAGAAGCGGTAGCTAAATATTTAATTCAAAATGGCTTATCAGAAAATCAAATTTCTTACAAAGGATATGCAGACAAAAAACCACTTTACCCCAACGATTCAGAAGAAAATAGAGCAAAAAATCGAAGAGTAGAAATTTTGATTATAACAGAATAAAAGGCTGATTGTATATGCTAAAAACATTGATTGATATGCTTAACACTTTAATAGCTTATTTAATAATTTTTTTTATAAAAATTTATCAATATTTTGTTTCTCCTATACTAACTTATTTTTTCGGTCCTAGTTGTAGATTTACTCCTACTTGCTCTCAATATGCTATACAAAGTTTTAAAAATTATTCTTTCCCCATAGCCTTTTATTTATCTATAAAAAGAATTCTACGATGCCATCCTTTTAATATAGGTTATGAAGATCCAATTCCAGAAAAAGTAGAATTCATTTTTTTAAATAAAAATTTTACTTTTCTGTCTAAAAAACATCAAAAAAATAAGTAAAATTGTAATGAAGCTAAAAGCTTTTTTATTTTTCATTGTATTTTTTCATTGCGGAACAAATACTCATATACCAGTTTTTTCTATTTATAATTTATTTTCTGTAGGTTCTACATCTATTGTAGATATAAAACCCATTGAAGTTCAGACTAGTGATAACAAAATTCGAATCGAATTTGATATTTATTATTATGTAACGAATAAAGAAGATGAATTTATTGGATATAACCTTTATATCAATACCTCTTCTATCTCTCCCCAATTTGCTCAAGCAGGTATTGGAATTAGTCCGTATTTACCCAATGGAATTGAACCTACATTTTTTCACACAAAAGAAGAGGCAAGTACGTTATCAAAAGATCTAAAACAAAAAAGAATTCCCAATCTAAAACCTGCCCCCTCTGAAATCCCTTTTTATATTTGCGAAAGATATTATTTTCGATTAAAAGCTGTTTTAAGAAATGGTATACAATCCTTACCTAGCCCCGAAATTTCTAGTTGTGCAGTTCCTAAAGATTTTTTATGCCCTGTAGAATCTCCTTGTTATGGATTCTCTTATTAAAAAACCCTGCTTATATGTAATTTCTACACCTATAGGAAATCTAAAAGATATTACTTTTCGTGCCATAGAAACTATGCAATATTGCGATTTAATTTTAGCAGAAGATACCCGAACTGCAAAAATTTTATTTCACAAATATGATATACACACTCCATTAAAATCTTTTCGAACTCATCATTTGCAAGAAGACATTGATTTTGCTATACGGGAAATTTTAAAAAATAAAGCTATTGGTTTCATTACAGATGCTGGAACCCCAGGAATTTCTGATCCCGGAACTCATTTAGTTAGAACTATAAGGGAAAACTACCCCGAAATTCCTATTTTACCTGTTCCCGGTCCTTCTTCTTTATCCACTATTTTAAGCATTTCGGGATGGAAAAATCAACCAATGTTGTTTCTGGGCTTTTTAAGCCCAAAAACTAAAAAAAGAAAAATAATTTTAGAAAAATACAAAAATTTCGAAGGATGTATTGTTTTATTTGAATCAGTACATAAAATCGAGACTTTGTGTTTAGAAATTCAAGAGTATTTTCCCGAAAGAAAGCTTTTGATCGGAAGAGAAATGACAAAAATGTATGAGCAATATATAGTACTACATTCGAATTCTTTTAAAGAAACCCTTTCTTTAATTCCAAAAAAAGGAGAATTTACAATTTTAATTGCACCTAAACAATATTAAAAAAAAATATATATATACATAAAAATTTGTTTAAAAATAGTTTTAAAAAACCGATAAACTAAAATAGAGGTAAAAAAAAATGAATGTAAATAAAGTTGGAGATATAGGTCCTATATATAATCCAAAAAGAGCAAATAAGATCAATGAATTATCTCCTGGTAATTTAAAACAAGATACAATAGAAATTTCTGAAGAAGCAAGAATCCAAAATTTAATCAACTATATAAAAGATACGAATACAATAGAAGAAGATAGAGAAGAAAAACTTCAAAAAATTAAAGAAAAACTAAAAAATGGTTTTTATGAAAATTTAAATGAGGAAGTTTTTTCTAAAGTAGCAGACAATTTATTCGATACCTCCCGTGATTTTTTGATCCAAATCCTGAGAAAAAAATAAATCAAAAATACCATTCTTAGATGGATAAAAATAAAAAAGACCAAATCAAAATCAATGACCTTCTTTTTTTTGATAATTTAGCTTTAGTTTACTTAGTTCAAGAAACTCCTTTAACGCTTCTTGCAAAAGCCATTATGGTTATCGATACAAAGATAGCAAACAGCATATTTACCATTTTAACTGAGAAACAAAAGGAAATTTTATCTGTAGCAACTTTGTTCGAAAAAAAACCTTCTGATTTAGAAAAAGAACAAATCATCAAAAGCTTAATTTTGATAGCTCAAAATTTATACGAAAAAGGTCTTATTTATAAAAAAGGTTTATATTTTTATGGCAAACAAAAACAATGATTAATATCTACTATCTGGAATACTTCTATAAAAGTCTGAAATGTTTTTCTTCAATCGGTTTCTTATAATACTTCTTATTCTAACATCTAAATACCTCATTCTATAAACGATATATTGAAAAGTCAGTATTTTTAATCTTGCATCATCAATTATGCGAGGATAAACATTTCTGATTGAAAAATCATAAATTTGAACTGAAGTTTTTATTTCTGTTAAATCTTTTTCTTTACCAGGAAAATAAAAACTATATTTCTCTCCTATTCCAGCAGAATAAATTAAAGTTGCTAATACCTGTAAAAAAGGTTCATTATATCTTTTCTTTTGTGAATGATCAGAATTATCTACAAAAGTAATCGTAGGCAAAACAAAAATTGTATTACGTATGTTTAATTTTGGCTCTATACTACTTTTACTTCTAAAAATAATCCATTTGGGTTTATCCTGTTCCCATTCAATTCTTATATATTCAGAAAAAATTTCCATTTCTTTACGTTCAAAAAAATGTTCTTTATAAGTTCTTAATTCTAATTCCATTATATTATTTTCATTGATATAACCTAAGGTTTTTAATATTTTATAGAATTCTTTTAGTTGTTGCTGGCTTTCATAAAGTTCACCTAAATAATTTTGAACCAAAGTATCTACGTCTTCAGGAGATGGAATAAACAGGTTCTCTCCTGTTGTTTTTAATAATTCTACATAAATATCCATTTCTTCTTTATTTGCAAGCTCTAATTCTTGAGAAAATATGATTCTTGATAAAAAAATCAAAAATAAAATATATTTATTCCACAACTTTTTCGAAATAATTTCCATTTTTATGCTCAATATATTTTTTAAAATCGACACTTTTCCCCCTTGGTCTAAAGTTTGTTTTAAAATCTTTTTTTAATTCCAAACCAACAAAAAGTGAATAAATACCTACTGCAAGAGATTTTGCAATTTCCTCTTGATATTTTAAGACAAATTCCCTATCCCGTTTTACATCTAAAAAACCAATTTCTAAATAAGCACAAATCGCATTGACTAAAGTTGGCAAACTATAAGTGCTCACAAAAGGATCTAATATTTTACCCATTCGTATTGTTTTATGATTTTTTTTTAACAAAATAGGAACTCCAAATTGAATATATCGAAGCAATTCATCAGATGCATAGTGGTTATCACCTCCAAACCTTATACCCAATTTTTTTATTGGAGTCTCTCGCCTCCAGTATTCTTGTTCAGATTTTTCTCTTTCCCAGAATTTTCCTTCTGGTATGTGTTTTGTATAATCTAATGTATAAGAACCAGGAAGGTTTTTTTCGCGTTGTTCTATTGCTTTTTCAATCCAATTGGGTTCATCCCTATACGTCCAATGGATCATATTGTAGCGAATCCCTCGATTTTTCTCTAACCAAGGTTTATTTGTATCTTTATTCCATCTAAAACCATGAAAATACACCCAAGTATCAGAAAAAGCCATTTCTAATTTTGTCCATCCTTTTTCATTAACTAACCAATAGGGAGCCCAAGGAAGTTTATAAAATTCTTCTTTTTTTCTTTTACCTAAGAAAATGTCTTTAATCAATTGAAAAGTCTGAAAACCAGGGGCAAGAACTACTGCCATACCTCCGGGATGTTTTGTCCCTCCCGGATTTAAATGAATACTAACTACTAAATGAGGTTTTAATGCATTGATTCTGGATATTCTTCCTAATTCAATTTTATTTTCACTGGGAAAATCATACATTCGAAAAAGATGATTCACTTTAGGATCGTTTTCTTTTAGCTTTGTATCTTCCCAATTGATCGTTCTTGTTAAAAAACTTTGTATATTGATTTTTTTAAATTCTTTCTGATCAGAAAAATCTTTTAGAATTGTTTCGAATTGCTTCCAATCTTTTTGAATTAAACTTAAATAATAATGAACTTTTTTTGCTATTTGTAGTACAATTTTGTATTCATAATAATCTTTATAATTCATTCCAAAATTGTATTTATCTAAATACGTTTTTGTTATGGGATCCCATCGATCATCATTAAACTCTGTAGGAGCACCCCCATGACCGGGATCAATCACAACTCGATAAGTGTAGGGTTGATTCGAACACAAAAAAAAACTTAAAATAACGAACAATAGAATATAAAGAAGTTTCTTCATAAATTCATAAAAGATCAATTTTATAAGATTCTAACGTTTCTTTTAGTATATCGGGTAATAAAATGATTTTTTGAATAAGAAAATCAAACCATAAAAAATCCCCAGAAGCGAGACAAACCAACTCATTATTTTGATTCCACATCGTGCATCCCATACGAAAACTTCTTGAATCCAATTTTAGTATACCTAAGGTTATATCTAAAAAATCTGGATAGGATACCTGTCGTATATATCTAAGGTACAAATTTGTGATAACAGGGCCTTGATTAATTTTTTTTTCAGTGTTCCAAATATTTAACTTTCTAAAAAATTCTACTCTTGCATTTTCGAAATATTTTGCATAGACAACATGATTTAAATGTAAGAAAGAATCCATCTCTCCCCAAGCTACATATTGCTTATGGAGAAAAGTAAATCGTTTTTTTGGAATTTGAAAATCCACAAATTCAGTTTTTTTTTATGCTTGAATAATAAAAGCAAAATTTATTGTTTTATTTTTTTATGAGAAGCATTTGAATTAAAACACATATCTACCAACCTAATGAATAGCAAAATTTTAATGAAAAAACCTTTAGCTTTTTATTTTTTTCTTAAAAATTTCAAAACGGCTTTTTTCTACAAAACCTAAAGAATATAAACTCTAAAATTATTTTTTAATCGAATATCACAATAGAAATTTAAAGTAGAACGAGAAAATATGGAAGAAAATATAATATCGAATCGGGCTGACTGGATTTGAACCAGCGACCGCACGCCCCCCAGACGTGTGCGCTAACCCCTGCGCTACAGCCCGTTACAAACAAATTTTAAAACAAATTTTTTAAGTCAATTGTTTTATAAATGTTTTAAAACATCTTCGTAATTTGGTTCTTGTCCAATCTCGGGCACAATTTGTCTATATGAAATTTTACCATCAGTGTCTACAATAAAAACAATTCTTGCAAGACATCCTTTTAGAGCACCATCCGCAATTACGACTCCCCATTTTTCCATATCGCGATATCGAAAATCAGAAGCAACAGTAAGATTCTTTATGTTAAAACTTTCACAAAATCTTTTTTGTGCAAAAGGCAAATCCATAGATACTACAGTAACATCAACATTTGTATATTTTTCTAATTGTTGATTAAATGTTTTAGTTTCTTTTTCACAAACCGATGTGTCAAGAGAAGGTACTGTAATGATCAATTGCTTTTTGTCAGATTTGCCGCCGATCCATTTTTCAGTTAAATCCTTCGTAATCAATAAAGCATAAGGAGCATAACTTCCAACTTCTAAAGTATTCCCAACTAATGATATAGGATTTCCTTTAAAATTTACTATTGTACTCATAAAGTATAGTTATATTTATTTTTTAAATTTGTCTATCATTTTCTTAATAGATAAAAAAAATTATAAATTTAATTATTTAATAATCTAAAATAATCTTTACTTAACACTGATTAGAAAAAAATGTCAATTATGGGTTTATGGAGATCGAAATTCGTATCTATTGTTTTTCTATTTTTAATGATACTTTTATTCTTTTATTCTTTTTTAAGTAGAATTTGGGTTGCAGAAGATGCATATATCACGTTTCGACATATTCAGAATTTTTTAGAGGGTTATGGCTTAACATTCAATATTAATGACAAGATCGAAGGATTTACACATCCCTTATGGGTTTTCCTTTTAATTTTATTTAGTGGATTAGGTTTTTCTTTGCATCTAAGCTCACTTTTACTGGGTGTAATCTTTACCACTTCGGGAATGTTAATTCTTTTTTATAATTTTGTTTATAAACAAAATAAATTAAATTTTTTTTATAAATCTTTTTTGATCATACCCTACTATTTTATCATTCACGATGGTTTTCGAGATTTTTGGACCTCTGGAATGGAATTTTCTCTAACGTTTTTTTTATTGTCTTTATTTTTAACTTATGTAGCAGATAAAAACATACAAAATCCTTTTCAAGTCTCTATGATACTTTCTTTACTTTATACAAATCGCCCAGAACTAGGAGGAATTTTTTATTTATATTATGGTTTAATACTTTTTCTGGAATCTATCAAACAAAATTCAAAGAAAAATCTAAAAATTATTTTTAGCAATATCATCTTATATTTAATTCCTTTTTTGATTTTTGCAGGAGGTTATCATCTATTTCGATGGTTTTATTATTCTGACCTCTTCCCTACTACTTTTTATGCAAAATCTTCCAAAATTTTGTGGAAAGAAGGAATTTATTACATCGGATATAGTTTTTTTTACTCCCCTTTTTTTTTGATTACATTACTAGTTTTTATAATATTGATTTTTTTAAAAAAACATCAAACTCAATATAAATATTTGATTAGAGACATGATTCCCGTTTTTTTACATCTCCTTTATTTGATCTTTATCGGTGGTGATTTTATGGCTTATCGAATGATTTTACCTGAACTTACGATTCTTTATGTATATTTTACTTTATATTTTTCCAGATGGATTCAAAAAGAATCATTTTTTGTATTTGGAAATCTAAGTTTATTTTTGATTAGTATTTATTATCTTTTTGTGCAAAAAATTCATACACCCGTTGTAGGAAAATATCAGATTGTTCATGAATACAAATTTTACGAAAACAAAAAACAACCTTGGAAAGAAAAATGGTATAAAATTGAACACAAATGGTATCAAAGAGGAGAAGTTTTTAAAGAATTACAAAAATGCTTAGAATATGAACCCTTTATTATCACTAATTCCTGGCTTGACGCAAAATGTGTACCTGATGACGATTATGGATTAGGATATTTTGGATTCGCAGCAGGACCAAAAGTAATTTTAATTGATCAATTAGGAATAACTGATAAAGAAGTAGCTTTAACTGGCAAAACCATATGGCAAAGAGTAGGACATAATAAAAGTATTAGTACAGAAAATGTGATTAAAAGAAAAGTTCTTTTTTGCTCACTTCAAAATCAAGAATATGATTCTATAATGTATACTAATTTTTTTCCTATCATCAATTTGGAACCCAATTTTCTATTTCGTTTAGGTTCACAATACATGGAAAAAATTCAAAAATTAAAAGAATTTTATAAAAAAATTCAAAATTCAACATTAGCAGAGAACAAAAAAATTTTTGAGTATTTAAAACTCATCGAAGTTACTTATAATATAGAAATCCTTAAATTACCTGATCAAAATCCTCCCGAATTTAAAAAATATGACTCGTGTTGGCATCTCAAATACTGAAATTGAGTCTTAAAATCAACCATATTTTAAGATATTTATACTCTAAAATAAAAAAATAATTGCATTTAATAAAATTATAACTTAAGATATAGTAAAAATTTAATCATTAATCGAGAGGGTATTCGATATGAAGATAAAAAACAATCAAAAGTCAAGCAAAAAAAAAGAAAAAGAATCCATACTTGGGTATATGTTGCAAAAAGGATATACTCGTAAGGAGTTTTTACAATTTTGTAGCTATGCTGCGGCAACTGCGGGTATTGCTTTATCGAATTTAGATAAAGTGATTTATGCAATGGAAAATAAAAAAAGGCCACCCGTTGTTTGGATGCATTTTCAGGAATGTACCTGTTGTAGTGAATCCTTTATTCGTTCGAATCATCCTATAGTAGCTGATGTCATTTTAGATAAAATCTCCCTGGACTATACAGAAACATTGCAAGCAGCAGCAGGGTTTCAAGCAGAAAAATCCTTACACGATACGATTACGAAGTATAAGGGAGAATATATTGTATTGATAGAAGGTTCTGTGCCTACAAAAGATGGAGGAATTTATTGTACTATTGGAGGAAAAACAGCTCTTCAGATCTTAAAAGAAGTTACAGAACATGCGGCAGCCGTAATTGCATGGGGTAGTTGTGCTTCTTTTGGATGTGTTCAAGCTGCAAAGCCAAATCCTACAGGCGCAACCCCAATTCATAAACTAATTTCGAAACCGGTAATCAGAGTTCCAGGATGCCCACCGATTGCTGAGGTGATGACCGGAATTGTAACTCATATTTTAGTTTTTGGAAAAATACCTGAATTAGATTCAAGAGGAAGACCAAAAGAATTTTATTCTCGTAGAGTTCATGATACTTGTTACCGAAGACCAAATTTTGATGCCGGTCTTTTTGTTGAATCTTGGGATGATGAAAATGCTAGGAAAGGATATTGTCTTTACAAAATAGGGTGTAGAGGACCCGTCACATATAATGCTTGTGGTGTAGTTGGTTGGAATAACGGAATTAGCTTTCCAATTAAATCTGGACATCCTTGTATTGGTTGTAGCGAGGATGATTTCTGGGATAATGCTCCCTTTTATCAACATTTGGGTGGCGTTACTGAACTAAGTGCTGAACAGACTGCAGATAAAATTGGAGGGGCATTAACCGTAGGAGTAGGTGTTGGTATTGTTGCACATGCTATTGCAACCAATATTCGAAAAAGGAAACTTTTACAAGAAACTAAAAATAAAGAAAATCAATCATAAGGAGAGAGATTATGGCAAAAAGAATCGTTGTAGATCCAATTACAAGAATAGAAGGTCACTTAAGAATCGAAGCAATTGTAGATGAAAACGGTATCATTACCGAAGCCTATAGTTCTGGAACAATGGTAAGAGGATTAGAAATTATATTAAAAGGACGAGATCCAAGAGATGCTTGGGCAATAACAGAAAGAGCTTGTGGTGTATGTACAACTGTGCATGCATTAGCTAGTGTAAGAGCTGTAGAAGACGCCTTAAAAATCAAGGTTCCAGAAAATGCAGATTTAATTCGAAATTTAATGTTCTGCGCTCAATATCTGCAAGATCATGTTGTACATTTTTATCATCTACATGCTTTAGACTGGGTAGATATTGTAAGTGCATTAAAAGCTGATCCAAAAGTAACTTCTCAAATTGCTCAATCAATCTCGAATTGGCCAAAAAGTTCTGTGGGTTATTTTTCGGATTTACAAAAAAAATTAAAAGCTTTTGCAGAAAGTGGTCAACTTGGTATATTTGCAAATGGTTACTGGGGACACCCAGCCTATAAGCTACCCCCTGAAGTGAATTTACTTGCTGTTGCTCATTACCTAGAAGCTTTAGAATGGCAAAAAGAAATTGTAAAAGTTCATGCAATTCTTGGAGGTAAAAATCCTCATCCGAATTACTTAGTAGGTGGTGTGCCTTGTGCTATTAATTTAGAAGAAGTTAATGCTCTTAATACAGAAAAATTAAATTACATAAAAAAACTTTTTAAAGAAGCAAAAGATTTTGTAAATTTAGTGTATATTCCTGATTTACTTGCCATTGCTGAATTTTACAAAACAGAATGGACAAAATATGGTGGTGGATTAAAAAATTATTTATCTTACGGAGATTTACCTACAAGAGGAATTAATGATCCTAGCGGTTTCTTATTTCCAAGAGGAATTGTGCTAGATAGAGATTTAACAAAAGTTCACGAAGTAGATCCTACAGATAAAGACGGTATAAAAGAATACATCACACATTCCTGGTATAAATATTCAAAGGGAGATAATGAAGGATTACATCCTTGGGAAGGAGAAACAGAATTCAATTATACAGGACCTAAACCACCTTATGAATATTTAGAAGTAGAACAAAAATATTCTTGGTTAAAGACACCGAGATGGAAAGGTAAACCAATGGAAGTAGGGCCTCTAGCTAGAATGTTAGTTGCTTATGCGTCTGGTAAAAAAGAAGTTCAAGAAGCTGTAACTGGTGTTTTAAAAAAATTAAATGCTCCTGTAGAAGCTTTATTTTCTACTTTGGGAAGAACAGCTGCAAGAGGTATAGAAACTCAACTTATTGCAGATTGGTCTTTACAAATTTATGATAAATTGATTCAGAATATAAAGAATGGTAATACAAAAACCCATTCCAAAGAAAAATGGGATCCTTCTAGCTGGCCTAAAGAAGCTAAAGGTGTAGGTATGACAGAAGCCCCGCGTGGTGCGTTAGCTCACTGGATAGTAATAAAAGATAAAAAAATAGAGAATTATCAATTAGTTGTTCCCACGACTTGGAATGCTTCACCTAAAGATGCAAACAATCAACGATCTGCCTACGAAGAATCTTTAATTGGTACAAAATTAGCGAGATTGGATCAACCTGTAGAAATTTTAAGAACGATCCATTCTTTTGATCCTTGTATCGCTTGTGCTGTACATCTCTATGATCCCAAGGGAAATCATATTACTCAAGTAAAAGTTCTATAAGGAGGAATTTATGCATCATGATAAAATTTATGAAAAAAAATACGTATGGGAATTTCCCATACGAGCTTTTCATTGGATCAATTTTGTTTGTATTATAGGATTAATAATAACCGGATTTCTTATCGGAAATCCACCAGCAATTCTTTCTGAATTAGAAGCTTCGGAACAATTCTGGTTTGGAAAAGTACGCATGATCCACTTTATTTTAGCTTATGTATGGGTATTTAATTTTATATTTCGAATCTATTGGGGATTTGTAGGTTCCGAATATGTTCAATGGAAAAATTGGAATCCTTTTTCAAAAGCAAAGCGAGAAGAATTAAAGGAAGTTTTAAAAGTAGATATTACTTTATATCAATTAGAAGGTAAAATTTCATTAGGACATAATCCTCTAGCAATTTTATCATATTGGATTTTTTTTCTCGTAACAGTACTACAATTAGCAACAGGATTTGCTTATTACTCTCAGATGAGTAATTTTTGGTTACCTAAATTATTTACCTGGTTAGTTCCTTTATTTGGTGGTGAATATAATATAAGAATGATTCATCACATAACTACTTGGTTCTTTATTATTTTTTTTATGATACATGTCTATATAGTGTTTTATCATGACTATATAGAAGGAAGAGGTACAATGTCTTCAATTGTAAGCGGTTGGAAATTTATTCCTAAAGAAAAAGAATGAACTCAAACCAACTTTTAGTATTAGGCATAGGAAATTTTTTAATGGGAGATGAAGGAATCGGTGTGCATCTGATTCACCACCTTGAAAAAGAAAATCTCCCATCTTGTGTCCAACTCCTTGATGGAGGAGTTGGAGGCTTTCACCTTTTGGAATACTTTCATAATGCAAAAAAAATATTGATCTTGGATGCTACTAAAGATAATAATCCATTAGGAACAGTTAAGAAACTATTGCCAAAGTATTCTTCGGATTATCCTCGCACTCTTACCGCTCATGATGTAGGACTAAAAGACTTATTAGATACATTTTATTTAACAGGTAAAGAATTACCCCAAATTGTATTAATCACAATTAGCATAAAAGAAGTTCCTGAAACTTTAAGCATTCATCTATCAGAAGAAATGCAAAGAAAGTTTAGCGAAATCTACGAGGCTGTCAAAAAAGAAATCTATGACTTATTAAATGAATCCAGCACTATATCCATCAACTGAACCAACTCTAACAAGAAAACAAATCGAAATACAAGGATATGTACAAGGAATTGGATTTCGCCCTTTTATTTATCGTTTAGCAAAAGAACATAAGTTAACAGGTTTTGTGCTCAATCAATCGGGCAAAGTTCTTATTGAAGTTCAGGGAAAAGTAGAGGATATCAAGAAATTTCTTAGAAATATCGAAATCAAAAAACCAAAATTGGCTAAAATACAATCAATCAAGATTAAAGATTTAGAATTGATTTCAGAAACTGATTTTTTGATTAAAAAAAGTGAAAAAATTAATTCTATTTCTTCGGATATTTTACCAGATATTTCGATCTGCGAAGATTGCAAAAATGAGATACAAAATCCTAATGATCGAAGATTTTTATACCCTTTTACGAATTGCACCAATTGTGGTCCTAGATTTTCAATCATTTTTGAACACCCTTACGATCGCATTCATACCTCTATGAATTCTTTTTTAATGTGCGAAGAATGTAAAAAAGAATATCATGATCCTCAAAATAGAAGATTTCACGCAGAACCTACTTGTTGTCCTAGTTGCGGTCCAAGACTTTTTTTATTATCAAAAGAAGATATAACAAACATAAAACCCATTCAAAAAAACGTAACAGATTATGAATCACTTTTTCAATCGATCGCTAAATTATTAGAAAATGGCAACATTTTAGCAATCAAGGGTATAGGGGGGTACCATATTGCATGTAGTATAGAGCATGAAGATACTATAGAAAAACTGCGAATCAGAAAAAAAAGAAATTATAAACCCTTTGCAGTTATGTTTCCAGACATTGAATCTATTCGTCACTATTGTTGGATGGATTCTAAAGAAGAAGAGTTATTACAATCCGAAGAAGCTCCTATAGTCCTATTAAAATTAAAAAAAGAAATCTCTATATCTAAAAAAATTATACCAGGTCATCAAAATTTTTTGGGTGTTTTTCTACCATATACACCTCTACATTTTTTAATTATTCATTTTTATAAAAAACCTTTAGTTATGACGAGTGCAAACATTTCTTCGGAACCTATTATCTACAAAGAAGATTGGGAAAATTTATTTAAACTTGCTGATTATATTTTATCTCACGACAGAGCAATTATAAATTATTGTGATGATTCAGTAATTTCTAAAAGTAAAAATTTTATAATTTTTCATAGAAAAAGTAGAGGTTATTGCCCTAAATCTTTTCAATTAAACACTAAATTTTCAATTTTAGCCTTAGGTGCTGAACTAAAAAATACAATTGCTATCACAAAAAAAAATCAAATCATCGTATCTCCTTACATAGGGGATTTAGAAAACATAGAAACTTTCGAACACCACTTAAAAACTGTAGAATTATTTAAAAAATTATATTATTTTAATCCTGAGTACGTTGCCATTGATTATCACCCAAATTTTGTTACAAACAAATGGGCTAAAGAAAATTTCTCTAATACAAAAATATTGATGATTCAACACCATCATGCTCACATCGTTTCTTGTATGTTTGAAAACGAAATTCAAGAACCAGTCCTTGGCTTAGCTTTAGACGGTCTTGGCTATGGAATCACCAAAAATCATTCTTTAATTTGCGGTGCAGAAGTATATTTGACAACGTATAAAAACTTTCAACATATGGGAAGTATTCATCCTATATACCTTATAGGTGGAGACAAAGCTACAAAAGAGATAGAAAGAATTGCTTTTGCTTTAGCATACGAGGTATATAAAACTTTTTATCCGCAATATAATTTTTTGGATTTTATAAAAGAATTCAGCAAAATGCTTTTAAAAATAAAAAATTTAAAATTCTATGAACAATTAGTAAGTAAAAAAATTCAGATTTATGAAGCAACGAGTTGTGGAAGATTATTTGATGGAATTTCATATTTTCTAGGATTATGTGAAGCATCTGATTACGAAGGTCATCCAGCAATTGCTTTGGAACAAGTATTATATTATGCTAAAGAATTTAATAAAAATGATTTTTACGAATACAAAATCTACAAACATTCAAACAACATACTATACCTTGATTGGAGATATATTATAAGAAATTTATTGCTTGACATAAAACAAAACTTAGACTTATCTAAAATATCAATGAAATTCCATAATGCCATAGTTTTTGGATTTATTGAAATGTTAAATGTTTTAAGAAAAGAAACAAAAATCAATAAAGTTGTGCTCTCAGGTGGGTGCTTTCAGAATCAATATTTATTAGAGACATTTTACGAAAAATTAACCGTTCAAAATTACGAAGTATACTTTCATAAAGAACTTTCGCCAAATGATGAAAATATATCTCTGGGTCAAATAGTAATTTCAAATGCACTGATATCAGATTAGGAGTTAGTTATGTGTCTAGCTATTCCCATGAAAATCATTTCCTTAGAAGGAGAGTCTGCCATAGTAGAATACAAAGGAGTCAAGAAAAAAATCAACATTTCTTTAGTAAGTCCAATTCAAGTTGGTGATTATGTCTTAGTGCACACTGGTTTTGCAATACAAAAAATTGATGAAGAAGAGTTTTACAAAACTATGGAAATTTTAGAAGAAGAAAGTAAGATAAGAGAAGAGCTTTTCCCGGAAGAATTTGATCTAAATTCTAAAGAAACTCAATTTATTAAATTTAATAAAGAAATATGAATCCTTATATCCATATAACACAGGGAAATGGAGGAAAACAAACTCAAGAATTAATTCATAATGTTTTTTTAAAATATTTAAATCACAACAATTTCCAATTAGAAGATAGCGCAAAAGTTTTTATAGAAAATCAAAAAATAGCAATTACTACAGATGCCCATGTAATTAAACCTATTTTCTTTTCAGGGGGAGATATTGGAAAGCTTGCCATTACAGGCACGATCAACGATCTGTCTGTTGTTGGAGCGAAACCTCTTTTTATTACTGCAAGTTTTATTATAGAAGAAGGTTTTTCTATACTTAATTTGCAAAAAATCTTAGAATCTATGAAGAAAGAATTAGAATATAATCAAGTAGAATTTATTGCAGGTGATACTAAAGTTGTACCAAAGGGAGAAATTGACGAAATTTTTATTTCTACAACAGGCATCGGAGTTTTGTTAGAGAATATTCCCACAGGGCTAGGCACAGTGAAGGAAAAAGATAAAGTAATTCTCTCAGGAACAATGGGCGATCATGGAGCTTCTCTTTACCTTTTAAGAAACTCTTTGGATTTTAATGTCGATATTAAAAGTGATTGTAATTCAATAAATTTTGTAATTCAAAATTTATTAAGCTCTTGTAAAACTATAAAAATTATAAGAGATCCTACAAGAGGTGGTGTAGCAACTGTACTCAATGAGTTTGTAAGAAATCAAAATTGGGGAATCGAAATTTGGGAGGAAAAAGTTCCTATAAAAGAGGAAGTAAAAGGTGTTTGTGATATATTGGGATTAGAGGTATTTCATTTGGCTTGCGAAGGTAGATTTGTTTGTATTCTTGCAGAAGAAGAAGTAGAAAAAGCAATATCAATTTTAAAAAATTTTGAAATTTCCAAAGATTCCTCTGTAATTGGAGAAGTCACTAACCGTTATCCATCAAAAGTTGTCCTAAAAACAAACATAGGCGGAAAACGAATGTTGGATATGTTATCAAATGAAATATTGCCAAGAATCTGCTAAAATGCACGAGTTGGGTATTGCAAAAACGATTGTAGAAATTGCTATAGAAGAGTCAAATCATAAAATAGTAAAAGAAATCCACTTAAAGTTAAGCAAAATTGATCAAATCGTAGCAGATTCTTTAATGTTTTATTTTGATATAATAAAAATGGATTATCAGAATTTAAACGAAGCAGAGTTAAAGATTGAATATCAACCTTTAATAGGAAAATGTATACAATGCAAAACTAAATATTCAATTGATGATTTATTTTTTCTTTGCCCTAAATGTAACAATGGGTTAGAAATTATCGAAGGTCAAGAAATGTTTATAGATAAAATCATTATATACGATTAAAGGAGTTACTTTATGGAAACAATATTAAAAGAAATAAAAATTGTTAAGAATGTAATGGAAAAAAACAACCAATTAGCAAATACGATTCGAGAAATTCTTGTTTCAAAAAAACAGTCAATGTTTAATTTTATGAGCTCTCCAGGTTCTGGAAAAACTACTTTGTTAGATAAATTAATCCCTTTTTTACTTTCTAAAGGATATAAAATTGGAATTATAGAAGGAGATGTCCAAACTGATAATGATGCTAAAAAGTTGCAGCATCATAACATTCCTATAGCATTAATCAATACATCAAGATTTGGAGGAAGCTGTCATTTAGCTTCGAATGTGATTTTAGGCGCTATTGAAGAATTAAAAGAAGAAGAAATTGATATAATTTTAATCGAGAACGTAGGGAATTTAATATGTCCTGCAAGTTACGATACAGGTTCAGATAAAAATCTTGTAATCCTTTCGGTAACAGAAGGCGAAGATAAACCATTAAAATATCCAGGGATTTTTAGAAAAACCCAAAGTGCAATTATCAATAAAATCGATTTGGCACCTATCTTAGAAACTGATATGAATCAAATCATCACCAATATAAAACAGATTAATCCGGACTCAAAAATTTTTCAAATCTCAGCAAAAACAAGTGTAGGAATAGAAGAATTAGGTCTCTGGATTATAGAAAATCATCAAATTAAATATATGAATTTATGAAAACTCTTGCATTTTTTCAAAAAGATAAAGTTCGTAATTTGGTTCAAAGAATTCAAAACGAAGTCCAAAAAGACAGAAAATACTATATTATGGAATTTTGTGGAGGGCATACACACTCATTATTAAAATATGGTATTATTGATTTACTTCCCAAAGAAATAGAAATGGTACACGGACCGGGTTGCCCTGTTTGCGTTTTACCAATTGAAAGAATTGACTATGCTTTAGAATTAGCAAAAATACCAAATAGTATTTTTTGTTCTTATGGAGATTTACTAAGAGTTCCGGGAAGTAACCGTAAAAGTCTGTTACATCTTCGTTCAGAGGGTTATGATATTCGAATGGTATATTCTTGTTTAGAAACTATAAAAATTGCAAAAGAAAATCCTAAAAAAGAAATAATTTTTTTTGCTTTGGGATTTGAAACAACAACTCCACAAACCGCAGTATTATTAAAAACTATAGAGCAAGATAATATAAGAAACATATCCGTTATCTGTAATCATGTGTTGACCCCATCTGCAATTCAACACATTTTGAATTCTCCTGAACTCAGAGAAATGAATTCAGTACCCATAGATGCCTTTATCGGTCCGGGACATGTAAGTACCATTATTGGTTATGAACCTTATGAATATTTTGTCGAGGAGTTTCAAAAGCCAGTAGCTATCTCTGGATTTGAACCCGAAGATTTGTTATTATCCATTCTTTATCTAGTAAGAAATATAAACAAAAAAAATCCAATATTGATCAATGAACTATCACGTGCTGTTACAAAAGAAGGAAATATCATAGCCAAAAAATTAGTTTCTGAAGTTTTTGAGCTAAGAAAGGAATTTAAATGGCGTGGTTTAGGTACTATTCCTTATAGTGCACTTCAAATTCAAGAACTATATAGTCAATTTGACGGAGAAGCAAAATTTAAAATAGAATTATCAAAACCTAAAGAAAACAAAGCTTGTATTTGTGGTCATGTACTTAGAGGTCTAAAAAAACCTAATGAATGTCCGATTTTTGGTACTGCTTGTACACCTGAAAATCCAATTGGTTCTTGTATGGTTTCTTCAGAAGGAGCATGTGCTGCTTATTATTTATATAAAAACTTTGAACAGACAAATGAAATATATATACAAGAATCATATCAAAAAAATATTATTATTAACAGATAGTTTCCAAAGTTTAACTCAAAGAATATTTGTAGAGTTAGAAGAAAATGGTTACGATGTATCCATAGAGTTTGATATCAATTCAGATCTTACAAAAGAAGCTGTAGAATTGTTTCAACCCGATTTAATCATAGCACCTTATTTAAAAAGTGCAATTCCTAAAGAAATATTTGAAAAGGTTTTATGTTGGATCGTACATCCGGGTATTAAAGGAGATCGAGGACCTTCATCATTAGATTATGCAATTCTAAACGAAGAAAAAATTTGGGGTGTAACTATCATAGAAGCAAGTATGGATTGGGATGCAGGAGATATCTGGGCATCTTTTGAATTTCCAATGAGATTTGCAAAAAAAAGCTCTATTTATAGAAATGAAGTTTCTGATTGTGCAATAAAAGGAATTTTTTCGGCTTTAGAAAAACTTCAATATGGAATTTTACCAGAACCATTAGATTATACAAAACCAGAGATTAAAGGAAAATGGAATCCTTATCTAAAGCAAGATCAACGAAAAATACATTGGGAAAAAGATCTTACCAAAACTATACTAAAAAAAATATATGCTTCAGATGGTTTTCCCGGTGTTTTAGAAGAAATAGAAGATAAAAAAATTTATCTCTTTAATGCCTTTGAAGAAAAGCAACTTCTTAAAGAATTTAAAAATAGAAAACCAGGTGAATTTCTTGCAAAAAGAGATCATGCGATTTTAAGAAAAACTTTAGACGGTGCAATTTGGATTCAAACAATGAAGTTAAAAAAAGATTTACCTACGCTTAAGCTTCCTTCTTGTTATGTTATTCCCGAAATAGCTGAAAAAATTCCAGAAATCAAGATTGGTTTTTCTAAAGAAGAAGGAACTTTTCAAGAAATTTATTATGTCATAGAAGAGAATATTGGTTATTTATATTTTAATTTTTATAATGGTGCAATGAGCAGAGAACAATGTGAAAAGTTAAAAAATGCTTACTTAGAATTAAAAAATAAAAAAATTGATGTGATTGTATTGATGGGAGGCGAAGATTTTTTTTCGAATGGGATTCATCTCAATATAATTGAAAATTCTAAGTCGCCAGCACTAGAGTCATGGAATAACATCCTTAAAATGGATGATTTATGCGAGGTCATTATCAAAGATATTGAACATATAACAATTTCTGTATTTAGGGGAAATGCTGGTGCAGGAGGATGTTATTTAGCTTTAAGTTGTGATTTCATATTGGCAAGAAAAGGTATTATTTTAAATCCCCATTATAAATCGATGGGAAATCTCTATGGTTCAGAATTTTGGACATACTTATTACCAAAACGAGTATCAAAAGAAAATATAAAAAAAATTATCGATTTGAGATTACCAATTAGTACGAAAAAAGCAAAAGAATTAGGATTTATTGACAAAGAAATAGAAGGAGATGTCAATAATTTCGAAGAAAATATAAAAGTTTATATAAAAAAATTTATAAAATCGATAGATTACAACACATTTTTATTTAATAAAAAAAAACAAAGGGAAGAAGATGAATCTCAAAAACCTTTACAAGATTATAAAAACGAAGAATTAGAACAACTTAAAAAAAATTTTTTTGGGTTTGATCCTTCGTATCATATTGCAAGATATTATTTTGTCTATAAAATTAGAAATTTCCGAACTCCCCTTTATTTAGCAAAGCACAGAAGAATAAAAGAATTTGTTTAAAGATTCAATTTATATTTTTTTAACAAAGGATCTTCCATTCCAATTTTTTTGAAAGCTTTTAATCGAATTTGACAACTATCACATTCTAAACAGGGTTTTCCATTCAGAGCTGGTTGATAACAGCTTGAAGTTAATGAATAATCAAGATTATTCTTTAAGCCTATTTGGATAATCTCGGATTTATTTTTGTATAACAAAGGAGTATGAATCTGAAAGCAATTTCCAGAAACTCCCATCTTAGTTGCCAAATTTGCTGTTTTTTCAAATGAACGGATAAATTTAGGTCTACAATCGGGATATCCAGAATAATCTATAATATTTACACCAATAAAAATATCCCTAATATTTCTGGATTCTGCAATTGCTATAGCATAAGACAAAAATAATAAATTTCTTCCTGGTACATATGTAATGGGTATTTCTTTAGAATCTAATTTTCGATTTTTAGGTACTTCGATTTCTGGATTTACTAAAGCGTTATTTTTAAAGATTTGATTGTTAATCTGGATAATAATCAATTCGCTATCTGTTAATTGACAGTGTTTTTTAGCTAAACGAATTTCGTATTTATGCTTTTGTCCATAATCAAATATAAGGGCAAGAATCTTAAATTTTTTTTTCGCTAAATATAGAGTCGTTACTGAATCAATTCCGCCACTTAATAACACAATAGCCTTATTCATTCTTTTTCTCCAAAGTAAATTGCTTTTGGTGTAGAGGTTTCGTAGACAATCATTTGCTTCAAACTTGATAATTTAGGAAAAATTTTTTTCCGTAACAAAATTGCTATTTGTTCCGATGTAAATTTTTCTAAACTTTTTATTTCATTCAATCATCGATGATCCAAATATCTCTCAACAATGGGTTTTACAATTTTTGAAATTTCCTCATAATCCATCACCCAATTATACGTATGATTCATAGGACCTTTCACAAAATTTCAAAACAAAAAGAATGCCCATGTAATCTTTTATATTTATGACTATTGAGCAAATTAGGTAAATAATGCAAAGCCTCAAAAGTAAAAGTTTTCGAAAAGATCATAACATAGATCCTTATATATAGATTAGGTTACCCAATGTAGCAAAAGTATCCGCACCCAATCGAGATAAAGGGTTAATTTTTAAAGGATCGATGTTTAGGTTTTTATGTTTTTTACCTGCAATACAAGAATCCTCTACATAAATAAATTTAACTTTTCCAAAAATTAAACCCTGAGATATATTTCCTATTTCGATAATCTGATATTTTTGACAAATAAAAGCAATTTTGATTTTTTTGACAATTGGCAAAGAAGTAATTTTAGGTTCTAAAAACATTAACTCTAAAGAAAGTTTATTTATTTGGGAAACTTCGCTGTTCAAAGTTTCCGAAGTTTGATTAACTTCCCTTACAAAATCTACATCGGGAATATGTACAATAAATTCATCTCGTTCTTCTATATTAGTCCAAGTATTGTTTTTTGTATTTTTATCTTTTTTCCCTACCGAAATAAAAATTAAAGGAGGATCGCTGGCTATAGCATTAAAATAAGAAAAAAAAGACAAATGATAAGTTGTATCGGAATTTTGAGTAAGTACCCAAGCTATAGGTCTCGGTATTAGAGTTTGCATCATAGTTAAATCAATCTGATTGGGTGAAAATTTACTCAAATCTAAAATCATATTGTTAACTTTTTTTAGATGACTATAAAGACTATAATTTTTCTACTAAAATTACTTTGTTTTTACCCTGTTTTTTAGCAATATAAAGTCCACTATCAGCAGCCTGTAATAATGTTTTCATTTCTAAAAAATCAAAAAACATTGCAATTCCAATACTTATAGTACAACTAAACGAATTTTCGCCAAAATGATGATTTAAAAGTGAAAAATTTTTTCTAATTCTATCCATAATTTTTATTGCTGAATCTTTATCATTTACATTTAATATCACTGCAAATTCTTCTCCTCCATAGCGACAAATAAAATCATAATTTCGAAGATTATATTTTAAAAATCTTGCAAGATTGATAATCACCTGATCTCCAGCTAAATGACCATAAGTATCATTGATACTTTTAAAATTGTCGATATCTACCATACAACAAGCAAAATTTTGGGATGCTTTCTGAAAAATTCTAATTTTTGCTTCTAACTTTTCTAAAAAAGAATGATGATTGTATAGATTTGTCATTCGATCTTTTTCTAAACTATTTTTTAAAAGTTTGTATTTTTTGTAGTGTGAATTTATAAAAGTAAAGAAAATTTGTGAATCGATCGGATGAACTAAGTATTCGTCTCCTCCTTTTTGAATCGTATGTAGCAATTTTCCTATTTCTTTTTCCTTAGAAATGAAAATGATAGGGATATGTTTTAGTAATGGAAATTGTCGTATCATACTGGCAAGTTCTACACCTAAAAAATCCGAATAATACATATTTAGTATAATCATAAAATACATTTCTTTCAAAATGAAGATATTTTTAGAATTTAATAATTCCTGAATTTCTTGATAAGAAAACTCATCCACCTTAAATTTTTGTTTTAAAAGTTGAATATAATAATTGTTAAATTCTTCATTATTTTTTATGTATAAAATATAATCCATATTTTCTATTTCTAATTCAAAATAATCATCAATTTCTTTAAGAATAAGATTCAATTCTTTAATTTTATTGTTCTCTAAATAACTGATTTGATTCGCACCAATTCTTATTAACTCCAATCTTGTTTGAAATTCTTGTTCTTTATATTTCAGATCTAACAAATAGATTACAAAACATTTATGCTGTGTTTCTTCCAATACATGGGATATATGAAATACAATATTTTCTTCTGTTCTATCATAATGAATAATACAAACATCTGGTTTTTGTACTTTTACAAAAGGTACAATTTGTTGAGTTTTTTCAAATTCATAAATCTGAAATCCATATTGAGAAAACTCACGAGATAAAACTAACCTTTGTTCAAAACTTCGGGACACAATAAAAACGTTCTTTCTAAAACGAGAAGGATTCATATATTAAAAATTATATTTATAAAAAAAAAGTCAATTGTAAAAAATTATATTCATTGAATTTCTAAAAATCATTTTCTTTAAAAAAGGTTTTTAAAAAATTAGTTTTATGAATTGGTATAGTATATTTGGTTTATTCGGTTTAGTTTTTTTAGCTTTTTTAATGTCTGAAAAAAAAACGAAACAAAATTTTCGTCTTATCTTCGGTATATTTTTTTTGGAATTGATACTTGGCTATTTCCTTTTAAAGCAACAATGGGGGTTATGGATTTTTAATTTGATTAACAAAATCATAATTCGACTCGTAGATATAGCATCAGAGGGCTCCAAATTTTTATTCGGTACTCTTGCCATACCTCCCGGTATGGAAGGATCTTTTGGATTTATTTTGTTTTTTCAGGGACTACCTACAATCGTGTTTTTTTCTGCTTTAATTTCTATCTTGTATTATTATCAAATTATGAATAAAATAATTGAATTTTTTGCTTTTCTTTTTAACAAAGTTTTTAAAATTTCAGGTGCTGAATCTCTAGTTGCTTTTAGTAATATTTTTGTAGGGATTGAATCAATTTTAACAGTCCGCCCATATATTTTAACTATGACTCGTTCCGAACTACATACCGTCTTGACTTCAGGATTTGTTACTGTTGCCTCAAATGTAATGGCTGTGTATATATTTTCATTAAGGGAAGTTTTTCCTGAGATTGCTGGGCATCTAGTGGTTGCTTCGATTTTGTCTGCACCTGCAGGTATAATGTTTTCGAAAATTCTAGTTCCAGAAACGGAAGTTCCACTGACGATGGGTAAAGAACTGGCACTAGAAATTCCTAAGAATAATTCTTTGATAGAGGCTATCATTCAAGGTTCACAAGATGGTTTAAAATTAATCTTTGGAATTACTGCCCTTCTCTTATCAATGATCGGACTAGTAACATTAGTAGATGTTTTGATCATTTATATTAGCAATTTTTTTGAAATCAATTTTTCTTTAAAGATTCTTTTTGGATATTTATTTTATCCGTTTTTATGGATGATCGGTGTTCCTACAGAAGATGTTACAAAAATTTCACTTTTAATTGGAGAAAGACTTATTTTAACAGAAGTAGTTTCGTATCAGGACTTAGCTTTGTTAATAAAAGAAAATCAAATACAGCAAAAATCTGTAGTCATTGCTTCTTATGTATTATGTGGTTTTACTCATTTTCCTTCTTTAGGAATTTTTTTAGGTGGAATTCAGGCTATTATTCCAGAAAAGACAAAAGTTTTATCACAAATCTCGTTTAAGGCTTTAATCTCTGCGACGTTAGCAGATTTATTTACAGGTGGAATCGCTTCTTTATATTTTTCTTCGTAAGGATTACATAGAGAATTGGATCAGATCTAAGAATTCTTTCTCTGTAACAATTTGAATTTTATATTTTTTAGCTTTTTCCAGTTTACTACCCGGTTCTTTACCACAAAGTAAGTGAGTAGTTTTAGAAGTTATATTTGACGAAATTTTACCACCCCGTTTTTGGATTTCTTCTAAAGCTTTTTCTCTTGGTTTAAAATATTCAAAACTACCCGTAATGCACCAGGTTTGATCTTTAAAAATAGGTTCTAAATTGATTTTTTTCGATTGATTTTTTTGTTCCCATTGTAATCCATATTTTTTTAGTTTTTCTATTCTTTTTAGCACTATTTCGTCATTAAATTGTCTTAAAATTTCTTCTGCTATCTCTTCTCCTATTCCTTTAATACTCATCAAAACTTCTTTTGCATCCTTTTGTTTTGCTAAATGAATGATTTTGTCAATCGAATCAAAACCATTTTCAATCAATAATTCAGTTACATTCGGTCCGATTTCTTTTAAACCTAGTGATGGTAGTAAAGTTTTAAAATCTTTTTCTTTAGATTTTTCAATTCCGTCTAAAATGATTTGTATAGATTTTTCGCCAAAATTTTCTAATTGCACCAATTCTTCTTTATATTTATATAATTCATATATATCTTCTATATATCGAAGATAACCTAGCTTAAAAAAAGTTCGAATTGTTTTTTCTCCCATTCCTGCAATATCCATTTGTTTTCTAGAACAATAAAAAATTAATGTTTGGATTAGTTTTTCTTCACATTCTAGATTTGGACAAAACCAATCTACACTATTTTTATCCTTTACAAGTTTAGTTTGACAACTTGGACAAATATCTGGGAATACAAATTTAGGGCCATTCCCCGTATCAATTACTTCTTCTACTGCTGGGATAATTTCTCCTCTTTTGCTAACTAAAACTTCTGCACCAACTCGTACATCTAATTTTTTGATAAATTCTTCGTTATGTAAAGTGGCATACGATACAGTAGTTCCAGCAAGTTTTACTGGTTCTAACCTAGCACGGGGTGTAATTCTTCCGGTTCTACCAACAAAAACTTCTATATCTAAAATTTTTGTTCTTGCCAAATCCGGTTCAAATTTATAAGCAATTGCCCATTTAGGAAAATTAGAAGTGTATCCTAATTCTTCTCTTAAATTTCTATCATCCACTTTAATGACTAAACCATCGGTTGGGATATCAAAATCTTTTTGTTTTTCCTCGAACATTTTGATCACTTTTTGTAAATCTTCTATATTACATAAAATTGTATCGGAAAAAACTGGAAGTCCTAATTTAATTAAATATTGTAGCACTTCGTAATCAGAATGATAATTCGATTCAAAATATGCATCAAAAGCAACCCAACGTAAAGGTCGATTTGCAACTTCTTTTGATTTTTTTTGTTTTAAAGATCCACTTGTTAAATTTCTCGGATTTGCATATAAACTTCCAATCTCTTCGTTATATCTTTGGAAATCAGAATACGTCATATATGCCTCGCCTCTTACAATAATATCGATCTCAAGATTTAGTTTGATAGGTATACTACGAATTGTTTTGGCATTCATAGTTACATCATCACCGATATTCCCTGAACCTCTGGTAATTGCATGTTTTAGTATACCTTTCTCGTAATACAACACTAAAGTGGCACCATCAACTTTCCATTGAACTAAAAAAGTTTTCGCTTCTGTTTTTTTTGCCCATTCTAATGCTTCTTTTATGGAATAACAATTACTTAAAGATAAAACTGGAATTTTATGTTCAAATTTCTTAAAATCTTGTTCCAAATCTGAGCCAACTAAATGAGTAGGAGAATCAGGTAATGCATATTCGGGATATTGCTTTTCTAATTCCTCTAATTCTTTAAGTTTTTCATCAAATGTCTTATCACTAATCAAAGGAAAATTTTTTACATAATATAAATATTGATGAAATTTTAAAAATTCTGTAAGTTTTTTGATATAGTTTTTAATTTCTTCTTCTGAATTGTTTTCTGGTTTTTTTGGTGGATTTTTATGTTCTTCAAAAAAGAGATCTTTTTCCAGGATGTGGTTTTCCATTATTTAATTTTTATTATTTTTTCTTTTTTGAACAAGTTCCTGTTTCTTTTAATTGGTTACACCTTCCATATAAATTTAGTGAATGATCTACTAATGTATAATCATATTTTTTTATAACTTCTTTTTGTATTTTTTCTATTCTTTCGTCGTGAAACTCCTCTATATTTCCACAATCTAAACAAACAATATGATCATGATGATATTGGGAAGTCGAACAAAATTCATAAAATTTTGAATTTTGACCAAAATCATGTTCGGTTAATTGTCCACTTTCTACCAATAAAGCTACAGTCCTATACACAGTAGCTCTAGAAATTTCGTCTTTTTTATCTTTTAATAAATCAAATAGATCCTCAACACGAAAATGTTCTTTTGTAGAAAAAATTTTTTGTGCAACCAATAACCTTTGACCGGTAATTTTTAAATTCTTTTTTTTCAAAAATTCAGAAAATTTTACTAATTCTTTATGCACATCGATATGATTTTTTGAATTTTGCATAACGTAAGAATATAATATTATATTTTTTGTAAAGAAAAAAATAAATATTCTTAGTTATTTCGAAATGATTTGACTCTAAAACAAGTAAATTTTTTCTTTCTTAATATGCTCCGGTAGCTCAGGGGATAGAGTGGTGGACTTCGAATCCAGCGGTCGCAGGTTCGAATCCTGCCCGGAGCGCTTTATAAATCTCTACTAAAAAATTTTTTTTGACCTAGAAAATAAATCATCATACCAAAAAATAATAAATATAAAACACCGGTAAAAATTCCCCATTTAGATCCAAAAATCTGAAGATAAATCGCAGAACTATAACTCATCAACATAGCCAGATCTCCTTGTATAAAAAGAGTTGTTCTAATTAAATCCATAGGATTCATAAATAATAATACTATAAGAATAGATTCTAATGGATAATCTCCAAAATTTACAGCTATTAAAAAAATAAAACTATCATAAATGATATAGCCAAAAAACCACAAAATGATAGATACTCCTAAAGATATTTCTAACCGAAAATTGAATTGGGATATTAGAAATCCAACCCCTAAAAAAATGAAATGTAACAAAATCCCAAAAAATACTAAAAGAAACAAAATATAAAAAAAATTTTGTATCTTTATAAAAAATAAAAAAAAGGGGAGTATACCAAAAAGAAAACCAAATAACAAACCAAAAAATAGACCTAAAAACTTTCCTTTGTAAATTGAATTTCGAGAAATTCCTCTTACAATCACTAAACTTTGAAAATGAATATTCTCATATAAATTTACAATACTAAAAATCATTGTATACAAAGGAATAATTAGCAGATAAAAGTTTGTGATAGTTGCTAAAATTTCATCAGTAGTTCCAGCGGAAAAATAAATGACGATAAAATGAAAGATAAACAACACAATTGCATATAAAAACAACCATTTACTTTTCAATAAATCCAAAATTTCGAATAAGATTAAATTTTTTAACATCATATTTTTATATACTCATGAATTTTACTTAATGCATCTTCTAAATTCAATGCATTTTGATTTTGAATAAATTCTTTTGGACTTTCTATTAGAACTATCTGTCCATCAATTAGAATTACCATTTTGTCTGCTAATTCTTCCACTTCAGATAAATTATGAGTAATAAATAACACATAAGATGTCTGTTTTTTTTCTTTTATTAATTTTTTTAATAAATGGCTATGATAAGGATCTAAACTTGCAGTAGGTTCATCCAACACATAAATATCCCTTTCTTTGATAAAACATTGTAATAAATTCAGTTTTTGCCTCATTCCTCCGCTAAGCTCAGATATTTTTTTATCAAAAAATGAATGAATACCTAAGAGCTCAATGATATTACGATTCACTTCTTCATTATGATTTTCTAAATTTGTTAAATAATCCACTAAATCTTTTACTAATACATTTCTTGGAAATAAAGGCATCTGAGGCACATATCCAACTTGAAAATACTTTGCTAAATTAAATTCGATTTCTTTATTTTCGTACTCGAGTTTAGAATCTGGATCTGGAATCACCAAACCTAAAAGACATTTGATTAGTGTTGTCTTTCCAGAACCATTCGGACCTAAAAAACAAACAATTTCATTTTTTGGAATTTCAAGATTGATGTTTTTTAGAACTTTTTGTTTTTTAAAAATTTTGTTTAAATTTTTTATTCGAATCATAATGTATCTAAAATGATCTTTTTATTCAAAACAGGCTTTTCGTCCTTTAATTGGGAGGGAATTACAACAGGAAAGACTTTTTCTAAAGTCTCCAAAAAATCAATCATTGGAGAACGAAGTAAAATAAAAATATCAGGATACTTGCTTACCCAAAAACTAAATAAAGTAATAGGTCTATAAAAAATATCTCCATATCCATCTTTATTTAGATCGTAGCCTTTATATTTATCCCAATAATTTTCTTTAAAAAGATTTGGATTACTTCTCGAATTCGTCGCTACATCAAAAAGATTATTTTCGAAATAATTATTAAAAATTTCATTTTCGTATGAATTGCCTAAAATTTCCATAGCAATACCATTGCTTAAAAATTGATTTTTATAAATTTTATTTCGATTCGAATTATCAGTATAAAATGCAGTAGTATTATTGGAAAAAATATTTCGTACAATTTCGCTATCATTGATATCTTTTAGAAGTAAACCTTTTAATCCTCTTCCCCACGCATATTGAATTTGATTCGCATTGAGTTCTAATCGATTTGAATACATTAGAGCAATCCCCGCTTCATTCTTTAAAAATAGATTATTAAAAATTTTTGCCCTATGACAAAACATAAAATGAATTCCATACCGAATATTCTCAACACTTATATTATTTTCTACAACTAAATTTTCTGAATATTCAAAATAAAATCCATCTCGATGTTTTCGTACGAAATTATTTTTTAGTTGATTTTCGTAGCTATACCATAAATGGATTCCATTACCACTTTGAACTTCGTTGATAGCATTTGAAATAATTTGATTGTTTTCTATGATACATTTTTGGACATAAGCTAAATAAATACCGTATGTATTATCTAACAAACTATTATTATAAATTCTACAGTTGCTCGATTTCTCTATATAAATTCCTGCAAATTCTTGAATATCACTGTAACCACTATTTTTGATTGTAAAACCTGTAATTTCTACATCATAAGTCTGTGAAATTTTAATTACATTTTTTATTTTACTACCATCAAGGATAGATTTTTTTTCTTTTCCAATTAATTTTATAGGTTTCGATATAACGATTTCTTCGCTTAAAATATAGATCCCCTCTTCCACAAAAATATTGGAATAAGGAGGAGCTTGATCGATAGCAGCTTGCAAATTTCGATACTTGCAAGCTCCTGTGCAAACTCTTAAAGTCTCTGCATAAATCGGTGTAAGCAAATTAATGATGATGATGGTGATGATGATGTTTTTCATCTTTGTTTAAACTTTTTAAATAATTGCTTAAATCTTTATATTCGTGAATTTGACCATCTTTTTCTTTCTGTATCTTTTGCGCTTCTTCTAAAGTTTCATAACTTGAAAGATAAGCACCCATCGGAGAAGGCAGGTTTTTCGACACTAAATAAAAAGCTTTTTTATATTCTACCCACTTACCTGAAGGATAGTCTTTAACCCATGCATTTTTTATTTCTATATCTTTATTTTGCTCAATCCATTTTACCAAACATTCAATACTATCAAAATGATGAATTTTTCCTTTTGTAGTTTGAAGCTGAGCATTGAACTTTAAATCTACAATTTTCATTTTACATAAACTGCATTCTTCCATTCCAGCTTGTATATCTACAGGTGCTTTTGGCGTACAGGAAAAAAAGAAAAAAAAGATAATAAATGGTAATAGTTTTTTCATACATAGTCCTCCTAGCGATTTTGAGTATTGAATTCTGTATATAATATCCAAAACAATATACCCAATACAACAAACAACAACAAAGCACCTATAGAGGGCCAACTACAAGCATTAATATTTAAAAGTTCTTTACAACCAATCAAAGGGGGTTGATAACTCATGCCGGGTACCTGTATAGGGGCATTCGGATCTAAATTATGACCGTAATTATATTCCCATCGCCAAAAATCATAGATTCCTGCGATCCCCACTAAAACCGTATTTAGAACTCCTAAAAAAACCATAAAAACTCTATTAAAAAAAAAAGTAACCACAGCTCCAAAAATCATATAACCTAAAATATAAGGCATATACTGTAATTCTGGAATAGAATCTGCTGCAATTTTTTGCATTCCAATATAATGATTTAAAATATTAATATTTTGTAGATCATATGGTGTTTTACCTTTAATATCATTAACATAAATATACATACCTAAAGTTTCGGGGTATTGAGGAGCAGTTAAGTTTATTACCCATAAAGGCAAAAAATATACTAAAAACATTAAAAAAGCCACTATTAAAACTAGTATACGATTTGTTTGATTCAATTTTTGATTTAATAAGGAAAACATACTTACCTCCAAAGTGTATAATTGTATACAGAAAGATTAAGCCGGCATGAAACCGGCTTAGAAAATAAAATTTAGTTTTATTTATCAAGGTGATACCCGAATATAATGTTGCATTTCTTGATGCAATGCAGAACAAAAATCAGTACAATAGAATGGAAACACTCCAATTTTTTTAGCTTCCCAAACCAAAGTTTTTGTTTGTCCGGGCATAATCAAAATATTAGGTAGAGGTGCACCATAAATCGCAAAACCATGAGGTATATCAAAATCTTGTTCCAGATTAGTTACATGAAAATACACTATATCTCCTAACTTGACTTCTACTTTTGATGGTTTAAAATGAGAACGAATTGCTGTCATATAAACATGTACTTCTTTGCCTTTTCTTTCTACTCTTGCTTCTTTTTCGCTTTTCGTTGCATATGGATGATCATTTTCATTTAATGGAAGAATCTGTTGGATTTTGTTTTTAAGAAGCAAACTCGCTGGAATCATCTCCGCATAATGGGGTTCTCCAGTTGTAGGAAAATCTAACAATAATTGAGGAGGATCTACGCTAATATCATATAATTGAGCACTTTGTACTAATTCCATACCTGTTGGTAGGTATCGATCTTTTGTAATTTTGTTAAGAGCAACTACATATTTTCCATAAGGTTTAGTAGAATGTCCCCCCACTACACTTAAATGTCCTATACTATAATATGCGGGTAGACGAGATAAAACTTTTAAATTTTTTATATCCCACTGTACGATTTCAGAAGAAACAAAACAAGAAGTATAAGCTCTACCTTTTCCATCAAACTGTGTATGTAGTGGTCCCAAACAAGGTTTATCCACTTCGCCATATAAAGTTGATTCGTATTTTAAACTGGAATATCCATAATTTTCATTATATGATTTTGAGGATCATCTTTAACTTTTACAAATTTACTAAAAGAATGTACTGGTATTACTGTTGCTAATTTTCCACCACCTACGATATATTCTCCCGTATCATCCACATCCACCCCATGGGGACTTTTGGGAGTGGGTAAAAAATACATTATCCCTGGACAATCTTTAGGTTCCATCATTCTTACTGTTGTTTTTCTTTCAGAAATCGCTGGCTTCGCATGAGGTTTATAATTTCTGTAATAGACACTTGGAACCTCTTTTCCCTTACCCTGATTTACACATTCTTCTGTTTTTTTCCAATTAAAAGCTAAAATATAATCTTTGTCATTTTTAGATGCTTCGATTTCTAAAAGATCATAAGCTTGTTCTGTGTTATACATAGAAAAAAAACACCAATCACCGGATTGATTCTTTCCACATGCAGATAAATCGTAATTAAAACCCGGTACCAAAACTTGAACTTTGATACTCATTGCTCCTGTATTTTTATCCACAGCTACCATAGTGATAGTTCCATTAAACTTGCCCTCTTTGGCGCTTTCGATAGGAATATCTCTTTGGGGAATGGGAACAGAAAACCTTGTTGCTGCCATTAAATATTCTGTGTTCCAAGTTAGAAAAGGTGATGCATGGTTACCCGCACTGTTAGGTATCTCGATGATTTCTACTGTTTCGAAAGTAGATAAACTAATTCTTGCAATTCTTGGTGTATTATTTCCATTAATAAATAACCATCGCCCATCTTGTTCTCCTTTAGTCATAGAAGCTTCAGGATGATGACTATCATCCCAAGGAATAAAACCATGAGAAGTCATCAACATACCTTTGGTTTCTTCATCGAAGCCATATCCATTTTCTGGCCAAACAGAAAATACTGGGATAATTTTAAAAAGTCTTCCAGAAGGAATTCCATGTACACCCACTTGTCCACTAAACCCACCAGAAGTAAAAAGATACACCTCGTCTTTATCTCCAGGCGCCACATAAACTTTTTGAGCAGCATCAGAGGCCAAACCGACTTTGCCACCACCTTTACCACCACAACCAATGCTTAAAACACTGGTCAAAACCAAAACCAATGAAATGAATTTGTTTTGAGGTTTCATAATTCACTCCTATTATATGTTCTTATTTGTGCATTATTTACTATCAATTTCTCTAAAATATTCAAGGATTGCCCTAGCATCTTCTAAAGATACATTTTGATTTGTCATTTGGGTTAGATATTCTTCCAAAAGAGCTTTCGCATCTGGATCTTCCTGAGTCATTTTTACCGGTTCAAGAATCATATTCATAATCCATTCTGGAGTTCGCCTTTTCGTAATATCCTTAAGAGCAGGTCCAACGTATCTTTCTTCGATTTTATGACATGCTGTACATTTTTCGTTAAAAATTTTTTGCCCCTTTTGAACAAGATTTTTATCAATAGCTCCCAACTCTATTTTTGACTGAATAGGTCCTACTTCGAGATTATTAAGAAGATTTTTTTTGTTCTATTGTTTGTTGTTGCTCTTCTTTTTTACAATCAAAAAAAGCAACCCAAATCAAAATATTCAAAAAAAATATCAAAATAGATTTTTTCATATTTTCTCCTTTTATTTAGTGAAATCAACATTAGATTTCCATAAAAATAAAAGTAATAAAAATGTCAATTCAAAATTAAAACTCTTAAATATTTAATTGAAGACTTGAAAACACTTAAATCATAATTTTTTCTTGATTTTTTATCATTTATTGATTCTTTTTACTAATAAGGAGGTATAAAGTTCTTGATTGTTATAGGAAATTTAGAAGGTTTAAAACCCTCACAAATTGATAAACTAAAAAAACTTACACGAAGAAAAATAGACGAAAATGTGATGATTAATCCTGAGATTGCAAAAGAAATCAGTTTGGTTTCTTATCAGCTTTTTAGACAAATAGGTCTTTTAGTTGAGAGAAGCGGAAAAATTAAAACTCTTATCGTAGGTGATGATAAAAGAATCCTTATCCCTCAATTCCAAAGAGAAAGAAGCAATCGTTTAAAAGAATTACGATTAATCCATACTCATTTAAAAAAAGAATTTTTAACAGAAGAAGATTTGTACGATTTAACTTTGCTACAACTAGATTTAATTTCCGCTATTACGATAGATCATAATGGCATGCCGGATACTATTTTTAGTGCAAGATTGTCTCCCGCAAATCCTAAAGGTTATGAACTTTTAGAGCCAGAGAAATTGGGACACTACAAATATAAACTTAAAGAAATTTTTTCTTTAATTGATATCGAATATAAAGATTTTGTCGAATCTACAAAAATTGCAAGTTCTTTACCAAGAGCTATTTTAGTAGGAGTTTATACCCCCGAAATGCGAAAGAAAAGAAAACCAGAAGATTCTATTTTAGAATTAAAAGAATTATGTAGAACTGCTGGCGTCATACCTGTAGAAACAGTAATACAAAAAAAAGATAAAATAGAACCTTCTACAGTAATCGGCTCAGGCAAACTAAAAGAAATTTGTTTTTTGGCTGTTCAAAAAAATGCTGATTTATTGATTTTTGATAGAGAATTATCCCCCGGTCAAGCTATAAAAATCTCAAAAGAAACAAACTTAAAAATAATTGATAGAACTCAACTGATTCTTGATATATTTGCAAAGCATGCTAAAACCAGAGATGGAAAATTACAAGTAGAACTAGCTCAATTAAAATATCTAAAAGGTAGGCTTAGCGAAAAAGATGATAACATGTCCCGTTTAACTGGAGGTATTGGAGGAAGAGGACCGGGAGAAACTAAACTAGAAATTGGCAAGCGAAGAGTAGAAGAAAAAATACATCGATTAGAACAAGAACTAAAAAAAATAAAACAAAGAAGAGAAATCAATCGGCAATCAAGAAAAGAAAGTGGAATACCAGTAATTTCTATTGTAGGATATACAAATTCTGGAAAATCCACATTACTGAATACGTTAACCCAATCTGATGTTTACACAGAAAATCTTTTATTTGCAACTCTTGATCCCACTACAAGAAGAATACGATTTCCTGAGGAAAAAGAAGTGATAGTTGCAGATACTGTCGGTTTCATTTACGATTTACCACCGGAACTACAAAAAGCTTTCGAAGCCACTTTAGAAGAGCTTCAATATTCTAATTTATTGATTCATTGTGTTGATGCTTCTGATCCTTTAAGAGATCTAAAAATTCAAGATGTAAATTTAATTTTAGAGAATCTAAATCTATCTCATATACCACAAATTTTAGTGTATAACAAAATAGACAAATTGGAAGGTAAAGAAAAAGAAATGATATTAAATTCTAACAATTGGATTTCAATAAGTGCTTTGTATAAAATTGGTCTGGATAAGCTTTTAAAAAAAATCGAAGATGAACTTTTTTTCTCAAAAATCAAAATGTATTGATTTATTTTTTCTCGATTAGTTTTTCCGGTTGTAATAAATCTTCAATTCGATATAACGATGCTTCGTAATAATTTCCTTTATACTTAAAAATATATTTTATGTAATCTTTCTTCCCAATAAATTCAATCACTTCTTTTCGTAGTTCCCCTAATTGATTCTCTTCGGTAAAATATAATTCTATGATTACATTAAATTTCTCGAATGTTTCTTTTGGCAGATTTTGATCAAAAAACTTGGATACTTTTAAACGGCTTATTTCTTGTAAAATACCTTCGAAAGCAACGGTTTGTAATTTTTCGGGTTTAGGCTGTAAAGTTTGCCAATCGCTACCCGTCTTTGAATAATGAAGATTTTGATTTGGTATAATAATTTTCACAAGTTTTTGCTTATCAATATCGAGAATTATATGATTTCTAAAATAATTAGTATCGTCATAACCAATTTTTGTTTTTAAATTTCCTTCCACTTGATAAATTTTGTCTTCATTATTTAAATTCACATAAGTTGTATTATTTCTTATACTTGCATATCCTAAAGTAAGTGTATAAAAAAGTTTTTGATTATAAAAAATTCGAATTTTTATAGAAGAACTTTGAATTCCGGAAAGCACATCATTTTCTGGTGTCTTTTCCAAATAATAATATTTTTTTAAATTTATAAGTTCTTCTAAAAAATTTTTAAAGTTATCTTTATCGATATCGTATTCTTGTTGAAGGTTTTCTTTTAATAAACTAAAAGTCCATTCTGTATTTTCTAAAAATTCTTTTTGATCTTTAAATTTTTCTTTCTTCTGATTTGTTCTTTTTAAATGATATTGAATTTTCTTGTCAAGAAATTCAATCTGAATTTGATCAAGTTGATTCCAATCAATCTTTAGAAGAGTTGGAGCTTTTTCGTAAGTTTTACTAAAAATAAAAAAAGGATCATGAAGTAAAAAATAAATCACCAATAAAATAAGATTTGTAGAAAATAAAGAAATTCCTAAATTTTCTTTATAAAAATTTAAAATTCTCATTCTTCTACCCCCTGTTTTTTATATCTTTTTTTTAACCGAATAAATCCATAAATTGATAAAGATATTGGAATTAAAAGTGTGTGAAACCACGAAAAAATCATTTCAAAAGTTTTATCAAAAGAAAATTTTAAAAAAGGAACAATTGCTACTTTAGAACGCACAGCTAAAAGATCAGTATCACCTTGCAAATATTCTAAGATGTTATTAAGAAATATCATATTAATTTTAAAATATTCAAGATTTCCTTCGTTACGAAAAAAAATATCTGAAGCTATGTAAGGCGTGCCAATGAGTATAATTTTACCTTCTGTATTACCCAATTGCCCTACTAAAAAATTTTTTTTGATATTTTCTTCTATCTCTAACTGCTGATTTTCGTATTCATCTTTAAACCCACTAACAAATTTACCTCTAGCCAGTACCATAACCGGTAAATTTTGATTAATAAAAGTTTCTTCTTTGCTTCTTAGTATAGACTGCAATTCTTTTAAATTCAAAGCAATTTCTTTTTTCTCAATCACTTTAGTGGAAGTTTGTATTAATACTTTATATTCTACTTTTGGTTGAACTTTTGGATTGTATTGTATATCCGAAAACCATGGAAAAATCACATAAGAAATATTTTTGGTGATTTCTTCGTATTGATCAATATTCCCATATTCCTGAGAATACACAGCCCAAGAAGGATTTGGATATTTTCCAAAGTACTGACCTAAAACATCTAACTCAGGTGCAGAGAGAGTGGGTTCTAATAAAACTCTTTTTTGAATTTGTAAACCATAGCGACTTAAAAACTCATTGATTCGATCAACTTCTTCTGGTATAAAAATCATACCTCCGGTACCGGACGAAATTCCCATTTGCAATAGTTGAGGATTGGGTGGTGTTATTGTAAAATCAAAACCTTTTAGCATAAAAAATAAATTACCGCCCCGCATTAGGAATTGATCCAAAAACACTTCTTGTTTTTGAGTAAATTTTGGAAGCCCCACAATCAATAATGTTTCTATAGTATCGGGTATAGGTTCATCTAAACTGATTTCTTGTATAGTGCCCAACTCTTTTTCAATAAAAACTTTAAAAGCATATAAATTGTCTTTTTCCATATCTAAACGAGTTTGCCATCTACGAAAATCTAATGTACCATTGAGTTTCACATAACCAATTCCACTTTTTTTATTTTCTTCATCTGAAATAAGCTTTTTGATTTCTTTTAACAATAAATATTCAAAATTACCGACAATTCCTCCCTGTTCAACTAAAGAAACAGTAGAGGTTTTATCACCATATTGTAGATAAATTCCAAAATAGCCTAATCGTACAGATGCTTTATCAATATCTGCTTCTTCGATTGGTATACCTTGAATACCTCGCTTTGTTGCAAGATTTTTTAACTCTTCTGTTGTGGGATTTATAATTTTAAGTTTAATTTTTTCTTTTCCAACTCTTCGAAAATCTTCTAATTGATATATAATAGGCTGTATTTGAGATAAAACCTGACCGGGTATATCTCTAGAAATATATGCTTCGATTAATAATGGCAACTTTAATTGATTGAGGATTTTATTTGCACTTTCCGATACAGAATTGATTTTTTCTTTTGTGAAATCGAATCGAAGATTTAAACTATAGCCAATTAGATTAATCAAAATAAACAAAATGATTACATTAGCATAAATAAATTTTTTTGAGTTTAATAATGTTTTTATATCCATTACTCACCCCTTACGATTTTTTAATAATTTCTACATTAAGATAAAGCATGAAAGCAATAAAAGAAACAAAATAAAGTAAATCGCCAGAGAAGATCATACCTCTTGAAAAACTAGAAAAATGAAAACTATGAGAAAAAAAACCAATCAAAAAATTAAATTCTGCAGGTAGATGTTGTACTAGTAAATAATAATTGCTTAAAAACATAAATAAACTAATGAAAAATGTAATAACAAAAGCAACGATTTGTTCTCTCGTCAAAGCAGAAATCACCATCCCAGTACTGATATAAGCTCCAGCCATCAATATAGATCCTATATATAATGTTATGGTTCTACCCCAATCGATATTACCCATAAGAGAAATCGTTAGGGTTAAAGGAATAGCGGATACAATTACAATAGAAACAAAAGTCCAACAGGCAAAGAATTTACCCAATACTAACTGAAATTCTGTTAGTGGCAGAGTTTTTAGAATTTCTATTGTGCCAGTCTTTTTTTCTTCTGCCCAGATTCTCATAGTAACAGCAGGTACTAAAAAAATAAATGTAAACGGTAATAAATTCATATACGATTCTACAGAAGCAACTTTTGCGTTCCAAAAACCAGGTATCAAATCAAAAATACCCAAAAAGAAAAACAAAAAATTAAAAAAAATAGTAACTACAATAAAGACATATCCCGTAGGTGTATTAAAATAACTTGATAATTCTTTTTTATAAAAAAATTTTAATTGTTCCATAACTACCTCTTATTGATAAGTTAATTCTTTAAAAACTTCTTCTAAAGATTTTTCTAAAGGAGAATATTCAATTACGTCCCAATCATATTTTTTGATTTCTCGAAATAACAACTCGGGATTGTCTTCTTTTAGTTTACATATAAATTTTTTATATTCTGAATTGGGTATCGATTCTTCTTTTACTTCTGAAATTAAGTTGATTTTTTTTAAAATCTGGTTTATATCATTTTGAGCAGATTTTGCTATTAACACTCGGTAGTTTGATTTTTGTAGTTCTGAAATTGTTTTATCCGCAACAATTTTTCCTTTATGTATAATTATGACCCTTTCGCAAATATCTTCTACTTCTTTTAGTATATGAGTTGATAAAATTACGGTTTTATGTTTTGATAATGTTTTTATAAAATTTCTTATACTTGCAATTTGATTTGGATCTAAACCTGATGTGGGTTCATCCAAAATAATAATTGACGGGTTATGTATTAAAGTAGCTGCAAGTGCTGTTCTTTGTTTGAATCCCTTAGAAAGTAACCCAATAGGTGTATATAGATGTGATTTTAATTCTAAAGTTTCGATAAGAAATTCTTTACTTTCTTTTAAAGTTTGATGATTAACCCCCCGAATTTTGCCCATGAATTCTAAATATTCCTCAACAAGCATTTCTGAATATAAAGGATTTGATTCAGGCAAATAACCTATTTTTCTTTTTATCTCTAATTTGGTTTTTTCATTTAGGGGTATGGAATCTATTTCTATGGAACCGTAAGTGGGTTCTAAATATCCTGTTAGTGCTCTCATAGTAGTAGTTTTTCCTGCCCCATTAGGACCCAATAAACCAGTTATGCCAGACTGTTGCGATACAAAAAAAGAAATATGATCAACCGCACAATAATTTCCATAATTGAGAGTTAAGTTTTCTACTTTGATCATTTAGGAACAAAATTTTTTATGATAGAATTGAACTCAATATTTTTTTTAATCATAGTAATCTCTTCTTTCGTGAATACTCAATTATAATTTTTATCTTAAATTGAATATAAAATTTGAACTACAACAAACTTAGAAATTAATATTATAAATTTTTTAAAACAGTTTTTTAGAACTTTGCAAAAAAAAATGTTGTAGTTAGCAATATATGTTTTTGAACTAAATTAACAAATTTTGAACTGGATTTACATTTGAATTTTTTTATCAAAAACTACTAATAAAAACTACTTTTTTCGAAAAAAAATTGTTTCGTTTTTTTTCTAAACACTAAAATTGAATTAAACAGTTCTTTTGGCAGATCCTTTATAAAACTTTGATTTGTATGTTTTAATTGTCAATATAAATGATCTGATAACAATTTTTCCATAAATCAAATAACTCTTAATCTGTGATCATTATAAGAAACTAAAGCAATTTTATGTAAATTTTTTGTGTTTGTTCTTACCAATTTTTTTAAACATTTTGCTTGAAATAAACATCAAAGTTTATTTAATAGATTTATAAAATAAAATTTTTACTCATACAAATTACTAATTTAAACTTAATTTTTTAAAGAATGTAAAAACATATCAATTGATTTTTTTTCATAACTTTAAAAAAATACTTGATTATAATTGCAAAGTTATTTCAATAGTTGTTAGCCTTATCATTTAAGGCAAATTGATTAACAATTGGAGGTAAAACATGAAGAAAATTTCGCTTATTTTGGCTACACTTCTTGCTTTATGGTTTTTTGCGAATTGCGCTAGTGTCCAAACACCAGTGATCGGGGTTATTTATACATCAGTGAAAGGACCTATTGACTCTAATAACGGAAAAGCAGAAAAAAAAGGAGAAGCTTGTGCAACAAGTATATTGGGACTTGTAGCATTTGGTGATGCCAGTATTCACGCAGCTAAAGTGGATGGGGGAATTACAAATGTTGCAACCGTAGATTTTGATTCTTTTAGCATATTAGGGGTTTATTCTAAGTTTTGTTCTGTAGTTCGAGGAAACTAAAAAATAAAAACAACTTACGTTGGAATTTCTTTAAACAAAAGAAGCCAACGTAAGTTTTCTAAAATCTCTTGGAATTAATCAACAAAAAACAATACTCATTCGGATGTATAAAGAGTAAACTTTTAAAAATACTTTTTTTTGAATTTGTAAACCGTAACAAATCAAAATTTATTCGTTTAATCAACTTCTTTTGGTATAAAGATCTATTGATCTGATAATCTTTCATTTTTGTTATTTTAATTATCATAAACCAGGATTTTTCATTTTATGAATAAAAAAATCTAATATTTCTATTTAAATAGATTTATATTTTTAGTGAGTGATTCTAAGGTTCAATCAACAAATTTTTAAAAACATCAATTTCAATTTTTCGAAGTAAAGATTTTTTTAACCATACAAAAAGCATAGCATGAATGTAGATAAATTGAAACTTAAACATCTTGATTTTCTGAAACTTTCAATTTACCGGAATGTTTTCTAAAATAACTTTCAACTGCTTTCCACGAATCATTCACTTTGTTTTCTAATTCGGTAAGGATCATATGTAAGATTTCTCCATCACTAAAAAAATTTCTTAATTGTTTTACTAAATATTGAAATTTTAAATTTGTAGTTAAACCTTTTAATTCTACAATAACTATTTTATTAGAAAATAAAGTTTCTAAATATATATTCAATACATCACATAAGTATGCAATATGATGATTTTTTATTGGTAATTTTTTATTTTCATATCTCGATAAAATCGAAGGATGAATTTCTACATTATATTTTTCTAATACTTTTTTTGAAATATCTTCGATACGTAGCCCTTGTTTCATTCGATGAAATTTAATAATTTCTCCTATATTTAATAAAAAATCTACTAATTCATTGTTTTTACCTTCTTTTAATTGTTCAATGATTTTGTCTTTTTCTCTTTGTTCAATAAATTCATCTTTGTTCATAAATTATTTTTCGTTATAAGAAATTGAATCTCTAATAAAATTAGACTTATTCAACAAAACCTATGAAGAAATTTTTCTAATAAATGAGTAATATGAAATTATATAATAAAAATATATTATATTTTTTCATTATATGAAATTCACATTATAAATATATAAAGAAAAATTCATAATCATAAACTCAATTGCATATATGATACGATACACTTTAGCGATAGAGGAAGTTATGGAGGTTTATATAAAATAAAAAGCCCTGCACGAGGCAGGGTTTTTAGAGCAGAGTTAAGTGGAATTAACTCTGGATAATATGGTCAAGACTCACGGCATATTAGTATCTCTCGG
>CALFVU010000005.1 GCA_937928085.1 uncultured bacterium | reverse complement strand
GTCCTCTGCTCTACCGACTGAGCTACCTGGGCTACCCAATATCAAAATTTTTCCGCTATAATTCTTAGTCAAATCTTTTATACATCAAACTCAAATAATACATCGTTATGAAAAATTTCATTAAGGTTTAAGGGATATCATAAAATAAATGATTTGATGTTTTTTATACTTTACATAATCTATATTATTTTTTTTTTGGTTGAATCTAGTTAGTATATGATAAGGAGATAAAATTGGCTACTTTAAGAAAACCCAGACATAAAATTTGTAGATCCGCTGGTTTTTGTTTATTTAATGATCCTAAATGCCCTTCTATAAAAAGACCATTTCCTCCCGGCCATAGACCTAAAAGTTTAAGAAAAAAGAAATCTTCTTATGGTGAGCAATTACTAGAAAAGCAAAAATTAAGGTTTTATTACGGTTTAATGGAGAAACAATTTTACAGAACTTTTGAAAAAGCATCAACAATGCATGGTAATACAGCAGATAATTTTCTTAAATTACTCGAAAGCAGGTTGATGACTGTTGTATATAGACTTTGTTTTGCTAAATCAGTATATGATGCAAGACAATTAATAAGTCATGGGCATATAGAAGTTAATGGCAAAAGGGTTACTATTCCAAGTTATTTAGTAAAAAAGGGTGATATAATTAGTGTAAAAGAAAGTTCAAGAAAATTAATGAGAATTCAAGAATCTTTAAAAAGACTGGATGGAAAAATCAAACCAGTTCCTTATTTAGAAATTTTACAAGATGGATTTTCCGGTACATTTTTGGGAATCGAAACTATTTCAGATATACCTATAGATCCAAGGATTAATATTCAAAAAATCGTGGAGTTTTATAGTAAATAATAATATATTCCGTGAAATACGTAAAGGGATAATATAAAAATATAATGTATAGACAATGAAAGAAATATTTTAGCGATTTTCAGAGAAAAAAATTCCAGCAGGGAGAAACTCCATTCTTTTTAATACTTCTGAATCAATGCCGCTTTTTAATTCTTTTATAAACTTAAGAAATTTTTCTGAAGGGATTTCTTGTATAGTTTCTCCAGTTTGAAAATTATAAATTTTAATTTTAATTTTACCTGTTGCCTCATCTATCAAGTATGAAAATTTAATATTTTCTCCAAAAAAAGAATTTTTTTTAATAATTTCATTATGGATTTGTTCCAAACGATGTTTTTCTTCGTGATGTTTTGTCTCGTTTTTGTAGTTTTCTATAGGTATCTCTTTGTACACATTAAGCTTAGATATTTCCATAAATACCTCCATTCTGTAGAAATTATCGGATATATAATTTAGTAAATCAGTGTTTTTTTAAAAAAATAGAGTACATTTTGTTATTTTTTTAGAGCATTCTTCATTCGCATCAATTTCCCTCTTAACCTAAGAATAGCTTTCGTATGTAATTGAGAAACCCTACTTTCGGTAACCTCTAAAACTTCTCCAATTTCTTTTAGAGTAAGATCTTCATAATAATACAGTACAATAACTTTTTTTTCTTTGTCAGGAAGTTGTTTGATAGCTTCTACTATTACATTTCTGATTTCTTCTTTTTCTATTATATTTTCTGGATTTAAAGAATCAGGAGATTCAATGGTGTCTAAAAACGATAATTGATCACTTTCTTCGCCGCTAAACCATACATCATTTAAAGAGATCACACTAGAACCAGAAATTTTTGAGAAAAGCTCTTGTAATTCCTGGTTGGAAATACCCATTTCTTTAGCGATTTCTTCGTCATCAACAGAGTGACCTAACTTGTTTTCTAATGTTTGAATAACATTTTCTAGTTGTTTTGCTTTCTGCCTTAACGTACGAGGTACCCAATCAATATTTCTTAGCTCATCAAAAATAGCACCTCGAATTCTCGTCATTGCATAGGTTTTAAATTTTATATCTCTTTCCGGTTCATATTTTTCTATTGCATCTAGCAAACCAAAAGAACCATAACTGACCAAATCTTCGAATTCTACTTGCTGGGGCATTCCTATTGCAATTTTTCCTGCTACATATTTTACAAGGGGAGCATATTTAACAACAAAATATTCACGAATTTCCATATTTTTTGTTTTTTTATACTGTATCCACAGAGATTTTTCATCTACATCTTTAAATTTCTCAAGTATCTTTTTCTTATTGATTGTCATACCACTCCCCAATTTAATCATCTTTAGATAACATAGTTCGTATTGCCTGTGCCATTAATTTAGGTTCATTTTTTATGGAAACTTTATTCACAAGGATATGATCTCCAAAATGTTTCGTTTCTGTTTTAGGTTCACTTTCAGTAAAAGAGATTTGTGAATCATCTGAATCATCTGATTTATAAGAAAAAACTTCCTCAGAAGGTTCTAATTCTTCCTTAGATTCTATAGAATTTTGATAATTAAATTCGTTTGAACTTTGAGAAATAGAACCAGCTTTTAATTGTAAATCAAAAACTTCTAAAAATTCTGGCACTTTTGCTTTTAAGATTTGATATACAATTAACCCCATGAAGGCACTCAAAAAAGTAGAAAACATCATATTGACTAATATAGAAAGAATAGAATTCCCAGAAAACAAAGAAAACATGAGAGAAACTAAGACACCTATTATAGCAAATGTAATAATAAAATATATATTTAATCTATCCATGATTTATATTTATAATATTATATAATACTTTAAAATAGAATTTTTTCAAGAATTTTATTATGTATTTTGAAAGATCTGAAACAACTTATCAAAAAAGCCACTTACACCACTACCTGTTTCTTGTTCTTCTTTTAAGTTTAAAATTCTTTTTGCAATATGCATAATACATGAGGAACTTTTTGCATTAGGATACGCAATTACAAAAGGTCTTTGAGTAAGTATACTTCGCTGTACAAGATCTTCTTTATAGATAAAACCTAAATTATCGATTTCTACGCTTAAAAATTGTGCTGATAGATGAATAATTCTATCTGCAACTCGTTTTGCTTGCATTGCATTTTCTACTTCATTAACAATAAGTCTAATAGATTTTTCGTATTTATTTGCTACAATACTTTTTATCATTCCGTAAGCATCTGCAATTGCTGTAGGTTCTGGGGCTGTAATCACTATGATTTCATCAGCTGGTTTTAGAAATCCCAAGACATTTTGACCCACACCAGCTCCCGTATCAATTATCATAAAGTCATAACCGTTTAGTGATTCTAAATCTTTTAAAAAATTTTCTCTTTGACTATCTGAAAGATTTGCTAATTGCGAAATTCCATTTGCACCCGCAATAAAATCAATACCAAAATGTGTTGATACGATTATGTCTTGAATTCTTTTTTTTCCTCTCAAAACTTCGTAAATATTATATTCGGGAATAATTCCTAATAAAACATTGATATTTGCTAATCCCAAATCTCCATCCAAAATAATGACTTTTTTTCCAAACTTAGAAAGCGTAATAGAAAAATTTACAGAAAATGTTGTTTTGCCTACACCTCCTTTACCGGAAGTAACAGCAATCACTCTTGTTTTTTTCGGTGTTGAATTAACTCTATCTTGTTTCGTAGTATTCAATGCTGTATTCTCTGACATCAAACTTTCTTGCTCCATTTTATTATAACTTTGTATCATTCTTAATTTCGCTGCTTGATCAGTGAACATCATATCTACCTCTTTATGTTTAATGATATAGCCTGTTCTACTAAATCTTCTACTGTTATTTCCATAATATCTTCTGGTACATTCTGTCCATTCATCAAAAAAGAATATGGTTTTTTAATTTTATCGGCTAATTCTATAAAAAAACCAGAAAATTTTATTTCATCTAAACCCGTTAATATAATTTTGTCAAAATTAATACTATTAAAAAAATCAATGAATTTTTCTATTACATCATATCGCATTAGAGAAGATAAGACTAAATGGATCTCTTTTATCTCTACTACATCAATAAATTTTTTAATTTTTAATAATCTTTCTTTATCGTTAAGACTAAGCCCCGGAGTATCGATAAAAATAAAATCCGCATTATCTCTATATAAAAATTCTTTAAATTCACTTATTTGTAACGGGGAATAAAAGGGAACATCCAAAATCTGAGAATAAGTCTTTAATTGTTCTGTTGCTGCTAATCGATAATCATCTAAACTTATAATAGAAATAGAATTTTTTTTCTCTAACTTAAATTTTGCAGATAATTTCGCCAAACTGGTAGTTTTTCCAGAACCGTTAGGACCAACAAAAAAAACCACCTTTGTCTTTTCTTCTTTTTTAATTTCGGGATCATAATAAACAAAATTGCTAATTTCTCGAATCAAAAAAGAATAAAATTCTTTTGGATTCTTTTCTATTTTGTTAGACAACTTTCTTTTTAGAACTTGGAAAAACTTATTCGTAAATTCTTCAGAAAATTCTGAATGTAATAGTTTCTCTCTAATTTTTAGAAGTTGTATATCTACATCGTTAAGTTCTTCCCTTATTTCTTTTTCTTTTGTGAAAATTTTTTGTTCTAGTTCACCTTCATCATTAAGTAATATTTTTAATTCTTCTTTTGTTGGTTTTTCTATTTTAAAAGTTTGGAATTCTCTTGGTTCAGGTATTACCTTTTGAATTTCTGTAGAAGGCTCTGAATTCGTAGAAAATTGTTCATTGCGAATTTTTTGTAAAGATTGAATAAGATTATCGATATCTTGAAAATCAGATAAATGTTTATCTTGTTTGATTTCTTCACTTTTTATGTCTGATTGTTTTTCTTTTGTATCAGACTCTGATTCTTTTTTTAATAAATAATCATAGGTATTATCCTGTGTAGATATTTTATCATAAGATTTTTTTTGTCTTAACTGATAATTTAAGAAACTTTTACTTGTTGAATAATTAGAATACGGGGAATGATCTTCTGGAATCATAATATGAACTTCGTAAAATTTTTTTGATAGTAGCTTTGTACCGAAAATGCCTCTATCTTGTATTTCTTTAGTATCTAATATATATACATTTTGACCATATTTTTTTCTTATATTCATTAAAATTTCTTGGAGACTTTCACCTCTAAATTTATCGTACCTCACAGTAATAGAATTATGTCTTATCAATGATTATACTGACAATTATTTTTTTTACTATTTATAAAAAAAATCACCAAATTTTAAAAGAATTATGATTTTTAAAAATCTATTACATAGTATTGATCATTTAAAATTTTTTCTTTAACTTAAAAGATCAATATAAAAAAATTAAAAAAAAGATTTTTATATAAAACTTCTTATTTTAACAAGAAATCTTGTTACTTTATATATAAATAAATCTTTACAATTCATAAATAAATTGAATTCTAGTAATCAAAATAAATATTATGCAAAAAATTGTAATAAATGAATCCTCATATGGCAGTAAAGTTATAGAAAATTTGTTCCAAAATTATAAAACAAAATTAGAAAAATATTTAATATATCTCTTACCTTACGAAGAAAATCATAGTATAGAAGATATAATACAAAATATTTTTCTTAAATTAATAGAAATGTCTAAAAAAAAAGATGACTTTCTTTCTAAAATCCAAAGCAAAGATTTTAATTTACAGCATTATCTCTACATAACGGCAAAAAATTATGTGATTGATCACATAAGAAAAAAAAAGAATAGCAAAGTATTTCCTGTAAGTATTTTACAACATAACGTAAAATCAATAACTAATGAAAAAAATGAGTTTAAAAACCTTTTAGAAAATTATAATATTAACTCTATTGAAGAAGAACTCTTAAAAAAAGAAACAAGAGATTGTCTTTATTATCATATAAATAGTTTAAAATTTGAATATAGAGAAATTATTTACCTGTATTACTTTGAATGTTTATCATTACATGAAATTGCAAATTATTTAAAAATTGAATATGGTGCAGCATCTATGAGATTACAAAGGGCAAGGTTGAGATTAAGAAAAAACTTATTGAAAAATTGTTGTATCATACAAGATTCGGATTTTAAAATTTTTTTGGAATGTAAAACTAATAACAACTAAGAATCAATTTAAAAAATTGACACAAATTTGAAAAAAATTTAATATTATTGTAAAAAGCTGTTTTTAGAGATAATTTTTTTCGTTTTTATACAATATGAAGCTAATAAAAAAATTTTTGTTTATTCTGTTGTTTCTAACTTCAATTTCACAAATATGGAGTTATGAAACAGACTGGGATGATAAAAGTTTAGGACCAACTCAATTTAAATTTCATGGATATTTTTGGTTTGCTTACGAAAATGTGGATTCTCAGAAAGGCACCATAGATCAAGGTACAAATCAAGGGTTTACGATGAATCGAGCTTATATCCGCATTGATGGTTCTGTAAAAGAAGGAGATTTTAAAGGATGGAAATATCACTTAACGATTGATGGTGTAGTAGGTGGTAATGAGTTTTTAAAATATGCTTACTTTACTATCCCCTTACCGTTGAATTTAAATCTAATAGGAGGCTTACAAAATACACCCACAGTTGCTGGTGGTAAATATAACTTGGAATCTTTATGGAAACATCGATATTTAGATTCACAAGGCAAAGCTATGTGGGATCAACTAGCTGTTACTACTAGTTCTGATTTAGGAATTGGAATCAATCAGGAAGAAAATCTATACAATTTTTATTTTTTACTTGCGAATGGAGAAGGATTTAGAAAAACCTCTAACGCTTCGTCTTTAAGTAATACAAAATTAAGTGATTTAGCAAAAGGAACAGGAGATTCTTACGGATATCATTTTTATGGTAGATTTAGTTTAACACCATTAGGAGTCAAAGATGATCAAGCTACTAGAATCTTTATCAATTTTCCTTTTGTGCTAAGAAATGTAGTTGGAATCAAAAGAGCGGAATGGGAATACGTAGAAAAATTAAATTTTACAAATCAACAATTAACTATTTTAAGAGGAGATCCTACTGCAAAAAAAGATTACGCTTATGGAGTAGAATTCAATGGAATTATTAAAATCAGTGATCTTAATCTTGGTATAGGAATCGGTCAAATTATAGATAAAGATAAAAGAAAACCTGCTTATAAAATAGATCAAAATCTTATTGCTGGAAACATAACTTTAAATAACTATCAACCAGCAGCAGACTCAGTAGGAATATCGAATTATATGTATTTATATATTGAATATAATAAATTCGGTCTTGTGACAAGATATTATGAAAATATAGATGATGGTACTTTAAGTGGAAAACTAAAATATAAAGAAGGTCTTTCGATTGCCGAACAGTTATTTTACATAGATCTAACAAATAACGTCATAGGAGATTTATCTCCAGAACAAGCATTGGGAGCTATACGTTCAGGTGCAGTAGATTCTGGAAAATCTAAACAAAAAACCTTTTTAATTGCATTAGAATGTTATTTTAATAAACGATTTAAAGGAGCTATAGGACTTTCTCAATCCACAACAACAAATAAAGATGGTACGCCTTATAAAATCACTCCATTCCAAGCTAGTAATATAAATGTATCTACAACCGGTTATACCACAGATAATTTTGCAGATTTTATAGCAGGAACTATTGGACTTCCTCCTAAAAGTTTAACTGATAAAGATCTTGTAGGAACCAGAAGAGTAGATAGGCAAATCTTTTTCCGTTCTCAATTCACATGGTAATAAAATAAAACGTTTGCCCTTGTCATCAGGGCAAACGTTTGTATTCTATAGAATTCAAAAATTCGTGTATGAAATTTTCATTTATAGTTTTTTCATAAAAAGTTATATAGATTATATCATAAATTTGATTCAAATAAATATAACTTTTAAATTCTAAAAAATCTCCTTTCCTACAAAATAGATAAGTAGAAAAATATTTATGATTTTTTAAAGTGAAAGAATCGTTTTTTTCTTTACATTTTAAGTATTCTTTTTGAAATTCTACAGGAGAAAGCTGTTTTTTGTTTTGTATTGTTGATGTTCTAATAAAAATTTTAGGCAAACCGATATTGATACCTTCAAAATTCCAATCATTACCTTCTTTAAAAATTCTATATTGAAAATCAAAAGGAAAATAAAACTGCCAAGGGATTCTTTGATCTATAAATTTCATTTCTTTTTTATGAGTAAAAGTATATACAGGTATTGCTATAAGTAGATTCAAAAAAACTAATTCTCCTAAGAAGAAACTAAAAGTAAATTTCATCTATTAGTATAGGTGTAAATTTTTTTAAAAAACATATATAAATCTGATCTTTATTAAAAAAATCTTCTTTCTGTAATGAATTTGCTGGAATAAAATCCACACCCCTAAATACTCCTTTAAATTCACAAAAAATTTTATAAGGTTGTCCACTAATAAAATTTTTTTTAATTTCTTGATTTTTATGATCATATACATCGTTTTGAAATTGAACAAACATTTCTTTTCTCTTCTTATCATAAAAAACTAAATAAATCGATTCTACTCTCGAAAAAAGAAGTTGCATCTGCCAATCCTTATTTTCTAAATTAATTTTTTCTTCTATTACATCTAAGTAAGATTCATAAAACTGTACAGAATATAAAGATGAATTAAACAGTAAAATAAATAAAATTATATAAATTTTTATAATAAATTCCATTTTTTTAAAACTTTTTCCGCTTCTTTTTTTACAGTTTTGCTAGGATCGTATTTATATTTAATCTCTAATAAATCTTTAAATTCTTTTAAATCTAATTCATTGATATACTCGATTGCTTTTTTACGAGTATTTGCATCATCATCTAAAGCCATGATTTTAATTTCTTCTACTAATGAATGATCTTTAAAACGAATCAAAGTTAGCATAATTTGTTGTTTTAATAAATTATATTTGGCTCTTTCTTTTGGATCTGGATTTAAAGAAATATCTTGATAGATTTTTTTTAATTTTTCTTTCCAACGATCTTTTTGCTCTAAAGAAAGTAAATTTTCTAATTTGCCAATTGCATTAATGGCATACCCTTGTAGATACATATCATCATTTGCTTCTAAAGATTTTTCGATAATATCTAAAAAAATTAAGTTTTTAGAATTTCCAGCATAAAGTAAAATTTTTCTTTTTAACTCTTTATGAGTTGTTTCTTCGTTATATTTTTGTTTTAAAAATTCTGAGATTTCTTTTTCATTATATTCCAAAACCCCTAAAGTTCGAATCAAAGCTCCTAAAAAAACTGAATTTTCTGAAAAATCGCTTTGTTGTAATAATGAAAGAAAATCTTTTTCTAAATGTTTTAAACGTAAAGTTTCGATTCCTTTTAATGCAGCAAGTTTTACAATTTCCACAGAATGATATAAATTTTTTTTATAAGCTTCAATACAGATTTCACATTCTGCTTGATTTTCTGTTAGAAAGTTTAAACTTGCTTCTTGAATAAGAGGATCTCGATCTTTTATCGAAATTTCAGCTAATATGGGAAAAAGTTTTTTTTTGTCATCCAGAGATAATTTTTGTAAGTTTTTTATTGTATAAAGTCTTTCTTTATTGTTTAAATACTGAATTTTTTTTATAACCAATTCTATATTATGATGGATTTCTTTTGCATTTTCCTGACTATAAACTCCAAAGTTAAGTAAAAAAATTATATTAAAAAAAAATCTAATCTTCTTCATAAAGTGGTTTTTGATTCGTTAAGGACTCTAATTCTTTTACCCTTTTTTCTAACTTCTTTAATAATCGGTAATTTTCTACATTTTCCTTATACTTATGAATTAATCGTTCTATGTGTTTATGTAAATCCTCTATGTCCCATGGTTTTTCTACAAAGAAATTCAAACCTCCTTTATTAATAGCTTCGATTGTATCTTGTAATCCAGCTTGTCCCGTTAATAAAATTTTGATCGTATCGGGCAAAATAGAATTTACCTTTTCTAACAATTCACTCCCTTTAAGTCCGGGCATCACTTGGTCAGTAATAATAACCTCTATAGAACCTCCAGATTTTAAAATTTCTTGAATCATATCCCATGCTTCATCTCCACTTGTTGCAATTTCAATTTCATGAGTTTCTCCAAAATATTTTAATAATTGCTCTCGTAGAGTAGTCACAACATTAGGTTCATCATCAACACAAATAATAAAACCTTTTTCCATATCTCCAATCTAACACTTAAACAAACAAAATCAAGTAGAATCTATGGTGTCTTTTTTATAAAAGTTTGATTGACTAAAATTTTATTGATTTTAATTTGAATGAATATTCAGAATTCAGGGGGATTTTATGAAAATTCAAGGAAAAACAGTTTTGATTACAGGTGGCGCAAGTGGTATCGGAAAATTAATGGCATTTGAGGCTTCGAGACGAAGAGCAAAAACAGTAGTCATTTGGGATATAAACAAAAATCATCTTCAACAATTAAAAAAAGAATGGAAAGAAAACCAGGAATTAAACCCTACAGAATTGATAACAGAATATTGTGATGTAAGTAATAAAGAGCAAATTTATCATTTAGCCAAAAAAATCTTAGAAAAGCTTAACAATATTGATATTTTGATCAATAATGCTGGAATTGTTTCTGGAAAGTCTTTGTTAGAAATTTCTGATGAAGCGATTATAAAAACATTTCAGATTAACACATTAGCATATTTTTGGACGACGAAAGCCTTTTTACCTTCAATGATAAAAAACAAATCCGGATTTATTTGCAATATTGTTTCTGCTTCTGCTTTAATTGGAGTATATAAGTTAACAGATTATGCATCTTCTAAATCTGCAGCCTTTGGATTTGATGAATCTCTTCGAATGGAAATTCAAAGAAACCAATGGCCAGTAAAAAATTTAGTAGTTTGTCCTTATTATATCAACACAGGTATGTTTGATGGAGTAAAAACAAAATTCCCCTGGTTATTGCCTATTCTTGATCCACAAAAAGTAGCAAAAAAAGTCATAGATGCCATCGAAAAAGACAAAAAAAGGCTATATATGCCTTGGCTGGTCTATTTGCTTCCTGTTAGTAGAATTCTTCCAGTTAGTGTATTTGATTGGGTTATAAATTTTTTAGGAGTAAACCATACGATGGATGATTTTAAAGGAAGAAAGAACTCAATCAATAAAACTCAAGAAGAAAAAGAAGCCAGAAAAGAATTCACAAAATTTTAGATGTGCTATCGCACATCTAATTTTGTTTATATTTCAACAAAAGATGTTTTGTTTGCCAAGATTCCTCGAATTTAAAAAAATAAATTTTACTTTCTTGTTTGGGGGGTATATAAGACATAGCCCTTTCTGTAAATGCTGTAATACTTAAACTCGGGTTTACACCTAAATTAGCTGGAATCATAGAACCATCACAAACATAGAAATTATGGTAATTAAATAAACGATTTTTAGTATCGATTACACCTTCTTCTGGATTTTCTCCTATACAAGCTCCTCCTAAAATATGCGCTGTCATAGGGATATCTAACAAGACTTCATTTATAGAACTTCTAGGAATTCCATTGATTTCTTTTGCTAGATTTCTTGCAAAATTATTTGCAATAGGAATATAGGTTGGAATTTCTATACCTTTTTCTACCTTACTACTAAGGACTTTTATAAATGGAAATATAAATCTTCTTTTATAAACAATTTGAATGTAATTATCCAATGTTTGCATTACCAGAAGAATGATAGATTTTTTTGCAAAACCAAAAGGTAATAACATTCGAAGGGAATCGAAAGGATGTTTTAAAAATTCCCATAAAAATTTTAATTGTCTTGGAATTTTCCCACCCCCATCTACAAGTACTGGTGCTGCCAATGCATTCATCGCATCTGAACCTTTACCATATCGAACTACCTCGATATGAGTTTCTTTATCTGGAAAAACCGAAGCACTGATTGCAGTTCCTTCAGAAAAGTTTAAATCTTTTCTTTTTGAAGTAACTCCAATAATCGATTCTGAATTTGTTCTAACAAAATTCCCCAACTGGTCAGAAATTTTGGGCATAATTTTTTTTTCTTTTAGTCGAAACAATAGTTTTAAAGTTCCCAATACCCCTGCTGACAAAACAATTCCTTTTGTAAAAAAAACTTTTTTTGGATATCCAAAAAAACCAGTTGTTGTAATGGTATGCACTTTATATCCTTCTGAACCATCAGAATTTAAAGGTACAATGTTTACGACTTTTGTTTCGGCAATTATAGTAGCTCCTAATTTTTCAGCAAAAAATAAATAATTTTTATCAAGGGTATTCTTAGCATTATATCGACAACCTACCATACAGTTTCCACAAAAATTACATCCTTCTCTTTCTGGTCCTTCGCCTCCGAAATAAGGATCTTTGTATTTTTGATGTGGTTCGCCAAAAAATACCCCATTAGGGGTAGATCGAAAAGTTTCTCCAAACCCCATTTTTTCTGCTGTTTTTTTTAAAAATTCATCTCCAGAAAAAACTTTTGGAACTTCTACAACACCTAACATTTTTTTGGCTAATTCGTAAAAGGGGATGAGTTCTTCTTCTCCCCCTAACTTTTGTATAATAGAATTCTCGAAAAATTTTTTTAGGGGAACATAAAGAGTATTTGCATAAACTAAACTACCCCCGCCAACACCCGCTCCAGATAATACTAAAACATGTTTTAATATATTGATCCTTTGAATTCCATAACAAAACAAATTGGGAAACCAAAAAAATTTTTTAAAATTCCAATTAGTCTTTGGAAAATCATTACCCTGGAATCTTTTGCCAGCTTCTATAATTGCAACCTTATATCCTTTCTGAGATAACCTCATTGCTGCTACACTTCCCCCAAATCCTGAACCGATTATTATAAAATCATAATCATATGCATGTTCCTTCATAAGTATAAAATTTGATTCTTGAATCAATTTTCAAGTAGAAAATTTCTTCCCTATTTAGTCTAAGAAAAAAATCAATAAAAAAAATACATTTAATATAATAAAATTTATAAAATGATTTATAAATCGTCTTTAATTTCTTGCTTCGGAGGTTGAACATCAACAAATAAAGAAGATACTTCTTTTGCTTTCCAAAAACCTTTATCATGTTTAATTTTAGTAATAGGTCGTGGTATAACTCCATAAGTCTTAACAAATACTTTAATTCTTCCAGAACTTTCTTCTCCACTACAAAGATTTCTTGAAATTTTAAATACATAAGGATAAGGAACTTTATAACCATTTTCCGGGGTTAAAATCCTTTACATCTTCAAAAGAAATTTAAGTTTTAGAATCTGATCGATTGATATTATATTTTTGTGAACCTGCTGGTTCGAAAACTTTATACTAATTCCCTTCCGATAGTTCAAGCATCATAAAAAAAATCGTAAGCGACTACTTACTTAATTCTTTATTGATGAATAAATAAGCATTACCACAATAAAATCACAGCCCCAGTCTCTGAAGTCTTTGCTATCTGATTTTTTTTGAATAATTAAAAAATTAAAAGGAAAAAAACAATTAGTATTTAAACAAGTATTCTTCTTTTTTTTGAAGATCTTTTTTTAAAATACCAAATAAGAAATAAAAATACATACGAAAATCAGAAATTAAAGACCAAAAAGGATATTGAAAAGTAGCGGGTTTATTTTTTTCTATAAAAAAATGACCAAACCAAGCAAATCCATATCCAAAGATTGGCATCAATAATAAATATAAAAAATTGAATGAATATAAAGCGTAAAATAGAATCAGAATTACGAAAGTAGTACCAATGTAGTGCATTAGCCTATTTAGAGGATGGCTATGTTCATGTAAATAAAAATACCAAAAATCATGATAATTTTGTATGGAATTTTTATTAATTTCTTTCATAAGTTCAAAGGAAAAAACATAATATAAAAAAAACAACTATTTTTAATGTATTTAAAGTATTTTTTTTATCATTTCCATTTAATTAGTATAAAATAAAAAATACTAAGATTTTAATTTTTCTATTTCTTTAGTAATATTCTTTGTTATTTCTTGATATGCCTGTAAAACTATTTTGTTTGAATCTTCAAAAAGGATGGGTATGCCTTTCTCCCCGGATTCCATTATAGAAGCTTCTAGAGGTATTGAACCTAATAATGGTACACCATATTGATTTGCAAATTTTTCTCCACCTCTTTTAGAAAAAATATAAGACACCTTACCACAATAAGGACATATAAACTCTGACATATTTTCTATAATTCCTAAAACAGGAATATTCACTTGTTGAAACATAGTTAAAGCTCGAGAAGCATCATTGATGGCAACAGTTTGTGGTGTGGTAACAATCACAGCTCCTTCCACTTCTACATATTGAGCAATTGAAAGCTGTACATCCCCTGTTCCAGGTGGTAAATCAATGAATAAAAAGTCTAGTTCTCCCCAATCCACTTCGAAAAGAAATTGCTCCATAGCTTTTCCAAGCATAGGACCTCTCCAGATAACGGCCTGTCCAGGTTCCAATAAAAAAGAAAAAGACATAAGTTTAATTCCATGTTTTTCTAATGGTGTTACTTTCCTTCCATTTCCGTATAAAGGTACTTTTCCTTCGTATCCAAACATTTTTCCAATAGATGGTCCATATACATCCGCATCTAAAATACCAACTTTATATCCTTCGCGTAAAAAAGCTACCGCTAAATTCGTAGTAACTGTTGACTTTCCTACTCCACCTTTTCCTGATCCTATAAGAATAATATGTTTGATTCCTTTAATTGAACTACCAATCTCCTCTGGTTTGATACTTTCATCTACTTCAAAACGTACTTTAAATCCTTTTGGAAAATTATGTTTATTTAAGATTCCTCTTAACTGTGATTCAATTTGAATTTGTACTTTTCGATCTTCATCAGGTGTTTTTAAAAAAATTTTTAATTGGCCATTTTCTTCAACAATTTTACCAAACATGCCCAATTCTAATAAATCGATTTTATATACTGGATGCTCAATTTGCTTTAATGATTGTTTAACTAAATCTTCTAATTGTTGTAACTGCATATCAAGAAAAAAAAATTTATTTTTAATGATGGCAATAACTTTATTTTTTGATTAACAATTTTTAATTTAGGATTTTATATCCTAAAATGAGTTGAGAGAATTTTTATGAAATTTAAAAATATTTTATGCTTCATAAAAACATTATATTCCAAACTTTTGTTTAAAAAAATCATATAAAATCCATAACTTTTCATTGGCAGGTTCGTAGATCCCCCATTCAAATAATTGATACTGAAACCAAATTATCAACACCCCTGCGAAAAAAAACAAAAGGGATTTGAGTAATAAAGGATTTCGCCTTCGAATGAATGAATCAAAAAATCCACTCATTATACTGTAAAGAATACATAAAAAACTCAAAGCATAAGAAGAGAGTTTTCCTATCCAAAAAAAATAAAAAAACAAAATCACTACAAATAAATCAAAAAGATCTCCTAACATTCGGTTGTAAAATTTTTGTAAACCTTTTAATTGTTTTTGTTTTTTTTCTTTCTGATAAAAATATATTTTTATCTGATCAAAAATTCTTTTTGGTTTAATAAAAATTTTCTTATTTAATTGTAAAAAAGAAAAATCCGATGTAGCTTGAGGATGATTTGATTTTTCTGAAATATTATAATTCCCTCCAATAGTTTTTAGTATTTGTTCATCAACTAAATAACTAAAATAGTCTTTGTATTTTTGCATTCGCTTAAACAAAGAAACTGGACGGTTTGATTGAATTTCTCGTTCCTTTACGATAGAACCTCTTTGAATTAATATACAATAATCTCTGGAGTCTTCTATAAAATGTAATTCTATCTTAACTACCTCTCTTAAAAAGTTGTATTCAATTGTGCAATCGGTACCATCTGGAAATTTAGCATAATAACTTCTATGATAATTTTCCGAGGGTTTCTTCTTTTTCCATAAATGAAACAAAAATTCTTTTGATAGATTGATAGGTATATCTTCTAAAATTTTTTCTTTTAACTGTTTTGATGTTAAAGAACTCATTATTCATTTAAATCGGAAAAACTTGACTCCTCAAAAACTAAAAAAATATCAAAACTATGACGGAAAAACAAACCATTTTAACTAAAGATATTAAATTTCAGGGTCATTTAAAATTTGATCATACTGTAAAAATAGATGGTAAATTTCAGGGGACGATAGAATCGTTTGGAAATTTGATTATTGGACCTTCTGGAGAAGTCAACGCAGATGTGAAAACCAATAGTATAGAAATTTTAGGAAAATTCAAGGGAAATATTATTGCAAGAGAAAAAGTTCAATTTAAAAAAAATTCAGTAGTACGTGGGGATATCCATTGTAAAGAGCTAGAAGTAGAGCTTGGTTCTAAATTTAATGGAACTTGTATTATGGATGATGTATGAATTCTTTATTTTTAAAAATTCCCGCAACAACAGCAAATTTAGGTCCCGGATTTGATGTTTTTGGAATGGCACTTAATTTATATAACTATATTTATGTAGAATTTTCTAGAGACTCAAATTTCGAAATACAAAATACAAAAAATGAAATTTTATTTTCTAGAAAAACTGAGAATTTGATTTATTTATCGTATCAAAATGTTTTAACAAAGTTTTTATATAAAGAAGAAGAACTACCCCGTTGGAAATCTATTATAAAAATGGAAGTCCCTATTGGGAGAGGTTTTGGATCTTCTGCTACTGCCATTGTAGCAGGAGTAGAAATTGCCAAATATGTATTATCAAAAAATCAAAAAATTGAATTAAGTTTAGAAGAAGAAATTCAATTTTTTTTAGAATTAGAAAATCATCCGGATAACGTTGTCCCGGCAAGATTGGGTGGTTGGGTTTTTTGTTATGATCCCAAAACCATCATAAGAAAAAACATACCAGAAGAATTAGGAATTTGTGCATTGATTTCTGATTTTGAAATCAACACAGAAGCAAGTAGAAAAAAATTAAAATCCTTACATTCTACAAAAGATGTTTTATCGAATATCAAAGGTTGTTTATTATGGATGGAATATTTACATTCAAAAAATCCAGAATTTTTAAAAATTGCACTGGCTTCCGACACATTCCATGAACCTATACGATACCAATCTATACCTTATTTTACGGATTTAAAAAATTTTGTAAAAAAAAACGATTTCTATGGAATGAGTCTTTCGGGCTCCGGACCCAGCATCATACTATATTATGATAAAAATAAAGAAGATCACATTAAAGAGCAAATATTAGAATTTTGTGATCACTTGTATCACAAAAAAAATCATAAAATTATTTCGAAATTTTGTTTACCAGATTATGATGGACTCGTAATCTATCAAGAAAGACCACATAATTTTTTTGTGGAAGAAAAAGAAACTTTTATTAGTTTGTAAAAAAGGAGAAAATATGAAACATTTAATTTTTATCTTATTACTTTTCTTTACACTCTCATGTAAAGATCAATCCATATATATAGAATTAAACGGAACAAAATTAACTAAAGATGACTTAGAAAAGGAAATGCCAGAACAATTCAAAACAATCTATAGTGAATATCAATCAAAAGTTAAAGAATTATTAAAAGAATTAGCACATAGAAAAATGATAGAAAAAGAAGCAAAAGAAAAAGGACTTTCTGTAGATCAGTACTTAGATGAAATACGAAATAAAAGCGAAAATCCATCCGAAACAGAAATTAATGAATTTTATAAAAAAGTAAAAGAAAGTGGGCAAGCTGGCAATCTAGGAGAAGAGGATTTAAAAAATCGAATCTTCCAGTACTTAAAACAAGAAAAAATTCAACAAGCTTTTACACAAGAGATTTCTAAACTTAAACAAAAGTATAAATATAAAGAACCACTTGAAAGAGTATCCGTTACTATTTTTAAAGATGATCCAGTTAGAGGAAATCCAGAAGGTAAAGTTGTTATCATAGAATTTTCTGATTTTGAATGTCCTTACTGCTTAAGATTTCAGCCAACAGGTAAACAAATCTTAGAAAAATATGGTGATAAAATCAAATGGATTTTTAAAGATTTTCCATTAGATTTCCATAAAAATGCAATGACAGCCCATCTAGCAGCAACTTGTGTATATAAACTTAAACCAGAGAAATTCTGGCAATTCTACGATACAATTTTTAATCCTAATAGAACAAATGAAGTTTTTCAAATTGAATTTTTAAAAAAATTATCAACAAATTTAGGAATTAAAGCACAGGATTTCGAAAACTGTGTTCAAGATCCTAAAACAAAAGAAAAAATTGAAAAAAATATACAAGAAGGCATAAAAAATGGTGTTACCGGTACACCTGCGTTTTTTATTAATGGAAGAAAAATCACAGGAGCTCAACCTATTATAGTTTTTGAAGAAATCATTAACGAGGAACTTTCTAATTAGACAAAAGAATTTCTTTTGTCTTTTTTTTATATTTTTATTTTAAATTTTATTCAATAATATAAAATTTTCCGCTTTGTGGATCGTAATAGATCCTTTTTTCTTTAGGAGGAGTCTTTTGATCTGATTGATTTTCTTTATCTTGTTCCCAATCATTAAACAAAGAATCAAAAATAGTCCTTTTTTGTTTCCTAGCTTCGTATTCTTCTCGAATTCTTTCAATCTCTTCCATTTTCCTTAGTAATTCCATTTCTAATTCTTCATCCCAACTATTGATTGTATTTCTTAATTGATTCTTTCCTATTTTTAAGTTTAAAGCAAAAATTGTGTATAAAAATCCCCCTACCATGCCTCCCAAATGCCCTAAATGGGAAATATTAGAAGATTTATCAAAAAAACTTAAAACCAGTGATCCCAGACCAAATAAAATAGCAGCTGTTCTTGCTTTCATTGGAATAAAAAAAACAAAAAGTAAAGAATTTGGATAAAAGAAAGCTAAAGCAGAAAGTAGCCCCATAATGGCTCCTGATGCTCCGATGGTCGGTATTGATAAGTTGGGTTGAAAAATAACAACAAATAAGGAACCAAATAATCCCGAAACAAAATATAACCAAAAAAAAGGAATGGAACCTATCGTCATTTCAATAGCTCTTCCCAGACTCCATAAAGCAAACATATTCACAATAAGATGTAATGAAAAACCATAAAAACCATGTAAAAATAATGTAGTAAAAGGTTGCCAAACAGCTCCATTCCAAAAATCTATAGGTGTTAATCCAAAAGTTAAATAAATTTCTTGGATATACAAAAAATCTTGTTTTATGAAAATAGAATAAAATATTACAAAAATATGAACAAAAACATTGATCATTACAAGGATATGAGTTACAATTGGATAGTGTTTGTTTTTCATAAATTCAAGTTAATATAAATTTAATTGATAAATAAGTAAATAATTTTTTTGAGATGATCTAATGTTTCCGATTTTCGCTATTTATGATCTATCAACTAAAAAAAAACAAATACTTAATAATATATTGGAATTCAATAAATTCAAAGTTTTTGATAATTTTTCGTTATTTTATCTACATTCTAATGATACTAAGAAAGCTTTTTTAAATTTAGATTGGAATCAAATTCTGACTTTAAATTCATTCGATTATCCCTTAATTATACTCACAGATAAAAAAAACTATAAAGAAAGTTTTTTGAACTCTTGCATAGAAGAAAATTTGATACCTATTTATTTTTTAGGAAATCCAGCACACTGGAATTTGCCATTTTTTTCTATTCAAAAGAAAAAAAATCTGATTATTTTTTTTAACCCCATCAAATTTAAAAAAATTTATAAAACTTTATTTGAATTTAATGGATACAAAACAATCACTCTACCCAGTATGGATTCTTTGATATTTTTTTTAAAAGAACAACAAAACTATCGAAATCAAATATTTTTGATTTTAGATTTAGATAATCAAAGAAATTTTATGAAACTTTTTATAGAAATTAATAAATTAGTAAAATCAAACTTTCTTTTTCTAAAATATTTAAACCTTATAGTACTTAAAGATTTAAAAGAAGATATACTATACCCTTCCATACTTGCTTTAAAACAATTTTTACAACAACATCAACATGAATTCCCGCCTATTTGCAAGATTTTTGATTATCATTATTTTATCTTTCTACTTTTAGAATGTTTGTTTTTCCCATATCAAAAAAAATTCAAAAGTTTTGTATTTTATTCTTTAAAAGATTTCTTATATAATAAAGAAATACAAGACAATATGAATCTAAAAAAACTTTATAAACTTTACCTAAATCAAACTTTGCCTTATTGGATTGCATCTAAAAAAATCTTACCGTTTTTATGGTTGTATCAAACTTCTCTTTATAAAGAAAATCAGGGAGAATTATTGCTTGGTTAAAAAAATTACTCCAGCTATAATTAGTAAAGTACCAATAATTCTTTCATACGTAACATTTTCGCCAGCTATAATTCCATACCATAACGTGATTACATATCCAAAGGACATTAGAGGTCTTACAAGACTTAAATCTGCATAGCTTAAAACGATTAACCAAAGTAAAATCGAAATAGCATAAAATATAAACACCAACCACATGTATTTCGAAAAAGCAATAGAAAATAAATAATTTATCCATTGCTCTTTATTTAGAAAAGGAAAAGAACCAATAGAATTCATTGTTAACTTCATAAAAATTTGTCCTAATGCTCCAAATAAAATAGAAATCATTAATAAGATATAGAGTAATAGATTCATTAAGGTTAAGTTTTTTTATAAGCTAATTTTAAAAAAGCAAAAATTAAAAGATTTCGAGAATTGCTAACTCTTCTCCAACTTTTACTTTTGAATTTTTTTCTTTTAAGATTTTTACAATCACACCATCCATAGGAGACTCTAAAGGAAATGTAGCCTTAGTAGTTACAAGTTCGCATAGTTCCTGGTCTTTTTTTACAACATCTCCTTCTTTCACATTCCATTGGACTAATTCAATTTCTTCTGCTTCTCCAATATCCGGTACCAGTAATGGAACCTGTTCTTTGATGGGTTTCATACCAGCCTTTTATTTTTTTTTGATTTATGTGTAAATCTATTTGTTAAAATGTTCAATTTATAAATCTACTTAATCTTCTTTTTAATATATCTAATTGATAGGGTTTTGTAACGTAATCTTTTATGCCCAAGGATACTAAATATTTAATCACAGCTACTGAATTTTCTATGCTTATTATAATTATGTCCATATCTCTTTTAATGGTTTTAATTTCGTGGAACAATGCAAAACCATCAATTTTTTTTAAGATAATATCTAAAACGATTAGATCTATTTCTGTACTGTGTAATTTAAACCATTCCAAAAATTCAGCTCCATTAGAAAACTCTTTAATTACTTTTGAAGTTTTTGTATTAAATATAATCCGTAAATCCCTTAAAGTTTTTAAATCATCTTCGCATACAACGACTTGTTTTAATTTCATAATTTTATAAATTTTTTATAATTTCTTCTGTTATTTCTTGAGTTGTTAAAACATAATCTCCTTGTCCATAAATATCCTTAGTTTTTTTGCCTTGTTGTAAAGTTTTTTGAATAGAAAATTCGATTTTTTTTGCTATTTCGTCTAAACCAAAACTATAACGCAACATCATCGCAGCGGATAAAATTTGAGCAATAGGATTTGCAATACCTTTACCTGCTATATCTGGAGCAGATCCACCTGCAGGTTCATATAAGCCAAACGGAAAATTTAAAGAATTTTTTTTTGTAGACAAAGAAGCACTGGGTAACATTCCTAAAGAACCTGCAAGAACCGAAGCTTCGTCAGAAAGTATATCACCAAACATATTACTACATAAAAGAACATCAAATCGAGCTGGATTTAGTATGATTTGCATAGCAGCATTATCCACATACATATGTTCTAATTCCATATCTGGATAATTTTTTTTCACAAACTCAGTCACTACTTCCCTCCAAAATACCATTGAAGTCAAAACATTTGCTTTATCTATTGATGTGATTTTGTTTTTTCTTAGTTTCGAAACTTCGCATGCTACTTTCGCAATTCTTTCTATTTCGTATCTATGATATACCATTGTATCGTATGCTTTTTCGAAGTCGCCACTCCCTTCTCTACCTTTAGGCTGTCCAAAATATACATCTCCGGTAAGTTCGCGAATGATCATAATGTCTACACCATTAGAAATTTTTTCACTTTTAAGAGGAGAAATGTTTTCTAATCCAGAATAAAGCCTTACGGGTCTTAAATTTGCGAAAAGTTCAAAATGTTTTCTTAAAGGAAGTAGTGCTCCTCTTTCTGGTTGTAAATTTGGTGGTAGATGTTCCCATTTAGGACCTCCAACAGAACCAAATAAAATAGCATCTGAACTTTCACATGTTTCTAAAGTTTCTTTTGGTAAAGGAATTCCTGTTTTATCAATAGCAATTCCACCCACTAAAGCTTCTTTAAATTCAAATTCACTATAAAGATTTCCTAGTGCTTTTTGTAATACCTTTAAGGCAGAAGCCATAATTTCAGGTCCAATGCCATCGCCTGAAAGAACAGCAATTTTTTTCATAAATGATTTATTTTTTTTATTAAATATTGTGTCAAACGATTTGATGTTTTATGTTTTATATAGAATAGTTATAAACATCTGTTAATTGAGGCCGAAAACGAAAAATAAAATTTTTATAAAGATCATAAGCTAAACAAAATTGATCCTCACTCGTAAATAAATGTATAATTTGTTCTAAAAACACAAATCTATCTTCGTTTAAAGGATCCGAAGTATTGGATTTTAAATTCAATAAAACAGATTTTATTTTTCCTAAAAAAATTTTTCTTCCTTCTCGATCATAACCATTTTTATTGTACCGGAAGGGTGTAAGTTCTTTAATAAAATTCGATGCATAATGATAAAAAATTTCTGGTTCTTCAATCAGTTTCATTCTTTCAGTAAAAGAAAAAGTTAATAAATAAGCCCATACCAAAGTCATTTTTGCAGAAATTTTTTTATTGTAATTATTTTCTAAACATTTTTTGTAAAATTCAGAATTAATACAAAACTCAATTAAATCTTCCCAACTTTGTAAAGTACTGTCAACTGCCTGTATATATTTTTTTTCTGGAGTAGTCATTATTATTTCCTAGATTATAGAATTTTTGATTTTAATTTAATTGCAAGAAATTTTTCTTTACAAACTATCTAAATACAAAAAAAAGAAAATATGAAAGATCATATCAATGAGCCATATATAGAGGAGATACATTCTAGAGAAATTCTTGATTCTAGAGGGAATCCCACAATCGAAGTAGAAGTTTTACTAGATGACGGAACCATTGGCAAAGCTGCTATACCTTCTGGTGCTTCTACAGGAGAACATGAAGCAGTAGAATTAAGAGATGGGGATCCAAAACGATATCACGGGAAAGGAGTTCTAAAAGCAATCGACAATATAAAAAAAGAAATCTTACCCGAAATAGGAAATGGTAAGTATAGTGCTTTTCATCAGAAAGCGGTAGATTATACTATGATCCATTTAGACGGAACAGAAAATAAGTCTCGATTAGGAGCAAATGCAATTTTAGGAGTTAGTCTTGCCGTTGCATACGCAGCAGCAAATAGCCTGCGTATACCTTTATATCGATATTTAGGAGGACCTCTGGTAGACACTATGCCAGTTCCTATGATGAACATTTTGAACGGAGGAGCCCATGCAGATAATAATGTGGATTTTCAAGAATTTATGATTATGCCCGTTGGTTTTACTTCTTTTCGAGAAGCATTACGTGCAGGTTCTGAAATTTTTCATACTTTAAAAAAAGTGCTAAAAGAAAAGGGTTTATCTACTGCAGTTGGCGACGAAGGTGGTTTTGCTCCTAATTTATCTTCTAACGAAGAAGCTTTACAAGTTATTATGATGGCAATAGAGAAATCAGGCTATAAACCCGGCGAAGAAATATTTATAGCTTTAGATGTTGCAGCTTCTGAATTTTATAATCAAACTACAAAAAAATATAAAATAGAAGGTAAAGAAATTGGTAGCGATGAATTAATTCGATTATTAGAAAATTTTACTCAAAAATATCCAATTATTTCTATAGAAGATGGTTTAGCTGAGTTTGATTGGGAGAATTGGAAATATTTAAATCAAGCACTTGGTAACAAAATTCAAATCGTAGGTGATGATATTTTAGTAACCAATCCTAAAAAATTACAAAAAGCTATTGAAGATAAAATATGTAATTCTATTCTGATAAAACTTAATCAAATTGGAACTTTAACAGAAACTTTAGAAACAATACGTTTAGCTCAAAGAAATAATTTTACTTGTATTATTAGTCATCGATCGGGAGAAACAGAAGATACTACGATTGCTCATTTGGCAGTGGGAACCAATGCAGGTCAAATCAAAACTGGATCTCTTTGTAGAACTGATCGTATAGCCAAATACAATGAGCTACTAAGAATTGAAGAAGAATTAGAATCAATGTCTTACTATCCGGGAAAAAATGTATTTTACAATCTAAAAAAAACGATTTAGTGAATCAAAAAATCAACGCTATTGTTATTTTTAGTATTATTAATATAATTTTATATCTATTTTTTTTTAGTGACTTTGGATATTTTGAATTGAAAGACAAAACAATTAAAAAGGAAATTTTAGAAAAAGAAGTAGAAGCATTGTTAAAAGAAAATCAAACTCTTGAAAATAAATTGCTAAAAGAAGATGTTTCTAAAGAAAAAATAAATATTTATTTATTTAAATTTGTAGAAACCATAAACGATACAAAAAAACATAAAAAATCACACCACATCTTTCGGAACGAGAAAGAATATTATTTACTCTTGTATTTTTTTTATTGCTTTATTGGATATCTCTATATTGCTTTCTTTCAAAAAAAATTGACAAAGACTGAATAAAAATTCATCTTTACCATTTATAGCAAGTTTAAATCAGTTTGATGGATACTATTAACGAGCTTAGAAAAAAAATAGATAAAATTGATCAAGAAATCATCAATTTGATATTGGAAAGATCTGAATTAGCTCATAAAATTGGTATATATAAAAAGCAGAATCAACTCTCAATATACAATCCTGAAAGAGAGAAACAAATTTACGAAAATATCCAAAACCATTATAAAAATTTTTATAAGACAAAACCAGATTTCCATCCTTATCCATTACAGGCATTATATTCGATTTACAAAGAATTAATGTCAGGTATGATTCAAATTGAGGGAGGTCCCATAGTAGGTTATTTAGGACCGATAGGATCTTTTTCTCATATGGCTGTTCAAAAAAAATTTGGAAAATCAATAACAGCAATTCCTTATAATTCAATTAGAGAAATTTTTAGAGATACTGAAATTGGAGAAAAAATTCATTATGGAATTGTACCAGTAGAAAACACAATTGGAGGTTCAATCAATACCACTCTGGACGAAATCATTAATTCTACATTGTATATTACCGGAGAGATTTTTATTAAAGTATCTTTAAACCTTTTAGCAAAAGAGTATATAGATTTATCCCAAATTAAAAAAATTTATACAATTAATATTGCAAAAGAACAATGTATGAATTGGCTTACACAAAATCTGAATTTCAATCAAATTGAAATTGTAGAAGTTCCGAGTACAGCAGCAGCATCCGAATTGGTTGCAAAAAAAGGGGATGGAGTTGCTATTGGAAGTGAATTTGCTGCTGAAATTTATAATTTGACTATTATAGCACGTAATATTCAAGATACAGCTAATAACATAACAAGATTTTGGATTTTATCAAATCAAGAATTAACGCAAAACATACCCAATAGCAAAACTTCGATTATAGTAGGTTTACACGATCGTCCGGGTAGTTTATATTCGATTTTAGAAACATTTTATAAAGCAAAAGTGAATCTTAGCAAAATTGAATCCCGGAGAACAAAAAGAATTTATGGTGAATACAATTTTTTTATTGATTTTAATGGAAATAAAAATGAAAGAAAAATTCAAAAAATATTAAAAAAAATAGAAGAAAGATCTTCTTTTTTAAAGATATTAGGTTCTTATCCAAAAGGAGAAATATAAAAATGGCATCATTAGAAAAAATAAAAACTATTAGTATTTACGGTATGGGATTGATGGGCACCTCGTTGGCTTATGCATTAAGGCAATCGGAAAATTTTAAAGGGATAATTTATGGTTTTGTAAAAACCCAAAAAAGCAAAGATTGGATTTTACAGCATCACTTGGCAGATCATATTTTTTTATCAGAAGAAAAAAAAAGCGAAAGCTACCTTTTATCTTCTGATTTGATTTTAATCGGACTTCCCATATTAGATTCCATTGAATTTATAAAATACCTAGCAGAAATGAACTTCAAAGGACTAATCACAGATATGGGTTCAACAAGATGGGAGTTAGAATGCCAAATAAGAGAAATTGAAAAAAAAAAGCAAATCCGTTTTGTTGGATCCCACCCTATGTGTGGTTCAGAAGAATCAGGCCCGCAATACTATATAAAAGATTTATATAAAAATAAATTATGTATTATCATTCATAAATTACATAAAAATCAACCTCCCGATAGAAATTTTCAAGATTTAGAATTTATCTCCAATTTTTGGAAAGAGTTAGGAATGGAAATTGATTATATGGATTCAAAAACTCATGATTATATTTTAAGTTATCTTAGTCACGCTCCACATATTATATCAAGTATTTTAGCAACAGTTATAGGAAAACAAAAAGAACTAATTAAAAGAAATCAAGAAGCACCAATTCCAATTTTAGGAGGAGGTTTAAGGGATATGATTCGTATAGCAGGTTCAAATCCAAAAATGTGGTATGATATTATTTCTACAAATAAAGAAAATATTATCGTAGCTCTTAAAGAAATTCAAAAAGAATTAGAAAAAATTACCGAAACTATAGAAAATCATTTTGATGACTGGTGGTTTGAATGGCAAAATAATGCAAAAGAATACAGAAATGTAATTTATGGAATCTCAAAATCGGATTATGAATAGTATGATTATTACAATTGACGGTCCAGCCGGATCTGGAAAGAGCACTCTTGCAAAAAGCATTGCGGATTATTTGCATTACATCCACGTAGATTCTGGCGCGATTTATCGTGGATATACTTATGCAGTTATTCAAAAAATAGGATATAAAGAAAACCACCAATTATTTGGAGAGGCTTTCAAATTTTTAAGTATACCACCTGAAGAATTTTCTTTAAGAGTAGAATTTTCCAAACAAAAACAAACAATTTTTTTAGATGATCAAAACATTACTCCATTCCTAAGAAGTAGAGAACTAACAGAAAGAATTCGATACATTGCAGATCATTTTTTATATAGAAAGGCAGTGAATAAAATCTTAAAAGAAATTTCTAAGCTGCATTCAATTGTAATTGATGGAAGAGATATGGGTACAGAAGTATTTCCAGAAGCTCAATTTAAATTTTATATAGACGCAAGTATAGAAGAAAGAGCTAAAAGAAGATTTTTAGAAATCTATCCCCAAAATCCTAAAATTACTTTAGAAGAAATAAAAAAAGAAATTGCAAAAAGAGACGAAGAAGACAAAACAAGAAAAATAGGTGCACTAAAAATTCCAAAAGACTCAATAATTATTGACACTAGTTTTTTAAGTAGAAATATGGTATTGAATTTAATTTTAAGTATACTAAATTTCAAGTTTTAATATAAGCTATGTTAAAATACTTAAGGATATGGTATGGTAAAAGCAACCCCGTTTGATAAAATTCAAGAAGAAGAAGACTTTAAAAATTTTATTCTCGATGAATCCAATTCCATTCGATTTAGTAAAGGAGATCTTATTGAAGCAACGATTACAGATTTTAATGAAAAAGAAGTGTTTTTAGATTTAGGACAAAAACAAGAAGCTGTATGCAATAGAGAAGAATTCGAAGAACAACCAATCATTGGAAAAACTGTAAAAGTTATTTTAAAAAAGGGGGGTACAGAAAGCGCTCCCATTGTTTCTCGAAAAGAAGCTATTGCAAGAGAATCATGGGAAAAAATTAACGAAGCTTTTAAAAACAATTTGCCCCTTAGCGGAAAAGTAATTAACGAACTAAAAAACAATAAAGGTTATATTGTAGAATTGGGTGGCATACAGTTATTTTTACCAAAATCGCAGGTTGGTGGAAACATTAAAACCAAACAAAAAAATAAATCAATAAAACTAAAAATCGGTAATTTTATAGATTTTAAAATTTTAAAAATTGATGAAAAAAATAAATCCGCCATAATTTCTCGAAAAAAAGTACAAGAAGATATAAATCAAGAAAAATGGAACCAGTTTTTAAATAAATACAAAGAAGGAGATAAAGCAGATGGAACAATTACAAAAATGATTTCTTATGGAATGTTTGTAAGAGTAGAAGATTTAGAAGGATTTGTACATCAAAATGACATAAGCTGGCAAAATAATTTTCCTTTTCGTAAATATTATTCCGTTGGAGATAAAATTAGTGTTAAGATTTTGGCATTATCTCCAGAAGAAAATAGGATAAGCTTAGGAATTAAACAATTAACAGAAGATCCTTGGGAGTGGGCAAAAAGAGAGCTGCATCCTGATGACATCATAACGGGAGTCGTTGTTGACATTAAAGATTACGGTGCCTTCGTACAAATAAGAGATGGATTGGAAGGATTAGTCCATACTTCTGAACTTAGTTGGTCTAATAAACAAATTCATCCCAAAAAAATTTTAAAAAAAGGAATGGAGATACAAGTAAAAGTACTTTCTCTTGATCCCGAAAATAAACGAATTTCTTTGAGTTATAAACAAGCAAAAGAAAATCCATGGCAAAAAGCAAAAGAAATCTTGAAAGTTGGAGAAGTTTACAAAGGCAAAATTACAGATGTAGTCAAATATGGAGCATTTGTAGAAATATTTGACGAAGTCGAAGGTTTAATCCATATAAAAGACTATTCTTGGGAAAAACCCGACAAAAATATGCTCAAAAAAGGGGATGTTGTAGAATTTAAAATCCTTTCCATTGATGCAGACAATAAAAAAATTGCTTGTGGAATTAAACAATTAGAGCTAAGTCCTTTTGAAAAATTAGCTCAAAAATACAAAAAAGGCGACATACTATCGGGTAAAATTACAGGAATTTCAGATTTTGGTCTTTTTGTAGATATTGGAGATGGTTTTGAAGGTCTTGTACATATTTCAAAAATACCTTTAAAAAAGGATGAAACTATCCAAACTAAATACAAAATGGGAGACATAGTACATACTGTTTTATTAAAAATTGAACCTGAAAAAGAAAAAATCGCTTTGTCTATAAGAGATTACGAAAAAAGAAAAGAAAAAGAATTTGTCAGACAATATACAAATGAAGAGGATACATACTCCTTAGGAAACATCATTCAATCAGAAAAAGAAAAAAAATGAAGCAAAGAATTTTTCGAAAAAAAACACATGAAAAATCTTCTCAGATAGCCAAAGAGGTATATGATCCATTTGCTAATTTTCAAGGTAGTCCATACGAATTGTTTATTGCTAAATTTTTTTACTCAATCAGAAAACGATGGAAGTTCTTCTTAACATTTGTAATAATTATTTCTATAATAGGTTTATCTTATGTAATACATAAAATCTATTTAGAAAATTTAGAAAAGAAAGCGCTTTTAGAATTCGAAGAATTACAAAAAAATCCAGTTCTAAAACCAGGAGCAGCGGAAATACAGGTTGCAATAGAAAAACTTGATAAGTATGTAAAATCATATCCATTGGATTCAGCAAAAAAAAGAGCTATCATAAAAAAAATTCAACTATATGAGTATAAACAAGAATTCGAAAAAGCAGCAGAGCAATACGAAGAATTAGCTAAATTAGTTCAATATCCCGATTTAAAAATAAATTTACTTTATAGGGCAGCAATCTATTTTGAAAATTCACAAAAATACAGTAGGGCTTTAACCAATATAGAAGAAATTCAAAAACTAATGATAAACAATAATTTGATTAATGTGTATGTTCTTTACACACAAACAAGACTCCTACATAAATTAGGAAAAAAAGAAGATGCTAAAAGATTAGCTTATAAAATTATTGAAATTGATGATTTAGAAGATTCAGAAATCAAAAACATTAAATTACAAGTTTTAGGTTTTTTTATTCATAACCCATGAGCTATAAAAGTAAGGTTCTTTCGATAGCCTTACCTTCAGGTAGACTATCTTCTGAAACGATAGATTTTTTTAACAAAATTGGATATACCTCTTTTCAATTTCCTAAAAACAGTCGGGAGTTGATTTATTTCGAAGAAAGTCAACAAATTCAATTTGTATTAGTTAGAAATCAAGATGTGCCTTTAATTGTTTTACACGGAGGAGCAGATGTGGGAATTTGTGGTAGAGATATTCTCTTAGAAAACCATTATGATCTAACATATCCTTTATTTTTACCTTTTGGATTTTGCAGACTATCGTTAGCAATTCCAAAAGATATCGAAAAAGAAGAATTTTTTAAAAAAAAACATATCCGTGTAGCTACAAAGTATGTGAATTTAACTAAAGAGTTTTTTTTTAAAAGAGGCATAAATGCCGAAATTATAAAATTACACGGATCTATTGAGATAAGTCCTATTTTGAACATAGCAGATTGTATAGTAGATTTAGTAAGTACTGGTAGAACCTTACAAGAAAATGGCTTGATAGAAATAGAGAAAATCATTGATTCTTCTGCTGCTTTAATTATTAATCGATCATCGTATTATATTCATAATCAAAAAGTTTTAGAACTTTTTAAAAAAATCAGAACTTCTTCTAATACTCTTTTTTGATATTCAACGTAAAAGTTTTTTGAGCTTTATTTTGATTAAAATCATAAGCTATAACTGTAATTATATTTTCACCATTCACATATTCAAAACTTCCTAATTTTATTAAATCTAAATAATAGATTTCATTGAATTTATATTTGCCATTTAGCAACAGAGTTCCATAATGATTTTCTATATAATCAAAAACTATAAAATTCTTTTTTGTTTCTTTTTGATTTTTAAAAATCCATTCAATTTTGTAAGGAATTCTTTTTAGATTTCTATGATCCGGCATATCGTAAACTTTTAAATATATATCTCTTTTTTGAGTTAAACGAATTTCTTGCTTTTTTTCAGATACAAATCGATGAATCTTTATGGTTTCTTTTTCTGGAACTAAAAAAGCTATAAATTCTATTTCGGGAGGTGTTGTATCTTTTTCTAATAATGGTAAAATTAACAAAGGGTTTATAATTTTTTTTCCGTAATCAGAGAGGATAAAAAAATGTAAATGGGGACCGAACGATCTTCCTGTATTTCCAGTTAAAGCAAAACTTTCTTTTAAATGATAATAAATTCCTCTATCGGGTGGAAAGACTTTCTCTAAATGATAATACCCACTCCAGTATCCTTTTTCGTGTTCTAGCCATATTTGATTTCCAGTACCAGAAATAAATCTTTGTGTATGCATTCCTTCGAATTCAAGATATAAAATTTTAGATGATTGTATAGGAAATATTGGATTACCCCCTCCAGAAATATCAATTCCTGAGTGAAAATGATCAAACCTTGACTCTCCAAAGGTAGATGATATTACAAAATGATGTGTGTTCACAGGCCAGTAAAAATTTAAATCTTGAGAATATAAAAAAAAATGATTCGATAAAATCAAAAGTATAATTATAATCGAAATCATGAATGCTATTTTTAAATGTTAAATGGTATTGTAAATTAAAAGATTTACAGGAAGCCTGGAGTAGGCTTCCTGTAAGAAGATTAAACTTTGACTAGTTTTACTTTAGAATCATAGAAAGAAACAGAACCACCAACTAAGTCTGTTAAGGAACTTTTTAAATACGGATCAAAAACCATCGCAGCATTCGCATGAATTCCAGTATCTCTTCTTTTATCTTTTTTAATTTTCTTTCCATTAATTTCTATATCACTTGAACCATAAGCCCAATGACCATATCCCAAATAGAAAGAAATTACACCCGGACGTATGCCCTCAATTATTTTTATTTTTCCAATCATTTTTTTCTTTTCTTGATTGGGACCTATAATCCATACACCTTCTGGATTTTGTGGAGAAACTACTAAAACTCGATCCCCATTTTTTAATTTTAATTTGTTAGCATCTATACTATTGATAAGAATATGATTTTCGGGCATAAGAGCAAGTAACCAATAATTACTTATAGTTCTAGATTTTGTCATGGAAATCGTTCTACTGGTAATCAAACTTAGATTGTATTCTTCTGTAAAAGTCAATTCTTCTCCTTTAGAATTAGAAATCGGAATATATTTTGCGTAACCATAAAATTTTTTGCCAGTTATGCTGTTTTTTGTAGTTGCTACTTTTTCAGAATATAGATTGATCAATTTTCCATATTTATTTTTTACAAAAACACCATCGTAAGATTTGTCATAATTTTGGAATCGTCCTCCGCGATTCAAAACATAAACTACTTTTCTGAATAGAGTTTCATCATTATTTAAAGCTTTTTTCCATTTTTCTATATCAAAGACTGATTTTGGCAAATGTTTTCTTGCTTTAACAAAAATATCAATTTCTTCATCAGTTGCATCCGGAACTGGCTCTCCATCATAAGCAATATTTGCTACACATTTTAAGTAAAAATCTTCAGGTCGGAGGAAATCTCCAGCTTCCTTAAAACCATTTTTACCAAAGTTGGGCATTTGTAATTTTTCTGCACAAGCCATCAAAAATGATTCCAAAGAAATAGGCATTTCTTCTCCAAATACTTTTACTGTTTCGGGGATAGGAGCAATAGCGGGTTGACGAACAGGTTGAATTTTACTAGCAAAACCGGCATGAGATCCCTGAAATTCCCATCTTTCTAAATAAGTCAAATCGGGAAAAATATAATCCGCATATAACGAAGTTTCCCCAATTGTTATATCTATTGCAATAAACAATGGAAGCTTTTCTACATCCATTAAGGCATCAATCAAGACATGACCTGCAGGTAAACCATACACTGGAGAACCCATATAAAGAATTAATGCTTTAGCTGGATATGGATACTGATCTCTTATAGAAGGTATAATTTCTTGATAAATATCACTTGAATGAGGATAAAATGGTCTTTTAGAAGGATATCCTTCGAAAATTGTTGTTTCTTCGTATTTTATATCATGCCGAATGATGCTAATACCAAAAGGAGACATCTTAGATTTTAATAATTTTGATAAACGGAAAGGTTGTTCTTCTTTTTTCCCAGATACATCAAACACAGATGCTCTAATGAATCCACCTTTATAGTCGAAATTGCCTATTAAGGCGTTTACAGTATTCCATGCTAATGAATTATAAAAACCATTTGTATGTTGAGAAACACCTCTATGTATATCTACTACAGCTTTTCGATTTTTAATATATTTCGATAATTCTTTTGCAACATATAAAACATCTTTTTCTTCTATACCACAAATTTCAGCCCATTCTTTATATGTTTTTTCGAAAGCAGATTCTTTAATTAATTGTAATACAGATTTAATTTTTTTTCCTTGAATTTCTGTATCAACAAATAAATCACCTTCAGTGTTGGTTTCTCCATTTACATCAAAAGGTACCAATACACCATTTTTCATTACAGCAAATAATTCATCTTCGTATGGTTCGCCGTCTTTAGAAACTTTTCTTATTTTTCCTGCTCTATAAAATTTCCCAGACTCTATATCCACTAACCAAGTTGCATTAGTCCAGTTGGGTTCGTTATCTTGTTTAGCGGCTCCTTTATTTGCATTTTCTAAGTAAGTTTTATTAATGATTTCGTTTTCTATTAGATAACGAATCACTGCCATTGCAAACGCTCCATCTGTTCCTGGCTTTATCGGTATCCATTTATCAGACTTAGAAGCAGTTTTTCCAGCTCTTGGATCAATCACAATATATTTAACCTTTCCATTTACTAAAGATGTCATTAATCTTGAATTTCGACCTGGTGGACCATAATTTCCATCAAATATATTCGCTCCAACAAAAATTATAAATTCTGAATTACCAATATCTCCTTGCCAGTAAAACTTATCTCCGCCTATCCATTTTGCACGTTTGGATTTTTCGTCATAGTCCCACTGAGCACTCATTGCTTTTCCAGCGAAATATAGACTTCCTTGACATATAGTAGTATGTCCATGTATATTAGTACTTCCAAAAGATTCATTTATAAACCTTTTAATAAAATCACTTCTTCCAGCCTTAAGTCTACCATACATAAAAACAAGCTGGTTATTGATTGGACCTAAATCGGGATGTTCGGGGTCAATTAGTGTATCTAAATAATCTTTAAATTTTGTTTTAAAAGCTTCTATTACTTGTTTTAATTCTTCTTTTGGTTTTTTATTAGAATTAACTTCTTTAGCTATTTCTTTTATATGTTTTACTTCGTCTGCCATCTCCTTCATTATTTTAGGATCTCGAAGTTTATAAATATCTTTTAATCCCGTAACAACACGATCTTCCTCTCCTTTTACATGGGAAAATAGCTTTCCACCTTCAACGATTTCTTGAATTGCTTGTTCAAAAGAAATGCTAACCCATTTATTTTCTCCTCTTTTGCCAGCTCTTTTTAAAACTTTAAGAAGCCTGTAAGGATCATAAGCTGTTTGAATTCCAGCCTGACCTTTTGGGCATATTGCCCCATCAATATAAGACAATGAGGTAACTGGAGATTGATAATTTAAATGAGGATACATTGCATGAGGGGCAAGTGGATTACCGTCAATTTTAGACACAACTCCATCTACAATTTTTACTTTAATTCCACATCCTGTATTACACTGTAAACAAGAAGAGTAAATAACATTTTCTGGTTTATTTAATGGATAATCATCTTTAAACTCAGGCGTAACCCTTCCCAAATTTCCGCACTCACCCAATAAAGTAGCTCCACCTGTTGCAATACCTAACTTTAAAAAGTTTTTTCTTGATAATTTTGTTTTCATAATATCGTCTCCTATTGATGATTTTCAATATCCATTATAGGTAATAAGGATTTTCCTAAAATAAAAACCCACGCACCAAGGGATACAGTAAAGAAAAACACAAGCCATTCAAATAATGAGGGAACATAATCAAAGGTTAGACCTGGACCTGCGTAAGTACCGATTAACTCTTCAAATAAAGGAACTACCATGCCTGGAATTACTATGTTTAAACGCACTGAAATAAAAGTAAAAGCAATCAAACCTCCGGCAATAGCAACGTTTTTTGGAGATTTTTCTTTTACTAAAAAATATAATGGTACGATAACACCAAAACCAAGATGGATAATCCAAAATACCCACCAAAAAGGACCTGCTACTATTATTTTATAAGATTCAGCATGAGGATCAAAAACATGAGTAGTATCCCAAAGAAATACCTTCCATAATATAACGGAAAACTCTGCCCATTCTAATAAAACAAAAAAAAGCAATAAACCTAACATAAGATTTCCTATGTACTTCATAATATTTTGGAATTCCTCCTCAGAAATAGAAGGTCTCCAAAACATCAGTATAAAAGCAAGTAGAGAAGAACCCGAAAGTAAACCACCAACTAAAAAGATAATAGGTGTAATTCCAGAATGCCAGTAAGATCTTGCACCAACAACACCAAAAATAGCACCTACAGAACCACTAAATGAAATAGCAAGAGGAATACCAATACTACCTAAAATCTTTAAAATCCTTTTGTATTTCTCTTTGTCAGCATCTGTTAATTCTTTTTTTCCAAAGTTTAGGAAATTACATATTTTTCCTCTTAAAGAATTTTCGTTTGAATATTTAACTAAATCGGGTTTCAAAGCAAACCATAATTCAATAGTTAATAATATTGCATAAGAACTATAAAGCCAAGACATCCAACCCATCACAGATTGAAAACTGGTTCTTAAGGAAAGCCTCCAAGCTCTATCCATATGACCTAAATCACTCCAAACAGTCAAAAGAGCTGCTACAAGAGTAGCTAATGCGAGAAGTAAAGCCATCTTTCCTATCTTTTCTAAAACCTTAACATTAAAGACATACACTAGAGCTGTCATTACGAATACTCCAGAAGACAAACCAATTAAATAAAGATATCCTGCAATCCATAATCCCCACGGAACATAACTACCATAATTGGCATTTGTATGACCATTATACATTCTATCAACAAAACCTACTAAACCTATAATAAAAAAAATTAAAGCTAAATAAGTTAGTATTTTTTGCCCTTTAGTCTGATCTTGTGGAAATATATAATTCTTGATTTCTTGTATATATTGCATATCTGACTCCTTTTGAAAATTAAATTAAATAAATTACATTGGGTTTTGTTCCTAATTCTTCTTTTAGAAGAATTTGATTATTCTTGGAAGCTAGTTTAGCTATTAAACTATCGGGATCTTTGAGATCACCAAAATATGTAGCCCTACCAATACAAGTAACAACACACATAGGCAATAATCCTAGTTCAATTCTATGTAAACAAAACTGACACTTTCTAGCATTACCTATTGGAGAACTATGCGAAGTTCTTTTCCACTCAATTCCATATTCATAATTTGGTATTTTCTCGTACTCAGAAGCATTTTCTTTTCCATATAAAAATTCTTGATGTTTAGGTGTAGAATCTGTATAATAGAATCCAGAATCAAACACTCTTGCACCATAAGGACAAGCTGAAATACAATATCTACATCCTATACATTGCTCGTAATCGATTTCTACAATTCCATCTTTTCTAATCCAGGTTGCATTTACCGGACAGGACCCCACACAAGGAGCATTACTACATTGCATACAAGGTCTTGGGATAAAACGCATAGAAACATTAGGATACGTTCCCAATTCTTGTTCCATGACAGGCCTATATACCGTACCTGGAGGTAGTTTATTTTCTACAACACAAGATATAGTACAAGCATGACAACCTACACATTTTCTTGTGTCAATTACCATAACCCAATGGCGTTCTTCCATTGGTTTTTGAAGAGCCTTCTGTAAATCTCTCATCATCGTAATAATCACATCTTCGTTATCAGAAGGGGGTGGCAACTCTGGTAGAACAATTTCGCTTTTTTTTTCTTGTGCTTGAATAGGTTTTATAAAATACTTAGATATCAAAGAACTGATAACACCTATTCCAATCATTTTTAATGTATCTTTTCTTGAAACACCTGAGCTTGAGTCTGATTTTTCTTTTGTTTCTAATGTAATATTTCTCACGGATAACCTCCTTCATAATTAAAAACGAAAGATTTAATATTTCTAAACACTTAAATTTTAATTTTTTTTTCGATTATTGACTCTTTTGTCTAAAATAAGATTTATTTTTTTTCCATTTTCGAAAAAGAAATCTGTGAGGATGTAGAGTATGAAATAATTTTTTTCCTATAGGAATTGGGTTATCTGCAATTAAAGAAGCAATGAGTTCTCCTCCTAAAAAAGAAGTTGTATATCCCCTAGAACCATGAGAAGTATTCAAAAAAATTCTTTCCAAGCAAAATAAAGGAACTTGAAAATAATTGCTTTTTTTATTATAAAAAACTGTCGTTAAGTATTCTATATATTTGTTTTCATCAATGGCATTTCCTATATTAGGTATATAATCCTTTGACTGACTACGAAATCCAACAAAAGCACTTGAAGGAATCAGAAATTCAAAGCCTGTATTTGTGCTACTAGCAATTTGCTGAAACAATAAAGGACAATGAATTTTTAATTTATTTAAGATATATTCATCAGATTGGGGATCTCTTTCAAGTTGATGTTTATAATTTTCATACGAAGATCCTATGTAAATATTTTGTTTATTCTTTAAAATCGAAATTTCTGCTATTATGTTTCTTTTTAGACCTTTTATATATTTTTCTTTGATTTGTAATAACTGGCCTCGAATATTTTGAATTTGTATATAATCAAAAAAATTTGTAACTTGATTTGAATTACAAAAAACAACAACTTCGGATACATATACGTTTGATTTTTTATCCATTAAATAAACATATTCACCTTCATCTAAAATCTGTATAATTTCTGTATTGGGATAATAAAAAAAATTTTGATAAGAAAATAAAAGTTGTTCTAATAAAAAAAATAATTTTTTTTGATCAATCACTAACGCCTTAACAAAATATAAGTTTTTATAATGTCTTAAAGATTGCTTAGAAATTTTATAAATATCACTTATTTTTTTTAATTTTTCTCTGTTTCGTATATTTTGAATTAAAATCCATTTTCGAAAAGATTCATCCTTAAAATATTTTATTTGATACAACATCGAGACAATAAAATTATAAGAAACCAATGTAAGATCTGTTATGGGATTTCGCGAGGATGCAAAATATGGCATCACCAAAGCAGAGGGTACGCTAGAAGTTTCCATCATCATATAAGGATTTTTTTCAAAAAGATGTACTTCATAACCTCGTTTTAAAAGAAATAAAGCTGTAGAAATCCCAGCTATTCCACCACCGATGATTCCTATTTTTTTGAATAATCTTTTTTTGTAGTGACTTATTCCTAAATAATAACCTACTAACATTTCTTTCTTTTTTTCAAAACCTTTACGTTTTTGCACAAAAAAATTAGCTTTTTGTAGACCTTCTTTCACTACTCTAGCACAAGAAAAAGTAGCAAATGTTGCTTTTGGTTTCGAAAGTCTTGCCATTTCGAAGTAGATTTCTTGTCTCCACATTTCTGGATTTTTAGCTGGAGAAAAACCATCTAAATACCAACAATCAAAATAAGAATTATGAATTTCACTTAACATCTCCAAAACATCTCCTAATAAAAGAGTAACTCTTATTCTCGGATCAAAATAAAACGTAAGAAAACCTATAGTGGGATAATACATTAGCTTTAATAAATCCAACAATTGATTTGCATAGTTTTTAATTTGTGGAAACTGCAAAAGAGCATCCCTTATTTCGCTGATGCTTAAAGGATATTTTTCTATGGAGTAATAATACAAAATCCCATTATGATTTGTTTTTAAAAACAATTCAGAAGTTAATAAAAAATTTAGTCCCGTTCCAAAACCTAATTCACATATAGAAAAATCTTGAGAAGTATTGAATTTTTCTGACAGTTGATTCCCTTCTAAAAATACATATCGGGACTCTTCTACAGCATTTTTTTGAAAATAAATATCTTGAAATCTTTCACTAAACATACGATAATTCCATTAATGACTTTTTTTTGGATTCTATTTCTAACATTTCTTATGAGTTTTGTATTTTGGGAAAGTATTTTTTTATTTCCGTTTAAAATGCTTTCGGTTTTAATACACGAATTATGGCATAGTTTGGTTTCTGTTTTTTTTAATGTAGATTGGGTAGAATTCCATATTGAAAAAAATGAAATCGGAAAAACTATAGTGAAGGGTTCTATGCCTATTTTTGGGTTTGTTCTTACCGCTTTAGCAGGCTACATAGGAACTCTTCTTACAGGGAGTTTGTTTCTTAGATTGATTATACAAAAAAATTTAGAGGATTTGATTTTTTTTGTTTTTTGTGGAATTTTATTTTTGATCTCTTTTATTTTAGTGCGAATACCCAGTTTAGGCTTTTATGTAAGTTTTGGTTGGTTTTTTGTTTTGATCATAATTTATTTTTTGAATCAAAAATTTGCTATGATTACGTTTAGCATAATACAAAGTTTTTTGATTTTTTATAGTTTCTATGACTTACTGGATTTCTCTAAAAACCCCTATAAATCCGATATAGGAATTTTATACCAATTTTTACAAAAGCAAAATATATCTTTTGCTACATTCGAAACATTTTTTTATGTTGTTTCTTCTTTGATTGTATTTTTGAATATATATATTTTTTATAAATTGATTTTATCTTTAGCATTCACTCAAATCAAATTAGAAACCTCAGAAGCATTTCGTATTGAAAATTCAACAGAATCTCAAACCGAAAGCCAAAATTTACTTTTTGATAAAACTTTACAACAACAAGATACAAGTATATCTAAAGAGCTAACGAAAGATGATAGACAACATAAAATTTCAGAAAAATAATTTCCATGAATCCACTTAATGAAATTTTATCAAAATTTTATATTACACAAAATGCAAAAAATCTTAAAGAAGAATATTTAGAATATTTTATAAAGTTCTTTAATTACTTATATTACGAAAAAAAGGTGTCTAACCATACAGTTAGGGCATATTTAAATGATGTTGTGGATTTCTTTTTATATTTAATCCAAAATCAGATTTATGTAAAGAAAGTGAATCAAGAAGTGATTCGAAATTATTTCTACGAAATTTCGAATGAAAATAAAAAAATTGGAGAATCAAATAAAAAATTATCGATTTCGAGCAGAAAAAGAAAAATCACTTCTATAAAAAAATTATACTCTTATTTTGTAAAAAACCATTTCATAGAAAAAAATCCTGTTATGATTTCTATTCCAAAGCATAAGAAAAATCTCCCCGAGAATTTTAAATATTATGAGCTAAATCAAATCTTTGATTTTTTCGAGAATGAACTTAAACAACACTTAGATATAAAAAAACTGGCTTTATTACATCGAGATAGAGCACTTATCGAGAGTCTTTATTCTACAGGTGCAAGAATTTCAGAAATATTAAGTTTAAAAATACAAGATATCCTTACTGATATGAACAAAGTTAAAGAGGAAATTATAATTTTTGGAAAAAATCAAAAAGAAAGATGGATTTTTTTTGGAAAGTATGCTTTAGAAGCTCTACATAATTATGTTTCTTATAGAAATTATCTTTCTCCTAAATGTGATCAACTATTTATAAACTTTCAAGGAAAACCATTAACAGATAGAGGAGTTCGAGATCGATTTAAACTTTACCAAAATCTTATAAAAATTTCTAGTATGTATCCTCATAAATTTCGTCATTCGTTTGCAACTGATTTACTAACTGAAGGATTAGATATAAGAATTGTCCAAGAATTTTTAGGACATTCAAATTTAAGAACAACCCAAATCTACACTCATTTAAGTAAAGCAAAATTAAAAGAACATTATAGAAATACACATCCTTTCGCAAAAAAAAAGTGACTACATAGCTGTCATTCCACCATCGACAACAATATACTGTCCTGTGATATAATTTGCATAATCCGAAGCTAAAAATAAAGCTGCACCTACTAGATCGTTTGGTTTTCCCAATCGCTTTAAAGGAATGGCTTCAATAACTTTTTGTAATAATTGAGATTTTTTTTGAATATTTTCTGTCATATCAGTTTCAATAAAACCGGGGCAAATTGCATTGACTCGAATATTAGAATTTGCCCACTCTATTGCAAGAGATTTTGTTAATTGTAAAATGGCACCTTTTGTCCCACTATAAATCGAAGCTAATGTTGTTCCCACTAACCCTAACACAGAAGAAATATTGATAATACATCCATTGTTAGCTTTGTATTTTTTTTGAAAACGATAATATGCCTGACACAAATAAAAAACAGCTTCGAAATTTGTTTGGATGATGTTTCTTACTTCTTCGGGTTTAAACATAGAGGCAGGAGTATTCGAAGAAATCCCAGCATTATTGATCAAGCAATCTAACCTATTGTGTTTTTCGTAAATGGTTTTAAAAAGTTCTTCTATGACATCGAAATTTCTTACATCAAATAAAATAGGATTAATATTTTGTTTTTTTAATTCTTCGAAATATTCTTGATTTCGAACTGTTCCGTAAACCATAGCATAATGTCTCACAAAACCTTCTGCTAAAGCCTTTCCAATCCCTTTATTTACCCCCGTAATCAAAACCACTTTATCTTTTAGTTCAAAAATCATTATACAAGGTTTTTTTGAATTCTAATGCAATCAATAGATTTCTTTTTTAATTTAGACAGTATGATTATTCTTAGAAATTGTTGTTAAAACAAGATTCCTTTTATTTGTTACAATGAATTGAAAAAAATATTTCTTGATAAGTAGAATTTATAAAATTTTTTAGTGACTATGTCCAATCCGGTAAAGCCTAATGAGCAAATCGACGAATCTTTGCAAGAAATAGTCTCTTTATGTAAAAGAAGAGGTTTTGTCTATCCCGGCTCCGAAATCTATGGTGGTTTAAGCAGTACGTTTGATTACGGTCCTTATGGAGTAGAACTTTTAAGAAATATAAAAAATCATTGGTGGCGTAGTTTCGTACACGAAAGATCTGATATTGTAGGTATTGATTCAGGAATTTTACTACATCCAGATGTTTGGAAAGCAAGTGGTCACGTAGATAACTTTAATGATCCTTTATTTGATTGTAAAAATTGTAAATCACGATTTCGAGTAGATAAATTTTTTGAAGAATTATACAAAATTGATAGCTCTAAATTATCTTTTCTAGAAATTCAAAACATATTTCTTGAAAAAAAAAATAAAAATGAACTGATCTGTCCTGTATGCGGTAGTAAAGATTTTACTGAACCAAGACAATTTAATCTTATGTTCGAAACTTATATGGGAGCTGCTAAAGGTTCCGATATAAAAGTATATCTAAGGCCTGAGACCGCACAAGGTATTTTTATCAATTTTAAAAATGTTTTAGATACTACAAGAGTTAAATTGCCTTTTGGTATTGCACAAATAGGAAAAAGCTTTAGAAATGAAATCACTGCAAGGCAATTTATTTTTCGAACAAGAGAATTCGAACAAATGGAAATGGAATTTTTCTGTAAACCCGGTACACAAAAAGAATGGTTTGATTATTGGGTTGAATTTTGTATGAACTGGTTAAAATCTATAGGTTTAAAAGATAGTAATTTAAGAATTCGACAACACACAAAAGAAGAACTTGCATTTTACTCAGAAAATACTGTTGATATTGAATTTTTATTTCCATTTGGATGGGGTGAACTTTGGGGAATCGCATCAAGAACAGACTATGATTTAAAACAACACATAAAATATTCAAAAAAGAATTTAGAATACTTAGATCCAGAAACAAATGAAAAGTATATACCTTATGTGATTGAACCTGCATTAGGTGTAAATCGTTTATTTTTAGCACTTATCACTAATGGTTATTATGTAGAAAATCCCAATACTAAAGAAAAAAGAACAGTTTTACAATTAGATCCAAAATTAGCACCAGTGAAAGCGGGTATTTTTCCATTAGTAAAAAAAGATGGACTACCCGAAATTGCTGAAAAAATTTATATAAACTTAAAGAAATATATACCTATAGAACTTGATTTTGCTGGATCGATTGGCAAACGATATTATCGACAGGATGAATTAGGAACTCCCTATTGTATTACAATTGATTACGAAACTAAAGAAAATCAAACTGTAACCATACGAGAAAGAGACACTACTCATCAAATACGAATCTATATTGATAAAATTTGGGATTTCTTAAAAGATAAGCTTAACATATAAAAAAAATGATCTTAAGATTGATTTTTTAAATAAAAAATACTTTCTAGGCTCTCAATACTCAAAAGAATCATTATGATTCAATTGCGAGGAGTTTTCGGCAGTATAAGTTCTCGTATCCTCCATCTCTTCTTATAGGGGATATAGAGTTCGAACTCATTTTCTATGACATCGCATTTCCTGTTCCAGAAGTACCTGAATCATATAGCTTTTAAAATATATAAACATTGATCCTAACTCTTTTAATCTTTTCTATGTTAAAGAAAGATTACTGTATCGAATCAATATAACAAAATTTAAAATTCTGCATTTCCCTCCAAGAAGCTTTTATACCAATATCCCGAATTTTTCACATATCGTTTTTGTGTCTGATAGTCTACATAAACTAAACCAAATCTAGGTCTATACCCTTCTGCCCACTCAAAATTATCCATAAATGACCAAATAAAGTAGCCTTCTACTGGAACACCTTCCCGTTTTGCTCGTAAGACTTGTGCCAGATAACTTTGTATAAAATCAATTCTTGCTATATCGTTAATAATAACTTTACCGTCTTTAATTTCTAATTCATCACGAAATGCAGCACCATTTTCTGTAACATAAATTTTTTTTACTTTTTCGTAAGAAGCATATTTCTTTAGTATATGATAAATTCCTTCGGGATAAATTTCCCATCCCATTTCTGTAGTTTTCTCGCATCGTTTTTTCGCTGGAACAATATTGCCCCAAACTACCGGTACAAAAAGCGACCATTCTACAATCTCTCTTGTATAATTTTGGACTCCAACAAAATCAGCATCAAATTGCATTTTTTTATCATCATCTTGTTGAAAATACTTATCCAAAATCACTTTTAAAGATGGTAATCTATCTATAGGATAACCTAAACCAAGCATAGTTTCTAAAAATAAACAATTGAACAACGTATCAAAACGAATTGCTGCACTTTTATGTAAATCTGAAAATATAGAATTACTTTGTTTTGGTTCTACGTGAATACAAGAAAACGTTGTTCCTATTTCTGCATCTGGACAATTGGATTTTGCGATTTTTCCTCCCTCTCCTTGTGCCAAACATACATGGTGTATAGAAGGATAATAATTACTCAATCCCATTTTACCAGGAGCGTGAATTCCCAACATATAACCTAGAGTTGTAAATACAAAAGGTTCATTAAAAATAAACCATCTTGGAACTTTATCCCTGTATTCTCTAGTAACAAAATCCACGTAATCTAAAAACCTTTGATATGTTTCTCGATTTGTCCAACCTCCTTGTTCTTCTAAAGCCTGAGGTAAATCCCAATGATAAAGAGTAACATTAGGAGTGATTTGATTTTCTAAACAACAATCTATTAATCGATGATAAAAATCAATCCCTTTTTGGTTTTTTGATTTTTTTGTACCATCTGGAAAAATTCTAGTCCAAGCTATAGAAAATCTATAATTAGGAATATGTAATTCTCTCATTAGTTGAAGATCTTCTCTATAACGATGATAATGATCGCAAGCTATATCTCCATTATGATTTTGATAAATTCTACTTCGAAAAGGTAAAATACCTTTTGTATGAGTAAACCTATCCCATATAGATTCTCCTTTACCATCTTCATTCCAAGCCCCCTCAATTTGATACGCAGCGGTAGAAACACCCCATATAAATGTATTACCAAAATCCATTTTGTTCATAAAAACATAATTCTTTGGATTTTTAGATTGGTCAATTGATTTTATAATAAAATTTAATATTATTTTTGTGTAAAACCTATGATGATTTTTTAATTAAACTTTTTTAAACAATAAAAAAAGTTATGTGATTCGATTTTTCAAAAAAGTATTGCTTTCGAATCATTTAATGGTTTCATTATTGATTTACTTTACAAAAAGAATGTATTCTTTTAAATTACGATACTCGATCCATAAGTAGTTAAAAATAACTTAAAAAGTATCCACAAATAAATTACTAACAATCAAACTTTATTAACTTAAGAAGTAGATCATATTTTATTGTATTGTTTTTACATTCGAATATAACTTCTTTAAAAACGAAAACTTATGAATACTTAATTACTTAAAAAAATTCCATAAATAATGAAAAATTTATTCTGCTTTCACATCCTTGAAATTTTATAATATAAGTAATACATTACGAATTCAAGTTATTTTTTTGAATTTTTATTAGAACATCATAATTGTCTATCTGGATTTGCTCTTCATACAATACATTAAAATTATTTGTGCCTGTTATAAAAGATAATGTTTCTTCTTGTATGTATTGTTTAAAATTTTCAATTGCTTCTTGCAAATCACGAAAATTTGTAATTATCTTCAGTAAAATTCTATCGTTGATATTAAGTTTTGCTTTTTTTCTTATTTCTTGGATATTACGAACTAAATCTCGAACTAAACCTTCTTTATAAAGTTCTGGCGTAATTTGTGTATCAATTGCAACTACAAAACTTTGAGCTTGAGCTCCTTGAGTCCCCTCTTTGGAAATACCATCAATTAAAAAGTCATCTTTTTCGAATTCAAGTATTTCTCCTTCAATCGGAATTTGAATTTTTTGATTGATGTTGAATTCTTCTATTAATTGATTCGGATCAGAGTTTTTTAAAAATTCTTGAACATATTTTACTTTTGAACCTAATTTTTTTCCCAATACGGGCAAATTAGGACGAATTTGATATTGAAAAACACCACTAGCACTATCAATAAATTCAATTTCTTTTACATTCAATTCTTCTAATAAAATATTTTGGTTTTTCTTTATGATATGTTTTTTTTCTTCAGGAGCGTAAATCATAAGTTTTTTTAATGGTTGACGAATTTTGATCTTTGCTTTTTGTCTTGCTGATCTTCCCAAAAAAGCTATAGTTTTTATAATATTTCCTTCTTCTAAAATGTTTTGGTTATAATTCTCAAAATTTGGTTTTGGCCATTCCAATAAATGAATACTTTCTGGAAGCTCTTTTTTTATTTTTAATGCTTTTTTTAGCTCTAAAAATATGTACTCAGACAAAAAAGGAGTAAAAGGAGACATTAGTTGAGCAAGTTTTAATAAACATTCATATAAAGTATAATAAGCTGAAATTTTATCTATATCAAATTCTGACTTCCAAAATCTTCTTCGATTTCTCCGAATGTACCAATTCGATAAAGAATCCAGAAATTCCTCAATCCTCTTTCCTGGTTTCATTGTTTCGTATTGATCTAAATTTTTAGTTACTTCCAAAATCAGTTCTTGTAAATATGATAAGATCCATTGATCCATTTCGTTTAATTTAGAAAAATCCAAGGTTTTAGAAAATTCCATAATTGTTTTATAATCTATTTTATCTACTTGAAGATATAATTTCATAAAATCTAAAGAATTTAAAAACATTTTGAAAAAACCTATAACAATCAATAAAGGATCTCCAGCTTGACCAGGTTTTCCAATTCTACGAGAATTTCCAGGAGGAGCACCTGTTAAAAAATACCATCGGATGCTATCAGCTCCATAAGTATCAAAAACTTCCCAAGGATCCACCGTATTTCCTTTACTTTTTGACATTTTTTCTCCTTTTAGGTCTAAAACATGTCCCAGACATACAACATTTTTAAAAGAAGAAGTTTCAGAAATAATTGTTGAAATTGCTAAAAGTGTATAAAACCAACCTCTTGTTTGATCCACTGCTTCGCTAATAAAATCTGCTGGAAAAAATTTTTCGAATTTCTTTTTGTTTTTATGAGGCCAACCCCATTGAGCATAAGGCATAGCACCAGAATCAAACCAACAATCAATAACCTCGGGAACTCTACGAAATTCTTTTTTTGTTTTTGGATCGATCCAGGTAATCTCGTCAATATAAGGTCTATGTAAATCAAGATCGTTTAGTTTTCTTTTTACTTTTTTTTGTAATTCTTTTTTTGAACCTATTACTTCTATATTTCCATCTTCATCCATCCAAATCGGTAAAGGAGTGCCCCAATATCGTTCTCGAGATAATGCCCAATCTTTGTTATTTTCTAACCAATTTCCAAACCTACCATTTTGTATATAAGAAGGAACCCAATGGATCATCTGATTATTTTTGATCAATAAATCTTTGATAGCTGTGGTCTTAATATACCAGGCTTCTTTTGCAAAATACATTAATGGAACGCCAGTTCTCCATCCAAAAGGATAGTCATGCTTATAATTTTCTATTTTAAAAATTTTATTTTGTGATTTTAAATCTTTAATGATCTCTTTGTCTGCTTCTTTAAAAAATTTATCTTTGTAAGGGCCATAAGGAAATTTACCGTCTAACTGTACCCCATAAACAATAGGAAGATTATATTTTAAACTCACCTCTAGGTCTTCAGCACCATAAGCCGGAGCAATATGGACAATACCCGTACCTGTATCCATAGTAACGAAATCTCCACAAACTACATAAAAAGCTTTATTTTTTTGTTCTTCTGTGATTTGTATAAAATCCATCAATCTCTGGTATGTGAGTTTTTCTAATTCCTTTCCTTTAAAGGTTTTGATCACTTTATACTCATCAGAAATCTGTTTTAAATTTTGCGTTATTAGTTTGGATGCCAAAATATATCTTTCTGAACTTGGAAGTTCAATCCAACTATACTCTTCCTCAGGATGTACGGCTAAGGCTACATTTGCAGGTAAAGTCCACGGAGTTGTTGTCCAAACCAAGAAGTATGTATCACGAAAATCAGAATGTAAAATTTTAAATTTGATCGTTATAGAAGGATCTACTACTTCTTTATAACCCAAGGCAACTTCCGCATCACTAACAGTAGTTCCCATCACTGGATCAAAAGGAACTACTTTATAACCTTTATATAATAAACCTTTTTTATAAATTATTTTTAACAAATACCAAACTGATTCAATATATTCATTATCCATTGTGTAATAAGGATTTTTCAAATCAACCCAAAACCCTAATCTTTCGCTAAATTCATTCCAAGCATCAATATATTGTAAAACAGATTTTCTACAAAGTTCATTGAATTTTTCTAATCCATATTTTTGTTCAATTTCTGATTTCGTTTGAATATTAAGTTCTTTTTCCACTTCTCTCTCTACTGGTAATCCATGACAATCCCAACCTGCTTTTCTAGGAACATAATATCCTTTTAAACCATAATAGCGAATGTATACATCTTTATAAACTCTACTTAAAACATGATGTATCCCTGGCTTACCATTTGCTGTAGGAGGACCTTCGTAAAAAATAAAATATTTACCTTCTTTTGTGTTTTTGATGTGTTTTTCAAAAATTTTATTTTTTTTCCAATATACAAGAATTTCTTCTTCTATCTTAGCGAATTCTTGCTTTATATTTTCACTCATAATGACATTTTTTCTTATGAATTTGTTAAATCAATAGAATTCTTCCATAATCTAAAACTATGGGTATTTTTTAGTAAGATAAGGATGATAAAAAGAATTGAAATTATGTTAAAAGTTATTTTTATTTATGATTTGACAAAAGATAATGAACTCAATTTCTTATACATAAAACAAATTCAATCTGATTTCAATTTTATAAAGGAGAAAATTATGAATCAAGAAACGATGGCGCTTCATGCAGGACAAATTCCCGATCCTGTAACTAAAGCCAGAGCAGTCCCGATATATCAGACTACATCTTATGTTTTTGATAGCACAGAACATGCAGCAAATCTATTTTCATTAAAAGAATTCGGTAATATATATACAAGAATTATGAATCCAACTACAGATGTTTTAGAAAAAAGAATGTCAGCATTAGAAGGTGGCGTAGGTGCTTTAGCAACCTCCTCAGGTCAATCCGCAATTACCATATCAATTTTAAATATTGCAACTGCTGGAGATGAAATTCTTTCTTCTAGTAGCCTTTATGGTGGAACATATAATTTATTTCATTATACTTTACCACAAATGGGAATTAAAGTAAATTTCGTTGATCCAGATGATCCAGAAAATTTTCGAAAAGCAATTACTCCAAAAACTAAATTAATTTTTGCAGAAATTATGGGAAATCCCGGTTTAGATATATTCGACTTAGAATCAGTAAGTAAAATAGCCCATGAAAATCAAATTCCTTTGATTATTGACAATACTGTTGCCACTCCTTATTTATGTAAACCGTTTGATTTTGGTGCAGATATAGTAGTACATTCAACTACAAAATTTATTGGAGGGCATGGAACATCAATTGGTGGAATTATCGTCGATTCTGGCAAATTTAAATGGAATCAGGGAAAACATCCGGTAATGACAGAACCTGATCCTTCCTATCACGGTCTGCGATACTGGGATGTATTTGGAAAATTTGAACCATTTGGTGGAATCAATATTGCTTACATCATTAAAGCACGAGTACAATGGTTACGAGACATTGGTGCAAGTATGAGTCCTTTTAATGCTTGGCTGTTTTTACAAGGATTAGAAACATTACATCTAAGAATGAAAGCTCACAGTGAAAATGCTCTAAAGGTAGCAGAATTTTTAAAATCACATCCTAAAGTAGAAAAAGTTATTTATCCCGGCCTTGATACTCATCCTACTTATTCTCTTGCTAAAAAATATTTTCATAGAAATTTATTTGGAGCTTTAGTTGGTTTTGAACTAAAAGGTGGTGTTGAAGCAGGAAAAACGTTTATCAATCACTTAAAATTAATCTCACATTTAGCCAATATAGGTGATGCAAAAACACTAGCCATACATCCTGCATCGACAACACATTCTCAATTAACTTTAGAGGAACAATTATCAGCAAGAGTTACACCCTCATTTATTCGGCTTTCAGTTGGAATTGAAGCCTACGAAGATATAGAAAAAGATTTAAAACAAGCCTTAGATAAAGTATAAACATATGGCAAAAAAATATTATTCAGATTTAGGTTTTGTTTCCACAAAAACAGTGCGTTTGCCAGGTTTTCGAACTTCCTTCGGATATCAATTTCCTTATATTGACATCAATTATTTAGAATTAGGGACATTAAACGAAAACAAAGACAATGTGATTTTAATTGAACATGCTCTTTCTGGAAATGCCTTAGTTTCGGGACAGGATAAAGAGACTGGAGCTATAGGTTGGTGGGAAGATTACGTTGGACCCGGAAAGGCTATTGACACAAATCAATTTTATGTAATATGTTCCAATGTAATAGGAGGTTGTAATGGTTCAACTGGTCCTACTTCGATCAATCCTTTAACCAATCGTCCCTTTAATATGGAATTTCCTCCTATTACGATTCAAGACATGGTAAAAGCACAAACTTTACTTTTAGACTATTTAGAAATTCCAAAACTCTTTGCGGTAATTGGGGGATCTATGGGAGGTATGCAAGCTTTAGTTTGGGCTCTAGAATATCCCGAAAAAGTCCATTTGTGCATTCCTATAGCTACTTGTATGGCACATTCTGCAATACAGATAGCATTTAACGAAGTAGGTAGACAGGCTATCATTTCGGATCCTAATTGGAACAACGGAAATTATACACCAGATAAAAGACCCGAGCATGGATTAGCTGTTGCAAGAATGATAGGACACATTACTTATTTAAGTGCTGAAATTATGGAAAAAAAATTCGGTCGCAGATTACAAAGAAGTCCAGAACCATCGGATATATTCCCAGTATTTTTTTCTGTAGAAAGTTATTTACAATATCAAGGAGAAAGTTTTGTAAAAAGATTTGATCCAAATTCCTATTTATACATTACAAAAGCATTAGATATGTTTGATTGGTTTTATAATATTACAAATGTAGAAGAAGCTATTCAACAAATAAAAAGTAAATTTTTGATTATTAGTTTTGAATCGGATTGGCTTTATCCTCCTGAACAATCAAAACAAATCGTAAAAATTTTAAAAAGAGCAAATAAATCTGTAACCTATATGAATTTAAATACAAACTACGGGCATGATTCTTTTTTGATTCCAAATCCAGAACTTACCACTGTTTTACGTTCATTTTTAGAGGTTGAATATCATACATTACAACAAAAAAATCAAGCAGATTTATATGCTTTATAAAGAAGTTTATCATAAAGCAATTGAGTGGGTTCCAGAAGGTGCTAAAGTATTAGATCTTGGTACAGGGGACGGATCTTTTTTAAAAGAATTGATTACAAAAAAAAATGTAATTGGAGAGGGTGTAGAAATCAATCCTTATTTAGTATCTTTATGTATACAAAAAGGTCTAGTAGTTCATCAAGGGGATATTATGGATGGATTAGATCAATACGGTAATTCTTCTTTTGACTATATTTTTCTTTTAGGAACTTTTGAGGAATTAAAAGATCCTAATCAAATTATTGATGAAATTTTTCGAGTAGGTAAAAACCTAATCATTGCGTATAATAACTTTGCTCATTGGTTAATTCGATTTCAGATTATGTTTTTAGGAAGGACTCCTATTACAGCCTCTATGCCTTATCCATGGTATAAAAGCCCGAATTTACAATATTTTTCGATCAAAGATTTTAGTGATTTTTGTAATTCAAAACATCTTAAAATTCTTAAAGAAAGCTATTTCCATAAACACGGGGAAGTATATTTTCTGCCAAATTTGTTTGCTGAACAAGCATTAGCACATGTAGTAAGAAATTCTACTTAAATTGCTCGTAAAGACGAATTGCATATCGATCTGTCATTCCAGAAATATAATCACAAACTGTTCGATATAGGTTATTATGATGAACTCGTTGACTTATATGCACAGGCATTAAATACGAATGTTTTGTAAACAAATGAAAAAGAAATTCTAAGATTTTTTTTCCTTTATAGGACATCTTAAGAACCTCTGGATGATTATATAAATTTTGTTTTAAAAATTCATAAGTTTGATTCGAAATTCTTAAAAATTCTTTTGAATTATTTAAAGGATTTTCTTTAAGACGATAAACATCTTGTATAGAAGATAATTGAAGTTTTTCTAAATTCTTTTTTGAATGTTCAATAAAATCTTTAATGAATAAATTTATAGAATATCTTAAAATCATTCGTATTTTATGGGGTTTTCGTGCTTGAATAAAATTTTGTTTCCATTCTTTTTCTAGTATTTTTCTTAGATTATCCCAATAATCCAAAACAAAAATTTGATCATACTCTATATATCCCGCATCAAATCCATCTTCGATATCATGGTGGATATAAGCAATTCGATCACAACAATCTACCAGAATACTTTCCAAACATGGAAATTGATCTTTTTTTTCTTGATATAACTCTAGTAAATGTATATCATCTGAATAAATTTGATTGTGCTTCATTAGTGCTTTTAAAGTAGCTTTCGTTAAGTTTAAACCTAAAAAATTTGGATATCTTTCTTCTAATAGAGTTACAATTCGTAAAATCTGATTATTATGTTCAAAGCCCCCATAATCTTTCATTAGGTAATTGAGTATTTCCTGACCTGCATGACCAAAAGGACTGTGACCTATATCATGAGCCAGAGCAATTGCCTCAGATAAATCTTTATTTAATCGAAGAACATTTGCAATCGAACGAGATAGTTGACTTACTTCCAAACTATGAGTTAATCGTGTTCTATAATTATCTCCTTTTGTATTGATAAAAACTTGAGTTTTATAGCTTAATCTTCTAAATGCTTTTGAGTGTATGATTCTATCTCTATCTCTTTGAAATTCTGTACGATAAGGATCTTTCGTTTCGTTATAAAATCTTCCCCCACTTTCTGAATGTTTTAATGCATAAGGTGCTAAAAATTGATCCTCGTATTCTTCTATGGTAGTTATCATAATTTTTATTAAATTAAATAAAATTTAATTCTTTGTAAAGATTTCTTATTTACGATAGTAAAAAAAATAAAAAATTTGTTTTGTGAGATTTCTTTATGTTTTTATATTCTTTATTCTAGTCTCATTACTTAATTGTACTCATAATGTACAAAAAAAGCCAATTTATACATTCGGTGTTGTAGATATCTATGATTTTATACCTGAATTTTGTAAAGAATCGCTTGGTCTTAAACAGAAAAAAGTAATCTTAGCAAAATCAGAAAATGAACTAAAAGAACATTATGGAATCACTTTTTTAGTTAGTTTTAATGATCACATAAGCCCCATTCTTTATGGCACTTTATACTATATAGATTCAGATAAAAACTTATATTGTATGGCGCTTCCTAACGAGAAAATAGCAGTTTTTAAGGATAGCAAAGTGGATATGTATAGAAATAACATAAAACAAGAGATTTGCTATCCGATCAAGATCTGCGAAGTATACGATACAAAAAATTTTATTTTAAACAAAATACGATAAAATCATCTAAAACAATTCAATCTTTTTCTTCTTCCATTCTCTTTTTTTCTTGTTTAAATAATGCAATCACTTTTCTTTTTTCAGAATTAAGAAATTTGGGACCACCTCTTAGCGAGGCTTGCTCAAAATATTTCAGTGCTTGTTCCATATCTCCTAAATACCATTTAGCAATTGCTAAATTCCAATAAGCTGATGGAGACGTACCTCCTGATTCATCTAGTGCTGACTGCCAAGATTGAATAGCTTGCTCTATATCTCCCGCTTTTACCCAATTTATGCCATCTTTTAATAATATATTTATTGTTTTTTTTGTTTCTTTATCATCAATCTTCACCATATCATCATCTTTTTCTAAGGGTAAATTTATTGTCACAACTTTTGGAGAAAGTTTATCTGCTATTTTTTTAGTTGCAGATTCTAACGCATTATGAAAAGCTACTAGTTCAGATGGGCATTGAACATTTCCTACTTGGTTCTCTAATCGATAAGGTTCTTGAACAGAATAACTTAAAGATTTACCTGTCTCTACATTGACTAAAGTTCCTTCTACAAAAACAGTTAAATATAACACTCCTGTTGGTAAGGCAACTGGTTGATTCGTTTTTACATTTGTATCTTTATCGCTCGCAGCCATTGCTAACTGTAGTGCTACGATACTCACTGCAAGAGGATCTGTCAACATTTCGATTTTACATTCTACTCTTGGTAAGGCTGTCATATTCACAAAAAACAAATGATCAACTGCAAATTCCTGTCCTAAAGCTAATTGTTTTCTTGTAATACCTGTCTGAGTTCTGGCTAATTCTTCATATCTTTGGCTTCTACTATCTATATCAATAACAGCATAATATCCATATTCTTCTAAAATAGTTTTCATTGCTGAACGAATAGTTTCTCTCCATTCAGAAGCTAATCCCCTTCTATCCAATACTACTCGAACTGCTGGTGGTAGGTCTTTCGCAACAACTGCGATTTTTTTTTTACCATCTAATACATCTCTTAATTTTTTACCTTGAACATCCTCAGGGAATTTAGGAAATCTTATTGGAATTGTAGTAGTACATCCAAAATATATTCCAATTAAGAAAACAATAATAATTATTCTTTTCATAATTACTCCTAAATTAAAATTTAAATACTTGTATTTTTTACTAAACTCTCAAATAATCAAGTAATTTTTAAAAAAAGCTAAAAAATGTAATTTTTTTTTATTTTTATGTTGTTATTTTTGTTTGAATATTATATTGATTACGAACAAAAGAATCGACAGTAAAATGCTTATAATAATAGACGTAGTTAAAGGAAAATAAAATTTAAAATTTTCTTTTTCGATTTTAATATCACCTGGTAAATTTCCAAAAAAGCCAAGGGGAAGATTAGAAAAAAAATGTATAAATATACCTGCAATCATAAATGCAATTCCTAAAACGATAAAAATTTTAGATAATTCCGTCATATGTAAAAAAATAAAAGGATTATATGTTAAAGTCAAGCGTAAATACAAGGAATTGAAAAAATTATATTCTATAATCGTAAGAAAAAACATATTCTGTTTGACTTTAATTGCCAGTTATAAGGATTTGATTGTATTATTTTTATAAGGTTGAATTATGAATTCTTTAACATTATTGGTTTTACTTATTGCTATTATTTTAAATGCTATAGCTAATATTTTAGTAAAAGCAAGTACAACAAATACAAATAAAGAAAATCTGATAGATATAATAACAAACTTTTATTTGATTTCTGGTTTGATAAGTTTCTGTCTTGCTTTTTTGGCATATCGATATGTATTATCTCGCGGATTCGCTTTAAGTATTACTTATCCTATTATGACATCTGCAGGTTTTGCAATTGTTATTATTGCATCTAAATACTTATTTAATGAAAATATGACTTTCATCCAATGGATAGGAATTATATTTCTTGTAATTGGAATTTGGTTAATTACTTTTAAAACCTGAATCGATGATTATTATTTTTTTAAATTTTTCATTTAATTTTTTTATGTGGTAAATCTTGTTAAACAAATTAATTCTTTGGTATTGAAATGAATCCCACTTAATCAAAAACATATCTTAATGAAGATAAAACATAGTATAAGCTTTGCTGTAGCATATTTTTGAAGATGATTTTTTTTAGATTATCAAGTTAAAAAACAATTTTTATTACGTTACGACCATAAAAGCTTTTCAATTTTTTTTTGAACCAAAAGGCTAATTTGATACTCTAGTATAAATAAATTTTAATTAAAATTTATTTATATAAATAATATTTTTTAGTGAGAACCTTCCATTTTGATTGTTGTTGATTTAAATACGAAAAGAGTTCGTCTATTGATATAGAATTAGAATTGATAAATTGAAAAAGAAAATCATCTCCTAATAAGTACTCAATAGCTAAAAATTGAGATTTGAATTCATAAACACCTTTATACCAATCAAACTCCGGGCAAAGTTGTTTTAATTTTTTTAAAAGAATCATAGTCGCAAGTAACGAATGATATTTTTTTTCGCTAATAATATGAAGTTGCCATCCATTACATATTGTATTTTTATATTTACTACTTGTAGGTATAAATTTCAATTTTCTTAAAATAACTCCTAACTTAGAAAAAACAGGATCTTCTGAAATCTGTTCTAAAATACTTTCTGTTATAAAAGGAGCGCCAAAAATTTCAAAAGGTTTTGTTGTTCCCCTTCCTTCACTTAGATTAGTACCCTCAAGTAAACACTGTCCTGTATATACTTTTGCAGTTTTTAAAGAAGGCATATTTGGTGAGGGATAAATTTCAAAATCCAACAAAATTTTTTTACTGCTTAATGGGATTTGTTCTGAAAATTTTTTACCTTTTGAAATTTCTTGAATTGGTATATTTGGATCAAAAGGAACTACCCAAATCTTACAACGATTTTTTAAATTTTTGAATTGATCAATAAAATAATGGATCAATTCCGCAGATGTAAATCCATGACGATGTAAAACTCCTTCGATCCCTACAAAAGATTGATAGGGTTTTTTTAAAGGACTTCCCTCTACATTTCTTCTTGATTCATTCTTGACTAAAGGATTTGGTCTATCTAAAATTACAAAATTACATTCTAAATGTTCTTTATAGACCACTTCCAAAGCATAAAACACTGAATTTAAAAAAGTATAGTATCGACTTCCCACATCCTGAAGATCAATGATTAACCAATTTAAATTTTGAATCACTTCTTTCTTTGGATAAAGACTTGATTCTTCCTCTCCGTATAAAGAAATCCATTTTGTACAATACCATTTTTGGTATGTTTGTATTTCTTTAAGAGAAACTTGATCCTGAAATTCAGAAAAAAAACCATGTTCTAATAAAAAAATTATATCGGGTTCTAGTAATTCAAAACTATATTTTTTGTATAAAAAAGAAAAAGAAACTTGGTTTGTGAATAACCCAATTTTAGAATTCTTAGGAAGAATTTTTTTTTTATTTATTAAAAATCTGTCTAAAGAAGAAATAAATTTCATTCTTTAGCTTTTAAGATTTGGGATATACCGGACCTTCCTACAAATGAAATTACAGAGATCTTTTTTGAGTGATTGGAATTTTCTAAGAATCCTTTTGTTAAAATAGTGGTGATTTTACCCGGTCCAAAATCTAAAACATAATCAATAACAGTATTTTCTTGTAAAACGGGATAAATAGATTTCTCCCAATACAAAACCTGATTCATCATTACGTCAGCTAAATATACTCCAAGATTTTCTACTGTTTGTAAATTGCTACTATCAGTAAAAGAAATAACAGGAATTTTTAAATCGCTTCCTTTTATGTTTAAATATTTGCACGCTGGATCACTATAAAAATCAAAAATTTTTTCTTTCATTGTATCGTATCTGTGAAAGGGTATAGAAACAGGAACATAACTCCATTGAACTTTTTTTTCTATAAACAAAGAATAAAATTCCTTTCGAAATAGCACTAAATCTTTTGCATGACCTGTAACAACAAAAATAGTTTTACCATTGATTAAAGAAATTTTTAATGGAAATTCTAAAGTCTCGGGATGATTTTGATGAAACTTTTCAATAAAAGAACATAATTCTTCATACATTAAATTGGTGACTACCGCCATAGGAAAAGGTTTCTGTCTATCATGTGCTAAACTCCACTCCAATAAATGGTCTGGTACTTTATGGAATCCATACGCTTTTTGAGAATAATACCCTGCTACTGTATACCATATAATAAATTTATAAATTATTTCTAATAAATCTTTTCCTTTTTTACCTAATGCAAATATAACAGCTGCTTGCAATCCCCCACTATGTCCTGTTGCTGAATGAACATAATTGAGAAACTCATCAGGATCATATCCACTTTGTAAAAATAAATACAATGTAGCTAACTGGGTAATTTGATTTCCTGGAAAAGTAATCGTACAAATAGAAAGATATGATTCGTCTGGAAAACTTTTTTTTTCTAACCAATCTTTTAAAGGAAACCCCTCTGGATAAAAAATTTTGGATTCTGATTGAATATCATCTCTATGTAAACAATATCCAATTGCTTCAAAAGCGGTATAAAAAAATTCTTTTAGCTCTTTTCGTTCATATAAAATTTGCATTTCTTTTAAAAATGAATTTCCCTGTCCTCCAAATTGAACAAAAAACTTTTTATTATTACGACCTTCATTTAGAAAAAATGGAATCATTAGAGACACGAAAAAAAAAAACAAAACTCCGTCAATATTTATCAGCTTTTTATGTTTGACTTTTATTAAATAGAAAAAAAATAAATTTATAAAATTTTATGAATATTATTCATTATAAGGAGCAGTTCGTGGAACAAACGTTACAAAACAAAACAAAAACATTAATTGAACAAATAGAAAGCGAAATCAAGTTATTATATCAGCTTAATCCTGGATTAGAAAAATTCGAAGGAGTTAAAAAAAAGAGAACTGGCAGATTACAAAAAGTATTGATAGCGAATCGAGGCGAAATAGCGAAACGATTTTTTTTATCTCTAAGAGAAGAAGGAATACCTTCTATATCTATCGTTACTGATCCTGATAGAGGTCAAACATGGTACGAAACTTCAGACGAAGTTGTTTTTATTGGAAATAGTTTGAATTATATCAATATTCCATGTGTAATTGCAGCTGCGATTGTAAGTAATGCAAATGCAATTTATCCTGGATATGGATTTTTATCAGAAAACCCCGATTTTGTAGATGCGATTAAAATAGCCTCAGAATACTATAAAAAAGAAATTATTTTTATGGGACCTGATTCTTCGATTATGAGAAAAGTTGGAAATAAGTTAGATGCTCGTAATCTTGCAAAAAAATATGGAGTTCCTCTTTTTAGCGGAAGTGATCAAATCCATAGTTTGGAAGAAGCTTATCAAGAAGCAAAAAAAATTGGATATCCCGTGATTGTAAAATTAAATGCAGGTGGTGGTGGAAAAGGAATGCAAGCGGTGTTTAAAGAAGAAGATTTAGAAAAAGCTATTGAGTCTTGCAAACGAATAGGTAAAATTTTATATAACGATGACAGTTTTTACTTAGAAAAATTTATCGTCAATCCAGTACATATCGAAGTACAGATCTTTAATGGTTTAGCGGTTGGTATTCGAAAATGTGCTGTTCAAAGGAGAAATCAAAAAATCATAGAAGAAACCGGAGATAACTTTTTAACCAATTACACAAAATTATCATTACTTGCTGCAGCTGAAAACATGGCAAGAATTTCGGGATACGAAAATAATGGAGGTGCAGGAACTGTAGAATTTTTGTATGATCCCGACTCCGATAGTTATGGTTTCTTAGAAATCAATACTCGACTTCAGGTGGAACATCCCGTAACTGATCAAACTCTAGGTATTGATCTTGCTAAATGGCAAATTCTACTTTTTGATGGACGAGAATACGAAATTCCTTATAACATAGTACTAGAAAAAAGATTTTTAAATCAAGAGCATACGATCGAATGTAGAATTTATGCAGAAGATCCCGAAAATAATTACACACCAGCACCTGGCAAAATCGAAGATTTAGATTTACCAACCTTTAATGGAATTCGATGCGATTTTGGTTTTAAAAGAGGCGACAGAATCCTGCCCGATTATGATCCTATGATTGGAAAATTAATCTCGTGGGGTGCAACCCGTAAAGAAGCTATTTTAAGAATGGAGAGGGCATTAAATGAATTATATATTCGAGGTATCACTACAAATATCAATCAATTATTAAGAATTATTCGTTCTGAAAAATTTAGAAAAGGAGATTATAGTAATCGAATTTTAGAAGAAAATCCAGACTTATGTTTTCCAGAATTGAATGATGATTTATTCATAAAAGTGATTATTTTCAGTACTACTTCTGAATTCATTAAAATTCAAAACGAAAAAGTAAATGAATTATTTCAATATAAAGATTTAGAAGAAATTTTACATAGAATGGAATTATTTTATTTACCCGAAAGTTTTGATATTGAATTTTATAATAAAAGATACGAAGTAAAATTAATTCAAATCCAAATCGAAGAGTTTTATGTTTTTATTAATAACCAGTATTTTGGAAAAATCAAATTTTTACCTTCTTTATCAGAAGGGGACGATTATACGTTTCGATATCAAAATAAAATTTATCCTGTAAGAGTAGATAGAAGACCGTCCTTTAGTATAATTCGTTTTAATGACGACAATGGAAAGATTCATTATTATAAAGTACATATAATTCTTAAAGGACATACTACAAAAAAAGATCCGATTGGACTCATTCGTTCTCCAATTCAAGCCACTTTTGTAAAATTTGCAAATAATATAAAAAAAGGAGAAAAAGTAAAAAAAGAACAGCCTTTATTGATTCTTTCTGCGATGAAAATGGAAACAACAATTTATTCTCCATACGAAGGAACTATTGAATATATAATCGAAAATGGAGATTTGAACAAATTAGTATTGGCTACCACAGGAGATAATAAAATCATAGGTAAACCTATCACAGAAGGAGAAGTACTATTTTATATTAAACCTGAATCTGAAGAGCAACAAAGTATTTCTGATTATAGTCCTATTCCAAAAATCGATATAAGTTTATATGAACCTGATTTTTGTAATTTTTTATTTAATGATGAAATGGAACAAAAAATACTTTCTAACATTGATACTTGTTTTCCTTCAATAGTTAAATTATTAGAAAGCTTGTATTCTGGTTTTAATTTAGAATATAAAAACTTATATAATTCTATTACAAATATAATTAAACAAATCCCTAAAGGATATGATCTTACAAAAATTTTTAGCGAAAAAATCTTTCTAAATTTAATACAAATTTACAGTGAAACAAAGCGACTTTTTTCGCCTTTATTAGTCACAAATGCTTCTTATTTTAGAGAAACTTATAAATTATTCTATAATTGGGATAACTTTTCTTATACACCACCTTCGCCTTATTCTTATTTAATTAGCAATATTTTCAAAAAATATAACATCGAAAATTGGAGATCTACATCCGAAGCTACATTAGCTAAAAAAGGGTTTTATTTTATTTTAAGATCTTTTCATTCTACTAGGGAATTTGTAGAGCCGATTTTTTATATTTTAGAATTTTTTGAATATTTTAGAAAACCATCAAATTTTTTAAAAAATACTTTAAGAAAATTTATCAATCAAGAAGAAGCGGAACAAGATCTTACCCTTGCCACTAAAATATCCGAAACCCTAAATAAATTAGGAATTTCTCGTTGGAATATAGAACTTACATATTGGGTTTCCAGAAAATATCTTAATGAATTAAGAAAAATCACAACTGATCCTTTATATTTTACAAATTATGATAGAGAATCTATTAAAAATCTTATCGAAGAATCATTAAAAAAACAAGAACTTAATTTATTACCAGAAAATTTAAATCCAAAAGTAAAAGAAAAATTAAAAAATAGATTAGATTTTTTAAGTAAAAATTATAAAATTTATAAACTTTTCTCTCCTTTAGAAAATATATTTATTTATTTATTACAAAATGAAAGTCAAGAGTTTTACTTTGTATTTGGAATTATAGAAAAAGTAATACCTACTTATCACAAAGATGGATACATTATTGGAAGTGAAAATGTTGAACGAATCAATATCGATGCAATTCGAGTTTTAAATTCTTATCAATCATTAAATAGAAAACATGGAAACTACATCGATATTATTATCTATGATGAAGAATTAATCATCGATATACCATCAAGTAATCCTAAAAGATTTAATTATTTTGTGTTTACTAATATGATGTTTCGATTAATTCCTTTTTTTAATGATCCCTCTATTAAATTAAACTTAGTCTCCGTAATATGTAAAACCCCATTTAGCGAAGAACTCGTAGAAAAACAATTTTATGTAACACAAAAAGATAAAAAAGTTTTGTTAAACCTTTTAGCTAATAATCATCCTGATTCTCCTTATTTTAGTTCTGAACCAGCTGACGAAAAAACGATTCATGTTTATAAACTTGGAAAATGGACAGTAGACTTATGGGTTCAAGAATGTTTGGATCACAATTCTTATCGAGAAATTCAAGTGCCTTACATAGATTATGATCCAATCTACAAAACAAAAAATACAGTTGGAAGTAAAATCTTTATAGGTACTATGGCTGGAATCCCAGCAGTATTATATCTTAAAGATTCAAGAATTAGTGGGGGTGCAACTGGAGATTTAGAAGGTTTAAAATATGTCGTAGCCTGCTGGATTGGAATTGTTAAAGGATATCCAGTTTATGTTTTTAATGATGGAGCGGGTGCAAATATAAAACAAGGAATGGTATCTTTAAATCGAGCAGCAGAAGGTTTTTTTATAAATGCTTTAATTGGTGCTGGATATTCTCCAGCTAAAATCTATGAGTATATAAAAATTCATAGCGATACTAAGCTTTTAAAAATTATCAATGAAATCAATAAATTAGAAAATTTACACATCACAGCTTCTTTAGAACAAAAAACTTTTATTGTAGCAGTTGGTATAGGTTCTTCTACTGGGTTGGATGTGTATGGTTCTTCTCAGGCAGCGATACAGATTATGGTAGATGATGAACAGTCTTATAGAGTTTTAACGGGATCTGCTGTAATTAAATCTGTAACAGGAGAAGAACTTACAAATTATGAGATTGGTGGCGGTAGAATTATGAGTCGAATTACTGGAACTGTAGATTTAATAGCAAGAAGTAATCTACATTTATTGACTATAATTCGAAGAATTCACGAACTCTTCGCAAAAAGAGAAAAAATATCCTCCATTAAAAGAAGCTTAAAAAATTTTGACATTTCTTTGCAGATCGATGATGTGCTTAGTCCCAATATTATAAAGGCAAATACAGATGAAGACACTTATATACCTTTTAAAGAAGAATATTATGGTTCTGGAGCATTGATCGGCGGATTTGCTAAAATCGCTGGAAGACCTGTATTAATCATGGGACCGAGAAATCGTTTTGGTCTTCGATCCTATCAAGCTTTAATTCGAGCAACAGAATTGTTAATAAGCTCAAGAAAATTGAATACTGATCAAATTATTGTACTAGGAGATGAATGGTTTAGAGAAACTCCTCGAACCGATGCCTTAACTTTACGAGCAAGACAGGAGTTTTTAAAACTAATGACAATTAAATCAAAAACAAGAATACATATTGCAACATCAATACGTGGTTTACAAAAAGTAATGCTTCATATGGGAGCAGATGCTGTGATTTTTGTAAAAAATCAAGATTATACAGAAAAAGAAAAAGAATTTATTAAAAACTCATCTACTCACATTGCAAGTTCTATTGAAGAAGCTTTTGATTTATCCTTAAAAATTATTCAATTACTTTCCGAAAAAAATGAAAGTGAAATCATACAACCACCTATAGAAAAACCAGAATTGCCAGAAAATGCAGCACAACCTTTTGATATGGTCGAAAAAATTATTTTAAGGATATTTGATCAAAATTCTTTTATTGAATGGTGGAAAGAAATGAATGATCCTCAAAAAGGACCGAGTTTGATAACCGGTTTTGCTAAATTAAACGGAAACACAGTTGCGGTAATGGCAGATCAACCCAATATTTTAGGAGGTGCCCCAGATGCACCGGGTACAGAAAAATTTAGAATATTTACTGAGCTCGTGGAAAGAAATCAAATACCACTTATTATGATTTCGAATGCTCCTGGATTTTTACCGGGAACAAAACAAGAACGATTAAGAATTCAACAAATTGGCGGGCGTTCTTTAGATGTAAACGTATTAAGTACAATACCACTTATTTCTGTTACTTTAAATCAAAACTACGGAGGAAGACAAATCCATGCTTTTAGCAAATTTTTAAGACCATGTATTATCTCTTTTGCTCTTAAAAAAAGTATCTTGGCAGTCATGGGGGCAGATTCTGCTTTTGATTTATTTTACGGAAAAAAATATTTTGAACTAAAAAAACAAGGAAAAGACGAAGAAGCAGAAACTTTAAGAATTCAATACATTAAAGAATTTAATCAAAAATCACGTGCAGAAAACGATGCCTATAAAACCGGAATTTTAGATTTTATGATTGAAGATGTGTCAGAATTACGAGATGCACTAATAAAAAGCTATCAAATGGCATTAAAAGAAAATAAAAAAATTCTCAATATTTTATAAATATTAACGCTTTTATTCAAGCTATGATTTGAAAAGTTTTTTATGTTTTTATCGTCTTATGTTAGATTATAAAATCAATAATTAAATTTTGAGTAATATTATCGAAGGGAAAAATCTACAGTTACTTGAATCTTAATTTGCCAAAACAAGTAAAGGGAAAAGTGTAACCCCTAATTTCTTTATTTGATTATTTATATTCTTTAGAAACAATAGTTTCAAAAGTGAGTGAAATTCTAGAAAGATCGCAAAGAGAGCAAGAAAGTTTGTAGAATCATCGAATAGTTTTTGTAATATATGAAGTATAGCAAAACTCGTTCTTTATTCTATCAATTCATTTTCTATAACCTTTAATTAAAGATAAAAGATAAGGAAAATTTTGAATAACTTGTTTATTACTTTGGAGTTTTAAACAAAGCAAGTTTGGAAATATTTATATTTTTCAAATGTTATATTATTTCAATGTTTGTATTTTTTACATTTTTCTTAAAAAAAATTCTTAAAGAAGATGAAGTCATCCCCGTATTTTTATCTACTTTTTTAAGATATCATATCATTAGTCTAGGTATTGCTATTTCTGCTTTTGGAGAAACCGAAATAGGAATTTAGTAATGGTTCCAGTTATCTTGGGATTTTTAATCCAACCCACTTTTGTATCATTATTTGGTAAAAGATTAATTTTTAAAAACATATTTGCTAAAATGGAAACAAAAAAAGTTTAAAGATATTCAAACATAATCTTTGCTAATGTTAAAAAAATAGTAATTCCTATAACATCCTGAAAAGCAGTTTCAAATGGTCCGGCTGTGATAGCTGGATCTATTCCAAATCTCTTAGATACCATAGGTGTGACTGTTCCAATAAAACCAGATAAATTAATTGAAATAAACATAGATAAACCAACTACAAATCCAAACTTATATGTTTTATGCCATATAAAACCTATAATGCCTACAATGATACCTATTAAACTTCCAAGAATTAAAGTTACAATCAGCTGTCGTATTACCGGTCTCCACCATTCTTCCAATTTTGCATGTCCCGTTGCCAATGCCCGTATTACAATTGCAGCGGATTGCAGTCCAGTATTTCCAGAAATTGCAGATATAACCGGCATAAAAGAAGCTAAAAGAATCACCTTTGATAAAATTTCATCATAATAATGAATCACAACTCCTGCAAAGAATTCTACAAATAAAGTGATCAAAACCCAAGGAGCACGCATCAATGCAATCTGAAATGGAGACCGATTTTCCATTTCTTCTACTTCGGTACCTACCATTCTTGCAATGTCTTCGTTATGTTCTTCTTCGATCACATCTACAATATCATCGACTGTAATTCTACCTATAAGTTTACCATCAGAATCCACAACAGGTGCAGAAATTAAATCATATTTTTTAAATACTTGTGCGATTTCTTCTTGATCCATATCTGGAGTTACAACAAATTCAGGCTTTTTTATAATTTTCCCAACTTTTTTATTTTCTGAGTGTAATAATAAATCATAAATAGAGATTATCCCTATCAAAATGTGTTGTTTATCCACTACAAAAACATTATGAATTTCATAACCTTCTTTTAATTTTGATTTTAATTTTTTTAAAGCTTGTTTTACTGTTTCCGTATTGTAGACTGCTACAAAATCTGCTGACATTATACCGCCAGCAGTGTCTTCTTCGTATTTTAGTAATAACAATAGTCTCTTTTTTGTCTCATCAGAAAGATTAGAGATAATTCTTTTTTGTACTTCCTCTGGTAGTTCTCCCAATAAATCTACTGCATCATCCGTTTCTAAATCTTCTATGATTTGTTGAATTTCTTTTTCACTTAATACTTTTAGAATTTTTTTTCTAACTTCTCGTATTGTTTCGCATACAACTTCACTTCTTTTATTTTTTGGAATTAGGGAAAAAAGATATAACAATTTTTCTTCATCTTGTATATACCGAAGTACTAAAGCAATATCTGCAACATCTAAATCAAAAAATAAATTTTTAATAATTTCTTTTGAATCTGTTGAAATCAAATATTGAATCTCTTCTAAAAGTTCATCATCAATTGTAATATTGGATTGTTTCATAGTATTTCCTTTAAAATTTTTTTATAAAAAAAATCATAAAGTCTTATGTCTATATTTTTTTTAAATTGCAATACGGATCATTTTTATATAAGCATTTTTAAAATCTTCGAAAAACTGTTCCTGATCCATTGCATAGATTTGTATATATTTTTTTGATTCTTCGTCTTTTAATAATTCCCAATCCGTTTTGAATAAAGGATGTAAATCAGAAAGAGAATTTTTTTGTAAATACAATCGTTTAAAATAACTATTATCAAATGTAAACAAATTCTGTGTAAAAGGTTTTTCTGCTTTTCCTAAAGTATGTGCTCCCATTAAAGCAATCATGTCTTTTTTATTCAATCCTATTTTCTGAAATTTTTGATAAAAGGAATGAAACTCTTCATCTTGTTTCGGTATAGAAGCCTCAAAAAAACGTTTATCACTAAACGAAGGAACAATCACACTGATAAAAGGACCACCTGTAATTTCTACTGCCACTGCCCCTGCAAGATACAAAATATCTCTATAAGAATAAGGTTCATCAGAAACCATTTTTTTTATTTTTTTTATAAAATTTACAGATTTTTCTAAATTTTTATTTTCTTCTTTTTCTAGTTCCCATTGTAGTAATTCTTCATCCGAAAAACTATAGGTGATACTACCTCCACTCATCACATCATGAAAAACCAAACGTAAAACATTGGGAGCAAATGTTTTTGGTAAATATTCTTTAATCAGGCTTCTTAAAGAAGGATAAGTTTTTTTGTTAGAATATATTGAATACACAACAAATTCTCCTGTTTTTCCCGTAATTTTGATTTTATAATTTTTTTTCTCAATATCATCAAGATTGAGCATTTTAAGAAATTCTTCAGTAGCTAAAATAGGGGTTTGAATTTTTTTAGTCATTTTTTCTAATTTACTAACATAATTGATTGCATCTCCAATTACAGTAATTTGTTTTTTTTCGGGATGTCCAATTTCTCCATAAATTACATTTCCAAAATGTAGAGCTATACCAATCTTAAATTCCTCATTAAAATTTTTTTTTAAATATTGATTGAATTCTTGTAATTTTTTTAACATTTCTAAACTTGCAAAAAAAGCATTCTGACATTTTATTTGATTATCTTTTTCATCCATTCCAAAAATAGCTAAAATTGCATCTCCAATAAATTGATCAATATAACCATTATGGCTCAAAATTGCATCTCCCATTTTTTTATAAAAATAATTCAAAATAAACACCACATCATAAGCAAAGTGTCGTTCTGTAAAACTTGTAAAATTTCTTATATCAGAAACCAAAATTGCTAAAGGTATTTCTCTACCTGTGTGATTATATTCAACAGCAAATTCTTCTTCGAAATCTTCTCGTACTAATCGTTTTAATGTTACATCTCCTCTAACCTTTGTCTGGCATGCTAAACGAATTTTACTTCCTAATCCTTTTTTCTTGAATAATTCTATCTCCAGTTCATTTCGAGGAGAAAGATTTTCTTCTCCTTTTAGAATTAAAACTCTACAAGTAGAGCATTTCGCATTTCCTCCACAAGCATGATGATGAGGAATTTGATTTTTTAAAGAAATTTCTAAAATTGTATTTTCTGGTTCAGCAACTATTTTTCGTTCTTTTTCTATTTTGTTAGTTTTTATATTTTTTTCTTGTATGTAGGTTAGAGTGATTTTATCTTGCATATTAAGTTTTATTTTTTTTCATTTTTTATGTAAATGAAAAATTATATATGTTTTGAAAATGGTTTACTTCACTATATACCAAATTATTTTTCGAAAAAGGAATCTGACTTTCTTTTTGATTATTTATATAATCAAATTAATTGGCAGAAAAAGAAAATTTTTTTATATGGAAAATGGATTGATCAACCTCGTAAAATCTATTGGTTTGGGAATACCACCTATATCTATTCTCGACTGGAACTTCCTCCAAAACAATGGGATCCTTATGTATTTCAAATCAAATCTAAAATAGAAAAAGAATTTGGTTATGAATGGAATCATGCTCTTTTAAATCTTTACGAAAATCCTTCAAATTACATGAGTTGGCATTCAGATGACGAAAAAGAACTAGGAGAAAATCCAGTAATAGCTTCGGTTTCGTTTGGTGTGCAAAGAAAGATTTTATTTTGCGAGAAAAATAAGAAAAAGAAAAAAGAAAATTTTGTTTCTCTTAATCTACAACACGGTAGTCTTTTATTAATGCTAGGAAATATTCAATTTTTTTGGCATCACTCAATACCAAAAGAAAAAAAAGTTATTCCTTACGCCATCCAAAATAATCAAAAAAATTATACCACCCAATCAAGGATTAATATTACATATAGAAATATTATTCACAAAAACTAAATTTTTGATAAGGCTTGATCTAAATCACTGATTAAATCATCGGTATCTTCTAAACCAATAGAAATTCTTACTGTAGTTTCTTTGATATTCATTTGTTGTCGTTCTTCATCTGGTACATCCCAATGAGACATTATATAAGGAGGATCAATCAAAGATTCCGCACTGGCAAAACTAGGTCCGATTTTAAAAATCTTTAATGAATTACAAAATGTTTTTAAAGATTCAAAATTACCTTTAAGTTCTATAGTAAGAAGGCAACCACCCCCTTTTAAATATTTTTTAGCTAAAGAAAAATTAGGATGACTTTCCAACAATGGATAATATACTTGATGGATTTTAGGATGTTTCTCTAAAAACCGAGCAATTTCTAAAGCTTTTTGATTTTGAATATTAACCCTTAAAGGCATTGTTTTGATACTCCGTAAAAGTACATAACTGACTTCTGCTGTAAGAATTGCACCTAAATATCCATTAAATTCTCTGATTTTCTCTACTAAGATTTTTTTACCTGTTACCACTCCACCAATTAAATCATTTTGTCCACTAAAATATTTTGTAAGTGAATGAATTACTAAATCCGCACCATATAAAAATGGATTACAATTTACAGGAGATGCTAAAGTACTATCGATAATTAGTAAAATAGATTTTTGCTTTAGAACATTACTTAAAGTTTCTAAATCTATCACATAATAAAAAGGATTTGTAGGAAATTCTGTAAAAACAATTTTTGTGTTCTTTTGTAAAGCGTTAATTATATGTTTGATTTCTGGAAATACAATTGAACATTCAATACCATATTTTTTTAAAATTTTACGATAAAAATCAAAAGTTTTTAAATACATATCAGAAGTGATAACTACATGATCCCCCTTTTCTAAAATTGCAAGAATTGGTATAGTGCATGCACTCATTCCGGAAGAAAACAAACAGGCATCTTCTGTGTGTTCTAAAGCTGTTATCAAAAGTTCTAAATTTCTGTTAGTAGGATTTCCATATCGGGAATATTCAAATCGTTTTTTTTCTTTTTTAGAAACAAAATTGATTAGCTCTTCAATATCAGAAAAAAGAAATACTGAACTGGGATATATGGGAACATTTAAACTGTGAAATGGATCTTCTAAAAATGATTGGTGAATGTATTTCGTAAAGCTCATAAAATCCTTATAAATATAAATTCTTTTTTAATAAAAAAAATTTTATTCTCCTTCGTGAAGTAAAGCTGATTTTTTTCCTCTTTCTTCATTAACAAAAAATGCTATGATAATTGCGATCAAAAATAATAATGCTGTAAATAAAATTCCTTGCTTAAGTCCTAAAAGATTTTGAAGAATTCCTAATCCAAAAATTCCAAATATTGATGACAACTTACCAGTTAGTCCCCAAAAACCAAAAAATTCTCCTGACTTAGATTCTGGGGAAAATACTCCTACGATAGCTCTACCTGCTGATTGCGTAGCTCCTAGACCTAGTCCAGCTAAACAACCAACGAGTAAAAACATTGTCTCTGACTTTAAACTTAAAGAAAAAATTCGATTAACAAAAACTGTAATTTCATCAGTGAAGAATATACTTAAAATAGAAAGTATCCAAAGTACTAGAGTATATAAATATGTCTTTAATGAACCTATTTTATCTTGAATAAAACCGAAAATGATTGCTCCCGCAGCAGCAGTAAATTGTGTAATAACAAACATAATCACCATAGTGGTAGGTTGCCATTTAATAATTTGATCTCCATAAATAAAAGCAAAACTAATCACAATAGATAAACCAGCTTGAGAAAAAAACATTGAAATAAAAAATATCAATAAATCTCGAAAATCTTGAATTTCTTTAAAAGTTAGTTGAATTCTTTCAAAACCGATATTGATGTAGGTTTTATTTTGTGGCAAAGGTTTTGAAGTTCCCCTTTCTTTTAAAAAAAGAAAAGTTGGTATACCTGCTAGTAAAAAAAATAATCCCGTAATTGGTCCAACAAATCTTAAATTAGGATAATTTTCTACTGTCTGAGGTCCAAGTCCAAAAATTACAATAGCCGTAGAAAACAAACCTCCAAAATATCCTAGCCCCCAAGCAAAACCAGAAATCTTACCTAAATCTTCTTGCGGTCCTAAATCAGGTAGAAAAGAAGAAACAAAAGATTCTCCTATTGCAAATCCAAAATTCGAAATAACAATTAAAAAAATTCCTAACCAAACATCCCCCTGTTCCACAAAATAAAGTGAAGCTGTCGTGATTACTGTTAATAAATAACTGAAAAATAAAAACTTTTTTTTAGAGGCAGAATAATCCATAATAGCACCAAATACTGGAGCAGTAAGGACAACCAGTAAATAACTAATTGACAAAGCTAAACTCCAATAAAAATTTCCCATTCGATATTCTGGAGCATCTCCCACAATAATCTTTGGGAAAATTACACTAAATACGACTGTAATAATAACTGTTGTATAAGAAGAATTAGCAAAATCAAACATCGCCCAACCAAAAATTTCCCTAAAAGGAGCTCTTTCTTTTTGCATAAACGATCAAATAAAAGCTCTTATTATAATAGCAATACTTTTTTACTTTGTATGAAAAAAATATTTTCTAAAAACATAAATTAAACAAAAACCTCTTTAATCCTCAAAACCTTACAACAAAAAATAGAAAAAAAATCAATTTTTAAAATAAATAAAAAATTTTTATAACAAAGAAAAAAATATTTATAAAAAAATTTTAATTATTTTTTTGAATCTTATTCAGTAATGAAAAAACTTTACATCCAATTGATTGATAAAGTTATGACTTTAAAATCAATTTGAAAAAGGAGTTTCTTATGGTAACAATTGATTTAAAAGGCAAAACAGCGATTATTACAGGTTCTGCAAGAGGTATTGGGAAAGCTATAGCAGAAAAATTAGCACAAGCAGGGGCTAATGTTCTTATCAATGACATTAGCGAAGAGCAAGCAAGGCAAACCGCTGAAGAAATCTCTAAAAAATATTCTGTAGAAACGATTTATTATGCTTGCGATATTTCTAAAGAAGAACAAGCAGAGAACTTGATTCAGACTTGCAAAGAAAAATGGGGAAAAGTAGATATTTTAGTAAATAATGCAGGAATTACAAGAGACACATTACTTCTTCGAATGACAAAAGAACAATGGGATCAGGTGATCAATGTAAATTTAACTGGAACGTTTCTTTGCACAAAAGCAGCTTTTAAAATTATGATGAACCAAAGAAGTGGGGTTATTATCAATATCTCCTCTATTGCAGGAGAGAATGGAAATATAGGACAGGCTAACTATTCCGCTTCTAAAGCAGGTGTAATTGGTTTTACAAAATCTGTTGCGATAGAAGGTGCAGCAAGAGGTGTACGTTGTAATGCTATTGCTCCAGGTTTTATTCAAACTGCTATGACAGATGCAATTCCCGATAAAATCAAAGAAAAAATGATTGCTTCAATTCCTTTAAAAAGACCAGGTCAACCAGAAGATGTGGCGAATTGTGTATTATTTTTATGCTCCGATTTATCTTCTTATATTACCGGGCAAATTATTGATGTAAATGGTGGTGGTTTTAGACCTTAATTTTTTTTTTTAGAAATTTACTTAAAAAACTTGCTAAAAATACATTCATTCAAATTTTATACTCAAATAAAATAAAAGGAGTTAAATATGTCAGATGAATTATTTCAAAAGGTGCGATCTATTATTGCACAACAATTGGGTGCAGACGAAGCAGAAATTACCGAAGAGTCTCATTTTATAGAAGATTTAGGAGCAGATTCTCTGGATACAGTTGAATTGGTTATGGCATTAGAAGAAGAGTTTGGAATTGAAATCTCTGACGAGGATGCAGAAAAAATCCAGACTGTGGGTGATGTGATTAAATATATTAAAGAACATAAAAAATAGTTCACAATAGATTAAAGATCACTTTTCTTTTTTTATCAAGTTGATTGATAAAAAAAGGAAAGCTGATCTTTATCAAAATTATGGATTACAATGAGGATGCTAATACTTTCAACCTAAGCAAAGAGCGACTTTCTCAATTAAAAGAATTATCAAAAAAGTTAGGTATTCAATTTTCTAATTATCGATTGTATGATTTAGCCCTTACTCATAGTAGTTTTGCAAACGAAATTCATTCTCATAAATTCAACAATCAAAGATTAGAATATTTAGGAGATTCTATTTTAGGATTTATTGTTAATGATTATCTTTACAAACACTTCAATTTAAACGAAGGACAAATGGCAAGAATTAAATCGATTGCAGTATCCGAAAAATCATTAGCAAGTGCAGCAAGAAAATTAAAATTCGGACAATATCTCAGAATGAGTAAAGGAGAAAAAAAAAGTGGCGGAGCAAGAAGAATATCAAATTTAGCAGATTCTTTCGAGGCTTTTATTGCTGCAATTTATTTAGACAAAGGGTTAAAAGAGGCAAGAAAATTTGTATTGAATATGTTAGAAAGTAGATTAAAAAACTTAACAAAACCGGGAAAAGCTATTGATCCAAAAACATATTTGCAAGAATTAGTTCAAAAAAAATACCATACTCATCCCATCTACGAAACTATTTCAGAAGAAGGTCCAGATCATAAAAGAGAGTTTGTATGTAGAGTTGTGATTAATGGAATTGAAATTGCCAGAGGTAGTGGTTCTTCTAAAAAAAAAGCAGAAAAACAAGCAGCTTTGAAAGCTCTAGATAAAATCAAAAATCATTTTGATGAACTTCTGATATGAGCATAAAATTAAAAATCTCTATTCAAAAAAATACAAAAAAAAATTATTTTATCTACATTGATGAAGAATTCAATGATAACTGGATCAAACTGATTCAAAATAAAAAATATTCAAAACATTTTCTTCTAACAGATCAAAATATATATAAACTTTACAAAGATTTCATTGTAGATCTGGAACATAAATTGAATATCAATCCAAAAATTATTGTTTTAAAAACTGGAGAAAAAAATAAACACCTTAAAAATACTTACGAAGTTTATGAAGCATTAATTAAACAAGGCATTGATAGAAAAAGTGTAATTTTAAGTTTAGGTGGTGGTGTAGTAGGTGATTTCGCAGGTTTTATAGCATCAACAATTTTAAGGGGAGTTTCTTTGATTCAAATCCCCACTACCCTTCTTGCTATGGTAGATTCCAGTATAGGAGGAAAGGTAGCTGTAAATTTAAATATAGGAAAAAACATGGTTGGCACATTTTATCAACCGGATATAGTTTTTTGTAATATCAATTTTTTAAAAACACTTCCAGAAAAAGAATGGATTTGTGGTCTAGCAGAAATCTTTAAACATTCTTTATTGGATAAAAAAACGTATCTGTCCCTTAAAAAAGTTATATTAGAAGAGTCACACTATAAAGAATGGAATACGAAAACCTGGCAGAAAATAATCTATGAATCTATAAAAGTTAAAGCAAACATCGTAAGTAAAGACGAAAAAGAGAGTCATTTAAGAGCGGTATTGAATTTAGGACATACCGTTGCTCACGCTATTGAATCTTTAACAAATTATCAAAAATTTTCTCATGGAGAAGCAGTATCCCGAGGTTTGGTGACTGCATTGATTCTTTCTAAAAAAAAATTAAATTTTTCTGAAAGTCTTTTTAAAGAAATAATCAACTTAATGATGCTTCTAAAACTTCCTTTGAATACAGCTGGTTTTTCTGAAAAAAATATATGGAAACACATTCAATATGACAAAAAAAATCAATATGATAAAATCAGATACATTTATTTAAAAGATATTGGAAAGCCCGTTTACAATTTTGAATTATCACGCGAAGAATTTGAACTTGGTTGGAAAGAACAAAAACAATTATTTGGTTAAGTATGAATAAAACTCGAATTCTAATTATCAACGGTCCGAATTTAAATTTATTAGGCAAAAGAGAAATCGAAATTTATGGAAAAGAAACTCTTTTGGATTTACAAAATCAACTTAATAGAGAAGCATTAAAAAAAGACATAGAAATTGAGTTTTTTCAGTCTAATTACGAAGGTGCCATTATAGAAAAAATACATTCCTATTTCGAAAAGCCATATCAAGGTATCATTATCAATCCCGGAGGTTTAACCCATACATCAGTTTCATTAAGAGACGCTTTGCTCGGTGTAAAAGTTCCGTTTATAGAAGTTCATATTAGTAACATTTACTCCCGTGAACAATTTCGAAAACATTCATACTTAAGTGATATAGCACTAGGAGTCATCACTGGTTTAGGTTTTTTAGGATACAAATTTGCATTAGAAGCTTTATTATACCACTTAAAAAAAATATAAGTTTAACCGATTTATAATTTTTTATTTTTTCTTTTTTTAAGTTCTTCGAAATATATGACTTTACCGGATAGTCCAGATCCTATTTTGGCAAAATTCCAATTCATTTGTATTGTTTCGTAATTTTGATTCACTTTTATGATTTTATTACGAATCCAAGCAAAACCTTTTTCCGTAACAGGTGGATGGGTAATTGCTCGCTCGATTTCTTCTTCAGAAAAAATTATTTTACTAAAACCTTTTTTTTCTAACTGATAAAAATATCCATCAGAAAGATCATGGTATTTGAGATCGACTACTTTTAATAAAGTATAATGTTTTTTTAAAAGATTGGGATCACTGAAATTAGGATCATCAAAAACATCATCGGTATGGATATTTTCCTCTCGCATTAAAATTTGATTGATGAAAATTTTTTTAGTGATCCAATCTACTCTTCCAAATAGTTTTGTTGGATTTTCTGAAATCTGATTTAAAATTTCTTCCCATAGTTTAACAATAAGTGTAGATTCTGGAAGATAAACTTTTTTTTGATTTAAATACTCCTTCGCTTTTTCTAAATACCATCTTTGAATTTCGATAGCAGTCATCTCTTTTTTCGAAGTTAATTTAGGATTTTTTATTTTCATCTTATAATGTCTAAATTTCGGGAATTGATTGATTTTATGTAAGGAATCAATAGGATCTTTAAGAATAGGCGTTTCTTTTAAAAATTTATCATCGATCATATCCATTAAAAGAGAAGTAATACCAACTTTTAACAATTCTGCTTCTGTAGACATACAAGAATCAGACATTCCTATTTGCAATCTTTGTTCTTTTCGAAACATCTCTTTTAAATAAAAAAAGTCAAACCGAAACAAATGAAGAATGCTAAGATAGCTTAATTTCATTAAATTTCCTAAATCGAAAATACATCTTTCGGATGGAAAATTCGACACTCTATTAATTCTTTTTACTTTTGTAGCTTTTTCTGAAAGAAAAAAAGAACCATCTTCTTCAAGAGTGCCACTTCCAGTAAAAAGAATTCGAGTTATAAGAAAAGACAATAAATGTTTTTTATAATTACGAAATAAAACAAAATTAAAATAAAACACAGACAGAACGATAAAAGGATAAGAAAGAAAAATTTCTGTAAACGTTAAAATTTTTCCTGAAGTTTTTTCAAAAAAATCTATAAAATTTTTATGTTGTAAATTTATAAAAAGATCATAGGAAATAGATTTGATCCTGAATGTAAATAATAAAAAAATCATATAAAAAAAATAAATTACAACTAAGAGTATACTATGAAAAAAAAGGATTATAAAAGAAACTAAAAAAATATGAACGATATATATTGCCAAAAAAGGTTTATAAAAAATTAAAAATAATCGGTAAAGAAAAATAAAAAAATTTGAGCCAATTTTACCACTATAATTTTCTTGTGCACCATAAACATTTCCATAAGCATCTTTACAATTTTTTATAAGACTAATTGGTTGAGAAAAATATTTTGATTGATTACACTCTCGAAGAGCTTTTTGCAATAATGTATCTATAGCTTTTTGATACAATACAAGCTGGAATGGACTTTCGCATTCTGGAGTTGCTGCTTCTAGTAATCCATCCTGAATATAAAGAGGGAGGCTTTCATAACAAAAAGCACTCCCATTTTCTGTAAATACTTGATGCCATTTAATAACAGAGGCACCATCTACTACTTTTGTATAATGAGTTAAATTTTTAATGATATAGTCATATATAATTCGATTGTCTATTTTTTGATTATTTTCAGAAAAACGTTTAATCGCATACTCTGTTTCTAAACCAATCAAACGTTTTGGCATCTATATATAACTACTCTCCTCCTGCTTCTACTTTTGAATCTTCTAAATATTTATGCTTTTGTTCAATAGCATCTATATAGATTTTGTCTAGTATCTCTACGAAGATTTGTTCTTTTGGCATATCAGATTTTTGTTTATCTTGTATAATATTTTGTAATGTTTCTACAAGCATGGATTCCTCCTTCTATAATTCAACAAATCACAATACAAAATTTTGTCAATTCCAAAAAAACAAATAAACTTAAATTTTTTGATCACTCACACATATAAAAAAATTTAAATTTTACAAAATTAAAATGTAACAAAAACCTGTATTTATGTCAATCCATTCCAAAAAAAATTTCTTAAATAGAAAGGCTTTTCTTAAAAACACATTGTATACTGGCTTGGTAAGCTTGTTTTATTGTAAAAAAGAAGTAACATCAAAAAAAGAAAATGACTTTCCAGAAATTCAATGGAGATGTGCATCGAGCTATCCCAGAAGTCTGGATACAATCTATGGAGGAGCAGAAGAATTAGCAAAAATCGTTCGAAATATGACAAATCATAAATTCCATATAAAAGTTTTTCCAGCTGGAGAATTAGCTCCGCCCCTTGGTGTTTTTGATATCGTACAAAATGGGGGAGTAGAAATGGCACATACTGCCTCGTATTATTTCACTGGAAAACACGAAGCTTTAGCTTTTGATACAGCAGTACCTTTTGGTTTAACTTCCCGCCAACAAAATGCATGGTTATATCAGGGCGGCGGATTAGACTTGATACGAGAGATTTACAAGGAATTCAATATAATCAATTTCCCCGGCGGAAATACGGGATGTCAAATGGGAGGATGGTTTAAAAAAGAAATCAACTCACTAAAAGATTTAAAAGGATTAAAAATGAGAATTCCAGGATTGGGGGGAAAAGTAATGAGTACATTAGGTGTAAACGTACAAGTAATTGCAGGAGGAGATATTTTTCCAGCACTAGAACGTGGCGCAATCGATGCAACAGAATGGGTTGGACCTTATGATGATGAAAAACTTGGATTTTACAAAATAGCAAAATATTATTATTATCCAGGCTGGTGGGAACCTAGCGCAAATCTAACATTTTTAATCAATCTTAAAGCCTGGAATGAATTACCAAATTCTTATAAAACTGTTTTAGAAACTGCTTTTTCTTACGTAAATTTGAATATGCTAGCTAAATATGACGTTTTAAATCCGCAATCATTACAAAGAATTTTAACACAAAATGTAATCTTAAAAAAATTTCCCGATGATATTTTACAGAAAGCATATCAAAATACAAAAGAAATCTTAGAAGAATTTTCTAGTAAAGATAAGATATACAATAAAGTTTATCATTCATGGAAACAATTTCAAAAAGATTCTAATGAATGGTTACAAACAGCTGAAATGTCTTACGAAAATATTATAGAAAGTTTCTTAACTAATTTGTAAAAATTTCGTCTAAATTAATAAGGGTAACAAAATGGAACAAAAAAGCGATATAATCATAGAGATCCAAATATGTGGAGATAATATACATACAAAAGATATTTTTAGGAGTAACGAAGAAACTGAAATTCAAAAACTTATTATAGAAATTACGAAATGGTTAGAAGAAGATACATAATAATAACATTTTAGGTTTTTTTATAATTTTGCAAGGCTTGTTCAAGGGTATTCCAGCTAAGAGTTGCACATTTAACACGAATCGGAAATTTTTTTACTCCTCTTAATGCTTCTAATTCTTCGTATTGCTTAGGAAGTGAAAAGTATTCATTGTCAGAACTTAAGATCATATGTTTAAAGTTGTGTATTAAGTCTTCTATTTCTTTCACATTTTGATTTTCGGTATATTCCGCCATCATCTCTGTAGAAGCCATACAAATACTACATCCTTGTCCAGTATATCGTATTTTTTTTAATTGATCATTTTCTATAATCAAATAGAGTTGAACTTCGTCTCCACAACTTCGATTTACTCCTTCTTCTTTAATAGTAGGATTTTCGATTTCCCCAAAATGCTTTAGATTCTGAGAATATTCAATAATGATATCTTTATACAATTCTTCGTTTAAGGACATAATTTATTTAGCAACTCCTACTAATTTTTTTACTTTAAATAAATCTATTACTTTTTGTATTCCACTTACTAAAGCTTCGATATCTTCGTAACCATTATATAAATATAAACTTGCTCTTGCTGTACCAGGAATTTTAAGTTTTTTCATTAAAGGTTCACAACAATGATGCCCCGCACGTATAGCAATACCTTCAGAGTCTAAAACAGATCCAATATCATGGGGATGTACACCATCAACCAAAAAACTTATGATTCCACCTCTTTTACTTAGGTCTTTTGTACCAAATAATTTTACATACGGAATTGATTCTAATTTAGATAAAGCATATTGTAATAAATCTTGCTCATGTTTGTGAATGTTTTTTAGTCCAATCGACTTTAAATAATCCAGAGCAACTGCAAAAGCTACCACACCAGCAATATTTGGAGTACCAGCTTCGAATTTATTGGGTAATGGTGCTGGTTTAAATCCATCTTTCCAAACCGTTAAGATCATGTCCCCTCCTCCCATAAAAGGATCCATTTTTTCTAACATTTCTTTTCTGCCATATAACACACCTACACCTGTAGGACCTAACATTTTATGAGCAGACAATACATAAAAATCACATCCAATATCTTGTACGTTTACTTCTAAATGACTTGCTCCTTGTGCTCCATCTACAACAAAAACAGCATTGATTTTCTTTGCATATTCCCCAATTTTTTTTATATCATGTATAGTTCCGATAGCATTAGACATATGGGCTACAGATATAATTTTTACTTTTTCTGTAAGAAGATTTTCAATTTTTTCGTAATCATACTGCAAATCTTCTGTTAAAGGAATATGCTTTAATTTTAAATTTTTTTTTTCTGCTACGATCATCCACGGAACAAGATTTGAATGATGTTCCATTTCAGAGACTAAAATTTCATCACCTTCTTTTAGAAACTTCATAGCATAAGAATAAGCAATAAGATTGATACCTTCTGTTGTATTTCGCGTAAAAATAATTTCTTCAGGTTCTTTTGCATTCAAAAACTCTTTTACTTTAGTTCTAGTCATTTCGTATAAATCTGTAGCTTCGTAACTTAATCGATAAGCACCCCGATGGATATTTGCATTTCTACAGCGATAAAAATCTTCGAAAGCCTCTATAACTTTAAGAGGCTTTTGTGAGCTTGCAGCGGAATCTAAAAACACTAATGGTTTACCATTCATCATGGTATTCAAAATTGGAAAATCTTGTTTTATTTTTTTATAGTCTAACATACCCATATCCTCTTTTATGATTCTACTTCTATAAAAACTTCATCATTTTTTATGATTACTTTATAAATCTGTATTGGCACATAAGCTGGAGGTTTTTTAGCTTCTCCAGTTTGTAGACAAAATCGGGCACCATGTCTTGGACAAATAACTTGGTTTTGTGACACATCCAATTGAGCATCATCAAAAGGTGCTCCATCATGAGTGCATTCATCTTGAAATACAATTACATTTCCATTTAATTTTGTTATAGCAATCATCCCATAATTGGTAAATTTACTTAGAATTTTTTGCTCCTGAATTTCGCTTAAATTTGCAATTTTTATAAGAGACATAAAACATCTATAATATAGATTTAGCTAACTGCTGTAAATAAGTTTCTATTTTAGTTTCTGATAACTTTGATTCTGCTAAAATATCATAAACATATCCTTGAATCAGAAGATTTTTTGCTTCTTTTTCTGTTAGTCCTCGTGTTTTTAAATAAAACATCATTTCTTCGTCTAATTCCCCTACAGTTGCTCCATGTTCACATTGAATATCTTCTGAACGAATGACTAACCAAGGACGAGATTCAGCTTTTGCATTTTTACTTAAAATAAGATTATGATTCATTTGATGACTAACGACTCCCCGTAATCCTTTTCTACTTTCAAATTTTCCTATGAATACAGAGTGGGCACGATCTTTTACAATTGTTTTATATAATAAAGAACTTGTTGCGTAATTATGAAAATGTTCAACACACATCTCTGAATTATGATATTGAGCAAATTCTCCAAAATAAAATCCTACACCACGAAATTCACAATTCGTTTCTAAAAGTTTAGCTTCTAAAAAAGATTTGCCAAATAATCCTCCTTTTTGTAAAACACTAAGATGAACATAAGAATTTCCCTTTTGTAGTACTCGAATTCTCGGAAAAAAGAACTCAAAATTATCAAAATTTCTTATCTGAGTATAAAAAACTCTGGAGTTTTCTTCTGCAATGATATACGTAGTAGCATCCCAAAAGCTTTGGTATTGTGCACTTTCCCATTCCTCTATAAAATTTAACTCAGCAAAAGGTTCTAAATGCAAAACCGTAAAAGGGAAAAAAGAATTTCCTTTAACAGGCTTATGAACTAAATGTAAGTCATAAACCCTTATTCCGTTTGGAATTTTTACATAGATAATATTTTTTAAAAAAGCTACATTTAAAATACTAAAAAAATCATTATTAAACTGTATATTATGATTTGTTTCTTGATTATAATTAAAACTTAAAATTTCTTTTAAAAAAGAATCATTTTCACTCTTGAAAATAGGATCACTTAAATTTGATTCCAACTCTGAATCTGGATTGATATCTTTTAACGGAAGAATTTTTAAATTTATATTTCGCCAAGATTCATTTTTTGGATCAGGAAGACCATACGTCTTTAATAAATTAAATGCTTTTTTCTTAGAATCTAAAAAATTAGAATTCGTGCTATGAATAAAATCTAAATAAGAATCTAAAATCATCATTTTTTACCCCTTGATGCAATTAATGAATCATAACCTTTTTGTTCCAATTCTAAAGCTAATTCTTTTGTTCCACTAAATTGAATTTTTCCTTTATCAAAAATATGAATTTGATCCACTTCTATATAACTTAAAAGTCTTTGATAATGAGTAATCAATAACATAGAGTGATCGGGGTGTTTCATGTTTTGTAAATTTTCCGCTATGATTTTTAATGCATCAATGTCTAATCCAGAGTCAATTTCATCCAATATAGCAAATTTAGGTTGGATCAGATACATCTGAACAATTTCGTTTTTTTTCTTTTCTCCTCCCGAAAAACCATCATTTACATATCTTGACAAAAATTCTTTATTTATCTTTAAATTTTCAAAAGATTCATCAACTTTTTTTCTTAGATCTCGAATCGAGATATCCCCATAAAAACTTTTCATTATATTTTTGTAAAAATTCATTGTGGTAACTCCGGGTATTTGTAAAGGATACTGCAACGATAAAAAAATCCCTTTTTTTGCTCTTTCTTCTGTAGAAAGTTTTAAAATACTTTCTCCTTCGAATTTTATATCTCCCCGAAGCACTTTATATTTAGGATGTCCTAGTAATGTATAAGATAAAGTGCTTTTTCCGGAACCGTTAGGTCCCATAATAGCATGGATTTCTCCTTTTGGTATTCGCAGATCCACTCCATTTAAAATTTGCTTTCCCTCTACTTCTACATATAAATTTTCAATTTCTAGTATATAATTCATAAAATTTCTCCTTAAAGAATTTCTTTTTTTAGACCAGGCGTTGTTCTTTGAATCGCTTTTCCATCTTCTAAAATTACACGAATCAACCTGCTAATCTCTACAGAATATTCAACATTTAAATCTCTAACTACAGCATCACAAAATCCTGTGACAATTAAAAGTTTAGCCTCATCTTCAGAAATACCTCTTGTTTTTAAATAGAATAAAATATCTTCGTCAATCTTAGAAACAGTAGCTTCGTAATTCAATTTCGATGAATGATTTTGAACTTCGTTATAAGGATAAGCATGACTTTCTGAATCATTATCTAAAATTAATCCTTCACATTTTATATGACTTACAGAATTTTCGGCTGTTTTTTCGAATTTTACCAAACCTCGATAACTGTTAATTCCTCCATCTAAAGAAATGCCTTTTGCTAAAATATTAGAACGAGTGTTTTTTCCTATATGAATGATTCTTGCTCCTGTATCTTGAATTTGATGATTTCCAGCAAAAGCTAATGAAAGAACATCCCCTGTAGAATTATCTCCATACAAAATTATACCCGGATATTTAATAGTTTGAGCCCCCACATTTACATCGTTCCATGTAATATGAGCATTTTCGTAACAAATTCCTCTTTTTACTGTCCAATTATACATATTTTTTTTCCAGTTTTGTATGGTTGTGTAATGAATTCTTGAATTTTTTAAAGCTATTAATTCCACGACCGCAGTATGAAAATTCGTAGAAAAATCTTGAATTGAAGTACAACCTTCACTATAAATAAGTTCACTTCCTTCGTCTGCAATTAGTAAAGTTCTTTCGTATTGTCCGGAAGAAGCAGCTGTTACTTTAAAATAAGCCTGTAAGGGCATTGGTGTTTTTACTCCTTTGGGAACATAAGCAAAAGATCCTCCACTAAAAACAGCACTATTTAAAGCAGCAAATTTATTATCTTCAGGGGAAACTACTGTACCTAAATACTTTTTTACTAATTCGGGATATTCTTTTATAGCAGTATCAATATCGCAAAAAATAATTCCAAGGGCTTCCAATTCTTTTTTTACATTTGCATATACGGTTTCGGAATCACTCATTGCTTCTAAACCAGCTAAGTATTTTCTTTCATGCTCTGGTATTCCAAGCCGATCAAAACTTTCTAGAACTTCTGGATCCACTTCCTCCCATGATTTCTTTTTTGTTTTTCCAGTACCCACATAATGGACATAAGAATCTAAATTAATATTAAAGTGAGGAATAAAACCCCAATTTGGCATAGGTTTTGATAAAAAAATTTCAAGAGATCTTAATCTGAATTCAGTGACCCATGAAGGTTCGTTTTTAATATGGGATATAGACTCTACTACTTTTTTTGACAATCCTGGTGGAAATTGATCGGGTTGATAATATAATGTTTCTTTTTCTTGCAGTATCGTCATAAATTACTCCTTTTTTATAATCATATTTGATTTAGAATCATTCTAAATTATAATTTCTAATTTCAAAATAAATCTATTGTAAGAGATTGACAATAAAAAAAAAATAAAATTTCTACATATTTTTACATTAAAAAAACTCATATTTAAAACTCATAAAACTAAATTAAAATTAACAATTTTATTGATTTTTTATATATAGTTTCTATGAAAAAAATAATCGTCCTAGCTTTTGTTTTGAGCATACTTGGGTTTTGTAAAGAAAAGGGACCTTCATCAAAAGAATTAGGTGGAGGTATGGCATCAATTCAACAAGAAACTGAATTAAAAAATATTGTGCAGATTGCTGTTGGTTCAAAAGATCACACTACATTAGTAGAAGCATTAAAAGTAGCTGGACTTGTAGATTCCTTGGCTAATCCCGGTCCTTTTACTGTTTTTGCTCCTACGAATAGTGCTTTTGAACAAGTGCCAAAAGAGAAGCTACAAGCTCTACTAAAACCAGAAAATAAAAAACAATTAGAAACTATTCTATACCACCATGTTTTTGTAGGTGTCTTAAAAAAAGACTATCTTATAGAAAATTTTAATGGCAAAGAAATGATCATGTTTGATGGAACCTCTGAAAAATTCGAAGTAAAAAATCATGAACTTTATTTAGGTGGAGCAAAAATACTAGCAGATGTTGCCGCATCGAATGGAATAGTATATATCATTGATAAAGTTCTTTTGCCAAAAAATTAATTTTTTTTTTTAGAGCATTTACATTCTACGTGAATGCTCTAATCTTCGAAATGTTTTAAACAGACTAAACTAGAATGAATAATTTCTATATACCAATTTTTTCTTATTGCTACTTGTAAAAGTACATTCCACTCTGGGGCTTCTAAAACAAAAGGCAAAAGTAGTTTTTTATTGCCGGGTAAGAATTTTTCTAAATCCCATAAACTATAAAAATCATTTTCAGAACATTGAAATTTAGTCAAAAATGGATATCCTTCGTTGGGAATATAATTTTCTGGAAAAAGAATTAAATCTTGTTGAGAAATTTTATTTAAGTTGCAAAGATCGCTTTTCTCTTGCAATACTTTAGAATAATCAATAGGATCAAATTTTTTTGTAAAGCTTTGATAAAACATTAAACTAAATTGAATTTTAGAAAGATCAAGATTGTTTAACAAATCCTGAATTGAAAGTTCCATTTCTGGATTTAAAACAATCTCTATATTTTTTGATGAATAACTTTTGATAAAGTTGATCAAATCTGTTGTAGAATAAGAATTCAAATTATATTTTTGGTAAACAACAGAATTTTTAGAAAAAACAAAAATATACAATTGTTTCAAAGTTTTTACAAAAAAAATTGATTCTTTTTTTTTATTTACAAAATTCGTATAAAGATAATTTTTTTTAATAATATCATATTTTTTTACATTTTCTTGAAATCTTTGCTTCCATAGAGAAACTGTATAAAGTCCAATATATCCACCAGGATTTTTTGAATTTTCAAAAAAGAAATTTTTGTAATATTCCATAACGATAAACTCAAACAAACTTTTATAATTTTTTTTTGAGATCAAAAACTCAATATAAATATCTTTCCAGATATCATATGAAATATCTTTAGGTACCAATTCGATAAAATAAAAATATTCTTTTTGTGGCACATAATCACGAAAACTGATTGAAAGTTCTTTAATTAAGTTTAGATCAATTATGTTGAACTTTGCTTTTGTTAATAAGAGTCCTAACAAAACTGAATATCTAGAAAATTTCGGAAAATGTCTTTTTGCAATATTTAAAGCTTTCGTAAATTCAATACTGGCGGAGTAATATTGAGCTTGCTTATAAAAACACCAACCATTCCAGATAGTAGAATAATACTCTAATAAATAAAAATCTCTTTCTTGAGACTTAAACTGTACATCTTCTGCAATTTTTTGAGCTAATACAATGTTAGTATCGTATAAAATTTTTGATTGGATAAATCGCAGATATTGTTTTTCGAACTCAGAAAATTCTTTATTTTTCAACAAATTTTCTATTTGAATCAAAATATTCGAATTTTGATTCTTAGCATACAAAATTTCCATCATTCGAATCTTTACTAAATTCTTTGAAATCGGAAAATTCGTCCAGAGATCAATCTGATCGAAAAAATTTCTTTTGATATAGTTTTGTTCTAAATGTTTTATAATTAAATCATAATTTAAAGAAAGCATTAAAATATTAAATGAATTAAAATATTTTTCTTCAATCTGAATTTGATTTTCTTTTAGGACTTTATATGCATATTCAAAATTACCTGAAAAAACTAAAGATTTTATAAACTCCTTTATCAGACGTTCTTGATTTTCTTTGGCTTCTCTATGCATCATTGTTTGACAGATTATAGAGGACTCTACAGCTAATCCGATTTCATTTAAGAAAGAAGGTAACCAGTAAGCAGTACGAAACATAAAAGGTATAAATTCATTTTTTGTAAGATAAGGTTTTAATTTTAGCAAAATCGTTTCTAAATCTTGAATTTCTATGTTCTTTTTTGTTAAGTAATAGTTTTTATAAAGAAATTCTATGTCTTCTATCCATTGACAAAAATATTCTCCAAAAAACTCACAATGTTTTTTTAAGGAATTATAGTCGATCGGTGTAGAAATTTTTAAGAACTGATTCCAAACTGAAACTGCTGGATTATAAGTCCCTTTTTGTTCTTCTTCCCATAGAATTTTTGCAGACCAATAAAAAGAAGGCTCGTATACTTTTAAAAATTCTAAAAGTTCTGATTTTTTTTTATTATCAAAAAAATAAAAAGCAATTAGATTTCTATAATAAATTTTAGAAGAAGAAAAATGATTACGGTACTCAAAAAGATTATACAAAATCTGATTTTCTTTATAAAAATGATAAGAAAATATTGACGTATAAAAACTAAAATATAGAAACAACATCAATATGAAGTACCTTAGCTTCTTTTTGATATTCATATTTCCACTAAATTACGTAGATTCTCAAACTCAACCTAAAACTGTAATACAAGAGAAAAATATTCTTAACGAGAATGATTCTTATACTTCTAAAGAATCTTCAGATTACTTAGAAAAACATATAATTAGTAAAAAGATTTCGAATTTAAAAGAAAAAGTAGAAAAAAATTTAAGAAAATTAGGTAAAATTATAAAAAATTACGAAAATGAGCTTCAGGATTCGAAAAAAAAATTCGAAGAAGCTTTCCAACTATATAAAACAGGAGTAGAAAACTATTATGCAGGGAATCTTATCAATGCGTACAATCAATTTTTAAAAAGTAAAAACGTATCAAATGAACTATTATTTGAATTTAGTAAAATCTATAAAAAAAAAGTAACAGAGATTGCAACAACAGTAGCAAGTAAAATTTCTAACTTAGAAGAAGATAACCTTAACGCTTCCTATTTTCTTATTCAAGATGCTTCCCATAGATTGACAGTAATAAAAAATAAAATTGATAACGCACAGGAGCTTATACGATTTCATCAATATTCAGAAGCCATTGATTTATATAGGAATGCAAAGATACTAGGAATTTTATCATTATATCAATTAGAGCAAGATAAAAACAAAAAAGAAGAAATCTTAAATCAATTTAAAACTGATTTAGAAGATGCAAACTATAAGATGGAAACAATAAAATTAGAAAGTTTTTAATTCATTAAGAAAATTTTATAATTTTTTTTATAATTAAAAAAAGTATTAAAAATTTAGCTTTTATTAAGATAAAATCATGTTTCTACTTTATGATAACATTCTTTTAGAAATCACAAGCATTCATTACTTTGGTTTTTCTTATATTTTAAGAAATGTAAAAGTACTAAAAGTATTTTGTTGAATTGAGTATCTAAAAAATTATATTCAAAACAATAAATAAAAAAAAATTCGGAAGTGTGATTGAAAAGCTAAAAACGCTTTTATACGAACTAAAAGAATTAGGCTTGTATGCCCTAAAAACTGGAACAGAAGTAGAAGATATGAATTTTGAAGAAATTCAGTTTCTAAAAGAGATTAGTTTTGGAATTGTACCCCTAAATGTAAAAATTGGAGGACCCGAAGCAAGAAATGATATAAGATTTTTATTATCTATAGAAGCAGATTGTATTATAGCTCCTATGATTGAATCTCCGTATGCATTAGATAATTTTATAAAAACATTTCGTGAACTAAAAGCTCAACACAAAAAAGAGGCAAAAGCAGGAATCAACATAGAAACTATAACTGGTTATATGCAACTCGATGCGATTTTGAATCATCCTAGTGCTGGTTATCTTTCTCAGATTACCGCAGCAAGGACAGATTTATCTAACTCTTTAGGTCTTGAGCCTGATCATCAAAAAGTTATAGAAATGTGTAAAGAAATTATTTATCATTCAAAAAGAAAAGGAATTTTAACTTCGATTGGTGGTTCAATTCATCCAGGTATTGTGAATTTACTAATTCAAGAAATTCCTTCTAATTTTATTAATACAAGACACATGGTAATCTATAGAGAAATACTTTCTCAAAATCCCGAACTTATTTTAAGAAAACATTTAGAATTCGAACTTACATTATATGAATTTTTATCCAATTCTAAAAATCCTATAAGAAGTAAGATTCATTCTTTAAGATATAGTATTTTAAAGAAAAGATTGACAACATAATTTCAAAATAAGCATTCAAAAAATGATTTATAAAATATTAAATAAATATCATAAAAACCTTCCCGGAAGACCTATTGATTATAATTTATTATTATTATTATTTATAGATATTATACTTCTTTTAGTCAATAATTCATACGGTTTATTTTTAAGAAGAGAAATCAACTTTTCGATTATTCTTTATGATATCTTTGTAATTACAATTTGGGGTATTGATTTTTTTATAAGACTTAAAAATAATAAGGAAAGTCAAAAAATTCAATATATTTTTACACACTGGTACGAAATTGCAGGTATGATTCCTTTTCCTATTCTTAGACCTTTCTTATTATTAAGGGGAGTTAAGCTAGCGATTGCTTTTTATAAATTAGGAAAATCAGACGAAGAAATTTCAAGAACTTTAACTAGAGAAATTACTTTTCGATTCAGAGATATTATCGTAGATACAATTGCCGATGCTGTTTTTTTACAATCTCTAAAAAGAGTAGAAGAAGTTATGCTACGATTACACTATGCTGAATTAGCAAAGTATTCTTTTAAGAAATACGAAAAAGAATTAACAGAAGTAGTAAAAAAAAGTATTCATTCTTCTACTTTTATAAAAGAACTATCTAAAATTCCTTTTATGAATACAATCATAGATGAATCGGGCGTTGAGATTACCAAAATAATAAGTGAAATAATGGAAACAGAAGTGTTTGGAAACATAATGAAAGAAATCACAAAAGGAATCTTAAAAGAAATGTATGAAAGGGTACAAAAATTAGACATAGAAAGGATTACAGGAAATATAGAAAAATCTGAAAAAAATTTATAAGAATGATTTTTATTAAATGATTGAAACAATCGTATTTAAAAAAGGATTGATTTTTTAAAGAGTAGAATTTATAAAGTATATTTACTCAGAAAAGTAAAGAGGAATCCTATGGAAATTTCAATATATAGAAAAGATAATAAGTTTGTTTTTAATTTAGAAGGAAGCTTGGATATATATACATCATTAGATCTGAAAAGTGCATTGGAGGATAACGTAAAAGAAGCAAATGTTGATGTTTGCATTAACTTAGAAAACTTAAATTATGTGGATTCCAGTGGAATTGGCATTTTAATTAAATCATTAAATTATATACAAAGTTTAAATGGAAATATGTGTGTTGCAAATTTAAAACCTGCAATAGAAAAAATTTTTAAAGTTAGTGGATTAACCACATATTTCGAAATTTTGTCAAACGAAGAATTTCAGCAAAGATATAAAGATGTGATAAAAAACTAGTCATCTTTCAATTCCAAAATAATCACCTTTTTTTCTTCATTAAAATTTCTTGCTTTAAGTTGTGCTAATTTTTAATTCTTCTATTTTTTCAAGTACCATATCGGGGGTTATGTCTTTCATACATCGGAAATGTTTTTCCGGACATCGTCTACCACCGTGAGTACCACAAGGTCTACAATATAAATCCTGAATTTCTACAATTCCTGTATTTTCTGCTATTGGTGCATATCCTAAATCTTTTGTTGTAGGTCCCAAAATAGTGATTGTTGGTATTTGAGCAGCACAAGCAAAATGAATCGGAGCTGAATCATTCGAAACTAATAAACGACATCTTTTTAGAAGAGAATATAAGGTAATCAAATTTGTTTTACCACAAAAATTATAGATTTCTTTATAAATTTTTTCCGGTAATATATGTTTGGCTATGTTATAAATATGTTCTGAAAGTTCATAATCCTCCCGAGAACCAATTAAAATTACCGGGCAATTATATTTTTGGATCAATTTTCCTGCCAATTCCGCAAAACCCCAGGGAGTCCATCTTTTAGTTTCCCAAACAGAAGAGCAAGCAAAAGCTATAGGTTTTTTATTAAAATTATTTAATAATGCTAAAGCTTCTTTTTTACTCTCTTCTGTTTCCTCTAACAAGGGATAATTTGTAATATATTGCAAGTCTGGATTTATGGAATCCTTAACAAAATGAATTAAGCGATGAATTTCATGTTCTTTTTTTCTTTCTAATTTTTTATGATATACAAAAGACAAAGAAGAATCTAAATAACCTACACGAAAAGGAATTTGTGAGAAAAAGCTTATAATTGCCGTTCTTGTTGATCGATGTGGTGACAGCAGGATATCAAACTTTTTTTTCTGTATCAATCGTATTATAGAAAACATTCCGAACCATCGATTTTTTTTTCTTTTGTCGATCACAATTACCTCATCAACAAAACTTAAAGGCTCAAGAACTTGTTTTGCTTCGGGTTTAACTAATACCGCTAAATAGCAGCCGGGAAAACTTTTTTTTATTGCATATAACATTGGTGTAGTTAGTACTACATCGCCAATAAAAGCAGTTTGAATTACTAAAATTCGCTTTGATCCATGATTAGAATTTTTTTCCATTTACAAAGTCAAAAAAAACTTTCTTTTGTATTTAAAAACTAAAAAATTGTCTTATTTCTTAACTAATGCTAAAAATCAAAATTATAGATATTTATATATTGAAAGAAATTTTATCTCCTTTTTTTGCTACCTTATTTTTTTGGACTACTTTATTTACAGCTTTGGTTTTAAAAGAAGTAATTGGAGAACTATTAGGCAAAGGAATTGAATTTACAAAAATTTTAGAATATATTTTATATTTAATTGGAGATAAAATTACTCATACGATTCCCATTGCTTGTTTATTTTCGGGTATTCTATCAACGGGACGACTTTCTAATGATTCTGAAATTATTGCGTTAAGAGCAGCGGGTATTAGTTTTCGAAGGATGTATTCAGTTTATTTAGTTTTTGGTTTCATTGCTATGATGGTAGTAGCCATTTTTCATTTTTATATTGGTCCCATTAGTAGTAAAGCAAAATCTGATTTCGAAGAATGGTTGCGAACTTACCATAGCTTAAGTTTAGTAAAAGCAGGACGCTTTATGAATAATGTAGATTCAGAAACCTTAGGAGATTTTGGCATAGATATATATGCCCAATACAGAGATGGTTCTGTCTTAAAAAATATTCAAATTAGAAAATGGAAAAATATATTACAAAACTCTTTAGAAATGAACTCCAGTATTCAGTCTAAAATGATTCAAATTATCCAAGCAAAAAAAGGACTTATCTTAGTTCGTAAAAAAGAAAACGGAGAAGAAGAAAATTTTATAAGATTAGAAAATGGTTATATGATAGAAATGAATCCCGAATGGACCAAAATACAAATTACAGATTTTAGAAATGGTTTTATGGATTATGTACTAACAAAAATCCAAAGAAAAATAACGAAATTAGATGTAAAACCCGATAATTATACATTTTGGGAATTATTTGATTTTCTAAATAAATTAGAAAAAGGAGAACATAAATTCGATCCAGATGCTATAACTTCTGGAAACTTAAGTTTAAAATTAGACGAGATTACCTCAGGTCAAACATTTCCTCCTCTAAATGAACTTAAACAATACCTAAATTTAAAAAAAATATGGCTAATAGAAAATTATCATAAAATTAATCAAAAGGAGGGAACAACAGTTGAGGAATATAATGCTACAGCACAGTTTGTATTTCGTTTAGAACTGTTTTTAAAAGATGTAGATAAAACGAAAAGAAAATTTTTAGTAGAGATCCATAGAAGAATTGCAATTCCAGTAGCTAGTTTATTGTTTGTTTTCGTTGCCTTTCCTTTGGGGCTCGTTTCTAAAAGAACTGGAAAAGGAATGAATTTTTCTTATGCTTTATTTGTATTTTTTTTCTATTATTCATTGTTAACCATAGGTCTTTCTAAGGGTTTCGATGGCATTTGGAATCCGATGCTTAGTGCTTGGATAGCCAATATTGGTTTATTTCTTTTGGGAAGTTATATGATGGCATTAAAAACTGATGATTTTACATTGTTAAATGTCATTAAAAATCCACTAAAACGATTTTACAATCTGTATATATATCAACACCCTAAGTATATTTCGTTTGAAAAAAAAATCATAAAAATAAAAGATAAATTACAAAAAATTGTTGTCAAAATGACACAATCAAATAATCAATAAAACTGATGACCACAATAAAAATATGGCATTTATCAAGAAATTTGAAGTTTCCTCTAAAAATCAAAATCGATAATCTAGAAGATAAAAATTTAAAAATAGAAATCTATGAAAGAGATTTAAAAGAAATCGAACTTATTCGATTCGAAGAAGAATCAATCCCCATACTTGTAATACAAGGAACTACAGCAACAAATCAAGAAATTATAGAACTTTTTAATCAAAATCCAATTTTAGTACCGATAGCAAAAGTTTTGATCCTGCCAGAAAGTATTTTAGAAGACACTTTAAACAAAATAGAAGTAAAAAGAAGATTGTACACAATTGATGATCAGACAAAAACAACAACTTTAAAGTATTTGTTAGAATTCTTGATAAAGTCAGAAAGATACAGAAAAATTATTCAGGATTTTTCTACTCAGATTAGAAAATATAGAGACTTTTTAGATGGCTACATACAACTGATCCGTTCGGAATTATTAGATGCCAAAAACGAAGCTAAAGCTTTTCAACATTTACTTGAATTTGAACAGCAATATAGAAATTTTGAAGAAAAAGTTAATAAAGCATTAGAAGAAGCTTTTTCGTTAAAAGAAAAAGAAATGATTGAACTTCAAACAACTTTAAAAGCTCTAGAAAAATTAAATGAATATCGAGATCAAGAGTTATTAGAAGCAAAAAAAACTTTACAAGCAACAGAAATTGCTTTAGAAATCAGTAGAAAAGAAAGTATAGAAAGAGAAAAAATTATAGAGGCTTTAGAAAAGTTGAATATTTTTACCGATACCGAAGTAATGGAATTATATAAAGAAAATCAAGAACTTAGAAAGAAATTAGGTCTTCCCCCCAGAGAAAAATATAATCTATAAAGATTAGTCAATATTCCTTTTAAAGTTTTTAATCGTTTCTACCATCTCCTCCATATTATGTAAAGGGGTATTTGGAACGATTCCATGACCCAAATTAAATATAAAGTTTTTTCTGGAAGAAAATGTTTTTAAAATTTCTAAAACTTCTTTTTTTACTCTCTCTGTTTTTCCTAATAACACTAAAGGATCCAAATTTCCTTGTATTCCTATTTTTTCTGGTATCAAATCAATAGAATCCACACGCCAATCTAAGCTTAAACAATCGGCTCCGGTTGCAATCATTAAATCTAATAAATGAGCTCCATTTCCTACAAACACAATTATTGGAGCATATGATTGTATTTCTTTTACTATTTTTTTTATAAAAGGAAAGCTAAATTCATAATAATGTTTTTTAGAAAGTATACCGCCCCAACTATCAAAAATTTGTACAATTTCTACTCCACTTTGGATCTGAAATTTTAAATATTCAATTGTTATTGATGTTAAGATTTCCAAAATTTCTAATGTTTGATCTTCAAAAGAAAAAAGATATTCTTTGGTTTTATCTAATTTTTTTGAATTTCCATTTTCAATTAAATAACTTAACATTGTAAAAGGAGCTCCTGCAAATCCAATTAAAGAAGTTTCTGATTTTTCTGAATCAATAAATTGTTTAATATTTTCTATAATTTTCGAAATATATTCGAGTTGTTCTTTAGGACGAAATTCTTTTAGCTTTTTTAAATCCTGAAAACTATTCACATTAAACAATAATTTTGGTCCGGTTTCATCAAAATCTAAAGGAATTTGAATAGCCAGAAATGGAGTTAAAATATCTGCAAACAAAATAATCCCATCGGTTTTAAATCTTTTATACGGTTGAATGGAAATCTCAGTGGCTAAATTCACATCTTGTATAATTTGTAAAAAATTTTTTTTTCCTTTGATTCGATTGTATTCAGGCAAATACCTTCCCGCTTGCCTCATAAACCAAAAAGGAACTGTTTCTAAAAATTCATTTCTAAGTGCTTTTAGTAATCTCATTCATACACCCTGTGGATATTCGTTTATTTTACTTGATAATTCATAACCTTGTTTATGTCTCGTTAAAATATATTGAGGATTCGAGGGATCTTTTTCGAAAATTTTTCTGAGTTTTAAAATAAAATTATCAATGGTTCTATTGGTAGGGTATTCATCTTTCCATAAAATATCTAAAATCTCATTTCTTGAAACTGGCTTTCCTTTGTTTTGATATAACAAAAAAAGAATACCATTCTCTTTTTCTGTTAAAAAAAAGTTTTGTTTTGTTTTTAGATTTTGCACAGTACAATTAGAAAAATCAACGACAAAATCTCCTATCAAAATTTTATGAAATTTTTTTTCTTTTAGTCTAACTTTAATTCTTGCAATTAATTCTTCTAATTCAAAAGGTTTTGTTATATAATCATCTGCCCCCACATGAAAAGCCTCTAATTTTTGTTCGATTCGGTTTCTCGCTGTAAGAATAATCAGAGGTATATCCCATTTGTTTTTGATAATTTTAGTAAATTGTATCCCGTCTATTTTACCCGGCAACATTACATCGATAACTCCTAAATCATAAAAAAAGTTTTTTAAATAATCTTCTTTTTCAAAAAATTCTTCAGCACTGGAATATGATTTCACAAAGTAACCTTCTTCTTTTAGATTTAATTCTAAACCCTTACGAATATTTTCTTCATCTTCTATGATTAGAATTTTAAATTTTTTTCTCATATATATTGAATTAACACATAAATTTCTAAATTAGCTTCTAAATCTTTTAATTCAATTTTACCATCACATTTATTTAACATTTCTTTAACAAAATATAGCCCTAATCCAGTTCCCATAATCTCGAAATCTTGAAAATTTTGATTTTTTTTTTGATTTACAAGAGAGATTTTTAAATATTTTTTAAATCTTAAATTTTTTTTGGAAATTGTTATTTTGATTTCATTATCTGAATATTTAATCGCATTAGTGATTAATTCTTTTAAAATTAAAAATAACCACCAATACGGAATTTTTAACTTAACTGGATTCTCTATGTTTTCTTTTTTGATTAAAACTTTACATTGTTTTTTTTTAATGTTATATTCCAGTTCCATAAGAATTTTATTGATTAACACATCAAGATCTATAGGAATATATTTTTTGATTTTAGGAAGAATAATATCTTTATCAAACAAAATTTGATTCATTTTATCGTTTAGCAAATTGAGTTCTGAAATACTTGTTTCTATTAAAGAAAGATATTTTTTTTGAACTTTTCTTCGAAGTGTTTGTAGATTGAGTTTAATCAACGTAATTGGAGTTTTCAATTCATGAGTAAAACTATTTAAAAAAATAATTTTATCCATTAAAAGTTGATTTTTTTTATGATAAAATTTTAATATTAAAAAAGAAATGAGGATAAATAACAATAACGAAAAAAAAATCTCCGAAAATAACATAAAAAGCTTTTTCTTTTTTTCTTTTTCCCTAATATCATAAATTGTTTCGTTAATTTTATATTTTTTCTCAGTTGGATCGTAAAAAACGTAATGAATTTCTTCTAAATTTAGATTTTCTTTATTTAAAATTTTTAAAATTAAAGTATCATAATTTTGTAAAAGTTGATAATATTTATTTTGCTCTTTAAAAAAGTAATATAACCACCAACCCATTTGAAAATGAATAAACATGATTAGAAAAAAAATATACAAATAAATGCTAACAGTTTTATATTTTAAACTCATTCACTACTTCTAAAAAAACATTTAAATCTTGATATGTCATTGGAGTACTTAAAAAGCCAACTTCATAACCAGAAGGAGCTAAATATATACCTCTATTGAGACAATGATGAAAAAACTTTGCATAGATGCTCATGCTATCCGAATGTATCTGGTCAGCTCTTCTTATAGGTTCTTTTTTTGAATTGATATAGATCCAAAAAATAGATGCTAATCGAACTATAGAAAATTCAGGCAATTTTTCTTCAAAAATTTTTTTCAAATTAGATTCTAAATATTGTCCTTTATCTTCTAAATCTTTATATATGCTCTCGTTTAAAAGATTTAGTTGTGCAAGACCTGCAGCCATTGCCAAAGGATTACCGCTTAATGTTCCAGCCTGATAAACTGGACCATCCGGGGATATCATAGAAAAAATTTCTTTTTTACCTGCAAAAGCACCTACTGGTAGTCCACCCCCAAGGATTTTTCCATAAGTCACTAGATCGGGATGGATTTGATAATAGCCCGAAGCTCCAGAATATTGAACGCGAAATCCAGAAATTACTTCGTCAAAAATTAGAAGAGATTCATTTTCCAAAGTGATCGTTCTTAAAAATTTTAAAAACTCTTTTCGTTGAATCAATAAACCATTATTGGCTGGCACAGGTTCTATGATTACACAAGCAATGTCTCCTTTATATTTTTTAAAAGCTTCTTCTACAGACTCTTCGCTATCTAATGGAAGTACAATGGTCTGCTCACTAAAAGATTTTGGTATTCCTAAAGAACTGGGTTGGCCAAATGTAGCTAATCCAGAACCTGCTTTTACTAATAAAGAATCTAAATGCCCATGATAACATCCTTCGAATTTTATGATTTTATTTTTTCCGGTATAACCTCTCGCCAATCGTATAGCACTCATCACCGCTTCGGTACCAGAGCTTACAAATCGTATTTTTTGAATTGTAGGAATTTCTTTTTGTATAGGTTCAATCACTTTTTTTGCAAGCTCGATTTCTAAGTAATGTGGTGTTCCCAGAGTTAAAGAATAGTTTAATTGTTTTTCTAATGCTCGTATGATTTCGGGATGCCTATGCCCTGTGATTAAAGGTCCCCAAGAATTACAAAAATCAAGAAAACGATGTTGATCTTCATCAATTAAATAACATCCTTCTCCTTTTAAAAAGTAAATGGGGGTCCCACCCACTTGTCGAAATGCTCTTACAGGACTATTTACACCAGCAGGTAAAAATTTTAAAGCTTCCTCGTATAAAACTTTACTTCTCTTAAAATTCATATAAAGATCCTTTTTGCAAATAAGTAATTACTTCTTTTAAATCTAAAAGTTTAGAAAAATAAAAACCTTGAAAATAATGTATTTTTTTTGATTCTAAAATTTTTTTAAAAAGATCCATTTTTTCTAATTTGTTGATGATCACCTTTGTTTTTAAAGTAAAATACAAAGAATCAATAACTTCGTAAATTAGCTTTAAATTTTGATAAGAATCATTCAAAATTTGAATTTTTACATATTTAGGTTTTATATGATGCAGTAAAAACAAATTGATATTTTTTCCAAAATTATCAATACAAATAGAAAACAAATTTTCTTTTAGTTTTTGAACTGTTTGTACACTATATGACTCATTTATGTTGAACGTTGCTTCAGAAATTTCTAGGACAATCATGTTTGGTGGTACTTCATATTCTTCTACAATTTCTTTTAAAAAAGAAATAAAATTAACATCATAAAACATCCTCGAAGAGATATTTAAATGTATAGGAAATGTAAAAACCGGATTTTTTTTTATAAAATCTAAGATTTTAGAAATCACAAATTGATCGATTTCAAAAATAAATCCTCTTCTTTTAGCAATTTCTAAAATTTGAGTTACATCCAAAAGTGAATTTTGTGGATTGTTCCATCGTAAAAAAACTTCAAAAGCTTCTACACAAAATCTATTTTCATTTATATTTGAAAAAATTGGTTGTAGAACTATTTCGAAATTTTTAAAGTTATTTTTGTAATCCGTTATGAATTTTTTTTCAAGAATATGCTTTTGTTTTAATTCTTTTTCGAAACTTTCTGAATAAAAAGCAAAAGAATTTTTTTGTATTTGTTTTGCTTTATACATCACTTGGTCAGCTTTTTGAATTAGTTCTTTTGCTACTTCTCCATCATCTGGAAAAACACTGATTCCAATGCTTAAAGTTATAGGTATAAATTGATTTTCTATTTGTAATGGTTTATCAAAGTAAGAAAAGATTTTATCAATTACATAATAAATATCTTCTTTTGTAGCTAAGTCGTTTAACAAAACAATGAACTCATCACCTCCTTTACGAGTAATCAGATCATCAATTCTTAAAGTAGATTCTAAAATTCTGGCTACTTTTTGAATTACAAGATCTCCTATTGTATGTCCATAAGTATCATTGATAAATTTGAATTGATCTAAATCTATAAATAAAACTGCTAAGATTCGGTTTCTTCTCTTAGCGCTAATTATGATTTTTTCTAAATTAAGCTCGAATATAGACAAAGAAGGAAGACGAGTTAAAGAATCATAATAACTTTCGTGTATAGTACCCAAATAATAAATTTTGTCCTCAAATTCAAAAATAGAAATGTTTAAAGGTAACTCAATTTCTTTTTGATTCTCTGAATCAAAAAATTTAATATTGGTTGTAAGAAAATAAAATTGATCTTTGATTTTGTTATCAAAGGTAATGTCAAAAAAATTTTGGTTTTGTAAAACTTCTGGATTGATTTGCAAAATATGGATTAGCCTTTCATTAGCAAATAATATTGAACGTTGCTCGTCAAAAACAATTACAGGAAGATCAATTGAAAACAATAATTTTTTCAAAAATTCTTTTTCTGAATTTTTAAAAAATTCATTCATTAAAATCATAGCTATGAATCCTTTCTCCTTTTTTAACATCTCTACTTAAAGTTTTGTTAATTACAGTTTCGTAATGTTCGGGAGGAATACCACCACCAGGTCGAAGTGCTATAATATCATCTAAAGTAATTTTCGATCCTTTTTTCATATCCTTATTATAATATAATGACCTTCTTCCAAAAATTCTAACATTTTCTTCCGAGGGTAAAACTTTTTTAATTGGTTTTCCAATAGCATTATAAATGATTTTTAAATCTTCTAAGAATTTCTTTAATTCTTTTGGTGTAATGGATAGTGATTGATCTGGACCCGGTAATGTTCTATCAATTGTAAAATGTTTTTCTATGATTTGACAACCAAAAAAAAATGAAGCAAGAGAAACTTTATTATGAATGCAATGATCAGAAATTCCAACAATGCAATCGTATTTATCTTTCCAGAAAGGTAGTAAACTCAGGTTATATTCGCTTTCTTTAGCAGGGTAATGAGAAACACATTGTAAAAGAGCAAGAGGTTTTCCAAATTTTTTTATGGTTTCTTGAATTTCCCTTTCTTCGCTTGCTCCCGTAGATAAAATATATTTCATATTTAGTGATTGAATTTCTTTAAGTAGCAAATGATTATTGATGTCTGTAGAAGCCACCTTAACAATTTTTTGTTTTAATTCATAATGATAAAAATTCAAAGATTCGTTATCAAAAACTGAACAAAGAAAGTCTACTTTATTTTTCTCTGCACAAATTTTGAGTTTTTTCCAAGATTCTTTTGTAAGTTCAAAATTTTTAAAAAAATCATACAAAGAACCCTTAACAGAAGAAGGTAAAGAAGCTTCTCGATCAATAAATAGATTGGTCTGATACATCTGAAATTTAACCGCATTTGCTCCCGAACTTGCAGCTACTTCTATCATTTTTATAGCTAAATCTTCGCTACCATTATGGTTTAATCCAATTTCTGCAATAAAATAAGGAATATGATTGTTTTTATTATCTAGTTGTTGAAAGCCGTACATAATAAATTTTATAAATCTCTATCTTCAGCAAACAAAAAATTCTCTATGATTTGCATTCCCCCATCTGTAGCAAAAGATTCGGGATGAAATTGAATTCCCACAATAGGATATTCTTTATGTCGTAATCCCATAATTTCTTTTGTATCGAGACTTATTGCAGTTATTTCCAAACACTTGGGTAATGTTTTTTTGTCTACAACTAAAGAATGATACCTCATTACAGATAAACGATTCGGTAAGTATCTAAAAATTCCTTTTTGATTATGCTCTATTATAGAGGTTTTCCCATGCATAGGAACTTTTGCACGAATTACCTTACCTCCATAAACAGTTGCTATTCCTTGCATTCCTAAACAAACACCTAAAGTGGGGACTTCTTTAGATACATAAGCTAATACATCGGAACATACACCGAAATATTCAGGATCTTGAGGATGTCCGGGACCAGGAGAAATGAGGATTCTATCGTATTTTTTTTTGACTATTTGGGATAAAGAAATTTCATCATTTCGAAATACGTCTAGAGTATAACTTCTTCCTTCTAGTAATTCTGCAACATATTGATATAAATTATATGTAAAAGAGTCATAATTATCGATTAGTAAAACTTTCATAAGTCACTTAAAATTTTCTATACATTGATCTATAGCACTTAGTTTTCGTATGATTTCTAAATATTCATTTTCAGGTTTAGAGTCATAAACTATACCTCCCGATGCTCGAGAAAAGCCAAAAGTTTCACTAACAAAAAAACTTCGAATTGGAATCGCAAAAGTACAGTTTCCATTAAATCCAAAATGCCCAACCGCGCCTCCATAAGGACCTCGAGGAGATTGTTCAATTTTTTCTATAATTTTCATTGATTCTATTTTAGGCGCACCTGATAATGTACCTGCTGGAAACACACTGGCTAAACCATCAAACATGGTATAATCTTTTCTAATGAGTCCAACTACCTCGCTCGATATATGCTGAACATGGCTAAATTTCTTTATATCCATTAAATGTCGAATTTTTACCGTGCCAGGACGAGCAATTCTACCCAAATCATTACGATGTAGATCCACCAACATATTATGTTCAGCAATTTCTTTAGGATCATTTAGAAGTTTTCTAGCTAATGCAATGTCTTCTTCTAAAGTAGATCCTCTTTGGATTGTGCCAGCTAAAGGAAAAGTCTCCATTTCTCCATTTCTCATACGAAAAATTAATTCTGGGCTTGCACCAATCAAATATTGATTTTGAAATTTAAGAAAATACATATGAGGCGATGGATTTATATTTCTTAACTGTTTATAAAATTCAAACAGATTTCCTTGTAAAATTTCGTAATTTTTCTGAAATCCAATTTGACATTGAAAAGTATTCCCTTTTAGAATTTCTTCTTTTACAGCCTCTACCATTTCTTTATGTTTTTTTTTAGATACAGTTACTTCTATAAATTTTATTTTTAAATCATTTTTTTTGATTTTTCCTTTTAACAGTTTTTCAATAATTTTTTTTCTGTTCTCTTTGTAGTAAAAATAAAAAGTTTCTCCTGTCATTTTATCATAAACTAAACCGTCTAAATATAAACCAAATTTAAAAGGAGGAAATAAAGGATGTGGGGATAAGCTCAACTTTGGTTCAAAGAAAACAGTTGCATCGTATCCTAAATACCCTACTAATCCCCCTCCATACATTTTCGATATGATATTTTTTGGAAACCAACTTGATAAAAAATAATATGGATTTTTTGTTTTGATTTCTTGAGTGCTTTTTTTACCTTTCCAAATAAAACGATTTTTCTCACCTATTAAAATTGCTTCTGGTTCAAATCCAATAACAGAAAATCTCGAAAATGAATTTTGCTCTCCCAATGATTCTAAAAAAAAACAATTCGAAAATTCGAAATGAATGATTTCAAAAAGTTGAATAAAATCAATATCATCTTTTAAACGAATAATTTCGGGTTTTCTCGGAATGTCGAATATGGGAATATTCATTCAATACCAATTTTTTTATAAAAAATACAAAAACAATTATTTTTAATCTCTTAAGTATGTTTTTCTATTTTGTAATGGACACAAGACACAAGAGAGTAATTATTTCAAATCAATGCTTTTAATAAACTTTTGGATATTTTCTTGAGAACCAAATACATAAATTGTATCACCCTCCTCAAGAACTGTATCCCCTATAGCTTCTATTTCTTCTTCGTCTCTTTTGATTAATAAAATATTTAAGTGGTATTCATCTCTAATTTTTGTTTCTTGAATTGTTTTATGATAATATTTTTTGGGAACCTCTACTTCAATAAGTTCATATTTGCCAAAAACTAAATAAGTTTTTTCGATCATTTTATGTATATGTTTAGCAAAAATAGCCATGTTGTTAGCTGCTTCTTCTTCGGGATTAAATATTTTCTGAATAGAAAACATTTTTTCTAATATTTCTTTCTGGATTTCATTTCTATATCGAACGATAATTTTTTCTTTCTGGCAATGTTTTTGTAAAATTTTTGTAGTTAAAATTAAAGCTTCGAAATTAGCAGAAGAAGTTAAATAAATTAAATCCATATCTTGAATTCCTTGAGCAAGAAGTGCCAGTTCATCAGTGGAATCCAAACAAACTGCATGTGTACAATAGTCTTTAATTTCTTCGATAGTTTTTATATCTTTATCGATTGCAGTAACTTCATTTCCTTCTTCGTTAAGTTTTTTTACTAAAGCTTTTCCAAAATCTCCCAAACCAATTACAGCAATTTTTTTTAATGACATTCAATCCTCCTATCCATTTTTAACCCACAACTACATATTCTGTAGGATATTGGTACCGCAATTCTTTTGATTTGGGGATAAGAGCTAATAGAAAAGAAAGTATACCCACTCTTCCAGTTAACATAATAAAACTTAATACGATCTTAGAAGCAGGATGTAAACTACTCGTGATACCTAACGAAAGACCTACAGTTCCATACGCAGAAACAACTTCGAAAACAATTTTCAGAAAATCATGTTTTTCAAAAATAGTAAGGAAAAAAATTCCTACAAAAATTGCCATTAAAGAAAGTAAAACATTAGAATAAGCACGTATGATGGTTTCTTTACTGATTTCTTTGTTTCCGATTTCTAGACGACTTTTTCCTCGAATTAAAGATAAAATATGAAACAATGCTATCGTAATTGTTGTAGTTTTAATTCCACCACCAGTTGAAATAGGAGATGTACCGATCCACATCAAAAGAAAAGTAAAAAAAATTAAAGGCAACCCTAAAGTATCGTAAGGTATTGTATTAAATCCTGCAGTTCTGGGAGTTATAGTAAATACAAAGCTATGCATAACAAGTTCGGGAAATTCAAAATTATATCGATATATAAAACTAAAAAACAAAAACACAAAAAATCCAACGATCCATAAAATTAGATTTGATACCAATACAATTTTAGTAGTTAACGAAAACTTATAATTTTTTAAAGAAAATTTATTAATCATATCTTGAATGACTGGAAAACCAATTCCCCCAAGAATCACCAAAAACATAATTCCGTAGATACTTATAGGCTGTTTTTGACTAAGAGTAAACAAACTATCATTGAATAAACTAAAACCTGCGTTGCAAAAAGCAGATATACTATGAAACAAAGCATAAAATATTCTACTTTTTTTTTCTGGAATTATACTCTCTGGCAAAGTAAAATACAAAAAAACCGCACCTAGTACTTCGATACTAAAAGTAAAAATAACAATTTGCTTTAATATTGTTTTTACTTTTTCTAAAGAATACTCACTCAAAAGTTCTTTGATCATAATCTGATTCGTTAAGCTCATTCTACCCGAAAAATAAAAAGAAAAAAACGAAGTTAAAGTCATCAATCCCAATCCTCCTAATTGGATTAAAATGAGAACTACAAGTTGACCTGAAAAACTTAAATCTACACTAATATCAATAGGAGTTAAGCCCGTAACACAAACCGCACTCACAACAAGAAAAAAAATATCGATGTAGCTAATCTCTTTATTATGCATCTTAGGAAAGCTTAGTAAAATAAAACCTAAAAAAATAATTATCACAAAGCTTCCTAAAAATACTAAAGAAGGATTAATTTTTCTATAAGAGAAATTAGAGACAGTTCTGCTAAAATGAAAAAAATTATTGATTAGAATCAGACTTTGAGAAATAGAAAGATAAACTAAAACTAATTGATCCACTAAAAACTCAAATTGACTTAAAAAATAAAGAAGATATTTTTCCGTGATTATAGTCAAAAACACTAAAACTGCAAGAATAATTTCGTATTTTCGTAATTTCCAATAATGAATTAGGTTACTTTCTAAATCTGTTCGTAAAAATATTAGATTTATAAACTCATAAGCAAGAAAAAGAAATATGATAAATTGAACGATAATACGAAATATTTCTCTCCATTCTTGGGGATAATAAAATCCATATTCTATTAAAAGAATTACAATCGACAAGAAAGAGATGATAATAAATAAAAACTTAAAGTATTGATAAACATACTTCGAATAAATATAAGAAATTTTCTGATATAAAGATAGGATTTTGCCACTTAAGAAACTCTTTTGATTTTCGCTCATAACTTAATTTTTAATTGCCATAAAAAATTTTTTTAATTTTCTCTGTTGTATGAGATTAGAAAATCTTTTTCTTTCTAATTCTACTCATCTTTTTAAGCAATTATTAGAGACAATCAAAAAACATAATCCAAAAATTTCTGAAAAAGAAATAAACTTGATCAAAAAATCATATGAATTAGCAGAACAAGCTCATAAAAATCAAAAACGATTATCAGGAGAGCCTTATATTATCCATCCTTTAAATGTTGCCATATATCTTGCAAAGATGGGTTTAGATATTAACACGATTGCAGCGGGATTATTACACGACGTAATAGAAGACACTATATATAACGAAGAATATATAAAAAAAGAATTTAACGAAGAAATTGCAAAGTTAGTAAAATCAGTAACAAAAATTTCTTTAGTGAAAAAAGATAGCTATAAAGAAAAACTAAATGAATTAAAAGCACAAGAATCCATAGAAAATCTAAGGTTAATGCTTCTTGCAAGTATCGACGATATTAGAGTAATTATTATAAAACTTGCTGATAAACTACATAATATGCAAACTATAAAATATCAAAAACCTCATAAAATCGAAAGGATTTCCAAAGAAGTATTAGATATCTATGCACCTATAGCAGGTCGATTAGGAATGTATCGAATAAAATCAGAATTAGAAGACTTAGCTTTCGAAGCACTTTATCCCAAAGAAGCAGAAAAACTAAGGCAGGAAATCAATCTTTCAAAAGACTCATTAGAAAATTATTTAAAAAAAATAAAAAAAATATTATATTCCAAGCTTAAAGAAGCTGGTATAGAATCTCAAATTGATAGTAGAATTAAGCATCTTTATTCTATCTATCAAAAAATGAACAAAAACAACAAAACAATACAACAAATTTATGATTTACGAGGAATCCGTGTTATTGTTTCAGAAGTCAATGATTGCTATTCAGCTTTAGGAATCATTCATACCTTATGGAAACCATTACCAGGAAGATTCAAGGACTATATAGCATTGCCTAAACCTAACGGTTACCAAAGCCTACATACTACAATCATGGCACCCGATGGAAAACCTATCGAAATTCAGATACGAACTTTCGAAATGAATGAGCAAGCAGAAAATGGTATAGCATCTCACTGGCTTTATAAACACAATTTAAATTACAAATCTTTAAAAAGCAAATTCCAATGGCTAAACATCTTAAAACAAATTACTTTAGAATACCAAAATAAAAACAAAAATCAATGGGAAGTATCAAAAGAATTCTTTATGAATCTACAAGATGAACTCCAATCTGATGAAATCTATGTTTTTACACCAAAAGCAGACATCATTACACTACCACGAGGATCTACAGTATTAGACTTTGCTTTTAAAATTCATACGGAATTGGGGTTCCATTGCAAAAGTGCTTTAGTAAATGATAAAATTGCTCCTTTAAGCACTGAATTAAAAAATGGAGACAAAGTAGAAATTATTACTCATCCTGATGCAAAGCCTTCACCAATTTGGTTAAAATATATTAAATCAAATCGTATTAAACAAAAAATTCGTAATTATTTTAGGAAAAAAGAAGAACAAGAAATAATAAAAGAACAAAAACAAAAAGAAGAAATAACTAAGCCAACGGAAATTAAAATTAAAAGAAAGCCATCCAAAAATCCTCAAGAAGTTCCTATCGAAGTAATTGGAGGAAATTTTGATGTTCCAGTAAGATATGCTGGATGTTGTAGTCCGGTACCGGGAGATAAAATCATTGGTTATATTACAAGAGGGAGAGGAATTACAATTCATAGAACCGATTGTTCTCAATTACCAAAAATTGAAGATGATCGATTTATATCTGTAAAGTGGGAAGGTTTAACAGAAATCTACCCTATTTCTGTTGAAATTACAGCAAAAGATAGACAGGGATTATATTTAGATTTAGTTCAAGTAATCACACGTACAAAAACAAATATACTTAAAGCAACTGCTGAACTTCCTAAAGAACAAAATGGAACTATGAAAGCCACATTTTTATTAGAAATAGAGCATTTAGACCATTTAAACGAAATTTTAGAAAGCTTAAAACTTGTAAATGGTGTTTTAGAAGCAAAAAGAAAAAATTAAATAAAATCATAAAACAGTTTAAACTCCTTATATTGTTGTTTTAAAAAATGTTGTTCTTTTAGAAATATAGTAATGATTTCTTCGGTATCAATCATTTTGATTTTTGTTGTATCATTCATATTTTGATTTTGTAGTTTTTGTACTATAGAATCTTGACTAAGCTTATATTTTTGGTAAGTATACAATTGATAATGATAATGTTCTAAAGAAAATTTCCTTGTTTGCTTGATTTTTCCATAATAATCATATCCCGTTCCTTTATAATAATATATAGACAAAGAAGGGATCACCCCACAGCCAGCCATAAATATTTCTGAATTTGTTAAATCAGCAATCGATAACAAATATCCTTTGACATCTCTGGTATTGGTAGAAAGACTCCAAATTTCGGGATAGTGCTTGTGCAAAATTTGATCTAAAGGGTAATTAGTAATAAAAAAAAACACGTTAGAAAAGATTTTAGAAAGTTCTTGTCTACCCCCTAACCATGTAATCAAAGGGATAGATTGTAATTTTTCCTTGTATTTATAAAAATGATACATCGTTCCTATGTTTGGATCAATTGAGATGACCCAATCTATTAGTATATGATTTTCGAGTAAAGGAATTACAGCTGTATCTGATGATATAATAAAAAATTCATTTAAATTTTTATATTGTTTTAAATCCTTTAGTAATGTAGGACCTCCCCCACAAAATAGAATTTTCTTTTTTTTAAAATCCCAATGCACTATAAAAGATAATGTTCTTTTATAAAAAAGATTTTTAAAATAATTTCTTTGCCATAAATAAGTAAATTTTAAAATTGTGCGCTTATCTATACTTGAATTAAGCATTAGAGAAATAGAATCAACTAACTCGGGAAAAAGCCTTTTGTATACAGGATAAATCAAAAAAAAATATTCTTTTGGTTCATACTTTTGTAAAATAGAAAACAATTGAGAAGTATCGTATATATATTGAATTTTATCAAAATTAATCTTAATTTGCGTTTTTTGATATTCAATAAAATTAGAAATAGGTTCAATAATCAAAATCTTTTGTAAGTTTACTAAAGAATTCAATAGAAAAAGTAAGATCTCCCCATTCCCCGCACCAATTAAAACAATTACTTTTATATATGGTGTGATATTTTGTAAAATTCTCTTATATTCCTGCTCTTTATATTTAGAATGAAGTTTTTGATCATAAACGATAAAATTTTTATCTTTTGTAATTTTGTAATTTGACAAATAAACATTTGGAAACAGCAAAGAATCTCTCCTAATATCCTAAAACTTCAAATATCAAAAAGATTTCTTTTAATTATGTGTTTATATAAAATATTTTCTTCATAAAAAATTATAAAACTTTACAAATTCTATTTATAAAATTTTTATAAAATTGAAGCTTTTTAATATAATATCATGAAGAGCTTTTTTTTGGATCAACTGATTTTATTCTTCCTCTTCTTCTTCGAATTCTTCTTCCTCATCTGAAAATTCTTCAGAGGAATCTTCTATAAAACTTTCGCTATTTTCTATAGAATCCTCATAATTTTCTATTGGTAGTTCTTCTTTTAATGTTTCTCCAATGTCTTCTTCGACTAGGTCTTCTTCAGAATCTAAAATTTTTTTATTTTTCTTGAACAAAGACTCAGCTTTTTGTAAATGTATATTTACTTCTTTTTCTTTTAATTCTTTTTCTAATTGCTGCCTTTGTTGATCTGTAATATAGTCATATTTCAGAATCCCTTTGGACAATGCCATCATTGCTATAACTGCAACCTTGTTTGTTTTCCATCCCAATTTTTTTACATCTAAATCCAATTTATGAAAATTCTCTACCACTTCAAATGCAGCTACACAAGTTTCGTATTTATTATTTTTGGTTAGCTCCAATAAATCTCTGATTTGAAAGCTTTTTTCATTTTTATCCATATAATACAATACCCGAAAATGCCCATGTTTTTAGCTTTAGGATCACTGTCTATTTTTTTTTAACATGGGATCTAAAACATCTTAGTAAAAATTTTTATAAAAAATTATTTTTATAAAAAAATATTTTTACAAAAAAATAAAAAAATTTTTTGTATTACTCAAAAAACTTGATGATTAAAGAGGATTATAGAATTAAAATTGCTAAAGAAATGGAAAATTGTCAAAAAGATATACTATAAAGATATATCATTCTTTTAATTCTCTTACTACTTCCACAATCTAAAAAGAATCCTTATATGAATATAGAAAACGCTTACATTTTTTTTGGAAGGAAAAGTTCAAAAAGCTCTTTTAAATTCAAAGTAGATAAATGTAATTTATTATATTTACATAGCTTTATATTGTATTATGTATTTCTTAGAGCTTATAGCAAGCTTAGAGAGATTTTACAGTTCCAACAGTTCTTATTTAAGTTATTTAAGTAGTATAAATTCTATAAGCTTTTCTGCTAGTAGTTCTTGCAATAGATCATAGAGTAGTAATTTTTTGTCTAGTAAAGGGATTTCTTTTGGTGGTGAATTCTCCAAAAGCTCGTAAATTACTAAACTTTTAATTGTTTTTTTCTATTTCTATATATTAAAAAAACATTATTTTTATGACTTTTTATCTCTATATTAGGAGTTTCCTCATAAATTTTTTTGAATTCATCAAATGGCAAATCTTTCATGTTTTCGTAGTTTAATTTATAATCTGAAATACTCATTTTTCCACATAATAAATTGCTCTGAAAATGATATATTTTATGTTCAATTAAAAACTCCAAAGTATCTAAATCTTCTACCGCTTCTGCAGTAATTATAGCATCGCGATTATTCGCTAAATGTTGACAATAATCAATAAAAGCCAAGTTATCTAAAAATTTGATCTGATCTTCTTCTTGTTTAAACTGAAAACTCAAAGGGTCTAATTTAAATTCTTTAATCATAATTCCTAATTCTAAAACAACCTGATGACTCTGACTTCTTACCCCAAAATCATCAGCTGCAAAACTAAATCCATAATTCCAAAACATTTTACATACATCTTTTAATTTTACTTCGTTTTCCTCATAAGGTTTTTCAACAAGTTCTAATCGAATATTTTTAGGTTCTAAATTCAAAGATTGAACTAACCCATAAAATCTTTTTACTTTTATGGGATCTTTAAAAATTTCAATAAAGGATTGGGGAGAGATATTATATTTTAACACTCCGGGGCAGTTTTCAGAAGCAATCAATAACTTTTCTAAAATCAATAACTCAAAACGATGAATATTTTGATCATAAGGAATATCATGAATGAGTTCTTTATAATTATGATACAATCCTCCCCCAATAAAAATTTCTCCTCCTTTGATCGAAAAAGTTTCGTTTATAGGATTAAAATATATGGTCGGTTGAATCATTGCCTCTTTTGATGAAGTGGACAAATAGGTATTCGCTTTGTTAAAAAAAGTCCACTTCCACCGAGTAAGATTATCCACTAAATTCTTTTGGGATGATTCTACCAATTCATAAAAAATTTCATCACTTTCTGATATATAATTACAAGGTGTTCTTCCAATTCCAAAACGAAAAGATATATTTTTTTCTTTTTCGCACAAATCTAAAAATTTACCCACTGCATTGTCTATATTAGGAAATTCTTTTTCATTCCAATAAACTATCGGTGCAATGCTCAAGAATAAAACTTTTTGAGAAATTAAAAAGCCAAAATCAATATCTACAGTATTTAATAAAAAGTGAATTTCTTCTAGTAAAAAAAGAGTAAACTCTTCTATTGTAGCACCAGTAATTTGTTCAAAACGAACTAAAAAAATAGGTTTTCCTCGATTAGGAGCTATAAATCGCTTCTTAAAAACTTCTTCATCAAAACATAGAATATCTTTTCTCATAAAACAATAACACTGCTAATTTCTGAATATTTTTTTTTAAGTAAATAAAATTTTTACTTGTCAAAGATAACTCTTAGAATAACTAGAAATTTATGAAAGACATAAAGGATATCTCCATACCTCCCTTACCGAATGTAATCTTAAAAGTAGTTCAATATGATCATACAGCACCAACAGCAAACCCACAAGATATAGAAAAAATTATTGCACCAGACAAAGGCATCACAGCTGAAATTTTAAAAGTTGCTAACTCTGCATATTATGGAAGATCCGGTAAAATTAAATTACTAAGAGATGCAACAGCTTTATTAGGTTTAAAAGCTTTGAAAAATTTAATTATATTTTTAGGAACAAAAGGATTAAACGAAAAAATCAAAAATCCAACAGTAAAAAAATATACAAATTTATTACCCATTGTTTCTGCTTTACTTGCTCAAGAAATTGCAAAACATTTAAACAAAAAAGAAATTGTAGAAGAAGTTTTTTTAGCAGCTTTATTACACAAACTCGGTATAACAGTTTTAGCAATCAATAAAGGAGATCATTATGCTTTTCTACTTGAGCAAGCCGAACAAGATGAACTAGATATTATAGAACTAGAAAAATCCGCTTATGGAATAACTCAGGTAGAAATTGGAAGACATCTTGCAACAGAATGGAAACTACCCGAAGTGATTGTCCGATGTTGTGGAATAAGTACAAATACTAAAATCGAAGAACTACAATCTGATATTGAAAAAATTACTTTTATTGCTTCTATATGTGGTATGGAATTGCTTCATATACCTTTTGACCCATCGAATTTTCCAAAAGCAAATAGTATTTTTCAACAACTAGGAGGAAAAGGAGATGCTATTTTGCTTTTCGCTAATGAACAAACCTTCGAAAACTTAAAACAACATCCGTTTTATCAATTATCTTCTGCATAAATGAATACAATACAAAATCAAACGAATTTTACAATTTTAATTATAGAAGATGACCCCTCTATGGGAGAACTAATAAAAAATTTTATTTCTATGTGGGGTTATCATATACTTTTAGAACAAGATGGAGAAAAAGGACTAAATACTTTTTTAACTCAAAAACCTGATTTATTACTTCTTGATATTTATCTTCCAAATAAACCCGGTCTGGAAGTTCTAAAAGAAATAAGAAATCATCCTGAATATGAATTAATCCCCATTTTTATAATTTCAGCTGATACTTCCGAAGAAACAAAAATCGTAGCAATGTCAAATGGAGCTAATGAATTCATAACAAAACCTATTAAAATGGCAGATTTAATTATGAAGATCCAATCTTCTTTAGAATTATTAGCATCAAGAAGATTGGTTCAACAACTAAACCAAAGATTAGAAAGCGAAAAGCTTCGATTATTGCGGTATTTCTCTTACGATTTAGTAGAAAAGCTCTTATCTGAAGAAGTTTCTGCTGAACTGGGTGGAGATATCGTAGAAGGTACTATTATGTTTTTTGATGTAAGAGGTTCTACGACCCTAGCAGAAAGAATTGGTCCTAAGAATTATGCAAATTATATATCTTCTTTATTTTCTGATTTAATGGATATCATTTTTAATAATCAGGGTTCAATCAACGAATTATTAGGAGATGGACTTTTAGCTACCTTTGGTTGTCCTAACACTACATTAAATGATCAATTGAATGCTTTAAAATCAGCTTTAGATATAGCAGAATATATTAAAGGATTTAACCAGTTTAGTATTGAAAAAGTAGATTTTGGCATAGGTTTATCTACTGGAAAGTTTTTTGTTGGTAATATAGGCTCAATCCGAAGAATGAAATATGCAGTAATGGGAGATCCCGTAAACTCAGCTTCTAGAATTCAGGATTTAACAAAAGAAACTGGGAATAAAATCTTATTTGACGAAGAAACCATCACAATATGCAACCAAAAACAAAAATCTTTAGGTTTGAATAGCGTAGAAGAGATTTTTCAAATCAAAAAAATTGGAGATTTTATCCTTAGGGGCAAAAAAGAAAAAAAAACAATTTATACAATCATTGGTTATAAAAAGAATTTATTAGAAGGAAATCAAAAGAAAATAGCGTTATTAAAAACTTAAACGTATGGAAAAATATATAGACATTTTTGACCGAATAGTCAAAATTATTATAGGGATTTTTTTCTTCTGGATCGGGTATTCTTACGAAACGTGGTGGGGAGCATTAGGTATCATTCCCCTTCTTCGGGGACTTTATACCCCTTTTGCTTGTTGGAGCAATTCACTACCAAGCATAGATAAAGATCAAAAATGTAAGTAAAAAGAGAGTGAATCCCCCTCCCCTATAAATTAACGTTTTAAACCTAAGACTTCTTGAATCATTTGATCGGTAGTAGTAATAGTTCTGGAATTAGCCTGAAAACCTCTTTGAGTAACAATCATATCCGTAAATTGATCTGTTAGATCCACATTGGACATTTCTAATAACCCAGCTAAAATTTTCCCTCTACCTCCAGATCCCGCTTCCCCTATGTTTGGTTCACCTGAATTCATAGAATAACTAAATTTCGTTTCTCCTTCTTTGTTTAAACCAGCAGGATTAGTAAAAATTGCAAGAGCTATTTTCGCTAAAGGTTCTTTTACTCCATTTGTGTATGTTCCAATAATTGTACCTGTATTATCTATAGTAAATGCTTCTAAATATCCCATAGGGTATCCATCTTGTTCTTTTGCTCTTGTAGTAAATTCTGATGCGAATTGAGTAACTCCTTTAACACTACCTGCTTCTCCCATTTTAAGGCGAACGGTCTGAGGTTCAGGATTTCCTGCAATTCGAAAAGTTACTAGAACATCTAGGTCGCCAGAATTGAGTGTATCTACTCCATCACTAACAGAAGCTATTCTCCCATCACTCGTAAAACCTAAATCAAAAAATTGATTTCCCGGAACACTAGTATCAATTCCACCAGGACCTACCACATTTACAGTTATATTTTCTGCACCATCAATCGAAACTCGCGATCTCCAGAGATTTTCATCAATTTTATAAATTTCTAATTTTAATTCTCTTTTGTTTCCTTCGGGATCATAAATATTGATTGTCGTTATATGCCCTCTTCGTTTATCTGGAGGTCCTTCTAAAAACTGTTGGATTTGTTCTTCTGTAGCATCAGGAGGAACGATTTCCACAGCTTGATTTAAGTTTGATTGAAAAACAATCTCTGTAGTCGCTTTGGCTGGCTTTTTTTGATATAACGGAATTTTAATATCTTCTATTGTAGTAGATGTGTTGATATAAGCATTTCCTTTATTATCTGTTCTTGCATTCCAACCTTGCACATAAAGACCTGTTCCGGGATGAACAAAAAAGCCTTCTTTATCTAAATCAAAAAAACCTGCTCTTGTATAAAAATTTTTATCTCCATCTCGAAGAATAAAAAACCCCTCTCCCGAAATAGCAACGTCTGTATTTTTACCAGTATTTTGCAAACTTCCTTGCGTCATTAGCTTATCAATAGAAGCAATCAGAGATCCCAGACCCACTTGTTGAGGATTGATACCACCTATGTTTTCTTTTGGTTCAGAAGCACCCGCTAATTCCTGACTAAGCAAATCCATAAAATTCACTCTCTCTGCTTTATAACCATGCGTATTCACATTCGAAACATTATGCCCAATTACATCCATTCGAATTTGATGATTTTTTAAACCAGAAACACCTGAATAAAGCGATCTCATCATAGTTGTACCCTTTTATTGATTTTGCATTAAATTTTGATGATATTCTTGTATTTGTTTTTTTTCATTTTGTTGATTTTCTATTAATGATGTTGAATCTTGTTCTTTTGAATTTTCTTTTTTTAGAAAAGAATCTAATTGCCCTACGAGTCGTATATCTTCCATTTTTAAAGCATAAGAATTCACTTTTAGAAAAATCTTCCCTGTTTCATCTTTAAAAATGGCATCTACTTTTCCCGATACTTCTTCTCCCGAGATAGCCTCTTTTCCTACAACAAACTTACCAAGATAATAGAAGCTTTGACTTTGATTCATTACCTGAATCGATTGAGCAATGTTTTGCATTTGCTCTAAAGCAGAAAACTGAGCCATTTGTGCTATAAACTCCTGATCTGTCATTGGCTTTGTGGGATCTTGATGTGACAATTGTGTTATCAATAATTTTAGAAAGTCATCTTTTCCTAATGATTTTACCTTGTTCACAATTTCTACATTTTCTAAATTATGATTTTTTAAAAAATCCTTTTGCTTAAAATACTCTTCTATCTTGACTGACTTATCTTGTTGTATATACTGTTTTTTGATAAAATCTACTTCCATAGTTAACCCCATACATTAATTTTGGAATCATAAAAATTTGGATGACTTTCCTCTTGCATTGTTAGGGAATGATCTTGAATATTCTCTTCTGTGTTAATTTTACTTTCTTCAAGTACTTGATATGTATTTTTGGAATTTTCGAAAGAAAAATTGTTTTGCTGATTTTTGAAGTTAGAAAATGTATCAGAAAACTGTAAATCATTCTGGTTTGATAATTGAGTATCTTTTATTTTAATATGAAATTGCTCTAACTGTATACCATTCTTGATCAATTCATTTTTTAAAGAATCTATGTTTTCTTGTAGCCTCTTATAAACTTCTTGATTATCCACCAAAACTTTTATTACTAAGCTTTGATTTTCTAACTTCATATCTAAAGACATATAGCCAAAGATAGCTGGATTTAATCGAATTTGAGCACTAAAATTTTCTTTTCCTACATTGATTTTTGCTTTTTGAATTAATTCTTCGAAAGCTTCTCGAATTGATTTATCCAATAAATTTTGCATAGGATTTTCGTTTAACCGATTCGTTCGAGAATGTACTGTTTGATTGAGTTCTATAAAGTTTTTGATCTGAGGATCGTTCTTTACAGCAATTTCTACTTCTTTTTTGTTTTGTTTGTTAGAATGATTCGAAAAAAACGAAGAATGATTTTCTTGTTTTATATAAATCTCAATTTTTGATAAAGTTGAATGATTTTTTTCCCCAATAACAGGATTTTCTATCGACTGAATATCTTTCAACTTTAAAGATTCTTTGATCATGCCCTCTATGATCTCTTTCGTACTTAAACCTTCTTGATTTTCTTTTGATTGAGTATAAGATTTTCTTTTTGGAATAAAATTTTTATCACCTTGAATCTCTTTAGTTAAATTTGAAGGAATTGATAAAATTTTTTTAAATTCATCAGTAATCTCATTTTTTTCGTTGATATATTGTTTTTGATTTGTTTTATTCTTATCCTGATTATCTTGTAAAAAAACGAAATGAAAATCTTTAAAATGATTTTTTGTGTTAATCAAAAGATCTTTTTTTATTGATTGTTGATTTGAATTTTTTAAGGCTTCGTGAATATTTTTAACATTATTATGATCGGATAAATATCTTTCTTTTGGAAGTTCAATTTTTTGTTCTATTTTGAATTCTTGTTTAAAATTCTTTTTTTGATGTTCACTTAACAAAAATTCAATTTTTTTATAAGATATGTTGTTAGTTTCATTAGTTTCATTTTCTTTTTTTAAATTTTTTTCTGTTCTTTGATTGATTTGAGTCGTATTGTACTTAAGGTTTGAATCTTCTTTTTGTAAAGAATGTGAAGAATTCTCTATCCACTTTGAATCCAAAGTATTTTCTTTTATAGTTTGAGTTAAAATTTCAAAAAAATCTCTTTTTTCTTGATCGAACGAAGATACATCAAAATGTTGACTTTCATTTAAATTTTTATCAATGTTTATTTTTGTTGATATAAAATTCAATAATTTCATTTATGATTTTATTCGGAAATTTTCAAATTTTTTTAATATTTTTTATAAAAATTATTTCGTATTCGATAAAAAAATAAAATGATATTACTCGCATCTCTACATTAAACATTTTTTATAAATCTTATATAGTAAAAATTTTTAAAAAAACTTGATACTATAAACTTAAAGAAGTATTTAGAAAAAGTGTTTAAACTATTTCATAAACTAAAAATTATACTACATAATCTATACTATTACAAAACACCTCCTGTAAATGGTATTTCTTATATTAATACTAAAAAAGTATTAAACTATAAAAATTTTTATTTTAACTGCACATTATGCGGTAAATGTTGTTATGGACCTGGAAATGTTTATTTTACAGAAAAAAATCTAATAGATATTAAAAAGTTTTTAAAGTTAGATATTGCAAAATGGAAACATTTAATTAAAATTTTGAACTTAAAAAAAAGGAATCAGATTTATATTTATCAACCCTCAAAACAATGTATGTTTTTAGATAACCATCATCGATGTACTATCTATCCCGTACGGCCCCTGCAGTGCAGAAGTTTTCCGTTCTGGCCTTCTATTTTTTCTTCTAAAAATGCTTTATCTGGACTAATCAAAAGCTGCCCCGGCTCTTCTATTCAAGATTTTTTTGACAAAAACAATTCAATTTCTTCTTCCGAAATAGTTTTTTATTGTAATCAAACAATCAAAAAATTTCATAGCTACCAAAAGACTACAAATGGAAATTGGATACAATTATGAATCTAACTCCTATATATAAAGGAAAAGTTAGAGATATATACGAAGTGGATTCCGAAACTTTATTGATTGTCTCCAGCAATAGAATTTCTGCTTTTGATGTGATTTTTAATGAAGAAATTCCAAATAAAGGAAGAGTTTTAAATACTATTTCGAGTTTATGGTTTTTATATTTTCAAAATCAAAAATCAAAAATTTTTCCCAATTCTACCCTGCAAGAAAAACTAAATTTTAAAACTCATTTTATTACGAATGATTTTACCCAATATCCCAAAAAATTTCAAATAGAAAAATTTAAAGATTGTTCAATGCTTGTTTATAAAACAAAAAAAATTCCTTTCGAATGTATTGTAAGAGGTTATTTGGCTGGTTCTGCTTGGAAAGAATACAAAGAAACAAGAAAAGTATGCGATATACGTTTACCTGAAGGATTACAACTCGGTTCAAAATTACCTGAGATTCTTTTTACTCCCTCTACAAAAGAAGAAGCCGGACACGACACGAACGTATCCTTTCAATATTTGGTAAATCAAATAGGAATAGAATTAGCCCATAAAATTAAAGAAATTTCGATTGCAATATTTAAAGAAGCAAGTATAATTATGGAATCTATTGGATTTTTATTATGCGACACAAAATTTGAATTTGGAATCAAAGATCAACAAATTTATTTAATTGACGAAGTCTTAACCCCTGACTCGAGCCGATTTTGGAAAAAAGAAGAATATCATTTAGGAACCAATCTTGCCAGTTATGATAAACAATTATTACGAGATTATTTAGAATCTATTCAATGGAATAAACAACCTCCTCCACCTTCGATTCCAAAAAACATCATCGAAGAACTAATCAAACGATACGAGGACATAGAAAAAAAATTAAAATTAGCCCTAACTTTATAACAAATTTCATAAGACTTATCTAGCAATAATCATTTATTCTTAGATATGAATCGTTCTCGTTTTCTTTTCTTAAAACATAAGATTTATTATTTTACCATACATTTATATTTTGAATAAAAGAATTTAAGGCTATATTTTAATTTGGTCTTATGTTCAAAAATGTATCAATATCCACCCAAAAAGACTATCCATATAAGTAACCTTACTAAGAAGCTTTTGAAAAAGAGAACGCAATAAAAAACATTTTTTTTTACTTTTTTTGATAGATTAAATATAAATTTCTTTCCCCTTTTCTTTAAATTCTTTTGATTTTTCTCTTAAACCTTCTTCAATTGCAGTCATTTCTTCTAAATTTTTTTGTTTTGCATACTCTCTTAGTTCTTCTGTAATCTTCATTGAACAAAATTTTGGTCCGCACATTGAACAAAAATGAGAAAGTTTTGCCCCTTCAGAAGGTAATGTTTCGTCGTGATATTCTTCTGCAGTTTCGGGATCCAGAGATAAATGAAATTGATCTTTCCAACGAAATTCGAATCGAGCTTTGGATAAAGCATGATCTCTTAAAATAGCTCGTGGATGACCTTTCGCAATATCAGCAGCATGAGCAGCAATTTTATAAGCAATCACTCCTTGTTTTACATCTTCTTTGTTTGGTAGTCCTAAATGTTCTTTTGGTGTAACATAACAAAGTAAAGCACATCCCATACTTCCGATATTTGCAGCACCAATAGCAGAAGCAATATGATCATATCCAGGGGCTATATCAATCACTAAAGGACCAAGTGTATAAAAAGGTGCTTGAAAGCATTCTTCTTCTTCTTTTTTCATGTTCTCTTCTATTAAATGTAAAGGAATATGACCTGGACCTTCGATCATTACTTGTACATTATGTTTCCAAGCAATTTTTGTCAATTCTCCTAGTGTTTTCAATTCAGCAAATTGAGCCTCGTCATTTGCATCGTAAATACTTCCCGGTCTTAGACCATCTCCTAAAGAAATAGCAACATCATATGTTTTTAGGATTTCGCATATTTCTTCGAAGTGGGTATACAAGAAATTCTCTTTATGATGAGCTAAACACCATTTAGCAATTATAGAACCACCTCGAGAAACAATTCCCGTCAAACGATTCATAGTTAAGGGTATATATTTTAGCAAAACTCCTGCATGAATCGTAAAATAATCAACACCTTGTTCTGCTTGTTCAATTAAAGTATCACGGAAGATTTCCCATGTTAGTTCTTCTGGTATTCCTCCAACTTTTTCTAATGCTTGATAAATTGGAACAGTACCTATAGGAACAGGAGAATTTCTAAGAATCCATTCTCTTGTTTCGTAAATATGTTTTCCGGTAGAGAGATCCATTACTGTATCTGCACCCCATCGGATTGCCCATACAAGTTTTTCTACTTCTTCTTCTATACTAGAAGTTATGATTGAATTTCCAATATTAGCATTGATTTTAACTAAAAAATTTTTACCAATAATCATAGGTTCTGTTTCGGGATGGTTTATATTGGCGGGGATAATCGCTCTACCTTCAGCCACTTCTTTTCGTACAAATTCTGGTGTTACAAATTCTGGCAAACCAGAAGGTAAGATTTTTGGCTCTCGTTTATAAACTTCCCATAAAAGTTCTCGAGCCATGTTCTCTCGAATTGCAATATATTCCATTTCAGGTGTAATCATACCCTGTCTTGCATAATACATCTGCGTTACAATTCGATTTGATTTTGCTTTACGAATTCTTCGTTTTCTTAAAATTCCATCATACCGAATCGTTTGTGTATCATTTCTTTCTTCAATCCATCTTTCTCTTATTTCTGGCAACCCATACATTATATCTATCTGTGCATTTTGATCTGTATAAATACCAGAAGTATCGTATACAAGAATGGGATCATTTGGTATTACTGTTTTATCCGAAGTAATCGTTGGTGATAGATAAATCTCTCTCATTGCCACTTGTATATCTTCTCTTGATCCTTTAACATAAATTTTTTTTGAATTTGGAAAGGGCAATCGAGTGATTTTAGGTTGATTTTGTAATTTCATAAACAACTCCCTACGGCAGCATTACCTGCATCAGGTTCAAAGGGTATAATCTCAGCCCAAAACGAGCACCCCTGCAACTTGATGTGGTCTTAATACAATTAAATGTAAATCAAATCAAAGTCAAACGTTTTTTTGTTGGGTCTTTAAGAATAAAATTGTTTTATCATAAGTTTTATTTTTTCTTTGCCCGGTATAGGCTTTCCTTGGTGAACTAATACATTTTCAAAAACAAGACCGGGTGTAGTAAAAATATTATATTCTTGTATTTTATCCATATCTTTTATATATTCTACTTCAATATTTTGATTCAATTCTTCTAAAGCCTCTAAAGTAAGTTTATGCAAAAGTTGACAATTTGCACAACCTGGTCCTAAAATTTTTATACTCATAATCTCCTCGTATTATAAAAAAAATTACATTAATAATTTATATAAAATTCCTGCTAATGTAGAGAAAATTATAACAAACAAAGAATACACAAACGTTTTTTTCCACCCCAGTACAGCTCTTAAAGCTAAAATACTAGGTAAACTTATCGAAGGTCCACTTAATAACAAAGCAAGAGCAGATGCTTTTCCCATACCAGCTGATAATAAAGATTGTATGATAGGGATTTCTGTTAAAGTAGCAAAATAAAATAATGCACCAATCAATGTAGAAAGAAAAATAGTAAAGATACTATCACCACCTAATATCTCTTGAATCCAATGTTTGGGAATCATTCCCTCTGATTTGTTAGGTACCCCAATTAAAAATCCGGAAACCATCACTCCGATCAATAAATATGGAAATATTAATTTTACATAATACCATGTTTCTGATATAAAATATTCTTTTTCTTCTTGAGCTAAATTTTTTAAAAAACTTATTAAAGATAAAATTACAAAAAAAGAAACGACATACCATTTGTTTTCGTAAACAAAATGATACCATACATTCTGTGAATCTCCCCAAGTTGCAAATATTAAAATTATTACAAAATAGAATAAGATCATAATTTTTTTAAGTTCTGGTTTCTCTTGAATATTAAGTTGTATTTTCTGTTCTGGAAAGCTCTCTTTATAAAATATAAGTTCCATTAAAATACCAATAAGTATTGAATTCAAAATTGCAAACAATGTTCTAAAAATTCCGAATTCAAAACCTAAGATTTTAAAAGTTAAAATACTAGCTAAAACATTAATGGCCGGTCCAGAATATAAAAATGTAAACGCAGCACCTAGACCAGCTCCTTTTTTGTAAATACCACTAAATAAAGGCAGGACTGTACACGAACAAACCGATAATATAAAACCCGAAACTGATGCTACACCATAAGAAATGATTTTATGCACTTTTTTTGTAAAATACTGAATCACAAAAGCCTGAGGTACTAAGCTACTAATTCCTCCGGCTATAAAAAAAGCAGGCACTAAACAAGACAACGTATGTTCCCTAATGTATTCTTGTAGAAAGTGGAAACTACTAATGATTGCATAATGATATACATCGATTGGTAACCAATAGATAAAAGATAGAACCAACAATCCGTATACAAATATTTTTAATTCTTTAATTTTATCATCAAACATAAAAATCCTTATTTTTATATTTTTATAATTGTCAAAATTTAAAAACAAATAAAACTGTCAACAAAAAAGAGGTAGTATAATGACAACTCAAACAAAGATTATAGAAATCCTTAAAGCACTTTCAGAAGAAAATCGATTAAAATTATTTTTGTTTCTCTCTGTAAAACCACTTTGTGTCTGCGAATTACTTCAATTACTTAATATTTCTTTACCTACAATTTCTATTCATCTTAAAGCTTTAAAACAAGCAAATTTAATTGAATCTAAAAAAATATCAAGATGGATTCAATACTCTATAAAAAAAACAAAACTCAATCTAAAACTTTTGAAATTCTTAAAGGAAGAATTACAATTCGAAAAAAATTTTAAAAAAGAAATACATATAATAAAAAAAATGAAAGTTTTATATGTAAAACGAAAAGAAAAAACGTATTCTATTTTTAATAAACTAAGCAAAATTTAAAAATAACAAACTAAGGTCATTTAAATTCGTACCTGTATAACCTGTTTTTATTAAAGAATCTGCTAAAGATAAAGCGGTATACGAATCGTTATTTTTTAAAAACTCTTCTGGTGTTTTGATTGTTTCCAAATTTTGGTTTTTAATAATATCTTGATAAGTATCTTTCGAAACCACACCTCCTGCAGAATCTGTTGGACCGTCAACTCCATCGGTTCCAATCGAAACGAAGATCATATTATTGTTTTCAAAAAAAGATTGAATTCTTTTGTTTTTATAAAAATGTATACACATTCGTAAAGCTAATTCCTGATTTCGTCCCCCAAGACCATTACCCTGAACGTTTACTGTAGGTTCTCCCCCCCAAATATATGCAGTTGGACTTAACCTCGAAATCTTATTTATCGATTTAAGAATAGTCTTAAGAATCAAAAATTCGTATTTTTCAATAGAACCAGAAAAATTAGATACAATCAATTTTGTACGATAATGATTTTTTTCAAGTATGTTTTTAGCTTTTTCGCAAGCAATTTGATTGTTTCCAATAACAAAAGTTTTTTTTACAGAACTTTTATTGTTTTTGGGAAAGCTCAAAGAGTGGATATCAAAATCCAAAATTATGTTATATTTTTTTAATATATGTTTGACTCTTTTTAAAGAGACATTTTCGGGATAAAGTAAACCCGAAGAAACAAATTTTTCAGAATTCTTTCCCACCACATCATTTAAAATAAATTGATATATATTTCTGGGATATAGTAATTTAGCAAGTCCTCCACCTTTTAATAAAGAAAATTTTTTTCTTACTGTATTGATTTCATTAATTTTAGCACCTGATCTTAAAAGACTTTTTGTTAAATTTTGCAAATGTTGTAATTCAATTCCTTCAATTGTTTTTTCTATTAAAGAAGAAGCTCCCCCAGAAAGTAAAAAAATTATTTCTATGTCAAGTGACAATCCTTGAATAACTTTTATTAGGCGATCTCCTGCATATAAGCTATTAAAATCTGGATAAGGATGAGATGATTCTAATATTTCAAAATTAGCAAGAGTTCCTTTAGTTGTATTATATGGGGAAACTACAAAACCTCCTTGAATCTTTTCAGAAATACCACTTTCCACAGCAAAATCATAAAAAGTTTCTGCCATAGAATACCCAGCTTTTCCTAAAGAAATGATATAAATTTTATTTAATTTTTTTATAAATTTATAAAAGTTTTTGTATAAAGATTCTTTTAAAAGTTTTTCTGGTTTTAATTCTTCTATAATCTCCAAAATGATTTTCATCACGTCTTGTTTTTTCATTCAGGCTGTTTTTTGATCCTATCAAAAACTTCTCTTCCTAAATACACCAAACTTCTCTCTAACAAATTCGGGTGAATCGTTTCGAAAATTTTTTCAACGAACTTTTGTAAACCTAAATCGATAGGTAATCGAAATTTTTCCCATTCTACCCTAAAAACAAAAGGCATGCCTTCTTTTTCTATCCCTCCTTTATGTTCGTCTTCTTTTGTACCTAAAACATGTAAATATCCCGAAACTATCATCTCTCGGTCAGATTCATGAGTAAAATAAACAAATAAACTAAAAGAAGTATCAACAAAAGGTAAAGATAAACCTAACATTGTTGTCCACTTTATATTTTTAAGATATAAAGAACCTGTAGGTTTAAATACGGTTTTATTAAGTTGAATTTGCAAGTCTCCTGAATCTATCTTTGCATTACCTTGTTCCACAAAAAATAATAAACTCACAGGAATTGATAAATCTATTTTTCGAATCAAGCAATTAATTTCTGTAAGATTAAACCGATAAGGACCGGGAAGCATAAAATCAATAGTTTCTATGCTACCGCCTTTTATTAAAAAATTTTTTATTATGACTTGATTCATTTCGGGTAAAAGCTTGATTTTTCTATAAGAATTATATTTATTTTCGTAATATAAATTGGGGTATTCCATACGAACAAATTCTATAATGAGTTGTTTTTTTAAAAAATATAAAGGATTAATCAAAAACTTAAGTTTTTTACACGAAAGCTGAAAAAAATCATAGTCTTCTTTATAATCAAATTGAATATATACATTTTTAGAAACAAAATAAAAAGGAGTGACAAATCCAATTCCAGAAAATTGAATCTCAAATCCATATCTTTTAAGGAACTTTAATACTAAAAATTTAAAAAGAAAAGGGTAAAGCAATGAAAATACAATCAATATAAAAAGCCATGTTTTCATATCCAAAAGTTCCAAAATGTTATACATTAATATTACATCTTTTTTTACTTGCTTTTATACGAAAGTTCTTTATCAGTTTTTTTAATATAACAATATAAGAAAATTTCAAATTTTGAAAACATTTTTCATTCTATTGTCTATTTTCTACTTTTAGATTATATGAAATAAAGTACATAAAAACAATGGAAAAAACTCAAGATCATTATCCAGATTGATTTAAAAATTTAGCATCTTCCAACAAAACTAATTTTTACTTGATTCTTTTAAAAATCATAACTCCAAGTTTTTAATTCTTAAAAAAAATTATTTTCAAATAGTGAAATCCAAAAAAAATTCATGCATTGGTTAACTTAATTTTGTTGAGATTGAAATTTATCTAAAAGACTTGTTAGAAAAGTTAACTCTTGTAAAAATCTTCTCTAAAAGCTTATATACAACAACATATTTTGAAAAAAGTAGTTTATTGTAAAAAAAAAGAAATAAGAGATTATCTAGTAGATATAATTTGGGCTATATAGA
>CALFVU010000004.1 GCA_937928085.1 uncultured bacterium | reverse complement strand
AAAGTTTATTATGGAATTTAAAATATAAGTATTTCAAAAACGTATCGAAATCGCCATTGGAGAGATTACATAAGATTTGGTAGTATTCTGGGAGTATGCTGATTCCCATAGTGTGGGTTTTAGCGAAGGTATATTGGGTAGTATCATTTGTAGAATGAATGGGGAAATTTTGATAATCTGGTATTTGTTGAGATACAAGTAAGAGTTTCATATAATAGTTATATTCTAAAACTCAATATGTTTTGGAAAATTTTTTTAAAAAAAGCTATTTTTGATAACATATATTTTGCCAAAGATTAAGAATATGAAAAATTAAAGTGAACAGTGATTCTTTTTTGAAATAATGACGAATAAGTTGTCATTTTATATTATTCAATTTTTAATTTTTACTAAAAAAATTTGTATATTAAAATGAATTGTTAAAAAATTTCACAATAAATTTTTGGAAAGTTAAAGAAAAGTTTAGAATTATAATTTTTATTCATTTTTTTCTACTTTACAAACAATAATAAACTTAAGAGGATTGCTTTGCAAAAAGAATTTTAAAAAAATTCATTATTCAAAATTATATCCGTTTAACTCGGTATTTATTGATTTTATAAATAATACTTATAAAGAAAGCTTTTAGGTTACATATACACAAGAAAATTAAGAATGTCAAAGAAATGTTTTTCCTTCCATAATTCTAACTAAGTTAAACCGCAAGATTCTGAATCTCTAAAAAATTTGGTTCTTATTCCAATACTATATAATTGAAAATTTTACCAAAGTTTGGTAAAAATTTTGTATTTTCATTTAATGGGTCTAAAATCCATTCTCCATCTACTACAAAGTTATAAAAATAGTTTCCTTTAAATAGTTTTGTTTTCCATCTATAAATTCCCTTTTCGTCTTTTTCTAAAAAGTTTGAATACGGATTCCAAAAATTAAAATTACTAACAATGCTAACGGAGTTAATCTTATCTTTATTTAAAATTCTTTTTAAATGTGATTCGTGTATTTTAAATTCTACAAGAAAAACATTACTTTCTAGTGGGTTTTTAGAAATATGTTTTTTTAAAATTTCAGTCTTTGCAAGATGATAGTTCATAAAATCATCGAACTCAAAGATTGAAATTTCTGTATTATTGATGATTGCTTTATTTTGGTTGCTTGGATCTAAGTTCCATATTCCATCAATAAAAAATCTATATAGATATTTTGTTATATTGAGTTCGTTGTTATCATTTAGTTTATGAATATGATAAAATACTCCATACTTATTTCTTTTCATAGGGATTAATTTTTCATTTGTAAAATTTCCTGCTATAAAGCTTTCTTTTGCTAAAAGATTTCTATAAGTGAAAAGAATACCTTTTGTTAAAATTTTTTTATTCGCTTGATATAGCTCCCAATCATAGTAATACACAAGTTGTGGGGGGGAGCTATTCTTTAATGTTTGTAACTCTTCATAAGTTAAAATTTTTATTTCTTGTTTTTGCTTTTCGAATAGGGGATATTCCCATTTTTCGTTATTAGACCAAAGAGTAGTAATAAAAAAAATAAAAAACAAAGAAATGGATTTTTCTATCTTCATAGTAAGATTTTATTTTACTTATTGACTAGTAAAATTAGTCGATAAATTTTAAAAAAACTTAAATAGAAAATTTATGGTAAATCAAGAAAATGAAGCTCTTGTCCAAAATTTTTTAGAAGGTTTGAAAGATTTTAATTTAGATTTCTTTTTTCCTTATGATAAACTATTATACGAAGATATCAAAGATAAATTAGAAAACATTAAGCCTGAAGAAAAAGAAAATCTCTTACGTTTATTTAATTTTCCCATAAAATCTTCATCGGAAATGCTTGAGGAAAAAGAAACTCAATTTCAAAAAAATGAAATAAGTGAGGACATAGCAGTAAGTGACATAGGGGAGATAGGTGTAGGTATGAGTGAAGGGGAGGATATAGGGGAGATAGGTGTAGATATGAGTGAGGGGGAGGACATAGGGGAGATAGGTGTAGGTGAGGAAGTATTAGATAGTACTAGATCAATTGATTTTTCGTCTGATTTTGATTCGAATTTCGAAACACCTTCTTTATCAGAAAATATAGAACAAATTGATGTGACTTTAGGAGAGGATGAGTTAAGAGATATGCAAAAACAATCTCTCTTAGAAGAGGGTATAGGTTCCGAATTAACCGATGAGGAACTTGCTAAACTAAGAGAGTCAATTTTATCGTATTCAGATTCTTTAAGAAAAGTCATTATCGATTCGATTGTAAACGAGAAACTTTCTAGAACTGATCAAAAACTTCTTGTCAATATGCTAATCGAGGGGGTAGAAGAACCTACTTTATTAGATTTTTTCGAAGAAAAATTAGGTTTTCGACCCAAAATTGCAGTTGATAGAACAAAAGAAGGTATCCCGATTATTTATGTTGGTGATATATCTCCAGAAGCATTAGAAAGAAAAAGAAAAAGAGCAAAATTGTTCCTGATTTTAATGGGAAGTTTTTTTTTGGGAGCTATTTTATTTTTTTCAGGAATTCGCTTTTATAATTATTATCAAACCACAAATTTATATGAATTAGGATTAGAAGAATTAAAAAATGCAGAAAAAGCTGAAATCAATGATAAAGAAATTTATATTCAAAAAGCTGAAGAATATTTTAATCAAGCTTTAATAAATGAAGGCGAATATAACATACAATATTTACATAAATATGCAAGCTCTTTTATACGATTGGGAAAGTATGAAAAAGCTTTTGAAAAACTTTTTGGTAAAATTGAGCCTGAATATGCTTGGAACTCCCCAACTTTAAGAGTACCACTAATTCAAAAAGCAAGTAATTGGAAAAGTTTACAAGAAATTCGAAATCAACATTATACAGAATTTTTTTCTAAGGATCAAATACGAAGAAAATTATTAGTACCTGGAGCCTTTACTTTGTTAAAATTAAAATACGAAAAATACGAAAAAGAAAATTTAATTTATTTAGCAAAATTTCATTCTCTTAATATTCCTCATTTTTTAAATTCTGAAGAAGGAAAAAAATACAAGAATGATAACCTCGCTATTGATTACTATAGAATTATTTTAACCCTTTTAGATAAAACAAATGATCCCGAAGCATTAAGTGGAATTGGAAAGATTTATTATAATCAAAAAAAATATACTCTGGCATCTCAAGAATATCAAAAAATCATAGATTTTTACCCTGATCATATATTAGGACATGACGGAATTTTAAACACATATATAGAAATTTGGAGAGAAAATCAGGATCCAAGATACGTAATTGCTAAACATCGATACTTGCAATCCTTGGGTTTAGAAGAGAAATTGCCAATTTATACACTTTCAAAATTAGCTGGCTTTTATATAGATATTCAACCAGAGGAATTAAGAATCAAATATAATGTAGATCCAGTAAATACTTTAAATCAGTTAGACATAGAAGCAAATATACAAAGATTATTAGATTTAGTTTTTCATAAAAAAGAAAAGCGAGATGACGAAGTAATCACTGGCAGTCAATATGGAGAAGGATTTTATCAGAGAGGACGATTTTATTATAAAAGAAAACAATTTCAAATTGGTGCAAAACAATTTCAAAATGCTTTTTATTATGATCCTAAACACTTTCCATCATTGTATTATTTGGGATTATATTATTTATATAATTTACGAGATTATGCAAAGTCTCAAGAATATTTTCTTACCGCTTTAGAAACATTTCAGAAATACAAAGATTATTATGGAATTCGCCCCGAAGATGAAACGATGATCTCCTTTAATCAAGGTTTAATTTATTATGAATTAGTCAGTACAATATTTGAAAAGTACAAAAATGCATTGGTTCCTCCTGTTGTTTCGCTAAATGAACCTAGTGAACAATTTCAAAATTTAGTAAAAGAAATCAACAGTACAGAAGAATATAATCAGCTTGCAATAAAAGAATTGACGGATCAAAAAAAACTTTTTGAATCTTACTTCAGGCAAGGTGTTATCGAGTATATAAATGGAAATTTTCAATCTGCATTGCATAATTGGTTAAAAATAGATGATGGGAAAATACTAGAAAGCCCAAATTTTTATGTAGCTTTAGGCAATGCATCTTTTTACAGTAAGCAAAATAAGCAAGCATTGAATTTTTTTTTATTAGCCAAAGATTTATTAATTTCGAAACAAAAACTAACTGATCTAGAAAAAAAATTACTTTATAATGTTTACAATAATTTAGGTACTATTTATGAATCTTTAGCACAAGAGAATCAAAAGCGATTCCCCAAATATAAAATAGAAGAGTTACAACAACAAGGTTTAGAATATTATTATAAATCTGTTGAATATGCTATACAAAATCAAATTCTACCAAATCGAGCTAGATTAAACATAGATTTATTTCTTAGAAGAGATGTTTCTCAATTATTATTAGAAGATGAAATTCTTTTTCATTTATAAAAATAATTTGATTTTTTTATAAATAATTTTAATATTTAAATTTAAAAAAAATTTTCTCTATACATTTTATTACGATAGCATTAAAAATGTGTTAGTATAAATAAAATTCTTGATTTTTGATGAATTGTTCAAAATCTAAATGAAAAGAATCGAAATGTTTTAATCTTTTGATTATATATCCAGGCTTTTGTGAATAAGAAAATTTTACATCAAAAAAATCATAAATATTTTTATCTTTAAGCCTTCTAATGGTTATGTTATGAACTTTTTTTGTAGATTTATCAATATAAATTTCTGCAAAAGTGCCACCTTCCATTTTGCCATAAAAAGAATCCACAGTTCCAAAATTCGAAGTATTCAAAAAAATACTACCTTTTGAATTTAAAAAAATTCCATAGTCTTCGTGAATATGTCCCGAAACTGTTAAAATAGGAAAATTTTCGTCTAAATAATTACGAATTCCTATGGATCCGATATTTCCATAATGAGGAACTTTATCAAAATATCCATAAGCGGGATTATGTAAAACCATAATATCAGGTTGTGAATTTAAGAAAAATTCATATGGTTCTGAATAAAAATCTTTTCCTTTTCCTCCTTCTAAATAAGGCACTGCTAATTTTTCGGGAATTCCAGATGTGAGAATGGGAGCACCACCATAACCAGCAAGTGTAAGATTTTCGTAATACATTATTCTTTTATGAAGATTTCTTTTAGCGAGAGCGGTATATTGAAGATCAATATCATAATTTCCTGGTAGAACAAAACATTGTGCCTGAGAATGTTTTTGAATGATTTCTTCTATAGCACTATATTTTTCTTTCATTGTTTTTGCTGCAAGATGGAATAATAATCTATATTCAGCAGATTTTATATACATTTCAGAATGAATGTCTGTTTGATGATCTCTTAAAATTTTTGTTGCTAAATCGTAAGGATCCAATTTTTGATTGGTTTCTTTTATATAAGAATAAAATTCTTCTTGAAGAGTGACAAATTTTAGAACTTCTTCTAAATCATAAAAGGCATAGTATAATATATCACCGCAAATTAAATATAAATCAGCTTTTGTAATTTCTAATAAAGTTTTTAGTTCTTTTAAGGAGTCGTGAATATCTGTTAAAAAAATAATTTTTATCATAAAAATTTAGAGATGATTTTTTTTATTTTTTCATAGAAATTTAGATAGCTAAATTGTTTTACATGGGATACAAAATCTTTTTCTTTAAAACGTAAAGTCTTAAAAATTTCTAACGCTTTTAGAAGACTTAGAGGAGTTTGTTCATCAAAAAATATTCCAGTTTTTCTATCTAATACAGTTTCTAGTGTACCACCTTTTCTAAAAGCTATTACAGGACATCCAAATGACTGAGCTTCTACGGGCACGATGCCAAAATCTTCAATCCCAGGAAAGATCAAAGCTCGAGCTCTTTGGTATAATTCATTGATTAGCTCTTTTGAAGGAGATTCAATAAATTCAATATTTTTTTTTGCTATTTTTTTTAAATACGGCAAATCGGGGCCATTTCCAGCAATAACGAGTTTTTCTTTTGATTGATTAAAAGCATGAATAGCTAAATCTACTTTCTTATAAGGGACTAAAGCACTCACTATTAAATAAAAATTATCTCTATAACTAAAGTTCATTTTTGGAATTTCTTTTATACAAGGAGGATGAACCACAACGGCATCTCTTCCATAATACTTTTTGATTCTTCTAGCAACGAATTTGCTATTCGAAATATATTGATCCACACGAATAGAAGAAGTAGCATCCCACATTCGTAAATAATTAGCAAAATAAGGAATTATCAATCTTTCTAATATATTTTTTCCGGGGAAATATACTTTATACATATCCCATACGTACCTCATAGGACTATGAATATAAGAAATATGGGGGACATCGGGAGGTACAATCACACCTTTTGCAACACAATGGGAACTGGAAATCACTAACTCATAATTTTCAAAAGTAAACTGTTCAATCGCCGTTGGAAAAAGAGGTAGGTAATGCCTGTACCACTTTTTTTTAAATGGTAAATGCTGGATAAAACTCGTGTAGATTTTGCGATTTTCTATTTTTTCTGAACAACAATTTGGAATATAAAGTAAAGTAAATAAATCTGCTTGGGGAAACAAATCTAGAAGAGCTTCTAAAACTACCTCTCCTCCTCGAAAACCTGTTAACCAATCATGGACGATTGCAACTTTAAGATTTGTCATATATAATACATCATTGAATCTTTGTTATTTTCAATACGAGTAATAAAATCATATAAGTTTATAGAAAGCATCGAACGGATTTTTTCGTCAATTTCTATCCAAAATTGCCCTGAATCCCCTTTGATAAAATCATTTTTAGAATCCAAGATACTTAGATTACCCTCTAAACATTGTAAGATTTCGAAAATGGTAATTGTTTCGGGATTTTTTGCAATTTTATAACCTCCTTCAGCACCACGGGCACTTTCTACAAAACCACATTTTTTTAAATTGTTAATAATTTGTTCTAGATATTTAATAGGAATATTTTGTTTTTCTGAAATTTCTTTAGACTTAAGGAATTGATTTTTATTAAAATTCTTCGCTAACTCTAACATAATTTTAATTCCATATCTGCCTTTACTAGTAATCTTCATTTTAGATCCATCCCCTAAAAAGTGTCTAATTATATAAAGAAACTCATTTTTTAAATTCATCTATTATTTTAATTTCGGGAGCTAGATTTTTTATATATTTATCAAAGTATAGAAATTGCTTTAAAAGTAAGCCGAATTCACGAGGAAATCGAATTCCATTTTCTTTTGCTACTTGAGCAATTGTTAATAATTTTTTGTTGATTTCTTCTTCGCTAAATGTTTCTTCGAAAAACAAAGAGTCTTCTAAAGATTGAAATATCGAAAAAGCATTTCGTAAATCTTCGGTAAATTTTGAAAGATTGATTGTTTTTTTAGATGCTATACCCGATTCTATTAATCCTTCCGCCATAAGCCTATAGTTGATGGGGTATGATTCCATAGCAAATATGATTTTTTGTAAACCATTCCAGGTACTTGTTTGAATTTTTCCTATAATTCCAAAATCAATAAATGCAATTCTTCCATCTTCCAGTAACATTAAATTTCCAGAGTGAACATCAGCATGAAAAAATTCAAAGGCAACTAAACTTAAAAACCATACATGTAAAGCTTTTGCAATTACTTCTTTTGGATTTTTGATCTTTTGAATTTCTTCAGGATTTCTTAAAGGTATACCTTTGAGCTTTTCCATTGTGATAACTTTAGGTGTTGTTAATTCATCATATATTTTAGGGACTGTAATATCTTTTATATCCATAGAATCAATGAATTTTCTAAATTCTTTGGTATGTTTTGCTTCTAAAAGAAAATCACATTCTTTGATCATGCTATTGTGTAAATCTTGGATGATTTCCGAAAGTGATAATCTCTTAAATTCTGGAATTAAAAATTCTAAGATCAAAGAAGCGATATATACAAAATTCATATCAGTTTGAATAATATCTTTTACGTTTGGTTTTTGAATTTTTAAAACGACTTCTTCTCCGTTTTTTAAAACTGCTTCGTGAACTTGGGCAATCGAAGCACTGGCTAATGGTTTAGGATTGATTTCTCGAAAAATTAAAAAAAGAGGTTTTTGGAATTCTTCTTTTAGGATTTTTTCCATCTCTGAAAAAGGAACCGCTGAAGTTTGATCCAGACATTTTTGAAATTCTAATACATAATTTTCTGGAAAAAGGGAAGGCGCACTAGCAATCAACTGTCCTAATTTTATATAAGTAGTTCCTAATTCTTCGAATGCTTCTCTAAGTAGCTTTGGTGGGGGAACATCTTTTTTCGAAAAAAAATCAATACCTTTCTTGGAAAACACATATAAAGTATAAGCTATTCTGGTGGAGTTTTTTAAAGCTAAATCTAACATTAAAGTACAGTAAAATCAAGTTTTGGATTTTGTCATGAAAAGTTTTATAAAATTATTGTAAATCTTCAAGAAATGACTTTATCAATCTATATTATTTTATAAAATTAAAAAAATTTAATTGGATTTAGATTTAAATTGGCAATATTATTCTTATTTTGTATTCAGACACGATTTAAAATTATTGGGCGATTTTAAAACCATCGAGTTATTCTGATAGTTATTTTTTTAATTAAATTTTACAAAACGATTTTATAAACTTAAAAGCTTTCTTTTCTTTGGGAATTAATAAAAAAAACGAAGAGGTGAATAAAACCAAATAGTGATTTGTATAAAGTTTCAAATCCGATAGTTCTATAAAAACATCAAACGTGGTGTTTTGTTATAAATTTTTTATTTTTAATTTATAATATTATTTTTGATTTTCTTGTGATAGTTTTAAAAAGCTTTTCGTTATCATAGATATATTTTTTTTAATCTTATGAAGATCCTTTGTATTGGTGCACATCCTGATGATGTAGAGATTGGGATGGGGGGGTCAGTAGCTTCTTTTGTTAAACAAGGGATCGAGGTATTACTCTTGGACTTAACAAATGGAGAACCTACACCTTTTGGAACTCCAGAAATTAGAAAAAAAGAATCTGAAAAAGCAGCGGAAATTTTAGGAGTAAAAAGAATATGTTTAAATTTACCAAATCGTTTTCTGGAGGATAATATCGAACATCGGAAAAAAATTGCAGAAGTTATTCGGGAGTTTCGCCCTACTTATGTTTTTGCCCCTTACTTTGATGATGGTCATCCTGATCATGTTGCTTCATCGAAACTAGCTGATGCATCTCGATTTTATGCAAAATTAACGAAATCTGATATCAAAGGAGAGCCTCATTATCCAAAGCGAGTCCTATACTATTTTCCTATTCATATTAAGTTACGAATACAACCTTCTTTTATTATAGATATATCTGAATTTATCGAAATCAAAAAAAAAGCTATCCTGTGTTATGAATCTCAATTTATAATTCCTAAAAAGGAATCAACGATTGAATCTGTATTGTTAGAAAACTATTACTGGGGCATACAAACTGGTACGAAAGCTGGAGAACCTTTTTTTCAGAAAGAAATCCCACTTTTTGAAAACTGGCCAAAAGGATATGTTTAATCCATCTATGACGGAATTTTTTTATTTCTCTCATTATTTTTCTGATCTTTTGCAGATTTTAAATCAATCTATTAATGATAATTTACCAAAAGACTTTGCTTCAATTTCGCAAGAATTAAAAAAAGAATTAAATCTTCCGTTGCACCAACCTATCATCATGACGGGGCATCAACCTATTCTTTATTATCCCGGTATTTTTGTAAAATTAATTCTTACAAGCCTGATTGCAAGATATGTAAATGGCAAAGCATACTATCTGGTTTTAGATACGGATAAAGAAAAAATATATTGGAAATTTATATATTTTTTTAAAGATTATCATCGAGAAGATTTTTTATTAAATGATCCAAAAAACATCATTTTACATCAATGGTTACAAAAAAAAGATCAATTACTGGATTGGATCGAAAGATGGGAATTAGAATTATACTATATTTTTGAACCTAGTTTCGTGCCAGTAGTAAAAATGTTTTTAGAATCGATAAAAGAATTTTTGCATAAATCTAAAAAAATCAAAATTACAGATTTATCAGTTTTTTTGAATACTTACTATACAAAAGAAGTCAATATAAAAATTGAACCGATCTTTTTATCTCACATTGTCAATACTAAAACTTATCGATGGTTGTTTGAATTTATAAAGTCAAATTATAAAAAATTTTATAAAATTACAAATACATTTTTAAATCAATTTCGAAGAGATCAACATATAAAAAATTTAGCGATTCCTTTCCCGAACTTAAAACAGAATGAACTACCTTTTTGGTTAAGCGATGGCTACAATAGAAGAACCCTTACTATTTATGATGACGATAAAAATCAAATGGTTTTACCAAAAGCTTTAATAATTAGTTTAATAATACGAGGTTTTTTATCGAATCTGATGATTCACGGTATAGGGGGAGGATTTTATGATGTAGTGGTAGAAAAAATTTTGAATGAATTCTTGGGATTTCAGGTTTCCCCTTTTGTTACTACTACTGCTACGATTTTTTTTCCTTATAAAGCTTCTATCAATTTGATTTTTCCTGAAGAACAAGAAATCTTAGATCAAATAAGAAAATGGAAATTTAATCCAGAAATTTATCTAAACGAAGAATGCAAACTACGGAGAAAAAAAATCTTTTTATATAATTTGAAAAATTTTTATGATGTAATCAAAAAAAATCATCAAAAGAAGTATGAACGTTCGATTTTAGAAGATACTGATATGCGACAAAATAATCAAACCCTAATTGAATTTATCAATAACAATCAAAATATATACGCAAAAATTTTACACAAAGAAATTCAGAGAACAAATCATAAGATTCATTTATATACTTTAGCAATAAAGAAAATACTCAAAGAAAAATTAAATTTGAGTCAACAAACAGCAAAATTAAAAAAAATATTTTTAGACAGAAGCCTTCCAATTTTTTATTATGATGTGCATAAATTATATGAAAAATATACAGATTTTTTTTATAAAAAATAATTAATAAATTGTGAATGTCAATAATTTAAAAATAAAAAAATGATATTATGCCTAAAAAACTTTAATTATCATCCCAAAATATATGTTTTAACCGATTGTTCTGTCTCCCCCAAACCACTTTATAAACATAGTTATGTGTAGAGGGGTAGGAGTCTTGTCCGAATGTGGGATCATTTTGCTGTTGGATTTGAGGTAGAAGGGGCTGGATGGGTTGTCCTTCGTTTTGGAGTTCCCATTCTAAAAAAACCCGTATTAGATAGCTTATGGAGTAGCCCGTTAAGTCTTTTAGTAATTTATATTTTTTCCATAAATTTGGAGAAAGGTAAAGATTCACTTTTTGGTAATTTTTTTGCTTGGGTTGATATTCCGTAGTTTCTGTTTTTTTGATGGGAGTTATTTTTACTCTTAAGATCTTTCTTTTATGTTTTTCGTATAAATATTTTAGATATCCATTTATGTTTTTTTTGGCAAGTCTTTTAAGTTCATTATAAAGTGTTGCTTGTGTATTGATGCATACTTTATGTTTGAGGTTTAGCTTATATTGTTCTACTTCATACATATATTGTACTGTCATCAAAAATTGCAAATTTTGAAAAAAAAATAAAGATTTGACATTAAAATCATTTATAAAATTTTATTTAAAAATTTTAGGTTATTAAAAGTATTTTTCTTTTTTGGTTAGATAGATTAGATTTATTTTTATGTTGAAATTTTTATGTTGTTTTTTTGTTTTTGTGATAATTTCTTGTAAGACATATAATTCTCGAGAACTTGCAAAAAAGTATTTCCCTGAAGGTAGATATATTGAAATTCAAAATCAAAAGATTTTTGTATTAGAGAAAAATTTAGAAGTAAAAAATCGAGTACCTATTTTCTTACTGCATGGGTTTTCTAGTAATGTGCATACCTGGGAGGATTTGATCAATAAGTTTCCTTTGCAGTATCCCGTAGTGGCTCTAGATATGCCTGGTTTTGGGTTTTCTGACAAGCCAAATATTTCTTATACACGGGAGGCATACATTCAATGGCTTAGAGAAATTCAAAACTTTTATGATTTCAAAAAAATCATTTTGGTAGGAAATTCCATGGGTGGAGAATTTGCTTTGCGATATGCCTTAAAATATCCCGAGGCTGTACACAAAATTATTTTGATTAATTCAGCTGGGCTTTTGGAGTCTTCTCAACCACCTTATTTCATTAAGAAAGTTTTTATAATTTTTTTAAATTCCTTTGAGTTTCTTTTTGTAAATCGAACTTCTATTCGTTTCTTTTTAAGTTCTGCTTTTTATGATGATTCTAGAATTACTGAAAGAAAAATCGATATGTATTATTTACCTTTAAAAACAGAAGGAGGAACCAATGCTCATAAAAGTTTATTTCTTGCCCCTTATCAAAAAATCACTTTAGAAGATTTAAGAAAAATCCAAAATTCTACATTGATTTTATGGGGTTTGCAAGATCGCTGGATTCCTATAGAACATGCTTATTGGTTTTATAAAAATCTAAAAAACGCGAAATTAGTTTTCTTGCCAGAATTGGGGCATGTTCCACAAGAAGAAAGAGTAGAAGATCTTCTTCCTTATCTTGTTTCTTTTTTAAACGAAGAATAGTCTTGAATGATAAAAAAATTAAAAAAAATTGGTATGGTGAATTTTGACGTCAAACTTGCAGGGATTGTAAATGTCACAGAGGATTCTTTTTCTGATGGTGGGGAGTATCTGGAATTCGAAAAAGCAATAAGAAAAATACATAGTTTGATCCAAGAGGGTGCAGATGTAGTAGATGTAGGAGCTATTTCGAGTAATCCAAAGGGAAAGGATGTTCCGATAGAAGTAGAAATTCAACGTTTAAAACCTGTTGTAGGGTACGCTTTAAAAAATAAAATTCCTATTTCAATTGATACCTGGCGTCTCGAGGTTCAAAAGTTTTTTTTACAATATCCTATTGATTTTTTGAATGACATAAATGGTTTTCCAGATCCCAGACTATATCCTTTCTTGCGAGATCATACAACCAAATTAATTGTTATGCATCAGGTGCATTCCGGAAGGGCAGAAATCAAAGATCATAACGAAAATATTGTTCAAAAAATACTACAATTTTTTGATCGAAGAATCGAAGCATTGCTTAATGCTGGAATTTCTGAAAAAAGAATTTTGCTTGATCCGGGTATGGGATTTTTTTTAGGAGCTAGCCCTGAAAATTCTTTTCAGGTGATTAATGCTATACCAGAAATCAAAAAGCGATATCGACTTCCTATTTATCTTTCGGTTTCCAGAAAGTCTTTTTTAGGAAAAGTAGCACAAATTGAGAATCCAAAAGAAAGAGATTTTGTTACGTTAGTTTGTGAAATTGAACTTATTCGAAAAGGGGTGGATTGGATTCGCACGCATAATCCAAAACCAATTCGGGATAGTTTGCAAGTTCTAAAACGAATTCAATAGATATTAGTTTTCCAAAGAAAAGGTAACTGTAGTGTACCAAATAAAATCTTTTGGTTGTCCATTTTCTTTATAAGGCTCTGATAAAAGTTTACTTTTTTGTAAAAATACTTTTCTTACAGATTGAATAAAATCTTCTTTAAATGATTCGAGATTTCCTGATTGACTTTCAAATTTTCTGATTATTACATCTTTGATTTTTCCATCTGCTCCAATATATAATGCTACAGAAACTTTTACTTTACCTAAGTTTGATTTTCTTGCTCTTTCGGGGTAATCATCAGAAGAAATAGATACTGCGATTTTTGCAGAATATCGTTGTGTAAAGTCAAGAGAAGGATCTATCGCATTTTGCCAATTGATTACATCCTGTTTTTGTTTTTTTTCTGTTTCCATAATTTCTTCAGAAAGTTCTTTTGTTTGTTGTAATGTTTCTTGAGTTGTAGGTTCTTGATATTCTACAAAAGCCATTTCGGGGATTACTGCAATAATATTAGAATCTTTTTTTTCTTTTTCGGGTATCAATTTAAAAATTAAATCAGCTATTGCTAAAAAAAGAATTAGAATCAAAAAACCTAAAAAACTCCAATGCCTAAGATCCCATCCAGAAATAATACGATAGAACATCATAACGATTGGGGTTGAGTAGAAATAATGATATTTCTAATACCAGAAGCTTTGAGTTTTTGGATCACTTCATACATATAGCGAAAAGGTAAGTTTTTCTCTATGTTCAAATAAACTCGAAAGTTGGAAGGAGAAGAAGTGATTTTTTCTATTAGTTTTTGATCTAACATCGATATAGGAATTTCTTCGTTAAAAAAATAGACTACATTCTTTTCAGCCAATACTGTATCTAAATAAATAATTAAAGGGTAAGGAGAAGATTGGGTTTCAGCATTTAATTCTGGTAATTCAATATTTCTTGGTTTTTGATCCGTAAGCATTGTTGTAGAAATATAAAAAATCAATAACAAAAAAGCAATATCTCCCATAGCAGAAACAGGTATAGGTGTAAGATGTCTTTTTTTTCTAAGCTTCATTTGTTAATCGTTATCGAAAATTGAATTAAATTTCTTTTTTGCATTTGGAAAATTAGTTTTGGGACTACTTCCGAAGGACATTCAGGATCTACTTTAATTGCAAAAACAATTTCAGGATTTTTTATATAGTTGTCTTCCATAAGTTCTAAGATCTCTATGAAAGAATAAGTTTTTTTTTCGTAAATAAAATTTTGATTTTTATCAATTTGTACTCTAAAAAGAGATCGTTTTTCGATTTGCATTGGGGGAGCATCTTTTTTTGGTAAAGGAAATTTGACTCCTTTTAATTCCAATATCGCACTGGCAGCAAGGAAAAAAATGATTAAAAGAAATGCTATGTCCGCAGTACTTGCTAATGGAATTTCTTCGGGATCCTTACTTTTTCTTTTAATTCTAATTGCCATGTTTAATTTCGTATAAACGGTTCAGTAATAAATTTCCGCAACGTTCTAGTTCAATCGAAATGGAATCGATCCAGTAAATAAAAAAATTGTAAATCAAATACGTAGGTATAGCAATCAATAATCCTGCTTGAGTCGTAATTAAAGCTTCTTCCACACCAATAGCTAAATCTTTTGCAGTAGGAGCTAGTTTTTCTACAAATTGAATAAAACTATGCCTCATCCCTACCACAGTTCCAAAGAAACCTAATAAAGGAGCTAAATTTCCTAAATTAGATAAGAAATTCAATCCTTTTTCTAATTTTCCTAATTCGATAATTGATTGATTTTCTATCTCTTTTTCGATAAGAGAAATCTCTTTATTTCGATGTTTTAAAGCAATTTTTAAGACTCTGGATACAATCGAAGGATCTTCGTTAATAAATTTTTCTAATTCTTCTAAATTATCAATTTTTTTTATAAAATTATCAAAATAATGTTTAACAGTAGCACCATTACGCTTAAAAAAAATATATCTTTCTATTGAAAACCCAATAATGATGGAAGCAATGATACCTAAAGGAATCATCGTAACTCCCCCCTTTAGCACCCAATCCCAAATGCTTTCTTTTAAAGGGGTTTGTATTGATTGTTTTGTGTTTTGTGGTTGGGTATCTTGGGGATATATAAGTTTCTGATAAAAAAAGAAAGCTTGTATACTTAACAAAAAAATAAGAAAATAATAATTTACGTCTTTACGATTCATCAAAAGTTAAAAAATTAGTTTTTTTTTAATTGTCTACAGATTTTTTTTCGAAGAAATTCGTGAACATTTGTAAATTAACAAAACACAATAATTAATGATTTTGATGTCTTATGTTTATTAAAAGCAACAAATAAAAAAATCATAGAATCTTTTTTTTAACACTTTTTTTTGAATTAAAAAAATAGCGAAAAAAAAACAGTAATTGATAGTATTATTCAATCATATTTTAAGAAATCTAGCATATACAATTTTTGTTTATTTTTAGATTTAGTTTATTGATAAATTTTATTTGTTTAAAAAAGCCAAAAGAGAATAAAAAGATTTATTTCAATCATTTATTGAGTGCTGAACCATATGATCAAATTTTAGTAAGTTCTAATAAAAACGTATTATGCTTTAGAACCATCTGAAGCGTAATCTTTTTTACAATACCAATTGGGATTCATTGTTTTTCTTCTTTAATTATATTGGTTCTTTAGTGAAAAGATTACTTAAAAAAACATTGTGGAACATAGTTCAAAAGTATTACTTATGATTTATCGTATTCTGATTATCTTATAATATTCGTACTATTTTAGATTAAAGAAATATTGTAAAAATTGTAAAATCTAATTGTTTCGATATCAATTTTAACTCTAATACTCCCGCTTTCTACTTTTTACAAAATGTAAATTTATATATTTATATAAAATTCCTCATGCTTTTAATTGTTTTATAGTATTAAATAATTGACGATTTCAGAATTTATAAAAAATTTTTTTATGAAGTTCGAACAGGTTTTACCCCCTTTTGTAAAGATTATAGAAGCTCAGGATATGCTTTACAAGCCGAAAAATCCTCTCAAAATAAGAGTGGTTCAAAATACCAAGTTGGTTCCAGAAGACTACGAAGAGGATGTAAGGCATATTATTCTGGATTTAAAGAATACTAATTATGTGTATACCGAAGGTCAATCCTTAGGAGTTTTACCACCCGGTGTAGATGAAAAAGGAAAACCTCATAAACTACGTTTGTATTCGATTGCCTCGCCTTATGGAGGAGATCCCGATTATCCTAATACTGTTTCTTTATGTGTAAAAAGAGTTGTTTATAAGAACGAGAACGGGCAAGTAATCAAAGGAGTGTGTTCAAACTATTTATGTGATCTAAAAGAAGGCGACGAAGTTTTAGTTACAGGTCCTGCAGGAAAACATTTTTCTTTACCTGAAGATCCTAATACAGATTTAATTTTTTTAGCAACTGGTACTGGAATTGCTCCTTTCCGCGCTTTTTTGTTTAAATTTTTTTATCAAAATCATCCCCACAATGCTAAGATCTATTTATTTTTTGGAACGAGATACAAAAAAGATCATTTATACGCGAATGATATCAATAACGATTTCTTAAAATTGAAAGATGATCGTTTTGTGTTTTATTCTGCTTTATCAAGAGAAAATCCTAATAAAAAAATTTACGTACAACACCTTTTAGAAGAGCATAAAGAAGAAATAGAAGAAATCTTAAAAAGAAAGAATTTCATAATTTATATTTGTGGTTTAAAAGGAATGGAGGATCCGATTATCCGCTTTTTAAGAAGTTTTTACGAAAAAACATATTCTTTAACGTTATCTGAGCCAGAGTGGGAAGAATTCTTTAATCAACTCTCTCGCTTAAACCGTTTAGTTATAGAAACTTATTAAGTTTTCTGTATGTATTCTTTTTTTATGTAGTAAATTGATTTAAATTCATAAATCTTATATTTTTTTTCGTATTTCTCCTTATCTTTGGGAGAAATACTTATATAAATTTGAGTTTTTGGATACGCTTCTTTTTCTAAGATTATGCTGGCTTCAGATTTTTTAAAAGAAAAACTTAAGATTTCTGATAAAGGAAAGATGCTTCCGTCAGATCCTAATAAATGATTGGGTGTTGTCTCAGCTTTGTATAACAATATAGAATGATGTGGAGGTAAATCGATATAATCTTGTTGGTATAAAAATTCTCCATAAGCTTTCTGAAAAGGAAAAGAAACAAAATACAATTGAACATTATCTAAAGAAAACTTTACGTTTTGATTTGATAAGTTTGTAAGAAAAAGATAGTTTAAATTGTGATCCTTTTTACTATAGTTGTCTAAATGAAATTTTGTTTTTTTTATATAAAAATGAACTTCGAATGCACGTTCCGTGATAGGAACGAATTTGGTATATTGTTTTTTTAAAAACGGAAATAACTTTTTATATAAGATCAATTGCTGTTCATTGTAATTTTCTATAGGATCCGAAGTAAATACTAGTCCACCAAAAATTTGATTGATCAATAACAACGTGAGTTTTTCTTCTTCGGTTAATAAGATTTTTTTTAGTAAGTCCTTTGCTTTTAAAGCTCTAAATTTTTCTCTTAAATAAAATACATCTGGATCGTTTAAAAAATTTTTTGTGTTAAAAGGATGTCTATAAATGGTAGAATTTAAAGAACTAAAAGTAGAGACTCTTTCTAAAAAATTAAAGTTTTTTAAAAAATTTTCCCATTTTTCTTCTACGTCACTTCCTACTCTAGTATAGTTTACATTTCCAAAAGCATGAGAAAACGGAATTCCACAGCCTAAAATTTTTGTATTCTCTTTTTTCCACTGAATGGCAGAATGTATTAAGTCTAAAGCATCTTGCATTTGCATAGCTCTTGTCTTTTTTTTTGTAGGAAAGATACAAGCTGCATAAAGAAAATCTAATTTAAAAATTTCAAACCCCCAGTCTTTCATGGTATGTAGAACATCTTGTATATAGTTCTGAAAATCGGGGTGATAAATATTCAAAGTATAAAACTTTCCACTCCATAAAGGATTGAAGCCCGCAACTACTGGCTTATCATTTATGTCTTTTAAGATCCATTCATAATGGTATTGATACAAATATGATTTTTTTTCACATATAAAAGGGGCAAGCCAGATACCAGGTTTTATTTTATAAAAGCTTATTCGAGAAGCAAGTTCTTTCATTTTTCCATCAAAATCTGGTTTTAGATGTAGCCAATCTCCAACTCTTTTTTGATATCCATCATCAATTTGAAATACATCAATAGGAATATTATTATTTCCTATAAATTCAATTCTTTTGATTATTTCATAAAAAGATAGATTGTTATAATGATAATACCACGTGGTATAACCCGTAATCAAATTTTCTTTTTGTTTTTGTGGTTCCAATAAATTGCTTACAAGATCAAAAATTTTATAATATTCCCCGTAATTAATATAAATCAAAAATATTGGAAATTTTGAAATGTTTGTCGAATTCTGAAAGTCTTTGATGATCTTTAAAATTGAATTTTTATAATCTAACTGAAAAATTGTAAATGAAGTTTTTTCGTTTAAAGAACAAAAAAGTAAAATTAGATTTTCGTAATCTCTTAAATACGTATAAAAATGAGATCGCAATAAATCTTTAGAAAGATTATCAATATATTTTATAATTGTATATTCTCCAAAAGGAGTAAATAACCATTTTAGTAAAGGACTAATATTTAGTTGTTTATTTTTAATAGAAACTTCGTAGGTCTGTGTCCAATTATTATATCCTTGGTGTAAAAAAGTTTTGAATTTATGTAAATCGGGAATTTTTATATCTAAAGTAATAAAATCAATTGGTTTGTCTTCTATATTTAAGAATTCTACAAAAGAGACATTTAAAATGTTTTTTTGGAACTCGAAAGACAAAGTCCCTAAACTGGTACTAAATAAAAATTTTTCTTGTAATTCTTTTTGAATTTCAAATGTCTGGATTTTATTTTTTTTTTGAAAATAAATTTTTTCTATGGTTAGATTTTCCAAATTTACTTCCATTCTTTTACTCCATCAGATATGTTTGTTGTAAAAATTTGTAATTCTAAATGAGTTTTTTTTGTATAAAGTTCTAAAAGTTGATTCGTGTATGTTTCGTAAAATTCTTTTTTTAATAAAGCTAAAGCACATCCACCAAATCCTGCTCCAGTCATTCTAGCACCAATTACACCGTCAAATTTTTGAGAGATTTCTATAATTATATCTAGTTCTTGACATGATACCTCGTATAACTCTTTTAAAGATTGATGGGAATCATACAATAAATGACCAATTTTGGATATACTATCTTTTGGGTTATGTTTTAATAGTTGTACCATTTCTTTTACTCTTTGGTTTTCACGAATGACGTGAAGTGCTCTTTTTTTTAAATTTTCTTCTTTAAGTTCTAAAACCAAATTTTCCGGAACCTCCACTAAGTTAAGAAAGGATTGTTTTGTTATTGTTTGCAAAGTTTGTAAAGCTAATTGACATTCTTTTCTTCGCTCGTTATACTTAGAAGAAGCCAGAGATCTTGGAACATTCGAATTGATAACAACAATCTGTATTTCAGGATAAAAAAAATAAAGATATTCATAGTTAAGAGTATGGGTATCTAGAAGGATCAGATGGTTTTCTTTACCATTAGCTACTACAAATTGATCCATAATTCCACATTGCACACCTACAAATTCATTCTCTACTTTTTGACATAATAAAGCTAAATCGATCGTGTCGATCGAAGTTTCCTCAAATACATAAGATTTTAATAAGTATCCTGTCACTACTTCTATAGCTGCGGAGGAAGAAAGACCAGATCCAGCAGGTAAATTGCTATAGTAATAGATCCACATTTCAAAATTTTGATTTTTTCTTAAAGCATCCATTACTCCTACAGGATATCGGATCCATAAAGAACTTTGTTGAATTGAATCCCGATTTTTATCCAGATCAACTGTATATAAGTTGTTATCGATTTCAGAATACAAATGAATAATAGTATTTTCTTTTCTTTCTTTAAAAGTTACTACTGCATAAATTCCTTTATCAATAGCAAAAGGTAAAACTTTACCTCCATTATAATCTATATGTTCTCCAATGAAGTTGATTCTTCCTGGTGCAAAAAAAATTTTTTCTGGTTTTTTATTAAATATGTTGATAAATTTTTCTTTTAAATCTTCAATTGTAATCATAAGCTTTTTTTAGTTTTTTGTAATTAGCAAATCTTTTTATGGATAAATTTATGATTTCTTCTATAAGACTTTCTGAATTTTTTCCTTCATATTCCCATAGTTTTGGATACATACTGATATTTGTAAAACCGGGCAAAGTATTGATTTCGTTAATATAAATTTCTTTACCTGTGTAAAACAAATCTACTCTGGCAAATCCTTCGCAATAAAGAGCTTTGTAAGCTCGAGATACAATTCCTTGAATCGTTTTGATTTCTTGTTCTGTTAGATTGGGAGCTGGAATAAGTAGTTCAGCTCCGTTAGGATCTAAATATTTCGCTTCGTAAGAATAAAATTCATGATTGGGACGAATTTCTCCTATAGTGGAAATATAAAGTTGTTCATTTCCTAGAACAGAACACTCTAATTCTCTTCCCTGGATTGCCTTTTCTATTATAATTTTTGTATCATATTCAAATGATTTTTGTACTTTTTCTTTTAGTTCTTCTAAAGTTTTTGCTTTATACACTCCTACAGAAGATCCTTGTCTTGCAGGTTTTACGAAAAGAGGCAGCTCGAATTCTTGAATAATTGTTTCATATGGAATTTCTTCATAAGAAGAAAAACTTTTATAAGGAACAACAGGTATTTGATTAGCAACTAAAATTTTTTTTGTTGCTTCTTTGTCCATACATAAAGCGGAAGAAAGAACATCACATCCTACAAAAGGAATTTCTAATAATTTCAATACACCTTGCAAGCTTCCATCTTCTCCATAAATTCCGTGGGTGATAGGAAAAAAAATGTCTACATTGATTTCATAAATTTGATTATTGTCTATATAAAAAAATGGAGTAGTAGAATCAAATCGAAGGTAAAGCTCTTTTTTTTGAATATTTTGAATTTCTTCTTTAGTTTTGGGAAATTCGCTTATATTATTTAAATAAAAAAATTTGCCTTCTAATGTAATATATATACATTTTACATCAAACTTTTGTTTGTTGATGGAATAATAAATATTTTTAGCAGAAAGTAAAGAGATCTCGTGTTCTGTGGATCTTCCTCCAAAAAGAAGAGCCAAATTTTTTTTATGGTTCATAAATGTATTTAATAGTAGAAAATTTTTCTATAGCTAAATCAAAGAAAGGATAAAATGTAAACCATTGCTCTATACCTCCAATTTGATTTAAAAATTCAATTCCTTTATTTCCATATTCTTTTTGTACCCACTTAAGAAAAAAATATTTTTCTTTCTCTTGTAAGGATTTAGGACTTTGCTCAGAAATTTTTATTATAAAATCAACAAGATTCTCTATTCCATAACCAGTATGAGCGCTTACGGGAAAAATCGAAATTTCTTTAGAATCAGGAGTAATAAAATTTAAAGAATTTTGTAATGCATAATAGATTTTGAATGATTCTTTTTTTTCGTCCCATTTGTTGATTATAAAAGCATCGGGTACTTCCATGATTCCAGCTTTCATAAATTGAATTTGATCCCCCGTTAATGGTTGTAAGATTAAAAACAAATAATCTGCAATTTTTTTGATTTCGATTTCGCTTTGTCCGATGCCTATCGTTTCGATAAAAATAACATCAAAAAGATAATACAGAACTCTACAAACATCAAAAGTATGCTTTCCTAAACCACCTAATTCATTATTGGAGGGTTGGCTTCGGAAATATATTCTACTTTCGTAATAAGGTAGTCTAAATCGAGTTCTATCTCCAAGTAAAGAACCTCCTGAAATTTCACTAGAAGGATCTATGGCTAATATTGCAATTCTTTTTTTAATTTTTTTTAATAGTTCAAGAGAGATTCTACCTATTAAAGAAGATTTTCCTACTCCAGGTGTCCCAGTCATTCCTATAAAAAAACCTTTCGAGTTACTATTTTGACTAAGTAATTGTATAGCTTCTTTTTTAAATTCAAAATATTCAGGTTTTGTATTTTCGAAAATAGAAATAAGTTTCGCAATAGAAAACTTATCACCTTCCTTTGCTTTAAACACTAATTCGCGTATATCTTCTTTTTGCATTGTGGATATCATATTTATTTTGCCAAAAGTTTTTCTTTCTCTTCTATAATGTCCATAAATTTTTCCATAATTTCAATTAGTTGAAAATCAGATGGTGTGAAGATCTGTTTGACTCCCAAAGAAAATAGAAAATCAAAATCAGCTTTAGGAATAATTCCTCCTACAATCACCGGGATTTCATAAAATGCATTGAGTTTTTTTAATTCATTGATAATTTCTTGAGTTAATTCTTTATGCGATCCAGACAGAATAGAAATTCCAATAAGATCTGCATTTTCTTCGACTGCTGTAGTAACTATTTCATATGGAGTCAGTCGAATACCAGAATAAATTACATCAAAACCGCTATGTTTTGCAGAAACAGCAATCATTTCTGCACCATTTGAATGTCCGTCCAAACCGGGTTTTCCTACAACAATACGGGGTCTTCTACCTTTAAGTTTTGTAAATTGTTCTACTCTTTCTCTTAATCGTTGTACTCTTTCGTTTTCTAAATATAATTTTTGCCCTTCGATTCCAGTAGGTGGGCGATACTCTCCAAAAACTTCTCGTAAAGCATCTGCCCATTCTCCCGTCGTCACTCTTGCTAAAGCACATTCAATGGAAGGAATCATTAAATTTTCTCCTTTCCTAGCACATTCTTTTAAGTATTCTAAGGCTTCTTTTACTTTATTTGGATTTCTGCTTTTTTTGGTTTTTTCAAGAGCTTCTAAAGTTTTTTTAGCAGCTTCGGGATCTACTTTAAAAATACCTCCATCACCAGCTTGTAGAGGAGAAGGTAATCCTTCTGTCCATTTGTTTAATCCTACTACAATAATTTCTCCAGAATTGATTTTACTCATTCTTTCTGCCATAGATTTCACTAATTGGGATTTGATATAACCTGATTCTACAGCTACGCGAATTCCTCCCATGTTTAAAATTTTATCAATTTCTTGTTTTGCTTGCTCTTTTAATTCATTTACTTTTGATTCGATGACATAGCTTCCATCAAAAATATCAGGATATTCTAAAAGGTCGGTTTCGTATGCCAAAATTTGTTGTAATCGTAATGACCATTGTTGATCCCAGGGTCTTGGTAGCGACAAAGCTTCGTTCCATGCAGGTAATTGTAAAGCACGACATCGAGCTTTTCTACTTAACGTTACTCCCAAAGCTTCTATAAGAATACGCCAAGCATTATTTTCTGGTTGTTTTTCTGTTAAGCCTAATGAGTTTACTTGTACACCATATCGAAAAATTCTATATTTTGGATTTTGAACATTATATCTTTCTAAAGTAATTTCGTCCCATAATTCAACAAAAGCTCTCATTTTGCACATTTCTTCAATAAATCGAATACCAGAATTTACAAAAAAGCTAATTCTTCCTACAATTTTATCAAAATTCTCTTTGTTGACTTTTTTTCTTTCTTGAATCGTGTCTAAAAGTCCAATGGCATTAGAAAGAGCATAAGCTAATTCTTGTACAGGAGTTGCTCCTGCTTCTTGTAAATGATAAGAACAAATATTCGAAGGATTAAACTTAGGAAGATACTCAATACAATATTCATACATTTCACTTATTAAACGAAAACTGGGTTCGGGAGGAAAAATATACGTTCCTCTAGCTAGATATTCTTTTACAAGATCATTTTGAGTTGTGCCTTGTAATAACGAGATGTCAATATTCCTTTCTTTGGCTAATGCAATATATAACGATAATAACCACATAGAAGTTGCATTGATGGTCATAGAAGTGTTCATCTGTTCGATGGGAATCTCTTCAAAAAGGATATGGAAGTCATCCAAAGAATTGATAGGAACTCCTACTTTTCCGATTTCTGGTAAAGCTAAAGGATGATCCGAAGAATATCCACATTGAGTAGGTAAATCAAAAGCAATGGATAAACCAGTTTGACCTCGTTTTAATCCTTCTCTGTAAAGTTTATTAGTTTCCCAAACATTTGTATGACCCGCATATGTTCGAAAAATCCAAGGTTTATCTTTTATGATATTTCCGTTTTCGTCATAAAGTAAATGTTTTTTTCTTTCCATGTTGCTACCCTTTTTTTATTCAAATTCGTCTGTACAAGCACCGAATTCGGCGGAACCAACTAATTTGTAATATTTATACATGATTCCAGAAGTATATTTAGGTTTTGGTGGAATCCATTCTTTTTTGCGTTTTTCCAATTCTTCATTTGATAAAGAAATACTTAATTCGTTTTTTTCAGCATTAATGGTGATTATATCGCCATTTTTTACAAATGCAATCGGACCTCCTACAGCAGCTTCGGGTGATACATGACCAACAACCATTCCATAAGTACCACCAGAAAATCTTCCATCAGTAATTAGTCCTACTTTATCACCCAATCCTTTTCCAATTAGGGCAGAAGTAGGAGCTAACATTTCCCTCATTCCAGGACCACCTTTTGGCCCTTCGTATCGTATTACAATTACATCACCTTCTTGAATGTTATTATTTAGAATTGCATCCATACATTCTTCTTCTGAATCAAACACTTTTGCAGGGCCTGTAATAGAAAAATGTTTAACGCCAGAAATTTTTGCAACCGCACCTCCAGGAGCAAGATTACCTTTTAAGATAACAATATGCCCCCTTTTATATAATGGTTTTTCTAAATTATAAATAATATCTTGATCTTTAGGTATATCTGGAGAAATCTCTTTTAAATTTTCTTCTATTGTTTTACCTGTGACGGTTAAACAATCTCCATGTAAAAGTCCTGCATTAAGTAAGATTTTCATAATTTTTGGAATTCCCCCATATTGATGAAGATGAACTGCTAAATAACGGCCAGAAGGTTTTGTATCTACTATATGGGGTACTTTTCTTGCAATCGTTTCGAAATCATCGATCGATAGAGGAACTTTCATTGCTTTTGCAATAGCTAAAAGGTGTAAAACCGCATTTGTTGATCCACCAATAGCCATCACTACCGCAATTGCATTTTCGAAAGCTTTTCTTGTTAAAATTTTCGAAGGAGTAATTTGATTTTCAATTAAATAAATAAGTGCTTCTCCTGCTTCCATCGTAGATCGTTCTTTTTCGGAAGAAACTGCAGGCATAGTGGAACTATATGGCAAACTCATACCTAGAGCTTCGATAGCAGAAGACATGGTATTTGCTGTATACATACCTCCACAACTTCCAGGACCGGGAATTGCATTTTTTTCTATTTGTAAAAATTCATGTTTTGTAATTTTTCCACTGTTATATTCTCCCACAGCTTCGAATACAGAAACAATATTTAATTCCTTACCGTTATAATAACCGGGCAAGATTGTTCCTCCGTAAACGAAAATAGAAGGTATATTTAATCTAGCCATAGCAATCAAAGCACCCGGCATATTTTTATCACATCCACCAATGGCTAATAATCCATCCATTCTTTGCGCATTACAAACAGTTTCAATAGCATCCGCAATTACTTCACGACTAATTAAAGAGTACTTCATTCCTTCGGTGCCCATAGAAATACCGTCAGAAACCGTGATAGTACCAAATACTTGTGGCATACCTCCCGCTTTATAAATACCGCGTACAGCTGCTTCTTCTAAAATTTTGATTCCAGAATTACATGGGGTAATCGTACTAAAAGCACTAGCTACTCCACAAATAGGTTTATTAAAATCTTCATCGGAAAAACCCACAGCTCTTAGCATTGAACGATTTGGGGCTCTAACATCACCTTGTGTTATTACATAAGAACGATAATTTAATTTTTTTAAATTTTGCATAAAATCAAAATTTATTGTTTTTAGAGATTGTAAATCAAAAAAGTAAAAGAATTGGGTGTTTATAAAAATTTAGTTTTTTATGTATTCTAGAAAGACTCGATAAGCCTTTTCTTTTGCCGGTTTCCATTCGAAAGTATATGGAACTAAAACACAAATGATTTTTAAATTTTCCTTTGATTGTCCAACTCCGCAATACCAAGCAGCACCACCCCATGTTCCACTTTTTCCATAAAAACTTATCGAATCCTCTTTATGATGTAAAGCTTGAAAAACTAATTGGATAAATTCTTTGTTATCAAAAGCAAGCTTTACAAACCATTGATGGATCTCTTTTGGATAAAATTTTAGCTTTCCCCCATAAACAAAACTAAAATCATCTGGAAAGTCTTTAATAGTAATGTTTTTGTTAAAATATTCTTTAAATTCTTTATTTAAAAAATTTATAAATTTTTCCTTATTTATTTTTTTTATTAAATCTATAAAATAGGGATTATCTGAAACAATGAATTTTTGATTTAATATTTCTTGATTTTCTTTTGTTGGAGTTAAGACTTGGAAGTAAAAACCTGCTGATGCAATAAAAATTTTAAATATGGATCCCGAAGAAACTTGTTTTTTGAGTATAGAATTTGGACAATTTTCTTTGTTGAAAAATTGTTGGATGCTAAAATAATAATTTGTCTCTAAAATACAAATTTCTTCTTTAGCATAAAGAAAGGAAAAATGTAAAAAAATTAAAATAAAAATATATTTTTTTTTAATTGTCATAAAAATATTTATTTTTTTAATTGTCATATAAGCATAAAAAATAATTAAAGATAATTTTATGTTTAAAAAAATAAAATCTCTATATAGTTTTTCTATAATCATTATTTGTTTTTTTCTTTTAAATAACTATATAATAGATGAAAATATTTTATTTTATGCTGATAATTCAACTAAATATTTTCAAGGTGTAGCAACAATTCATAATAGTTATAGAGATGATAAAATTCGTTGTCAATGGCTTTCTGAATTTAATTATTGTAAATATTTTTTTATAAGTAATACAATGGAAAGAAGAAATGGAGAGATTGTTGGTGCTTTCCCTTTTTCTTTAAGCTATATAAATGCAATTTTGATTCATTTTTTAAATCCTAAATGGATATTATGGCTTACACAAATTTTATTTTTACTTACAATGTGGATTTTGTATAAATCCAAATTTGTAGATCAGAAATTAATATTAATTTTATTTTTTTTTACACCCCTTTTTTTCCAATTTTATACTTTTTTAGATTTAGCTTTTCAGATATTTTTTTTAAGTTTTTTTTGGTTATATCAGTCAAAATTAAAAAAAAATACTATTACTTTGAGTATTAGTTTTGTTTTAGGTTTCTTAACAGGTTTCAATTTTTATTTCCGTTTAGAAGGTATTTTTTATCTTTTTTTTGTATTAGGATTCTTAATAATGTTTGATCAAAATAAAAAATATCATCTTTTTTATGGTTTTGGTATAATATTTTCTTTAATTTTACTTATGTATTTGAATGTATATTTTTATAATCATCTTTTGGGGCAAAGATTTGTAGTGAGTCGAAATTTAATATTTAATTTTAAAGATATATCTAAGTTGATAAATATTATCAGTTTATTGTGGGGTGATTCTTTTCGAGTTGGTTTTTTTCAATATATGCCGATAATAGCTTTTATTTATGTGTTTACTTTTTTTTATTTTAAAAAATTAGACTTATTTTGGAAAATTCAATTTCTTTCGATTTTGCTTTCCCTTATATGCATCGTAATTTTGTCACCTAATGATTCGAATTTAGATTATGGTACTAGATATCTTTCAAGTTTAATCATTCCTTCTTTTTTATTATATGATTTTCTAAAAAAAGAAAATTTATTAAAAGCAAAAAAATATGTTTTAATCATTATAGTTTTATTTTCTTTTAGTGCATATTTTTCGTATCAATATTATAATAAACTTATTTTAAAAATAAATAGAGATTCTACTTTAATTTATCATCAAATTCCAGAAGAGTATAAGAAAAACACTGTTTGGATTTTTCATTCTAATTTTCCCCCAGCTATTTTTGGTGCTTATCTAATGGAAAATAAAGTGATTATTTTAGAATATCTTTCAGAGATAGAAGAAGCAGTAGAAATCATCCATAATAATAATCAATTTTCTCGAATTCTTGTGTTTCATTCTTTTTTTGATTCAAATTTAGATCAATATGTAAATCAATATGACAAAAACCAAACAGATAGATTTTTTTATGAAGATGAACTAGTTAAAGAAGAATTATTAAAAAAACTAAAAATGATTGGTTATCAATTCAAAAAAAAGTCTATTTATGTTAGGGGAAAAATAGTTTTTGATATATATGCATTTGAAAAATAAAAAAATTTTTTTATTTTCTGTGTTCCATTAAAGGTTTTTATAAATTGACAAAAAAATCAGTTTTAATATGTTAAAATTATGATACCACCAAATTCTTTTGAATTGCCCTTTTATTATTCTCGCTTTGTTTATAATTTACACAAAGAGAAAGAATTAAAAGCATTTTATAACGAAGAAAAGAATTTATTTTTTTTAGAATTTACTCCCGACAAAACCGTAGAAGGTCCTCCAAATCATGTTCACGGAGGTTATTTAGCAAGCATTTTGGATGAAGCTATGGGAGCAATTATGTTTCTTTCGGGTTATTTTGGGATGACACAACATTTTGAAATTACATATAAAAAGCCTGTACCTTTGTATAAAACTCATTATATTCAATCGAATTTAGAAAAATTGGAAAAAAGAAAAATCTATGTAGAGGCAAAAGTATTTTCGGATGATATCATATACACTACAGCAACAGCAATTTTTTTACAATTTGATTTTCATAAATTAGGAATTACACCCGAATATAAACTTTTATTAGAATTTCAAAAGCTAAAACAATCGGGTATTTCTATTCAAGAAAGTTTACAAAGACTAAAAGAGAGTATGCAAACATAAATTTACTAATTGTATTTATTAGTTGACATTTTTATTTTTCGATTTTTGAAGTTTTATATGGGGAAAATTGTTGTAGAATATTTGCCAGATAAGATTAAAGTCGAAGAAGATGAAAATCTCTCAATACTTCAAATCTCTTTAAAAAATCAAATACCTCATACTCATGTATGTTTTGGAGAAGCTCAATGTTCTACTTGTAGAGTTGAGATTTTAGAAGGTATAGAAAATGTTTCACCCAGAAATTCATTAGAAATCGCATTAGCAAAAAAGAAAGGTTGGGATGAAAGAATTCGTTTAGCATGTCAAACAATTCTTTTAGGTAATGTTAAACTGCGAAGACTGGTTTTGGACGAATATGATGCTCAGATAGCACAGGAAGAATTTTCTGAGTACTTACAAGGTGTATATAACGAAGTAGTTGTACTTTTTTTAGATATTCAGAATTTTACAAAATTTGTAGAAGAAGAATTACCTTATGATGTATTTTTCTATTTAAATCGATATTTTAACTTAATTGGAGATTTAGTCCTTATCAATGGAGGATTGATAGACAAGTTTATTGGAGATTCGTTAATGGCTATTTTTGGCATTGATAACCGTAAACCTACTCTTGAATTTTGTTTGGATGGAGTTTATAGTGGGATCAAAATGTTAGAAATTACTAAAAAATTTAATGAATATTTAAAAGCCAATCTAAATCGAGAGTTTTCTGTTCGGATTGGTATTGCTTATGGAAAAGCAATTTTAGGTATGTTAGGACATAGAAAAAAAAATCAATATACTGGAATCGGAAATGTAGTAAATTTAGCTAATCGATTAGAGTCTGCTAATAAAAAAACAAATACAAATATACTGATTTCTGATTCATTATATAACATTCTTAAAAATAAACTTATCGTAGGTAAAAAATTTCTTTTAAAATTAAAAGGATTTAAAGAAGTTCAAACTTCTTATGAACTAATCGATGTTATTGATGAAGAAAAAGAAAAAAGAGAAAAAAGATATAATGAATTCTACACTAAAACCCCTCATTCATCTACACGAACTGGCGAAATCATACCACCAGAAAAAAATTTAGAATTTTCTATTCCTGAAGATTTAACTCTTCTCGAAATAGATAAAATGCATTCCCAAATTACTTTTAAAATTAAGCATCTAGGTGTTGATATTTTGGGTTATGTAAAAGACTTTGATGCGGAAATTTATTTAGATGTAAAGAATTTTTTGAATTCCAAGGTAAAACTGGTTATACCAATAAAACAAATCACAACGTTTTCGGATGCTCGAGATAAACATCTATTTTCTCCAGATTTTTTTGATATAGAAAAGTATCCAAGTATTATTTTTGTAAGTACTGAGATTTCTTCTAAGGATAAAAATGAATGGATTCTTTATGGAAATCTATTTATGCGAGGAAAGACAAAAGCAATTTCCATAAATTTAATTCAAACCTCAGAAAGTCTGGATCCATTCAATCTTTTAAAACTATGTTTTACGGGTACTACAATCCTTAATCGAGAAGATTTTGATATTACTTATAACGTTCGTTTACAAAATAACGAATTCCTGCTTGGTAAAGAAGTTCAAATTTTCTTTTCTTTTGAATGTATAAAAAAATTATAAATATTCTTTAATAGTATTTCTTAAGATTTCAATTCCTTTAAGTAAATATTCGTCGCTCTGGCTATAGCTTATGCGAATGCTCTTGTCTCCATCATAATAAGGAGATTGCTTTTCTTCTTCGGACAGATTAGGATAATAGTAATTTCCCGGAACAATTATTAGCTTATTTTGTTTTAAGATCTGGTAAAGTTCTTGTGTATTGATTTTTAAAGTAGGAAACACGATCCATAAAAAATATGCACCTTCAGGTTCATGAATCAAAAATTCACTTTTCTTAAAAGCGTTTTTTAATCCATCAATTACTAAATTTCTTTTCTTTAAATAATATGGAGTTATATATTGTTTACATTGCTGAATAAATTCGAAGTTTTTAAATCGATTTTTTAATAAAAAAGCGGCAATTCGATTTGGAGATAAAAATTGTATTGCTTGTATTTTGCCAATGATTTTTATAATATCTGGATTTGCAACGACAATCCCTGTTCGAATTCCAGGAAGTCCGGATTTCGATAAACTAAATGTATAGATAAAATAATCGCTTTGTATAAATGTTTGTTGTTTGTAAATAATATTAGGGAATGGGAAACCATAAGCACAATCAACTAAAACAGGGGTATGATATTTAGAAGAATATTCTTTTAAAAAAATCAATTCATTATAGGATAAAATTCTACCTGTAGGATTACCGGGACTGGAGATTGCAATACATCCTATTTCTTCATAATGTGTTTCCAAAAAATTATGAATTTTTTCTCTATCAAGTTGATATCGAAAAAAATCTTCATTTGTACTTTCTGGAATGCCTAATAAAGAAACAATATTTTTTTTATTCAGAGGTACGTCTTCGTATCCAATATATTCGGGTGTTATTGGGAGCAAGATCTTTAAATTTTTTTTTAAATCGGAACTATATCCCGAAAATAAATTGAATAAAATATAAAATGCATTTTGACTACCTACCGTAATTGCAATATGTTCTTTTGTAAGGTTCCAGCCAAAAAAAAGATTAAAAAAATCTGCTAATTCTTCCCTAAATTCTTGAGAACCTAAAGGAGAATCATAAATACCGATCATATCAAAGAATAATTTTTTATTTTTTCCTAATTCTTGATAAAGCAAATAAAAATATTCTTGCATTTCGGGAATAAAACCCGGATTTCCTCCCCCAAGCATAACTAAATCGGGATCTAAGTTTAGACCTTTATTTAGATCTTCCATCAAAATAAAAATACCAGAATCACTTTGATAGTTATTAATAAAATCTGAGTACTTCATTTAAAGTTATAAAATTTTTAAAGTACCTAGAATTTCAATACATATTAGCTTTTAGTTTTTAAAGTTTTTTGTTTGTTGCATAATAATAAATCATAACTTTAAACTAAATTTGTTTGATAGTTTTGATTGATTTAGAATATTCTTTAAAAAAAAATGTAGAAAATGTCTTTTTTTGTTGTTTTTTTAGGTTTTATTATTTCTGCTATTATATTTATTTACATCTTAGATTTTTTTGATACTACAAAGAAAAGAAATGTTGTAAGAAACGAACCGAAAACAAAAGAAAGTTTACAAAGAGCGATTCAAAAAACTTTAAAAGAAAATCAACATAAAGAAAAAGAAAAGCGATTGCGAATCTGCCCTATATGTGGAACAATTCTCAGCGAAAAAGAGTATCTAATTGCTGCTTTTGAAGCTCAAAAAGATCCGACTCAAAAAAGAAAAGTCCAAATTTATGGATGTATTTATTGTTTTACTACAAATGGAGTAAATTTAAAAAAAGAAAAACTTGATCCGAGAGATTTATAGTTTTTGAATTTTCCATTGTTTTTTGTCAGATTTTTATTAAAAGGTTTTTTTACTTAACAAAAATATTGACTTCTGAATGCTATTTAATTTTTTTTTATATTGATGAAAATTTTTAACACTTTAACCCAAAAGAAAGAAGAACTACAAACGATTGATGCAGATGAAGTTAAGATTTATAATTGTGGACCTACTGTTTATAATTATAACCATATAGGAAATTTTCGTTCGTATGTATTTGTAGATATTTTAAGAAGATATTTAAAATTTAGAGGATATCGATTAAATCATACTTCGAATATTACCGACATTGATGATAAAATTATACAGAATGCAATCAAAGAAAATAAAACTATTCATGAATTCACAGAAATTTATATTAAAGCATTTTTAGAAGACTTAGAGACTCTTAATATTGAACCCGTAGAGCATAGGCCCAAAGCCACGGAGCATATTCCTTCGATGATTGAACTAATGGAAAATTTAAAAAAAAATCATTATATATATCAAATAGATGGAAATGTTTATTATAAAATTGCTAACTTTTCTGAATATGGTAAGTTATCAAAAATAGAAAAAAGCCAACTACTTGCAGGAGCCTCTAAGCGATTTGACGTGGATGAATATACAAAAGATGATGTTCGCGATTTTGCACTATGGAAAAAGCCAACATTAGATAAAGAACCACGATGGAATTCTCCTTTTGGAGAAGGTCGACCTGGATGGCATTTAGAGTGCTCTGCTATGATCCGCTCAATTTATGGAAAAAAAGGTGTAGATATTCATATTGGCGGAGTAGATCTGATTTTTCCCCATCACGAAAACGAAATAGCACAAAGCAAAGGAGCTTACCCCGAAGATAATTTTGTTCGCTACTGGATGCATAACGAACACTTACTCGTAAACGGAAAAAAAATGTCTAAATCCTTGGGAAATTTTTATACATTACGAGATTTAGTCACTTTAGAAGGGGCAAAAAAATTGGTGGAAGAGAATCGAGCTCCTGAATGGTTGATTGAATATGTAGAAAAAAAATACATTGCGAAAGCTATACGATTTGTTTTATTATCAACTCATTATAGACAAAAATTAAATTTTACTTTTGAACAAATACAAACAGCACATCAAACTATAGAAAAAATTCAAAACACAATCAATAGGGTTCTTAAGTTTTTAGAAGAAAACGAAAAAAAAGAATGGAATTTAGATCAAGTTTCTAAAGAATATCAGATACGATGGAATAGAGATTTAAAAGTTGCTGGAAAAAAAGGAGAAGAACTAGTCGATCCAACTTCAATTTCTTTTGTGCCTTTGAAGAATTTTATCGAAGCGATGGATGATGATTTAAATATTTCTCTTGGTATCTCCGCTTTGCATGATTTGGTTCATAAGGTCAATTCTTTATTAGATGAATACGAGTTTAAACAAAATGTTTCTGATTTAGAGAATTTAAGTAAAGAATTAAAAGATGCTCTTATTGTTTTATATGCTATGAATCAAACTTTAGCAGTTTTTGAATTTAAATTAGAAAAAAAAGAAGAACTATCAAAAGAGTTGGAGGACTGGATTCAACAAAAAATCTATGAAAGGGACTTATATAGAAAACAAAAAAATTATCAAAAAGCAGATGAAATACGTGAAGAATTATTAAAAGCAGGAGTTCAAATTATCGACTTGCCAGCAGGATCAAAATGGAAAAAACTATAGATGCAAAAAATTTTTGGGAAAAAACCCGTTATTGAATTTCTAAAATTATACAAACAAAATCCAAATATATATAAAATTTATAAAATTTATATAAAAAATAATTTCTCTAAAAATTTCGTAAAATTCTTAAACCAATTAAATTTATTAAACTATGTAGAAACCAAAACAGAAGAAGAGATCGATAAAATCATTCATAGCAAACATCAAGGAATTGTGATTTTTTATCAAGAAGAATTACCACCAGAAATTAGACTAAAAAATCATCTTCTAAGACCACCAAAAAATTTACCTGTAAAGCAAGTTTTAGCTACTTATCACGGTGTATATGTCTTGACTGATAGAATTCAAGATCCCCATAACTTAGGAAGCATAATTAGAACATCTGAAGCGTTAGGAGCTATGGGAATTTTTATAACAGGAAAAGGAGCAAGGATTAATCCTACAGTAGAAAGAGTTGCAACATCTTCGTTGCTTTATATTTCGTGTTTTGAATTTTCGAATGCTCATTATTTAATCAAAGAAGCAAAAAAATATGATTATTATATCCTAGCAAGTACAACGAAAACATCACAAAAATCTATTCCATTAAAAGAAATTTACAAAATTCCCAAAAGTAATAAATATCTTTTACTTGTTGGATCCGAAAGTGATGGTTTAAAACCTATTTTATTAAAAAACTCTGATTATTGGTTAGAAATTCCATTATTAGGAAAAACAGAATCCTTAAATGTAAATCAGGCTTTATCAATATTGCTTTATGAGTTGTTGCAATATATATACTAACTAAGCTCAAGAATTTTATTCAATTTGATTTTTAGTAATAGTTGAAAAAAAATAAGATTGCACAAAAAGATTAGTTTTCCACAACAATCTTATAGTTAAAATGTTGTAAGATGATTTTTTCTTTTTCTTTATTCACAATTGGTTCTAAAAGCATTTCTGTGTTCTTTTTTATGTAAATGTTTTTTATATTTTTCTCACTTACTTTTGGGCACGAAAAATCTTTACCAAACATAAATAACCATTCTTTATCTACACATACATGAATTTTTTTTTCTAAAAGTTTTAAGATTAATCCAGAAGCCATAACCCAATTTTGATGATTTTCGTCTCCAAAACCCCAAGAGATTTTGTAGATTCCTTGATCAAAATAAGTATATTTAAAAATCTCTTGTATCACAAAATACTCTTTATGATAATCTAAAACGGTACTTTTAGTTTTGTTGTAAAGCTGAAACATCATTGCAGCTCCTAATACGAATAAAAACGTAATAAAATACATTTCTTTTTTTAAAACATAAAATAAACAATTAAGAAAGATAAAAACATATAATAAAAAAACTGGAAGGTAAAACCAGCTTAAATAATGTAAGAGATCAAAAGGAATTTTAAATATATAAACTATTGCAAGAAAAGTCTGAAAGTTTGCTATATTATAAAGAATTTTTAAATAAGGACTAAAAATGTTTTTTTTTAAAAATTCAATTATAAATATTATAGTAAAAAAAATAAAAATGCCTACAAAGTAATTAGGTTTACCTATTACAAAAATAGAGATAAGTTCAAAAAAATATATAAAAACATCTTTTCCTTTGCGAAGGCTACTTGTTGTTTTTGAAATTTCTATAATTTTAAATAAATTATTATCGGGAAAGTTCAGAAAAAATTCAAAAATTGGGGGGAGGAAAGATACAATACTAATAACTACGGCAATACTGAACCAAATAAAAAAATTTTTGTAATGATTGCTTTTTCTTACTAAAAAGAAAAGAAACAAAAATGTAAATAAACCACTATATAAAATACCCGAAAGATGATTACTAATGATAATAGAATTCATTAAAAAGATTAAAGGTAAAAACTTGTATTGTTGAGTGTCGTATACTAAAGCTGAGGAGACAAGTAAAACAAAAAAAGGTATAAGAATAATAAAAGGATTCCAGATCGAAAATACATTCGAAATGTTCCCATGATATAAGTTTTCGAAAAACAATAAAAAAAGTATAATAACAAGAATCCGTAAAGTTAGATTGATATTTTTAGGAATTAAAAAAAAAGTTACATTTAACAAAAAAAAATTTAATAAAAACTGAAAAATTCCATAAACATTACTTTTACTTATAAAATTGTTCAATACATTCGTTTTAGAAATAATTACATCTAAAAAAGCATAATAATAATATAGGATAGGCCCGGGATGAAAGAATTCCATTCTTGAGTAAGGTCCTAAATATTCTTTTACTTCTTTTGCAAAATTTACTTTAATACAAATTAATGCGCTATCTCCAAAATCGTGGTATGTTGTTTTTAAGTTATTTAAATTAAAAATTAAGTATATGATTGGGATTATAAATAAAATCAATTGAACCATTTTCATATTTTTTGTAAAAATCTTATATTAGATTTAAATTTGTAAATACTTTTTAGATGACAAAATATAATAAAAAAATAAGGTATCTTAATACAATGCAAATAAATTATTTATGGAAGGGCATTTTTCTAAATATTCTGAGTGCATTTTTGTTTTATTTTGCTACAGTAATGGTACATCAGGGTATAAAAATTAGTACTGATTCTGATGCTTTTTTATATGCGTTTTATCGATATTATTTTGGAAGTGTTTTGTTTTTATTTTTGGTTTTGTTTAAAAAAATACCTTTAAAATTACAAATTCCTTTTTCTATTTTGTCAAGAGGTGTATTCAACAGTATTGCTGTGATTTTGTTTTATTTTTCTGTGGAATTAGGAGAGACAAATCGAGCAAATGTATTGAATATGACGTATCCGGTTTTTGTTGCCTTAATTTCTGGACCCTTGTTAAAAGAATATCCTGATAAAAATACTTGGTTTAGTTTATTGTTGTCTTTTGTGGGTATGTCGTTATTTTTTATAGAACCTTTAACTAAATTATTACATCAAATTATTTTTGCAGACTTTTTAGGACTGAGTTCTGGGATTCTTGCTTCTCTAGCTATTGTAGCCTTGCGCAGTTCTGCTAAAAAGTATTCTTCGGAACTTATCTTGTTTTGGATGTTTTTTATAGGAGTGGTGATAACTCTTCCGTTTACCTATAGAAAAATTTTTTTACTTGATAAATTTGATTTTTTTTATCTTTTGGCATCTTCAGTGATGGGTGTTTTAGGGCAATGGTTCTTAACGATTTCTTATAAGTTTTTAGATGCCACTAAGGGAAGTATATTTTCAAGTTTTCGTATTTTAATAGCGTTATTTTATGGTGCTTTAGTATTAAAAGAATCGATTAACTTATATTCGATTTTAGGTGGAATTTTGGTTTTTATTAGTAATGTTTTTCTTTCTTTAAGAAAAAAATGAATTCTTTGGAATTTGTTTTACAAAAAAAAATAGAAAATCAAATAAAAGAAATGGCCGCAAGTGGTTTATTTGGAACGATTAAAGAGTTTTATTTTTGGTATATTTTTTTATATAAAGATAATCAAGTGAATTACAGAGTTTTTAGTAAAGTATTTCATCATTTGATAGACAAAGGTGTCTTGTGTAATAAATTACATCTTAAAAATGAATATCAATATAACGAAAATTTTTCTTTTTCTAATTACATTGAATTTTTAGCACCAACAAATTTGCAAAATTCCCCTATACAGTTTGTACGTTCCCGGTTGATTTCGTATTTGAATTATTTTCAAGTTGTCGAAAGCTTGATTTATGATATCATTATAGGAGTGGTAGAAGCTGTAGAAAATGCGGTAAAGTATTCTATAGACGATACAATTTATGTTAGATATTTTATAGAAAATAATGTTTTTTATGTAGAAATTCAAAATAAATATAAAGAGCCAGAAATATTTACAGATATCAATAAAGGAAAATACGATAGCTCATTGACTTTGATGAGAGGTATGATGGTTATGTCTAAACTTTTCGATGAAATGGATATTGATTTAATTCAAAATAAACAAGTAGCTGTTTTTAGAGCGAAAAAAATTCTCAAATTTAAAACTTCTTGAATATGCGATGAAGCGCTTTACTTTAATCTCTAAATACAAACCAGCTGGCGATCAACCTAAAGCTATACGTGAACTAAGTGAAGCGGTATTTGAAGGAAAACATCAATTATGCCTTGTTGGTGTTACAGGTTCTGGAAAAACTTTTACGATGGCGGGGTTTATCGAAAAAATTCAAAAGCCTGTTTTAGTTTTAACTCATAATAAAACCCTTGCAGCACAACTATATAAAGAATTTAGAGAGTTTTTTCCAGAAAATGCTGTGGAATATTTTGTTTCTTATTATGATTATTACCAACCAGAAGCTTATGTTCCTACAACAGATTTGTATATAGAAAAAGATGCAAGTATAAACGAAGAGATTGATCGATTACGACTTAGAGCTACTTCTGCATTGTTAGAAAGAAGAGATGTGATCATTGTTGCTTCTGTGTCTGCAATTTATGGTTTGGGTTCCCCGGAAGATTATAGAGAAAGTGTGATTTTATTGATGAAAGGAATTACTGTCGAAAGAGACGAGGTTTTAAGAAAACTTGTTTTTATTCAATACACAAGAAATGATATTAACTTTACAAGAGGTACGTTTCGGGTAAAAGGAGAAATCGTAGATGTGTATCCCGCCTATAGACAGGAAGCGATTCGAATTGAATGGTTTGGAGATGAAATCGAAAATATTTCTTTAATTGATCCTTTAACAGGTAAAGTATTAGATAAATTAGAGAGAATTATTATTTATCCTGCTAAACATTTTATTACTTCACCTCCGAAATTACAAGAAGCTATTAAAGAAATAGAAAAAGAACTAAAAGAAAGAATTGAGTTCTTTAAAAAGCAAAATAAGTTTTTAGAAGCAGAAAGAATCGAAATGCGAACCAAGTATGATATTGAAATGCTTTTAGAATTAGGTTATTGTAACGGCATAGAAAATTATTCGAGACATCTTTCGGGTAGAAAGCCCGGAGAACCTCCCGATACGTTGTTAGATTATTTTCCCGATGATTTTTGGGTGATTATTGACGAAAGTCATGTAACTATACCTCAAATTCGTGGAATGTACGAAGGAGATCGCTCTCGAAAACAAACCTTGGTAGATTTTGGTTTTCGCTTACCTTCAGCTCTGGATAATCGGCCCTTAAATTTTTCTGAATTTGAAAAAAAGGCAAAAAATATTTTATATGTTTCAGCTACTCCCGCAGACTATGAACTAAAAAGATCACAAATTGTTGTAGAACAATTAGTTCGTCCCACTGGACTTTTAGATCCTATTGTGGAAGTTAGACCTACACAGAATCAGATAGAAGATTTGATTTTAGAAATCAAAAAAAGAATTCAGAAAAAACAAAGAACTTTAGTAACTACTTTGACTATAAAAATGGCAGAAGATTTAACCGATTATCTACGAGATTTAGATATTTCTGTTGCTTATTTACATTCAGAAATTGATACAATAGAAAGAGTAGAGATCATACGAGATCTAAGAAAAGGGATTTACGATGTAGTTGTTGGGGTAAATTTGTTAAGAGAAGGTTTAGACATACCTGAAGTTTCGTTAGTAGCTATATTAGATGCAGATAAAGAAGGTTTTTTAAGAAATACAAGATCACTGATTCAGACCATAGGTAGAGCTGCAAGAAATGTAGATGGCATGGCAATTCTTTATGCTGATAAAATCACAGATTCAATGAAGCAAGCTATCGAAGAAACACAAAGAAGAAGAAATATACAAGAAGAATACAATCGTAAACATAATATAACTCCCGAAACTATCCAAAAAAAAATTGATGATATTTTACCAAGAGATTTAGAATTTTTAGAAATCGAAAATGAACTTTTAACTTTCGAAAAGATACAAAAAGAATTAAATCTTAAATCTCTTTCTAAAGAAGAAAAAATACAAAAAGTAAAAAAAGAAATGCTAGATGCAGCAGAAAGACTAGATTTCGAAAGAGCTGCACTCCTTAGAGATTTAATGCTTAGTTTAGAAGGAAAGGAAACTCTTTCTAAAAAATTTAAAGGAGACGAAAAAATTTTATCTTTAAAAAAACCAAAAAGACTTGATAAAAAAACGAAAAGATCAGCAAAGTAATGTTTTTTTGTTGTTTTTAAAAGTATCAAAATATCTATTTCTCTGAAATATCAACAAATATAAATTCTAATACTCTAAAATATATTAATTAAAAAGCAAAGATTCAAGTAATTAATATTGACTATTTTTTCAGTTTATATTTATTTTAAATATATAAAATCTTTCATTTAAAAAATTTTATAAATTTAAAACAATACTAGGAGGAACTATGTCAGTTACACTACCGGATTTACCATATGAAAAAAAAGCGTTAGAACCTTATATATCAGAAAAGACTCTTGAGTTTCATCATGGTAAGCACCATCAGGCTTATGTAACAAATACTAATAATTTAATTCAAAATACACCTTTAGAAAAAGCAGATTTAGAAACTATCATTAAAGAAAGTGCGAATGACCCTTCTAAAGTAGGTATTTTTAATAATTCAGCTCAGGTTTGGAATCACACATTTTATTGGCATTCTATAAAACCTAAAGGAGGAGGAGAACCACCAAAATCTTTGATGGATAAAATCATTTCTGATTTTGGCAGTTTTGATAACTTTAAAAATGAATTTAAACAAGCAGCAGCTACTCAATTTGGTAGTGGTTGGGCATGGTTGGTATATGATCCATCAGATAAAAAACTAAAAGTCATAAAAACACCAAATGCAGAGACTCCCTTAACAAAAAATTTAAAACCGTTGCTAACAATAGATGTGTGGGAACATGCTTATTATTTAGATTATCAAAATAGAAGACCTGATTATATTGATACATTTATTCAGCATTTGATCAACTGGGAATTTGCTTTAAAAAATTACGAGTCATAATTACCAGGCGGCTAGCGCCTGGCTTTTATATATGAATATGATTTAAAGAATCAGATATTCTTCCATTAACTTTTATTAGAATATAATGAATATAATTGGTAATATCTTTTTTAAATTTAATTACGTACTTATTTGCCTGATTCAACATATATTGTATTAATTTTTCGTCCAATTCGGAAATAGTTTCATCGATATCCATCAAAATATGTTTTAGATTTCGAAAAATTTTATTGATTTCTATTAATTGATTTTCGCTTAAAGTTTTTTTACTAATATCTTCGGGATAGTTTTCCGTAATTTCTGAGCTTAATTCTACAAATTCTTCTAAAAGTTCTTTAATCTCTTCTAGATATTCTGATTGAATTTCTGAAAAAATTTCCCTTGGTATAAAGTTCATTAATCTTTTTTCTAATTTTTTTATTTGCTCTACTAAACTATGTACAATCGAATTAAGTCCTAAATAATTTCTATGTAAAGAATTTAAATTTACAAAATCTCTGCCTAAGTATATTTTATCTTTGTAGTTTTCTGGAAGTTCATCGGGATGTATAGTATATACTTTTAATTCAAAATGATTGTTGGATTGGTTTTGTGGTACGAATCTGCATATAATCGAATTTTGATTGTTTTCTATATAATATGAATTGGTCTCTATCAAAGCTGAGTAAATAGCTAAATTGTATATAATGAATTCTTTAATTTTTTTAAAAAGTTCTTTTTCCTTTGTTAAAGCTTCTACTTTAAGAATTTCTTCCTCTTCTGCGTATCCTGTAAGATAATAATGATAGTTAGGAGTTAGTACGACTCTACTTTTTTTTAAAAAAAATTCTAAAAAAATATTTTCTTTAATGCTTTTCTGAAATCCATCTAAATGAAAATTAGGCATTTTTAAATGTTTTAGATTCCTTAACTTTTCTAGATTATCCATTCTTCGCTAAACTATATTAAGGATTTTATTTGTCAAATTTTTTAAGAAAGTTCTAAAAATGAATTTTTCTTAAAAATAAAAATTAGCTTTCGATTGATTTTAATTTTAAAATAAATAGGCTTCAATAAAAATAACATTATTGACATATTCAAAAAAAAAAAAATATGTTATAAAAATTTTTAAATAAGGAGTATGATATGGATAAAGAAGTTAATCAAGAAGAAAATGTTTTAAAACAAAAATTTGAAAATCTAAAAACTAAAGCCGAAGAAGAGTGGGGTCATATAAAACAAAAGATTCAGGTTTATGGAGAAGGAGCAGAGGAATTTATTGATTCTTTAGGAAAATATATTAAAGAAAATCCTCAAAGAGCTAGTTTGATTGCAGTTGCTTTGGGTTTAAGTTTAGGTTTTATTCTTGGACTTTTAGTTAGAGGTGGAAGAAAATAAAATGACTTCCTTACAAAAAAAACCTAAGCGATCTCTTTCTTTAAAAGAAAAAACACGAGATCGCTACATTTCTTTTTTTGAAAGTTTATTGGATAACATTCTTGCATTTTTTTTTCAGAGAAGTGAATACTTACAAAATTTGAAAGATTATATTTCGTATCAAGTTCGTACCAGAACAAAATATTTTCTTATAGGAATTCTATTGTTGGTTTTTGCATTTTATCTTTTGTTTTTTTTCCTAATCTTTTTTTATTTATTTTTATATCAGACGTTTTTTGAATTTATCAAACAAAAAATTATTGTATATTTTTTACTTTTATGGATTACTCTTATCATTTTTTGGGTTGCTATTTATAATAGTCTGAATTTTTTTTACAAGATAGGAAAAAAAGTGGATTATACGGGGGGGAAAAAATGAGAATCAAAGTTTTTTTTATATTGTTAATGTTTATTTGTGTAACACAAATTTTTTCTTGGGGAAGCCATTATTTGATCACTTATTATAGCCTTAATTTAAAAGATTTTGATTTTTTAGATCAAGAAGTACCTACGGAAAATATAGAAGATTTTATTAAAAAAGAAAGTATAGGCTTGTATAATGTATTTAAGGAATATTATGATTGGTTGTATACATATCATCCTCATCGCTTTAATCCTAAATATTCAAATCTTCCTTTCGAAAAAGACAAATCAAATTTAGAAGCTTTCTTAAAATCAGCAAGATTAAACCCACAGACAAAGTTTTATCTTGTAAATCGAGTCTTACCCGGCCAAAAACCAAAATACAAAGTTGTACCTACTGCAAAGGTATATCCGTATTTTAAAGAACAAGGATTTCATTTTGTTTTCGAGGATGTCACCAATCAAAAAGTGAGTCTTCGCTCTATTTTGATTACTTTTGCAGATGAACCAGACTGGATTATGGATCATCATTTATGGGAAATAAAAGAATATGGTTATGGTCCTCAACCCTACGGAGAACCAGAAGGGGAAAGTAGTAAAGCACCATTTCATATGCAATTTTTACACGAGCCTTGGATTGTAAAAAAATTTGCACCTTTTTTATTAGAGGGAATGGCAGTCGATAGAATTGTTTTATTTACAAAATTAGCAAAGTTTGCAAAAGAACGAGGGCATCCCTATTGGGCATATAGATTTATGGCTTGGGCAATCCATTATTACCAAGACTTGGCTCAACCATACCATGCAAAAGCGGTTCCAGAAGCAAATTTTTGGTACTATATAAGATATATTTTATCTTCTGATAAAAAAACTTTTCAGCAAAGAACAACACAATTGTTAAAAAATAAACATTTTATTTACGAAGATTTTGTTTCTGTATATTTAGAGAAGTCCTTTGATCCTACTGAAGAATTAGCAAATCGCTTAGTTTCTTATTTAACTAAAGAACCTGTTTTGTTTGAAAGTATAGAACGTTTTTTACGAATTCAACCAAGAAATTACCACGATATTGTATATAACCTAACATCTTACTCTACAAGTCATGCATATGATTTGGATCAAAATATTCAAAAAATATTCGGAGAAAAATATACAAAGGATTACCTATATGATGTGGAAAGAGATCCCGAATATAGAATTTCAGATCTAATAAAAGCTTTGGATCAAAAGAAGAAAAATTTACTATTGGAAGAAACAGGAAAAGATTTTCAGAATACTTCTCAGATTACTCGATTTGCAGTATTAGACTTGCATTTACATCAAAAGTAGACAATGGATGAAATTTTATACTATTGTAAAATTTTAGGTGTTCAGCCCGGCGATTCAGCGGAGAAAGTAAAATCTGTATTTCGAGAAAAAATTAAAGAATGTCATCCTGATAAGGGAGGAGATGTAGAAAAATCAAAAATTTTAATCGAAGCTTACGAAAAACTAAAAGATGGTGTCCCTCAAATAAATCGAAATAAATTTAAAAATTCTAATCAAAACGAAAATCAAAATAAAGAAATTTTTCGAGAATTTTTGTCAAGAATTTTTGCTTATGATCCCCACATTCTAAATATTATCAACGAAGTTTTAAGAAATTATGGTTCTGAAGAAATTGATTATCCTTTTAAAGTACGAAAATACTACAAAGAGAATCAAAATTATCATTCCAAAGGTTACGAATATTTTGAGCAAGCGGAACGATATTTCCATAATTCTATGCAAAAATTTAATTTGCAAAAGGCTAGACCTATTAAATATCGATCTTTGGAACTGATTAAAAATTTATCACAGGTTCAAATTTTATATAGAAGTGTAATGGTAAAATATCCTTCTTTTACTTTAAAGTGCAAACAACGATTAGAGCAAATTCAAGAAATCATGGATCATGCAAAAATGGTTTTATAAATATTATTCCTTTAAAATCTGATATCGTAATAAAAATAAAATCAACACTCCTAAAGCAATTCGATAAAGAACGAAAATCAATGTGCTATGTCTTCTTAAAAATTTAAGCAAACCAACAATAGTTAAATAGCTTACTATTGTTGCGGAAAACACCCCTACAAAAACTGATGTAATTCCTAAAGCTTTTAACTCTGACCAATCTTTCCATAATTCATAAAAACCTGATAGTGCAATAGCTGGTATAGATAGTAGAAAAGAATATCTCATCGCTGATTCCCTATTAAAGCTTAAAAATAATCCAGCCATAAGAGTAACCCCCGAACGAGAAGCACCGGGTATTAAAGCAAGAGACTGGGCAAGACCAATCCAAATAGCATCTACAAAAGAAAATTCTTCTATAGTTTTATTTTTCTTTCCAAACTTGTCAGAGATCATTAGTAACATTGCGAAAAAAATTAGGCTAAAAGAAACTACATACAAAGATCGAAATGGACCCTTAATCCAATCTTTTAATAAAATACCAAATATAGAAATCGGAATCGTTCCAATAATTAAATAGATAAGCATCTTTGCTTCGTAGTTCCAATGTTGGAAATTCTGGAATAATAACTTTACATTATTGAATTGTTTTATTTCTTTTAAAATTGTATTTATGGATTGTATAGTAAAATTCCATAAATCTTGTTTAAAATAATATAACAATGCAAGTAAACTTCCAAGCTGTACCACGGCGGTATAAGCAGCTCCAATATCAGGTATATTTAAAAAAGCCGGTAAAATTCTTAAGTGAGCAGTACTCGAAATTGGCAAGAATTCGGTTAATCCTTGTAATGAACCCAACAAAAAAGAAAGAAAAATATCTAATTCATTTTTCATTAGACCAAAAAAAAATTTTTTATTCTATAGAATACAACAAATTCAAGATTGTTTAAAATAAAAACGTTTGATAACTTTACTTATTAAATTTTTTTGAATTTTATGTCTTATTATGTTTATAAAAATTATTCAGAAATAGAAAAAGAATACTTAAAATTAAAAACTGATTTCGAAAATATTTGGAATAAAAATCATTTAGAGTCTAAAATTGCTGAACTTAAAGATTTAGAACAAATTATGCAACGATCTGACTTTTGGGAGGATACAGAAAAAGCAAAAATCATGTCTCAGAAAAAATCATCTTTAGAAAAAAATATTCAACCTTGGATTGATATTAAACAAAACTTTTTAGATTTTCCTTTATTAGTAGAGATTATAAAAGAGGAGAGTTCTCCACAAGAAGCTTTAGAAAAAATTTCACAAGAACTGGAACAAATTAAAAGAAAAATAACTCAAATTCAAATTTCATTAGCTCTTATGGACGAAGACGATAGTAGAAATGCTATAATCACGATAGTGCCGGGAGCTGGAGGAACTGAAAGTCAAGATTGGGCTGATATGCTTTTGCGAATGTATACTAGATGGTTTCAGAAAAAAGGTTTTGAATTCGAAGTTTTAGATTATCAAGCTGGAGAAGAAGCAGGGATAAAAAATGTAACTTTATTAGTAAAAGGCGAAAATGCCTATGGGTATTTAAAATGCGAAAATGGAATTCATCGATTAGTGCGAATTTCTCCTTTTGATGCTAACAAAAAAAGACATACTTCTTTTGCTTCTGTGCACGTATCTCCAGAAATAGACGACAATGTAGAAATACAAATAAACGAAAAAGATCTGAGAATTGATACATTCCGTGCAAGCGGTGCTGGTGGTCAACATGTAAACAAAACTGACTCAGCAGTAAGAATTCTACATATACCTACTGGAATTGTTGTTCAATGCCAAAATGAACGTTCTCAACATCAAAATAAAGCTAAAGCTTTAAAAATTTTAAAAACAAAATTATACGACTTAGAAAAACAAAAAAAGCAAAAAGAAATTGAATCAAAATCGGGAGAGAAAAAAGATGTTTCGTGGGGTAATCAGATTCGAAGTTATGTATTTCATCCATATAAGCTAGTTAAAGATTTACGAACAGATTACGAAACTTCTGATGTAGAAAGCGTGATGGATGGAGAAATCGATCCTTTTATCGAAGCTTATTTAAAAAATATTGCTACTTTAAAAGTTTAAGTTTTATATTTCTAATATTTTTTTTATGTCTTCTGGCAGTGGGCTAAAAAACTTAAAGTGTTTTTTTTGAAATGAATCTTCCCATTCTAAAGAATAACTATGTAATGCGGTTCGATTTAACAATAATCTATCGCTAAAATCTTGTGGATTTTCTAAGTATTGTAAAAAATAATTTTCGTCAATTCCATAAATTTTATCTCCTACAATTGGATAGTTTAAACTTTTTAATGTTGCTCGAATTTGATGAAATCTTCCCGTGAATAATTTTACTTCTAATAGTGTAATATATTCATAATCTGTATGATCTATCTTTTTTATCTTAATAGGTTCAAAAAGTGTTTTGCAATATCGATAAGTATATATTTGATTTTGATATAAAATCTTGTATATTTTTGATTGATTGTAGTAGTTATCCGAAAAAGAATTTATAAAGTCTTGAATTTTTTCTTTAGGGATAAATATCTGTTTTCTTTTTATTTTGCTTAAAAGATCTTTTCCTATAAAGCCTTCTATCAGTAAACGGTTTTGTATTTTGCCAAAAACAATCACTAAATAACGTTTTTGGATTTGATGAGTTCGAAACAAAAAATTCATTTTTTTTATAAATTCTGGATTTTTTCCATATAATACTAAGCCAGAAGTTTCTTTATCAATTCTATGAATGGGATGGCAATAAAACTCTTTTTTAGACAATAAATATTCTTTTAGTAAAAAATTTAAAGTATTATTTTTATAATTTCCGCTAGGATGTATAGGAAGATTTGCTGGTTTATCGATTACAATTAGAAATTCATCTTCGTAAAGAATTTTAAAGTTTTTGTTGATTTCGGGTTCTGGTTTTTTAGGATAATAAAAAGTAATTTTATCGTTTTTTTTTAGAATATATGATTTTTTTATAGGTTTGTTATTGACTAAAACTAATTGTTTTTGAATTCTTTTTTGCCATAAAATGCGAGAAATGTTTCTAAATTTTTTTGACAAAAAAATATCAATTCTAATGTTTGCTTCTTCTTCTAAAACAAAAATTTCTTTTTTTGATAAGAGCACTAACTAATTTTTTAATTTAGCTTAATTAAGATCAAGTTTTTCTCATAATCCAATTGTTTTTTATTTTCTTATTCAAACTTCTGAATTGACTTTATGCTGAATGATAAAAATTTGAAAAAAAAAAACGAGGTTAAAAGGTGCCAATTATAACTAAAAAGAAAACTATAAAGTATGTGCAGGATCCAAATCCTTGGGTACAGAGTTTTCGTTGTGATCATATAAGCATTTTGATTGTTTGTAGAGGTCCCGTACGAAAAGAAGCGATGGAAGTTTTCGAAAATTTAGGGATTCGCTATGGTATTTTACTTTCGGAAAAAGATAGTGTTACGTATCCTTTAACATTAGCACCTGAAATACGGTTGATCAAAGATCCTGAACGCATTCATAGAATACCTGATTATACAGGTGCAACACAAGAAGAAAGAAATCAAAGAATTCAAGATATTATAAGAATTTGTAAAAAGAATAACTATTCTCATGTTTTTGCAGGTTATGGTTTTATGGCAGAAGATGCCCATTTTGTATCTTTGTTAGAAAATGAAGGTATAGGATTTGTCGGTCCAGAATCTAAGGTTCATTTAATGGCTGGTTCAAAGGATAATGCAAAAAAAATCGCAAAAAGAATTAATGTTTCTGTAACTCCGGGTATTGATCACATTACATCTTTAACTTTATTAGATAAAGTCAAAAATAGAGAAGGATTGTTAGATATTATTCAAACATATTCTTTCGTTATTCCCAACATAGATACATTATCTGACGAAGAACTCGCAGAAGAAATTTTAAATCAAAGCTATAAACATTCTATTTCTTTGATTACACTAGAAGAATTACAAAAAAAAGCAAAAGAAGAAATTTCTAAATTACTGAAAAAAAATCCAGGTACACGAATTCGATTAAAACATGTGGGTGGTGGGGGTGGAAAAGGACAAAGAATTGTATCTAACGAAAATGAAGTTCCTTCTGCTGTTTTAGAAGTTCTTTCGGAAGCCAAAGCTTTAGGTCCGAGCGATAACAAAAATTTTTTAATAGAAATTAATATAGAAAATACTCGTCATAATGAAATTCAATTACTAGGCAATGGAAAATGGGCTATATCTCTTGGGGGCAGAGATTGTAGTATTCAAATGTATGAACAAAAATTAGTAGAACTATCGATTACTCAGGAACTTTATGAATACGAAATACAAAGATTATATAAAGAAGGAAAGTTAGAATGGGCAAAGCGATTAGAAAGAGATAAAGAATTTTTAAGACAAATGGAGGAACAAGCGGAACGATTTGCTCTTGCTGTAGGATTAAACTCCGTCTCTACTTTTGAATGTATTGTTTCTAATGAGAATTTTTATTTTATGGAAATGAATACAAGAATTCAAGTAGAGCATAGAGTTACCGAAATGGTTTATGGGCTTCGTTTTAGAAATCCCGATAATCCAGAAGATTTTTTTAATGTGGAATCTTTAGTAGAAGCTATGGTTCTTTGTGCTGTTCATAAAGAAAAACTACCTAAACCCGAAAAATATATGCGTCATTTAGCAGGTGGAGAGATTCGATTAAATGCAATGAACCAGGCTTTACAACCTCATGCGGGAGGAATTATCGAATTTTGGTCTGATCCCATTGAATGCGAATTGAGAGATGATCAGGGTATATGTATTAAAAATCCCGATACAAATGCTTTTATACATTATCATTTAGCTGGAGCTTATGACTCGAATATAGCTTTGATCGTTTCTTATGGTAATTCAAGAAATGAAAATTTAGAAAATTTGGGTTTGATTTTAAAAAAAATGGAACTTAGAGGTTCAGATTTAGAAACTAATCGGCAGTTTCATATTGGTATGATATATTTTCTTTTGGGTTTGGATAGCATGGCTCGACCCGATACAAAAATCACTCTGCCATATCTTGCTTTAGTAGGTAAAGTAGCTAAAAATGCTAATTTGATCGATGTGGATTATGCCTGGAATTTATTGTGTGATTTTTATCAAAATATATATGGTCAAACTATTCAAAACTTATTAGATTTAAAGATTACCTTAATTACTCGACCAATTCAAATGATTTTAAAAGAACCTCATTTGCTAACTGGATGGTTAAAATATAATTATAACAAAAGCTTTAAGATAGAAAATAACATAATACTTTGGTTAAAAAATCCTGTGGAAGTTCTTAATGAACTTTATGAATTTTTACATTTGGAAGAACGAGATGCTCCTGCTTCTCAGAAAATTTGGGATCATGATTATGAATTATTAACTAGAAGTTTAAATTTTTATAAAGAATTATCAAATTATCATAACTTATGGAATTACTATTATGAATTAAACCAATCTTTATTAGATCATTATAAATCGACAAAAGAAGAAAAGCAAATATTATCTTCTCATATAGGTTTTCAGATGGGGCTTGAACTTTTAAATCTTTTAATTTATGTGGGACTTAAAAGTTCAGTTTTTGATGTTGATTTAGATAACAATATGCATATAGTGCTACCAAAAGAATTTTATGATCAAAAATTACAAAAAGAATACATTCAACATTTATCTCCACCTCCACCAGCATCCTCAGATACAATTGTTGCTCCAATGGGGGGAATGATTTATTTTAAAGAAACACCAACAAGTCCGAATTTTAAAGAAGTAGGTGATCATTTTGATTCTGGGGAGCCTTTGTTTATCATCGAGGTAATGAAAATGTTTAATAAAATTTCTGTAGAATTTTCTGGCATTATTTTAGAAAAACTTGTTCAAAAAGACGGAGTTGTGGTTCGAAAAGGGCAACCTATTTTTAGAGTTAAACCCGACGAAGAAATCGCAATCGAAACTCAACAAGAATTGGAAAATAAAAGAAAACAATTTACAAAAGAAATTATAGATATGATTTTATGAATTCTTCGAATTATTATTTGCTTTTCAATTAAGTAAATCAAAACTAAGAGAATTTGTTTTTTGCAGTAAAATTATAAAACTACTCACTGCAACTAATTATTAGAGAAGTTGTGAATGCAAAAATTTAACTTTTTTTCTCAAATAAAAAAAAATTTACAAAGAAAAAAATTACAATTTTATGAATCCTATGGAGCCGATGATATGTATTGATCCAATATTTAAAGAACATAAAACTGGTTTTTTCCATCCTGAGGTTCCAGAAAGATTAGATGCTATACAAAAAGAGTTAGAATCAAAAGGGATTTTGAATCAATTCAAATCATTAAAACAAAGATTTGCAACAAAAGAAGAACTAGAGTTAGTACATAATAGATATTATATTGATTATGTAGAGAATCTGTGTAATTATGGAGGTGGGTATTTGGATGGAGACACTCCAGTAAGTAAAGAATCTTTTAAAGCTGCTCTTTTAGCTGCAGGATCTGGAATCCAAGCAATTGAGGAAATACTACAACAAACAACTAGGAGGGTACTTTTATTGTTAAGACCACCCGGTCATCACTCATTAAAATCAAAAGGGATGGGATTTTGTATTTTTAATAATATTGCAATATCCGCAAAATATGCTTTAAAAAAAGGGTTTAAAAAAATAGCTATTATTGATTGGGATGTTCATCATGGCAATGGTACACAAGAAATATTTTATTCTGATAAAAACGTGCTGTTTATAAGTATTCATCAATATCCTTTTTATCCTGGAACCGGTTCGATGGACGAAATAGGGGAAGGTGATGGTCTGGGTTATACCTTAAATATTCCAATGCAAAGAGGAAGTGATGATTCTGATTATAAAAAAGCCTTTGAGAATTTGATTCTTCCAAAATTAGAACAATTTGAACCGGAAATCATACTTCTTTCTTCTGGTTTTGATGCACACAAAAACGATCCCTTAGGAGGTATGGAACTAACAACAAATGCATATGAATGGATGACGCATAAAATAGTCTCTTTTGCTGAGCAATGCTCTAAAGGTAGAATAATCTCTTTTTTAGAAGGAGGATATTCATTACCAGATTTAGCGGAAAGTGTACGAGTTCATAGCGAAGTTCTAATTTCTTAAATCATGAATTTTATTTATAAAAAAGAATTTATATTTTATTTACTAGGTAAATTTCTTTTTTCTTTACGAAAATTCAAAATCCATAGAAAAATTTTAAAAGAAGGATTTTATTTAAAAAAAATCAATTTCGAAGGAATTTCGATTTATTTTTATACAAATTTTAAAGAGAACCCAAATAGTACTAAAAAAAATATAATTTTATTACATGGTTTCTTGGATAGTCCTTTTACTTTTAGAAAGGTATTATCTTTTTTTAAAACTGACTACAATGTTTTTATTTTAGAACTACCGGGACATGGAAGTTCTAAAATGCCTTACATTCGTGAATTATGGCAAGTCTCTTCTTTAGCTAGATTCCTTTATCGTTTTATATTTGAATATTTGCAAATATCACAACCAATTTTTCTAACTCATAGTTTAGGAGGTTTTTTAGTATTTCACATATTACGTTATGCAAAAAAAAGGAAAGAATATCCCAAAAAATTCAATTGTATTTTATTTGCTATAGCTCCCGGTATTTTAAAGTTTAAAAAAAACCTTAGAGAAAAAAATTTAAGGTTGTTTTTTCCCGCTACAATTCAAGATATTGATAAACTACTAGAAAGTTTGTTTTTATACAATCCTCCAGATATACCTATTTTTATAAAATACTTTCTATTAAAAGAATGGAATCATACAGGAATCCAATATTTAGCGAAAAACACTTTAGAAATCGAAGAAGAAGTTTTTTTTACACAAAAAAGCTTAAAAAATCATCCTATGCCTAAAAAAACAATATTGATATGGGGAACGCAGGATCGTATAGTACATTTACATTATGGAAAGAAATTAAAGAAGTTGATTCACAATTCTAAATTGATTCTAATACCGAATGCCGGTCATATACCTCATAGTGAAAATTATGAAGTTTTTATAGAATCCATTCAATGCGAATTAAACAAAATTAAGAATTAAAAAATATTTCTATTTTACCATATTCTATGATTATTAAAATCTTTTGTTTTTGTATGTCTAGTTGAATCATCTTTTTTTTAGTATCTTCTATGTAATAATAGATCTTTCTTTCTTTTGTTGATAAAATTTCATCTAATGTAAGAATATATTGGTGATGTTTTAATAGTTCTTTGAATAGAATATTTGCTAAAATATATTCATTATGATTTTCTATAAGGATAGAATTTAAAAAAACATCCGAATGAATTTTAAATTCAAATTGTATGTATTGATTTTTTTTTTGAATCCTGCATTCATTTTGGTATTTTAATTTTTTTCTTTCGTAATATTTATATTGGCAATTTATGTTTTTTGATAATATTTCTTCGATAGGGTAAGAGTAAATATTCAAAATATATAAAAAAAATAATAAAAAAAAATTATAATTTTTCTCTATCAAGTAATACATTTGAAAAAAGGATTTCTATTCTATTATTTTTATAAAGAGAAAACTCATCCTGATTATCATAAATAGGATATAAATTTCCCATACCTCTATAAAACACCTGCTCTTTAGGAAGTTTTGTAATAATGTAGTTATATATTGATTCTGAAAGTTTTTCTGATGTTTTAAGATCTTCAAAAGGATGATTGTTAAAAAAATGTATATTTATATAAAGATATTTTTTTTTACTTTTTTTAAATTTTTGGATTATTTGTTCTAAGTAAGAAGTAGATATGATTTGTTGATTTTCCACAAAAAAATTTGAAGTTGGTATATAAATCCTAAAGTCAGAATTATGTTCTCTAAAAAAAATATCAGTTTTAAAAGTTTTTTTGATTTGAGTGAGATTCCCTGCGAAATCGCGTACGTTTAATTCTAGTATAAAATTTTCTAAACTATAAATTTCTGAATTGTCGATTGTATCTCCATACCAATTCAGATCTTTTTTGATTATTTGATCCCAATGAGGAATTTCAAGGTGGGGTATATTCCATTCTTTTACGAGATGAAAAAAACCAGAATACTGGAGAAAAATCTTAAGATTTATACTTTCAAGAAAAGTATTATCTTTTAATTCCAATGAAATATTCTGAAAGTAATCATCGTAATAATCAGAATTGGGACGGAATGATTTTTTAAAACTTATATTTACTTCTGGTTTTTCTGTGTCGACATAAATAGGAATTGTGGTGAGGATTTTTTGATTGATCTTAAGAAATTCAAATTCTCTTAAGGGATTTTCAAAAAACACAATCTGACAATTTTTGTTGGGGGGTATCTGGTTGATCATTCTTAGTATTCCATTTGTCGTTATATCTTCGATTCCGTCTTTATAAAATTTCCATTCTGATTTAAATATTCCTTGCTCTAAACAAAAAATTTGATAATATTTTGAATACAGTTCTAGATTATTTTTACTTAAAATTTCTTTCCATTCTTTATTTTTTATTTTTAATTGTAAGGGTTGAAAGTTAAGATTTTCTACTCCAAATCCTCTTGAATTTACGATATAGTGATTTAAAAATGAATAATATTCTAAATTATGAGGAAAAATCAAAATGCCGGGGAGAATAAAAAAAAGATTTTTTTCTTTCGTTTTTGTTTTAAATAAAAAATGATAAATTCCAGGATAAGAAATAGAATCATTTACATAACCATTCCACAAGATTGTATCCTTAATTTTTTCATTCCATTTTTTTCTTAATAAAATTTTTTTCGTAGGATCTATAACATAAGACTCTATGTCATAAAAATCAAAGTTCTTATTTTTGTTTAAAATCTTTGCTTCTGTAAGATTTACATATGATTTTTGTTCTACTAAATTTTTGATTATGATCAAAGGATTAATGAATTCAAATTCAAAATTCGGATTGAATTTAATTACATAAAAAGTAAGTTCAAATTCTTTTGTAAGATTTGGATAGGTATACTCAACTTCTAAGATCGCTTTGTATTCACCTTCTTCTACCCATTTTTTATTTTGATCTTTTCCATCCCATATAAAAATGAATTTTCCCTGATCAGATTGATCTAAATTTTTTTTTATATTTTGTAAAATGTTAAATTTAGAGTCTAAGATTTTTATAAAAAAACTCTTAACTCCCACTTCCTTTCTTTTTTCGTATTGTATTGTAAAAATTATAGGTTCAACACCAACATCACTCAAGTTCAGATATTTTTTATTGGTTTGAAAATATATTTTTGGAATTTTTTCAGGATAAAGATCCAGAAATGGTAAAAGAATAAAAAATATTTTTAAATGACGATGCATAGTTTTAATATTATATTACCATAATATGATCAAAACTTCGTACATCAACAAATTTCAAGACATAGAATTGCCTAAAAAAAATTCTAAGATTGTGGTGGCAATGTCTGGAGGAGTGGATAGTTCTGTAAGTGCTTTATTATTAAAAGAATTAGGTTATGATGTAATAGGAATCAATCTTAGAGTATATAATTACGAAGAGACTCATAGTTGTGATTTTCATAAAAAATCTTGTTGTAGTCCTAGAGATCTTTACGATGCCAGATCTGTTGTTTTGGATTTAAATTTGCCTTTTTATGTAGTCAAGATAGAGAATGAATTTCGAAAAAAAGTGATCGATCGATTTATTTTAGATTACCAAAAAGCAAGAACACCAAATCCATGTGTAGAGTGTAATACTCATATAAAATTTGGTTCTTTGTGGAAAAAAGCAAAATCTTTAGGAATACCCTGGATAGCTACAGGACATTATGCTAAAATTTATAAAACAAAAAATAATCGTTATACAATTCAAAATGCTTTAGATTTATCTAAAAATCAAGCATATTATCTTTATGGAGTATCACAAGAGGCACTGGCTTCTACTATCTTTCCATTAGGAAATTTTACTAAAGCAGAAGTAAGAGAAATCGCAAAAACATATAATTTACGTGTTGCAGAAAAACAAGAATCTCAGGAAATATGTTTTATTCCAGAAAACGATTATAGAAAATTTTTAATAAAAAATAACGTAAATTTTACACCGGGATATTTTAAAGATATTCATGGAAGAATTCTAGGAAAACACAATGGCAAAGAACAATTTACTATTGGTCAGAGAAAAGGACTAAAAATAAGCTGGAAAGAGCCTTTATATGTGATCGATATCTTAGAAAATGGAGATGTTATCTTGGGAACTTATGATCAGGGTTTTACAGTTTCTTTCGAAGTAGAACAAGTAAATTTTTTATATTTTTCAGAAGAAGAATTTACAGATTTATTTTCAAATGAATTATTAAAATGTAGAGTACAAATCCGTTATCGTTCTCAGCCTTATCCAGCTTATGTAAGATATAAAAAATATAATCCTGAAACAAGTTGGAATGGAAAACCAAAAGGGCATATTTTAGAAGTAATTCCTGAAAGTCCTCTTGTTGCTGTAACCCCCGGTCAAAGTGCAGTGTTTTATCCAGACCAAAAAGAGAATCCAAATGATATTTTATACATGGGAGGTATTATCTCTAAAGAAAATTTAAACAAAGTGATAGATCACAAAGAAGATAGTTTTATAAAAACTAAGTTGTAGGAATATGTGCCAAATACAAAAAATCTAAACAATAACTTTTAATAAAATTGTTCTTTAAAATTCATTTTTATGTCGTTTTAAAGCTACTTTATTTTTCTATTATCTAACAACTTCCTTACAAGATAGAAATTGATTCATATCGGCAATATAATCATTTATATCATATTCTTCCCCTGATAACTTATTTATTATCTCTGCAAAAGAGGTATGGTTTGAAAGTTATCTAATATTCGTAGTCATTTTGAATGATGCTTAAGAAATTTTTAAAGAAATAAATGCAAATCCCTTTTTTTATTTCTATAATCCAATTTTTTGAAGCAAAATTTTAAATTTTTGAAAGCATTAAAATTTTCTCAATGATAGAAAAGAATCTGGATTGATTCGTTAAAATGGGAAGTTTTGATTTAATAAATCATCTTTTATCGTATAAATATGTTCCATTTTGAATTTATCTTTTAATTTTGAGTTTTTGAAAAAAAATAAAAAAGGGGATATTCCCCTTTTAGTCAATTTTAACTGGAATTTTTTTAATATTTTGAGTTGCTTTTTCTGATTTTGGTAGTATGATTGTTAACACGCCATTTTTATATTTTGCTTCTGCTTTAGAATCATCCACTTCTACAGGCAGAGGTATGACTCTTTTAAAACTTCCATAAGATCTTTCTTTTCTAAAATAGTTCTCTTTTTTTTCTTCATATTCATATTTTTTTTCTCCTTGCAAAATAATAGAGTCTTTGGTGATAGCAACTTCTAAATCTTTTTCGTCAATACCTGGTAGATCTGCTTGAACTATAATTTGATTTTCATTATCTCTTATGTCTATTCTTGGATAGAAACTACTAAAACTTCTATTAGTTGGCAATCCAAAATCACCGAAGAATTCTTCGAATAATTCATCCATTCGTTTCTGAAAATTTGTAAAATAATCAATAGGTGATATAAATTTACTTTCTTCAGCTTCTTGTTTTTTCCATTTTGATGGTAACCACTTCATATTCCACCTCCTTTTATGAATTGGATTGAATTTCAATTTTTTTAGGTCTTTCTTCATCGGCTTTTGGTAAAAATACTTTTAAGATTCCAGATTTATATTCTGCTTTTATATCACTGTATTTTACTTTAAAGGGTAATTGTATGTTTCTAATAAATTTACCATACTCAATTTCGTTTTTTATGATTTTATAATCTCCGTTTAATGGATTTGATCTTTCAACAGAAAACGTTAGAACATTATCTTTAATCTCTACATTGATTTTATCGGGTTCAACTCCCGGTACTTCAGATTCCAGTAATAATCCATCGTTAGATTCATAAATATTTACATTTAAATATTCTTGTTTTTGTTTTAAGTTGTAGCGAAATGTATTAAAAAAATCTGCTATATCTTGTAATATATAGTCATCCCATGTTTTTAAATACATATCTAACCTCCTTTTTCGTTAAGATTAAGCAAAGTATATGCCTTTTTAAAAAATTTAATAAAAATTAAAAAATCAAAATGGTTTAATATATATGAGAAAATGTCAGATTTTCTTTCTTTTTATTTTTTTGTTTTAGCTTTTACAAAAGGTCCTTGATGAATTTTTATAGGAATTTTTTTATCTCGAATTTCAATAAAAATTTCGTTTTGTTGCTGATTTTCTTTATAAAAGTAGGGTAAAAATGCGGTTCCTATTCCTTTTTTTAGGATAGGTGAGTATAAACCACTTTGTACGCTTCCGATTTCAGTAAAAGAAAACTTGTTTTGTTCTTTTTTAAAGATTTTATATCCTTCTCTGGGAATTCCATTTTCTAGTAAAATAAAAGGAACTATGATGTTTTCGGGATGATTTTTCTTTTGCAAAAGTAATCGTTCTTTTCCATAGTAATAATGTTTTTTTTCTTTCACTATCCATCCAATTCCGCTTTCTACTGGAGTTCTATCTTCGTTAAGTTCATGTCCATAAAGTGGATACATGACTTCTAATCGTAGGCTATCTCTTGCTCCCAATCCACAAGGTTGGGCATTAAGATTGATCATCTCTGACCATAACTGAATTGCTAGATCTTTATTTAAAAGGATTTCGAAACCATCTTCTCCAGTATATCCAGTCCTCGAAATCAAAATATTTTCATTATGAAAATATATTTTATCAAAATAATAGTAGTTTAAATTTTCTATTTGATGCTTATATTCATTTAATATTTTTATTGTTATTTCTTCTGCTTTAGGACCTTGTATGGCAATCATCGCAAATTCATCACTTTTATCGAAAATTTCAAGATTTTTATAATTCTCTGCTTCTAATAAAAGATATTGAAATACTTTATTTGTATTACTTGCATTTACGATAATTAAAAAATCTTTTTCTGATTCTCTAAAAATTGTTACATCATCTTTAACTCCACCATAAGGGTTTAAAATAGCATTATAACGAACTTGTTTGATTTTCTGATCTTCTACATAATTGCAAGTAATCTTTTCTAAGAAAAACACAGAATCATTTCCAGATACATAAATTTGTCCCATATGAGATACATCAAAAATCCCAATTCGATTTCGAACGGCTAAATGTTCTTCTATAATCGAAGTATATTGGACAGGCATCTCCCATCCTGCGAAATCAATCATACGAGCTTTAAACTTCTTATGAATAGAATTTAGCGGTGTTGTTTTTAATTTCATATTTTATTAAAGTAAGTAACTGCAAGAAGCAGTTACTTTAAATTGAATTACTTAATCGCTTCCATAACCTTTAGATGATCTTGATGTATTTTATCATGTTCTTCTAAAATTTTTTGATGCTCGGATTTGATCTTATTTACTAATTGTTCCAATTCATTTGTTGAAAGATTTTTTGCTTTAGCAAAAGCTTCTTCATGTTGTTTGTAAATTTCTTCATGAGATTTCATTATCTCTGTATGACTTTTTAAAAGGTTTTGATATTCTTCTAAAACTTTTTTATCTAATTTTTTTGATTTTTTATTAAAATTTTCTTCTAAAGTTTTATGCTCCTCTAACATATGTTGATGGTGTTCCATGCTTTGTTTGTGTTCATTTTCTAGTTTTGCAAGTTCTATCAGAAGTTGTTCTTTCTTTTGATCTTTACACTGAGTTAAGCTAAAAGCTAAAACTGTTATTAATATAATAAGTTTTCTCATATCTTACTCCTTTTTTTGATTAATCTTTTGATTTAGTGTACAAAAAATCTGTTTTTAGAATTACAACAATATTTTTTTTAAAATGATCATAAAATATGGTTTAGTATCAAAATTTATAAAAAAATAAATTACTTTTTAGTTTTAAGTTTCAAGCTTTCGAAATGTAGACTTTGAAAATCAAATTGACAAGTTAAATTTATAAAAATTTTAATAATTTTATCAAATTTATGGAGGGGAAATGAAATCTACAAGAAAGCAAGAAAACTGGGGCTCTTTAATTGGGGTTGTACTGGCTGTAATGGGTAGTGCTATAGGATTAGGAAATTTTTTAAGATTTCCTGGACTTGCAGCAAAATATGAAGGCGGAAGTTTTATGATTCCTTATTTTTTCGCTTTGATTTTCCTTGGAATTCCAATTGCCTGGTTGGAATGGTCGTTAGGTAGAATTGGGGGTTCTAAAGGATTTCATTCTACTCCAGGTATCTATAGGATTTTATGGAAGAATCGATACTCTTCATATCTAGGTTTTTTAGGTTTGTTAGTTCCTGTTGGTATTTATATGTATTATATTTTTATAGAATCCTGGTCTTTGTATTATGCATTTTTATATTTAACTGGTGTTTTTCCTTTGAATCAAGCTGAAAATGCATATCAAGAATTTTTTGTTAATTTTACAGGCATTAAACAAGATGGCATTCTTTTTTATTCTTCTCAATCTCACATTTTATACTTTCTTTTATTTTGTTATTCAATCAACATGTTTATTATTTACAAAGGGCTTGTTAAAGGAATTGAATTTGTTAGTAGAATAGGTATTCCTCTTTTATTTCTTATTGCTTTCATTATTTTAATTCGTGTTCTTACTTTAGGTACGCCAAATCCAGAATATCCCGAAAGAAATGTTCTAAATGGTTTGGGCTTTATGTGGAATCCTGGCACTCAAGAAAAAAGTTTTATTGAATCTTTAATGAATGCAGATATGTGGCTTGCTGCTGCAGGGCAGATTTTTTTTTCTTTATCTGTTGGTTTTGGAATTATCATAACCTATGCAAGCTATTTAAAAAAAAATGAAGATGTATTGCTCTCTTCTACAACTTCTCTTGCTGGAAATACATTTGCAGAGGTTGCTTTGGGTGGAATGATTACAATTCCCGCTGCTTTTGTTTTTCTAGGTCAAGAAGGTATTTCTGAAAGTGTTTTTCAGTTAGGTTTTATTACTTTACCTTATGTTTTCGAAAAAATGACTTTCGGTAATTTTTTTGGTTTTCTTTGGTTTTTTTTACTTTTTATTGCAGCGCTCACAAGTTCCATATCTATGTTACAACCATCGATTGCTTTTCTGGAAGAAGGATTAGGTGCTACAAGAAGAGTTAGTATTTCTATATTGTCTTTTGTAACTTTATTTGGTAGTTTATTTGTTGTATATTTTTCGAAAGATTTGATTGCTTTAGACATAATGGATTTTTGGATTGGAACTCTTGGTATTTTTCTTCTTGCAATTATTCAAGTAATTTTAGGAGGTTGGGTGGTTGGTGCTGATAAAATTTTAGAAGAAGCTCAGATGGGTTCAATTATTAAAATCCCTAAATTTGTAAAATATGTGATCCAATATATCTCTCCGGGCTATTTGTTGATTGTTTTTGTTGCTTGGTTATATCAAAAACTACCAGAATACATAAAAACTCTACAGATCAATTTTAATGCAAGAATTACTTTCTATTTTATTGTCATACTTTCTTTATTTTTTATATTTTTAATTGTTCAAGCTAACAGAAATTGGAACGAAAAGGAGAAACAATTATGACTTTGGGCGGTTGGATCATAATGATATTTTCGATTAGTTTTGTTACAATTTTATTTGGTTTTTCCTTATTTTTAGTATTGACTCATAAAAAAACTATAGAGCATCTTCATTCTACTTTGGATGAAACACCAGATATAAATGAAAATCAATAGGATTTAAAATGAGTTTTATTGATCTACAAACCATAAATTCTTATATAAAAATTTTGTATTTTGATAATCCTTTAACAAAAAATTCAATGAGTTACGAAATGGGACTGGAGTTTTATCAACGTCTTAAAGATTTAGAGAAAGAACAGAATTTAAGAGTATTAATCATAACAGGTAAAAATGGAGTTTTTTCTAGCGGTGGTGATTTTGATTTACTAAAAAGTTTTATGCATAAGACTTTTGAAGAAAACCAGAAATTTATGAAGCATTTTTATAGTCTTTTTCTAGAAGTGATGAACATGCCTTTTCTTGTGATTGCAGCAGTAAATGGTCATGCTATAGGTGCAGCTCTTAGTTTTGCTTTAGCTTGTGATCTACGATATTTTGTTGAAGATGGTAAATATTCGTTTAATTTCGTAAAAATAGGTATTCATCCCGGTATGGGAAGTACCTTTTTGGTAAAACAAATTGCTGGATATTCTTTAGCTCAAGAACTATTATTCACTGGAAAAGTTATTAATGGAATCGAAGCATATCAAAAAGGATTATGTAATGGAGTATTTAAAAGAGAAGAAATTTTAGATAAAACTATAGAGATTGCAAAAGAAATTTCCGAAAATGCACCCAAGCCTTTAAAAATGCTAAAGAAGAACTTACAAACAGTAAAAACCTTAGAAGAATCCTTAGAAATAGAATCAATTAGTCAATCTTATAATTTTTTAACAAAGGACTTCCAAGAAGCAATACTTGCATTACAAGAAAAAAGAAAACCAAACTATATCGATGAGTAACGAAGAAAAAATTAGTGTTGTTATTATCACTTATAACGAAGAAAAAAATATCAAAGATTGTATAGAATCTATAATTGAAATAGCTGACGAAATCATTGTGCTTGATTCTTATAGCACAGATAAAACGAAGGAGATTTGTACTTCCTATCCCAAAGTTAAGTTTTTCCAACATCCTTTTGATGGACATGTAGAACAAAAAAATAGAGCTTTAAAATTAAGCAGTAATGAATGGGTACTTTCTTTAGATGCAGATGAAAGAGTATCTTTACCCCTAAAGCAAGAGATTATCTATCTAAAAAAAAATAAGGAAATCCTTAATCAATACGAAGGATATAAAATACCTCGATTAACTTACCATTTAGGTAGATTTATTTATAATAGTGGATGGTATCCTCAAAAAAAATATAGACTTTTTAAAAAAAGTAAAGCAGTTTGGGTGGGGGAGAATCCTCATGATTATATAACTATTGATGGTAAAGGAAACACACTTAAAGGAGATATCATTCATTATAGTTTTAAAGATTTATCCCATCAGGTAGATACGATTAATAAATTTTCCTCAATTGTAGCTTTTAATCGATATTACCAAGGAAAAAAGTTTAGTCTTCTTAAATGTTTATATAAGCCAATTTTTAAATTCTTAGAAATTTATATTTTTAAGTTAGGATTTTTAGATGGTTTCGCTGGTTTTACAATTGCTGTTGCCTCCTCTTTTTCTACATTTTTAAAAAATGCAAAAATGTATGAATTACAAAATAAAATCATAGACAGACCATCTAATTTAAGGCTAGACTACACATATCAAACACAAAAGAAATGAATTTAAAAACTCTTTTATTCTTATTTTTTTTTAATTGTTTATATGCACAACCCACAGAGAAACAAGATAAAATTCTTTTTACAGTTCCTAGGGGCAAAACTATAGATTATGTTTCAAAGAAATTAAAAGAGAAGGATTTGATCACAAGTGAACTATTTTTTAAAATAGTAGCTAAATTATGGTTTAGTGATAAAAAAATCAAAGCAGGTGTTTATGAATTAGAAAAAAAAATGAGTACCTACGAAATTCTAGAGTACTTAACTAGTGGTAAAGTAAAAATGGTGCAATTTACGATTATAGAAGGCTGGTCTAACTATCAGATCGGAGAATATTTTACAGAATTAGGATATGTTAAAAATTCTGAAGAATTTATACAAATCACTAAAGATAAAGAAGTTTTACAAAAATATAAAATACAAGGTTTGACTTCCGAAGGTTTTTTATTTCCAGAAACATATACTATTGATCCTCAACTTTCGATAAGACAAATACACGAGATTATGATCAAAATGTTTTATACTAAGTTAAGTACTTTTCTTGATCCCAAAACCATCCCTTCTAAAGAATTATACGAGAAAGTAATCATTGCATCGATTATAGAGAGAGAAGCAATTCACAAAGAGGAATTGCCTATCATGGCAAGTGTGTATTATAATCGAATAAAAAAAAAATTCAAGCTACAAGCAGATCCAACTATACAATATATACTAAAAAACCCCAAAAAAAAGTTAACTTTAAAAGATTTAGAAATCGATTCTCCTTATAATACTTATAAATATAAAGGACTTCCCCCTACACCTATTTCAAATCCAGGATTAGAAGCATTAAAGGCTTCTTTCTTTCCGGAAACTACAGAATATTTGTATTTTGTTTTAATGCCGGATGGTAAACATTATTTTTCAAAAACTTACCAGGAACATCTTAGAGCAAAAAAACTTTATTGGGATACTGTAAAGTAACATTCATAATTTCACATTTCTATTTTAAATAAAACTATAAAGTAGTTTTTTATTATTATTTAGTATTATCGTTTATGTTTTATAAAAAAATTATAAAAAAAATTATAAAAAACTATACATTACTATTAAAAAAAATTGACAAAAAAAACGAAATGATTTATTTATAAATTAATATATTAAAAAATTTATTAGATATGGAAAAATTAAAGTAAAGACAAGCGTTGATTTAAAATTGATTAGGAGCACTAAAATGCGAAAATGGAGTGAATTAAGTAAGAAGGAGCAAGAAGATATCGAAAGAAGATACATAGCGGGGGAAGGTCCAACGCAAATTGCTAAAATATATAATCTTAAACCAAAACAAATTTCAGATCAAGCATACAGAAAAGGATGGAAAGGTGGTACTATGACAACTAAAAAAGCTACAAAAAAAACTGCAAAAAAAACAACAACAAAAAAAACAACAAAAAAGAAATAAGTTAAAGAAAAAGGGAAATTAACTTTTTTTTTATAATAGGGATTTTATCTTTTTTTTGGTTGAGTTTTTAGTGAGAAGAAAAAAATATACTTTATGAAGAGATCTATTCTTTTCTTCTTTTTCTTTTTTTTCTTTTTTTGTAAATCAAAACAAGAATCTGTTAATCCAAACCCCCAAAATGTACAGGAAAATCAAGCATATTTGGGTATACTTTATATAGAAACCAGTAATGGAATCCAAGTAGCAGAGGTTTTTCCCGATAGTCCAGCATCAAAAAGTGGAATAGAACCGGGGGATTTCATTCTATCTGCTAATGGTTATCCTGTTGTTGGTTCTTATACTTTAAGAGAAAATATCTTTTCTTTAAAGCCCGGAACAGAAGTCTACATTGAAGTAATAAAATTAAATGGTAAAAAGACCGTTCTAAAAGCTACATTAGAACCTATTCCAGAAAAATATAAACATAAATATAATATAAAATAAATGGCAAAGCATTATACAACTCCCGTAGATCACATCCAAAAAGAGGATGTTGAATATTTGATCCGTTTAGCTATAAAAGAAGATGCACCAGAAGGTGATATTACGTCTGAGACGATTTTTAGTCGGGATCACAAAAGCTTTGCTTCTTTAATTGCTAAAACTGATGGAATATTTTGTGGGAAAGAAATAACCAAACATACAATCGATATTTTTAACGAAATAACTCAATATCATATAAATTTACTTTTTTCTCTTAACGATGGTACTAAATTTTATAAAAAAGATATTTTAATTCAACTAGAAGGAGAGACTTGCGGACTGTTAAGAATTGAAAGAATTTTGTTAAATTTTGTGCAGTATTTAAGTGGGATAAGTACCTTAACACATCAAACAGTAGAATTAGCAAAAACGATTAATCCAACAATTAATATTTTAGATACAAGAAAAACGATACCTGGATACCGAAAATTAGCAAAATATGCGGTCTACTGTGGTGGTGGTTCGAATCATAGAATTGACTTGTCCGATATGGTAATGCTAAAGGATAATCATATAAAGGCAATAAAAGGAATTCAGAAAGCAGTTGATAAGATTCGCCATAAATATCCCGATAAACTTATAGAGGTAGAAATAGAAAACATCGAACAAATAGAAGAAGCAATTCTTTCGAAGGTAGATATCCTTATGTTAGATAATATGGATGTTGATCAAATTAAAGATTGTTTAAAACGAATCGAAGAAACGTGTACGAAACACAATATAAAAAAGCCATTGGTTGAAATTTCTGGTGGTTGGAAACCTGAAAATTTACAACAACTATCAGAAATAAATGATGTGGGAATAAGTATGGGATTTCTAACCCATAGTGCAAAATTTCTCGATATAAGCATGGAAATTTAATATAAGATTAAAAATCATGAAAGATAAACTTATTTTAGCAAAGCAACTTGAACAAAAAGGAGATTGGAGTCGCTCTTTTGAAATTTATAAAGAAATATATATTCAATTAAAAAATCCTAAATTGTTGTTTAAATTGGGCTTTCTTTCCTCAAAACTAAATCGTCATAAACAAGCCATTAATGCTTATACAGAATACCTTAAATATTTTCCTAAAGATGTTAATGCTTTGCATAATTTAGGTATTGAATATTTTCACATACAAGATTACGAAAATTCCAAAAATATGCTTTTAGAGTCCATACAGATAAATTCTAATTTTATAAGAAGTTATTTGCTTTTAGGTTACATTTATGAACTGTTAGGTGACTTTCAAAACGCATTAAAAATCTTTTCTTTAATTTTAAAAAAAGAACCAAATAACAAGCTGGCAATCGAAGGTATAGTTCTTTCTTTGATCAAATCTGAAAAATTAGAAAAAGCTTTAGAATTTTGTAATCAATATTTAAAAATATTTCCCGAAAATCTAACTTTAAAAAATCTTAAAACAGGGATATTACTAAAACTAAATAAAACAGAAGAGTTTCTTGAAGAATTAAAAGAAATTACAGAAAAGGATCATAAATTTAAATCTTTTGAGCAATATGTAGAAGATTTAAAAAATAAAAGAGAAAATGATTATAAGCAATTTGCTGAGGAAATTCAACAAAAATTGATTCTAAAAACAAAAGAAATACAAGAAAAAGAGGATTCGAAAGCTTATTTAGATTTAAGCCTTCTTTCTCTTTTTTCTGGAAACAAACAAAATGCATTAGAATATTTAAAAAAAGCCCTAGATGCCAAATCAAAGAATGATTAAATTTCTAAAAATAGTTTTTGATATTTGAGTAAAGTTTCGTAAAAATTACTTTTTATGTGAATGAAATCAAAAATTCCTAAGTTTTTTAACTCTTCAGATTCTTTAGGAAGTCCAGCAATCAAAATCGGTTTTTTGAGTTTTTGTAATTCTTCTTTGATTTCTAAAAACATTGGAAGATATTCATCATCACTAGAGCATAATACATAACATTTGATCAAAGATTCTTTATAAGAAATTTCTTTTAAGAATTGTATAATTGTTTCTTTATTCTTTAAATCTCCCGGATCATTTACGATAAAACCAGCTACTGTAAAAAAATTCAAAATAAATGAAGCTCGAGCTCTTTGTTGAGCCAACTTTCCAAAAGGGATTAGTTGCACCACGGGTATACCCTTCTCTTTAGAAAGCTTTTCTGTTTTGAGGCGTAGTTCTTCAAAAAAAGTAGCTGCACGAAAAAATTGAATTTTCCTTTTTGGATCATATGTTCCAATTAGTTTAAATTCTTTATACTCGTTTAATAAAAAATCATCTGGTTTTGGATATTGATTCACACCTAATAAAAATTCTTTTCGAGATTTTATATTTTTTATAATTTCTTGTTGTTTTTGTGCTATTCGATCAGAAATATAACCATTACGAAAAGCTTGTAAGAAACCGCCTTGATCTTCTATTTCTAAAAAAATCTCCCAAGCTTTTTTTATTATCATATCTGTAATTGTTTCTACGTAATAAGAACCTCCAAGAGGATCGACTACAAAATCCATGTGACTTTCGTATTTTGCAATAAGTTGTGTGTTAATTGCTAGTCTTCGAGTAAATTCATCATCTTGTTGATTTACAGAGTTAATGGGTAATACTACAATTGAATCTGCACCTCCTAAAATTCCAGCCATAGTAGAAATTGTGTTTCTTAATAAATTGTTATACAAGTCATATATGGAATGATTCCAATTTGAAGTAACAATAAACTGCTTGGGTGCAGAAATTTCTTCTATATCAAATCCAGAAACAATCATAGAAATGAGTCTTCGTGTTGCTCGTAACTTTGCAATTTCTAAAAAATATAAAGAACCAACTGATTGTACAATCGTCATTTTAGACAAAAACTCTAATCGCTTTTCTTGATCTAATAAGTATAAAATTTCTGCAAATTGACTTATTGTTAAAGCTAGTTCTAAGGCAGTGGGAAGTCCCATATGTTGATATAAATCACCTCTTATCGCTATGCAAGGAAAAATAGGATTTATTTCCTGTATTGTTTTTATTATTTTTTTGTACTCTTCGTTATACCTTTCCTCAATTATTATATCTAAAAATGGATCTAATAATATCGAAACTTTTTCTTTGTTTAGTTCAATTTGTTTAAGAAAGTTTAATAATTCTAATGAGCCACCAAATAGATAAAAAGAAAATTGGTAATTTTTGAATGTTTTTTTTAAAAATTCAAAATCAGAGATTCCTGTTCCATAAAAAATGTAAGGATAACCATTAGAACCTATTGGTAAGATTACACCATCGGCACCACGACGTGTTGTTTGTTCAAGCTTTTGTAAAATTTCATCTTGTTTACCTTGAATGTATTGAATAATTTCCCAGGATTGACTGCTTTGATTTTTTTTAATAAAAGGATATTCATAAATCCATTCTATACTTTGTAAATCTTCTTTTGTATAAAAGGGTAAAATATTTAATCCATCATATGTTTTCCACGAAATACTATCGAGATCTTTTGGTTTATTAAATTTTTCTAATGTTTTGTAAATTTCTTCTATCCAGACTTCTTTTGAATATCTTGGAAATTCATTGAATAATTTTCGATCTTCACTAGGATAATAATCAGACAAATCGATTTGAGGTTTCATAGGTTCATTTTTCATAAGTTTGATTTTTTTTCTATAATATTTTTAAATTATGAATAGTCAATACAAAGTAGTATTTTTAAATGAAAATATGATCATACATCTTTCCTCTGAAATTTACTATATTACACTTGCAAGATTATTTGTTGCTTTTGGTTATACGATGTCTTATGTGTTTATACCTGTTTATTTATTAGAAGTGAAAAAACTTTCTTCTACTTTTATTGGTATGATTTCTGGAATTTCAACTTTAATAGGACTTACAAGTTGGTTTTTCGTAAATCTTTTATCAAATTTTTTTGGGGAAAGAAAAGTAATTTTAATCTCTTTTGCAATACGAACATTGATTTTTTTTATGATAGGTTTATTTATTTATTTTGATTTTTCTTACATAGCTTTGATCCCTTTGTTATTGATAAATTCTTTTTTATTAAGTCTTTCTGTATCTCCAATGGAGTCTCTTGTGATGCAAAAATCAAGTCCGGCAAATCGAAATATTGCTTTTAGTATTCATCGTATTGGAATGAATATCGGTTGGTCTTTCGGACCTTTGCTAGGTGGCTTTTTAGTTGAATATGATTATTCTATACCTTTTTTTGGTACTTCACTTCTAACAATTTTAACTTTAATCTTATTCAGTTTTTTTATCAAAGATGAACCTAAAATTCAAAAATCAAATCAAATAAAAGAAGATTATAAAAATTTTTTTAATAATAAAATTTTAGTATTGTTTTTGATTAATTCCATTCATATTTTTATTGTTATGTCTTTACTGATAACGCCATTGTCAGTTTTTATTACTCATTATTATTCTGTTTCTAAAATTAGTTTGGGAAAAATTTATTTTTTGAATGGAATTATGGTTGTATTATTACAACTTCCTATATCAGTTTGGTTTAAAAATTTATTTTATTCAATTCAATTAGGAACTTTTTTTTATTTTTTAGGTTATCTTTCTATTGGAATTTTTTCACAATTTCATTTGCCTTTTTCATGCCTATATCTTAGTGTGATAGTTATCACGCTTGGAGAGTTGTTATCTATTTCGTCACTACATAGTTTTATAAGTATTCTTGCAGATAAAACAAATCAAAATATCAACACTCATTCCTTAAACAATTTCGTTTCTTCTTATCTGGGATTGATACGAACTATAGGCTGGTCTATAGGGCCTATTTTCTCGGGTTTAATTCAAGATTTTTTTTCAGAAGATCCTTTATGGATATGGATTTTTAGCCCAATTACAGCTATTTTTGCAATATTTATCAATTTTTATTTATGGAAACACTATAAAATTAAACAGATTTATCAAATTTAAATAATTTTATAAAAAAATAAATTGGATAAAAATTTAGTCTTCAAAAAGAATATCAAGAAAGTATTTTCTTCGAAAGCTATGTTCTCTGAGTTTTTTTTGCATTTTGTTTTCCCATTCTATATTTTGCATTCTTAGTTTTTGTATGATTTTTTGTGTTTCTTTTTTTTGTTTTATTTCTTTTGTAGTTTCTATTTTATATAAAAAGGGAATTTCTATTTTACAATTTTTCCATTCTATATTAAATGTATAGATTTCGTGAAGATCTTCAATAATGTTAGGAAAAATTATGAAGAATAAAACTTCTTTTTCCGGTCTTAAAATAAACCAATCTTGATTAGAAAAATATTCAGAGTAATAATCTATTTTTTTTAAATTGTATTTTGGTTCGTTTTGATTAGTATAAAAATCTTCCCACCATTCATAATTATAAAAAAAATACAAAGCTGGATCTTTAGGAATTAAATACCAAAATAGTGGTCTACGATTTAAATATATAGGAAAATGTTTAATAAAATTTTGTAAATCAGAGTTATAAGGTAGAATTTTTTCTTTATTTTTTAAAAGATAAATTGAGTTTAGTTTTATTTCGTTTTGGGATTTATTTTTCAGATATGCTCTAATCCAAAAAAATTGTTTTTCGTATAATAAAAGATTCTGAAATTCTTTTACAAAAAAAAACGGTTCAGATAAAAGATTTCCTAAAATGATTTGATATTCCATACATTCATTCGAAGCTTCGATAAATAAAAAGTTTTCTTGATAAATTTCTTCTAATGCGTTTTTATCATTTTTATATTCAAATGTATAATGTAAATAGTTGTACGGAGTATTACAAAAAATTCCTAGTAAAAAAAACAATAAATACCGATACATTTATTTTGATTGTTCAAGTTGCGAGATTAAATTTTTTACAAAACTTTCTAATTCTTCTTCTACATCAAATATTTTTGCTATTTTTTGAATTACTTTATCAACCAACGCATCGGGACAACTTGCACCAGCAGATAGGAGAATCACGATAGGTTCTTTTCTAGGAAACCAATTCTCTGTAATGATAGTCTCTTTTTTTTTAAGATTTAGATGTCGAATTTTATCTTTGGAGATAATTTCTTCTTCATCTTTTATATAAAAAGTTGGTAATTTCTCTTCGCACAATTCAACTAAATGAGATGTGTTAGAAGAATTATATCCGCCTACAATAATAGCAATATCACCTTTAGATTCTAAAAGAACTTTTAAGGAATTTTGGTTTTCCCATGTTGCATAACAAAGTGTATCTTTTGTATCTGCAAAATGTTCTTCTAAATTCTGTATACCGTATTTTTGAATCATTGCTTTTTTTAGAATTTCACTAACTTCTAATGTCTCTGTTGCAAGCATAGTAGTTTGATTTACTACTCCTATTTTGATTAAGTCTTTTACGGGATCAAAATTCTCAGAAATACGATTTTTAAAGAAAAATAAAAATTGTTCGTAAGATTTTTCACCTAGGATAAAATCTCTTAAAATTTTAGCTTCTTCTATATCTTGAATTACGATTGAAGGAGCATAAAATTTTGCATGAGAAAACGTAGCTTTTGTCTCTTCGTGATTATATCTACCATGGATTATAATCGTAAATCCTTTTTTTCCTAATTGTTCAGATCGGTGCCAAACTTTTTCTACAAAAGGGCAGGTAGTGTTATAAATTTTTTGTATTCCTTTTTTTTTAATTGTATTCATGATTTCTAATGTAGTTCCAAATGCAGGTATAATAACAACATCTTCTTTTTTTAAATTATCAAAAGATAGCATTTGAGTTCCATCGGTTTTCATTAAAAATTGAACTCCTCTTGTGTTTAAATCTTTATTTACAAGAGGATTATGAATCATCTCGCTAATTAAGTAGATATTTTTCGAAGGATTTTCTTCTATAGAACGATATGCGATTTCAATTGCATTTTCTACTCCATAGCAAAAACCAAAATGCCTTGCAATTTTAATTACAACTTTTTTCAAATCAATGATACTAGGACTTAAATCTTTTCGAAATTTGTCTTTTTGGTTTTTTAATTTTTTAATATTCGAAATAATTACAGAGCGATAGAATTGTGGTATATGAAACTGCTTTCTCATATATAAAAGAAAAGGATTTCTTTTTTATTGTCAAATAATTTTAATACAAAACAAAAATTCAAAAGATATTTAACTATATAAAAAATATAGAAATCATTACCTAGAGGAAACTTAAAATTTCCTCTAGAACTTTTAAATTATAGTTTTACTGTTCTTCTTTAAATTCTTTTTCTAATTCTTTCAGTTTTTTATATTCTTCTTTTTTCTTTTTTTTATTTTCTTTTTTTATTTCTAAATAATTTATACATTTACTAGATAATTGATCTTTATTTTTTGCAAGACAAGATTGAATTCTTCCTTTACCTATAGGAGTGTTTGGACAAAATTTTTCTATATCTGAACCACAATTCTCTTTAAATAGGTCAAGTTCTGCTTTTTTTTTCTGGATTTTTGATTTACATGGATCCGAAAGCTGGTCTAAGTTATTCACTAAACATTCAAAAACTCTACCTTCTCCAGGTTTAACATCTTTACAAAATTTTTCTCGATCGTTTTTACAAATTCCATTCGGAATTAGTGAATACACTGGAAATATACTTATTAGGAGTATTGTTAAAAATTGATTTTTCATATTTCCTAAATTTATTTTACTTTAAGACGTCAATAAAAAATTAAATACCAAAATACTACATAATCCTTTTTCTGTCAGAATTTTTTTAGAACCGTGATAACTGTTTCGTATTCTTGGTTTGTCATGTAAGGAAAAAGAGGTAGATTTAAAATCGTTTCCGATACTTGTTTTGCCCTATTTCGAATTAATGTTTGTTTTAAATAAGGACTTGCACCTTTTTGTTCAGAAATAGTTTCTGGATAAATGATTCCATATCCAATTTGGTGTTTTTTTAAATGTTGTATCAGCTTTTCTCTTTTTTCTTTTTCAATAAAAACCACATTTAGATATCCATTTTCTTCTATTTGTACTTCCTGGGAGATTTCTGAATTGTATTTAGAAACTAAACTTTTAGGTTTAAAAATATTCCATCCTAATTCTTTTAAATCTTTTCTATATTGCTCTGCAATTTTTTTTCTGGATTCTATTCTTCGTTTTATATACGGAAAATTAACATTTAAATATGCAGCTTGAAAAGCATCTAATCTAGAATTCCAACCCACAAAATCATAACTATAATGACTTCTTCTTCCGTGATTGCTTAATGATCGGACAATCTCAGAAATATTTTTGTTATTTGTTAGAACTGCTCCAGCATCGCCAGCTGCTCCAAAAACTTTAGCTGGATAAAAACTAATTGTCGAAATAAAAGCATTTTTGTAGATAGATTCTCCATTAATAGTCACTCCATAAGATTGAGCTCCATCTTCTATTAAAATGACTTGTTTTTGTTTTGCATATTCTCGAAAAGCAAATGTGTTAGATGATGCCCATCCATAAAGATGTACTAAAATTGCAGCTTTTGGTTGAAACATTTCTATAGCTTCTTTAAAAAGTTCAAAATCCATTTGTAAATCATCTAAAGATATATCGATTGTTATAGGTTCGGCTCCCACATTTACAATGGCTTCAAAAGTAGCCCAAAACGTTAAATCGGGAAGAAGTACTTTATCTCTTGGACCAACACCTGCAGATCGTAAAGCTAATTGTAAAGCATCAGTTCCATTACCACAAGTAATTGCATAAGCTACTTGATGTTCTGCTTTTAGTTTCTCTTCAATTTCTTCTACCTCTTTTCCTCCGATAAATTGAGTATTTATGACTAAATCTGAAATTTTTTTTATGAATTCATCTGCTAAATGATTTTCAAACCTTTTTAGATCAATAAAAGGAACTTGCATCAGTCCAATTCTTTTTTTTATATTCTTACGGCAAACAGAATAACTAAAATAAACAAGTTTTCGTTCTAGATTTGGTTTTTTTATGATGGTTGAAAATAAATTAAACTAAAATTTTTTTTAATCAAATTAAGTTTTATAAAAAAAATTTCTAATAGAGTTTGCTAGTTTTATTCAATCAAACTATTCTTAAATAATCATTTTTTTGTATCCAAAAATGATTGTCTTTTAAAAAATTTTTAAAAATTTTATATTTATGAAGTTCAAAGTTCTTTTTTTGTTTTTAATAAGTTTTTTATTTTGCGAAACTCCAAATTGGGATAAAGAAAGGCAGAAAATGATTGAAAAATTAAAGGAATATGGAATTCGCAATCAAAAAGTTTTATCTGTAATGTCAGAAATACCAAGGCACAAATTTATTCCGGAGTATTATCGTTCTTATGCTTATGAGGATACGCCTTTACCTATAGGATTTAATCAAACTATATCTCAGCCTTATATCGTAGCTTTAATGACAGAACTATTAGACATACAACCCGAAGATAAAATTTTAGAAATAGGAACAGGAAGTGGATATCAAGCAGCAGTTTTAGGAAAACTATCAAAAGAAGTTTATACAATAGAAATTATAGAAGAGTTATGTAGTCGTTCTCAAAAAATTTTAAAAGAACTACAATTTAACAATATTCAAGTCATTTGTGGGGATGGATACGAAGGTTATAAAGAAAAAGCTCCGTATGATAAAATTTTATTGACCGCAGCACCGAAAGAACTTCCAGAAGAATTATTAAAACAACTAAAAATCAATGGTATTTTAGTTGCACCTATTGGAGATGTAAAAGAGATTCAAATTTTATATAAATTCACAAAAACAAAAGAAGGATTAAAAAAAGAATCTGTAATTCCAGTAAGATTTGTACCGATGATTAAGAAAAAATAATAGTCATTTTTTAAGACTACATAAGTAAGATTTTTTATAATGTTTTATTCTTAAGCATCTTTATTTTTTATAAATTAAAAATAAATTTAATATTTGATTTCAATAAAACAAAAATATTAAAAAGATTTGATCTCTATTTCTGAATCTTGATTTCTAAAAAAAATGTTTACAACATAAATCATAGAAGTAAAATTTCATATATGATTGAATCCTACATAAGAATTTGGAAACAGGTTGATTTAAAAGAAATTACAAAACATTTAATGATTATTGATGATATATACGGAATGTGTGCTAATTGTAAAGAAATAGGATTGAATTTTGTGAAAAACACTAAATGTCCAAAATGTGGTACTAATTTTTTATATTTAACAACAAAAAATTATAAAGAAATACCCAAAATTTTAAAAAGAATTCAATTAGAAAATTTGCCTTATACATTGTTAGAAAAAGAAGATTGGGAAAAAGCAAGTTCAAAAAATGCTCTTAATTCTTTGTTTCAATGAATTTTATAATAAAGAACGAATCATACCGCCATCTACTTGAATATTACATCCAGTAAGATAGCTAGATTCTTCAGTTAGTAAAAAAGCACCCACTTTGCCTATTTCTTCAATAGTACCATATCGCTTTAATGGTATTTGATCTTGAAATTTTTTTCTAATTTCTTCGAGGTTAGTATTTTGTATTTTTGAAATCGAAAAATCGATTTCTCGAATTCGATCAGTATCAATCCTGCCGGGTAAAAGGCAATTAAGTCTAATTTTCGGACCCCATTCTTTAGATAGAGTTTTCATTAAAGCGGTAATGGCACTCCTAAATACATTTGATAAAATTAAATTTTCTATAGGTTCTTTAACAGAAAAAGAAGTCACAAATAAAACAGAAGAATTTTCTGTTAAATAAGGATAAATTAATTTTAAGAATCGAATAGGATTTAGTAACATGAATTCAAAAGTATTTTTCCATACAGTCTCTTCTAAATCCAAAAATTTTCCAGTAGGCGGACCTCCATAATTAATCAAAACTCCATCAATAGAATTTTCTTTTTCAATAGCTGATTCATACCATTTCTTTAAAGAATCAAAAGATTGAATATCAAAAATGCTTCCAAAAGCTGAGTGATTCTTTATCTCATTTAGTTCTTTTAAAGCCTTCTCTAAATTTTGTTGATTTCTACTTCCTAAATAAACTTTATGATTTTTTTTTACTAATTCTTTTGCAATACCAAAACCAATTCCTTTTGTTGATGCCATTAGTAGATAATATTTCGAATTCATATCCTTTTAAAAATTTGAATTACACGATACCTTTCCCTGAAGGATATTTCCATTTTTATCAATCATAGTGAACTCTAAAATAGCTTTTTGTACATATTTATTATCAGAAGTTAAAGCATACCCTTTACTCCATTCTATAGTACCACTTATTGCCTGAAATTGTAAAGGATTTACAACACCTACAAAAATAAATGTTTTCGCACCCCCACACTTGATATTATCTGCGGTTTCGCAAGTTGCTGTACCACTAGAACTACAATTGATAAAGTCAGAGGTATTACATATAGAAGTATTGCTAGTTAATGGTATTAGAGTAAATTTTTTTCTGTTAGTGTCATAAGTATACCGTATTTGCATATAATCACCTAACTGAAAGACATAGTAAGAATTGACATCAAATTGATCTTGTGATTCAGTATTCTGGCCTGATGTTCTTTGTGAACTTGAAGAAGACGAATTGGAAGCTTTTTCGATTTGTCCACAATATGGAGTAATCTCTTTATTTATGCTACCTTCGAAATAATAATAATTCCCACTAAGATTTAAACCTATTATGGATAATTGTGCTTTATCTTCTGCTTTTTTACATTGGTTGATTACAATCCAAAAAATTACAAAAAGCAAAAGATATTTTACTCTCATTGTTATCATTATCGTATATTAAAATATAAATCTTCTTTAAGAGCAAAAATTTTTTTTTCTAAATTATCAAAAGGTTCTTTTCTTATAAAAATTTGATGATTAGAAATCAAAATTAAATTACCATTAAAAATATCAAAGGTATTAACTTTTATAGGCAATCGAATTTCTTTATTTGTGGTAATATTATAAAGATTTAAATACTCATCTTCACTAAACAAAAACTGCTTTTGGTTCATAATATAAATATAATCTTCTCGGTAAGGAATATTAAAGCTTTTCCAAACTTGATCAGGCAATTGAAATCCCATATAACTGTATTCTCCTGCTCCTCCTGTTAAGACAAAATAATAATGATCCGCAGAAGAATCTTCCGTAAAGAGATCCTGAATTGTAAAAAAAACTTTTGGAATAGTTGCACCTTTCAGGATTTGTTTTATTTTACTTTCGTTGTAGTGGTATAAATCATAATAACCGAAATTTCCATAAAAAAGCCAAAAACCTTGATTGGGTAGGGGATATAAATATATTTTATGTGAGTTTTTTTTAAAAATTGTTTTAAAACTGTTTCTGTTAAGAACTAACATTTCTTGTGTTTTTGTTTTTTCGTAAATTTCTCCTTCATAAGAAAAGAAAATTTTACCTGTGTCTGTGATCACTTTTGGAAAACATTTGTCCTGAAACTCAAAAACTTTATTAATTTCCAGACTAAAATTTTTATTGACATGGTTGATTTTTAGTTGGTAAAATTCGTTATTACAGGTTTCATTTTCTTTATAAATAAAAAGTAAATAATTTCCCGAATAAGAACTGATCATAAAATCTGGAACTTTTTTTTCTAATTCTAAAATTGTATTTTTATAAAGTAAATATAAAGAATTATCTTTACTAAAAAAAAATAATTTTTTAGAAGGAACTAAGTAAAAAAATGATCTAATATCTTTTAACGTACTAAGTTGTAAGATTTTTTCTTTTGTATATTCCGTTTCTAATTTTTCTAAATCTTCAATGACTTTTATGATCTTTTTTTTATCTTGTTTAGAAATGGATTCTTTTGCTTTTTTTTCTAATTTTAGAAATTCAGTTTCGTAATCTACGGAACAAAAACTAAAGACAAAAAAGAAAAAGAAATTAAATTTATTCATTGTTTTCATTGTGCTACGATATTTACTAATTTGTTTTTTACTACTATGATATTAACAATTTTTTTATTTTGAATATGTTTTTGTATAGCTTCTTCTTTTAAAGCAATTTCTTTTAATTCTTGTTCGTTTAAATCTAAAGAAACAATTTTTTTTGCACGAACTTTTCCATTAATCTGAAACACCACTTCAATTTCTTGCTTTTTAATTTTAGCTTCGTCATATGTTGGCCATTTTTCGTATGCTATTGAATTTTGATTGCCTAAATGTTCCCAAAGTTCTTCAGCTAAATGAGGAACGAATGGAGAAAGTAATATCAAGAAATCTTTCGCTGGTTTTAAACCTATTTTTTTAATTTTATATGCTTGATTAACAAATATCATCATATCGCTTATTGCTTTATTAAAACGTAATTTTTCTATATTTTCTGTTACGTTTTTGATAGTTAAATGAATCCAATAATCTCTTACTGGAATCATTTCTTCACTTGGTTCTTCAAGTAATTCTAAATTCAACTTAAATTCTTGATTTTCTTCTTTTAGATAAAGTCTAAATACTCTTGATAAAAATCGAAACACTCCTTCGATAGCTTTCGAAGACCAGGGTTTTACTACTTCTAAAGGTCCCATAAACATTTCGTACATACGAAATGAATCTGCGCCATAAGACTCGATGACTTCGTCTGGATTAATCACATTTCCTCTTGATTTTGACATTTTTTGACCATCTTCTCCTAAAATAATACCTTGATGAACTAATTTATAAAATGGTTCTGGAGTAGACACATAACCTAAATCATATAAAACCTTATGCCAAAATCTTGCATATAGCAAATGTAAAACAGCATGTTCTGCACCTCCTATGTATAAATCTACACCTTTGTCTTTCATCCAATATTTTTCTTTTTCCTTATCCACAAAAGCTTGATTATTATGAGGATCAATAAATCGCAAATAATACCAACAACTTCCAGCCCATTGAGGCATAGTATTCGTTTCTCTTTTTAGTTTTTTATTTAATACTGGATCCGTATATTCGACCCAGTCTTTAATTTTTGCTAATGGGGATTCTCCAGACTCTAAAGGTTTAAAATCTTCTGATTCAGGGAGTTTTAGTGGCAAATTTTCTTCTTTTTCTGGATAATAATTTCCTTCTTCATCAAAACTAATAGGAATTGGTTCTCCCCAATACCTTTGTCGAGAAAACAACCAATCTCTTAGCTTATAGCTTATGTGAACTTTTCCTTTTTTTAATTTTTTTAAATGTTTGATAACAACTTCTTTTGCTTTTTTTGTAGGTAAATGATTGATAAAATCTGAATTTATACAGATACCTTCCTCTTCGAAAGCATAATCTTCTACTTTAAAGTTTGGTTGATTTTGGGGTGCAACAACAGTAATGATAGGTAGATTATATTTTTTTGCAAATAAAAAATCTCTTTGATCATGTGCTGGAACCGCCATAATCGCTCCGGTACCATATGAAAGTAAAACATAATCAGAAATCCAAACAGGGATTTTTTGATTCGTAAAAGGATGTATTACATACGAACCAGTAAACACTCCCGTTTTGTCTAAGGTATCTTTTGCTGTTCTTTCGAGATCAGTTTTTTTTAATGTTTCTTCTATATAAGATTGTACCTCAGATTTTTGTTCTTCGGAAGTTATAATTGGTACTATCGGATGTTCAGGTGCAACTACCATATACGAAACACCAAAAATTGTATCGGGTCTTGTGGTAAAAACTTGTAAATACGTTTGCTTTTTATTTTTTTTTAGTTTTTGTTTAAATGAATCCTCAAATTCAAAATTGATCAAAGCACCTTCTGATTTTCCTATCCAATTTTTTTGTAATTCAATCGTACTCGAAGGCCAATCTACTAAATTCAAATCTTGTAATAATCTTTCTGCATAACTTGTAATTCTTAACATCCATTGCTTCATAGGTTTTCGAGTAATCGTATAACCTTTTGATTTCCATTCCTCTACTTCTTCGTTAGCTAAAACTGTACCCAATTCCGGACAATAATTAACAGGCGCTTCTGCAATATACGCTAATCGATGATCATTTATATATTTTAGTCTTTCTTTTGTTTTTTTTTCTCCTAAAAGCCTTTTTGGAATTTTTAGTTCTTCTATAGGTCTTGCTTTTTTTAGTTTTTGATCAAAATATGAATTAAAAATTTTTAAAAAAATCCATTGTGTCCATTTGTAATATTCTGGATCCGTAGTATTAATTTCTCTATCCCAATCATACGAAAACCCTAAAGACTTTAGTTGTCTTCGAAAGTTATCAATATTTTTTTTTGTGGTAATTGCCGGATGAATTCCAGTTTGCATTGCATATCGCTCAGCTGGTAGTCCAAAAGCATCCCATCCCATAGGATGCAAAACATTATAGCCTTGATGTCTTTTATACCTTGAAATAATATCTGTTGCTGTATATCCTTCGGGATGCCCGACATGAAGCCCCTGAGCAGAGGGGTAGGGAAACATATCCAGAACATAATACTTAGGTTTACTTGAATCTTCAGTTGTTTTAAAAATTTTATGTTTTTCCCAATATTCTTGCCATTTTTTTTCTATTCGTTTAAAGGGATAACTCATAAATCCAAAACTCTAAAGTAAATTCTAATTTCAAACAATTTTAATTGAAACTCTAACGAGCTAATTCACATAAAATATCAATTTTTCATTTATATGTAATTTTTTTAAAACATTTCTCTATTCATTAATTGATAATATAATTATAAGGAGTAAACATGCAAACAACGGAAATAAAAAAGCATTTAGAGGTAAAGATAGCAGAAAATCAATTAGAAATTGAAAAAGCATTACAGTTACGATATAATGTTTTTAACGAAGAATTACAAGAAGGATTACCGGAATCAAAGGAGACAAAAAAAGATCGAGATGAATATGACTTCTATTGTGAACATTTAATTGTATTAGATAATGCAACAGAAGAAGTAGTAGGAACTTATAGAATCTTACGATCCAGTATTGCAAAAAAATATATAGGATTTTATTCAGAAAATGAATTTGATCTTTCGAATATTTATTCATTAAAAGATGAAATAGCAGAAATAGGAAGAAGTTGCGTAAAAAAAGAATACAGAAATGGTTCAGTGATTTCTTTATTATGGAGAGGTATAGCAAACTATGTCAAACAAAATAAGATTAGATATTTGATAGGCTGTGGTTCTTTTCATACTGACGATAGTGTACTCATTTCTGAGGCTTATGCATATTTTAAAAATAAAAATTATTTTGTTGATGAAAAGCTTAGAGTATTTCCTCGAAAAAATAAAATTCTAAAAGGATTTAAAAACGATTTAGTTTTAGAAAATCCAAGAGAAGTTTCTAAAAAAATTCCTCCTTTAATTTATAGCTATTTGATGGCTGGTGCAAGGATTGGTGGTGAACCAGCTTATGATGAAATTTTCAAGACAACAGATTTTTTTATTTTTTTTGATGTTACAAAAATAACAGAAAAATATGGAGAGAGATACCTTGGCAATCATTCATAATCGATTTGAATTTATAAACATATTGGTCGCGGGATTTTTAATTATAGGAAGTGTTATAATAAAATTATTTCTTCCTTTGTTTTATATGGATTCATTCTATATATATTTGATTGTAGTATGGGCTTTTTTTTCTAATATTTTCTGGGTTTTGATTCACGAGGGCATCCACTATATACTTTTTAAAAATAAATTTCTGAATAATTTTTTCTCGAGAGTTTTAAGTATTTTCTTTGGTTCACCATTTAGAGTATTACAAATTGGTCATCTATTACATCATTCTTTTAATCGTACAAAAGAAGAAGTTACAGATTTATATAATCCTAAAGTAACAAATGTTTTTATAGCTTACCTAAAGTACTATTTTTGGATATTTTTTGGACTATATTTTTTTGAATTTCTAAGTAATTTATTGTTTTTTATCCCAAAAAAAGTTATTCTTTTAATCCAAAAAAATTCATATAATTCTAAAATACGATATTATTTTCTTTCTATGCTATTAAGATACTATAAAGAAACTAAATTCGATTCTTTTGTAATCATTGTTTTTTATGGCATTGTATTTCTTTTGTATGCCTCGAAATGGTATTTAGTTTTAGCTTTTCTTTTGATTCGAGGATTTTTGATTTCCATAATGGATAATGTGTATCACTATGGATCAAAAGAAAATCAAATACTTTTTGGATATAACTTAAAAATGCCTTTTTTATTAAAACTGATATTATTGAATTCTAATTTGCACGGATTTCATCATAAAAAACCAAATATACCTTGGTACGAAGCAGAAAATAAATTTACACAGTATTGTGATAGTTATCACGGTAGTTTTTTTATACAATTTATAAATCAATTTAAAGGACCAATAAAAAATTATTCTTTGTAAAAAAACTCCAGCATCCCTTTATATGAAATAATTATAAGAATCACATATAAAGGGATGTGAATTGTTGAATCATAAAATTCAAAATTTGAACTACAAAGTGTTTTAAATAAATTTCGATTGAAACAAAGAAAAAATTCTCTTAAGTTTATGTTTTATTTTTACTTCTTGTAATAGTTATCACGAAGAAGTTTGATTCTCTGAATCAGTCTCAAGGAAAGTCATAGATTATAAATTAGAAGTCACTTTCCAATTTATCTTGTTCTTGTGATAGTTATCACGGAAAAAAGTGATTCATAGAGAATCAATTTCAATGGCATTTTCGATTATGTTGTAATTTTTACTTGAAATCAAATTTAATTTTCTTTTTTTTTAGAAAATAAAACCTTTTATGAACCATTTTATTTTCCATTTCAATAGGGGGTTGAATCCGGTTGAAACGTCTTTTATTTTTTTATTTTTTATAAGTATGATTGTAGGATATCCTCTGATATCGAAGTAATTAGCTAATTGGTATTCAGAATCTATGACAATTTTGTAATTTATGCTTTTATCTTTTAAGTAAGAATATACAACTTCTTTGCTTTCGTTTGTTATACCTAATATTTCTAAATCTTCTTTCATTTCTTGATGTAGTGATTCTAATATAGGCATTTCCAATTTACAGGGTAAACACCAAGTTGCCCAAAAGTTTATTAAAATTGTTTTATTTTTAAAATCATTAATTGTATACATTTCATCATTCAATGTTTTAAATGTTAAATTTTGTATGTCTTTTTCTTGCATTTTTTTATTTGCAAAATAAATAGGTATTCTTTGATACAAAATATAAATTACTAAAAGACTAAAAATTACGATTGTAAAAAGATTTTGCTTTATAAATTCCATATCTTTATTTTCGAACAAGTATTAAAAAAGTTACAAAAAAGAATTTAGAAAAAAGGCTTAAGCCTTTTTTCTAAAATTTGTAGCTGGCACTTATTGAATAATCAATTCCTTTTTTGTATCTTTCGTATGGTGCTTCAAATTTACCTACTTTGGATTGTTGATAACTTTCGAAGGATTGATTAAAGATATTTTTGATACTTGCTTTTATAGTTAGATTTTCAATTGGATTATATGAGGCTACTAAATCCCAAAAACCTTTTCCTTTTTCATAGATATCGGGTTCCCCGACAGAACCTACGAAAATAATTCTATCATCAAAGAAGTTATAATAAATTCCTACAAAACCAAGCTTCTTAGAGTCATCAAAAAAATATAAGAATTTTAAATTATACACAAAATTCGATTGTCCTTGTAAAGGCCTTTTTAAATTTGTTGGTGCTAAAGATGCTCTCTTATCATTCGGACCAAAAGCTCCTATTGCAATTAATTCTCGGGTAGCTACAGACATAACTTCTACTTCGGATTGGATAGAGTAGAAATTGATTTCTCCTCGATATCTTTTATAAAAATCTTTTCTAAAGTCAAGCTCTATTCCTTTTAAAGTACCTTTTTCTGAGTTAATAAACGTATATACCCTACTTGCACCACCTGTTGTAGGCTGACCAACAATTTCTATAGGATCTTTAATATTTTTTATAAAATAAGAAGCACCTATATATTCTTCTGGAGATAGGTACCACTCCCATCGTAAATCATAATTTTTTAGTTTTGATCTTTTTAGAGTGCTATTACCTTGAACAGTTTCTCCAGCAAAGAAGGGGTTAAAAGCAAATTCAGAAAGCTCACGTGGATCGGGTCTTACAATACTTTCGTAATAAGCAACTCTTATATTTTGATCTTTTACTATTTCGTAAACTACATTAACAGAAGGGAGTGTGTCCACTACTTTGTAATCACCAACACCGTTGTCATCTTTAGGACAAATACCACTGTCAATTAGAAATGTTCTTAAATCCTCTAAACCTTCCGGTGTACATTGCACTCCGATATAATCCTTTAGTGCTGTAGAAGCAGATCTTCTAGTCCAAGTTTTTTGATATGTATCTTCTACACGAACACCTGCTAATACCCTTAAGTTCGCTATAATTGGTAAATCTGTTTGTATAAATCTTGAATTGACTTTTAATTCTGCATCATAAGAATCAAATTGTTGTGCTGAAGATTGGTATACAATATATTCTCCCGAAAGAAGTCTTGCAGGATTATATATCAAATCTCCTGGTACTGGATAATACTCAAAGATACCAAAATTTCTAACATATTGATACTTATATCTTTTAGACCGAAATTGTTTTTCTTTTTCTAATTGATCAATTCCAAATTTTAATTTAGAATTTAATCCAAGCCATTGAGGATATTCTAATTCGTAATTAACATTAATATGATTAGATTCTTCAATTGAAAAAGAATAGTATCTATAGCCATCTCCTTGTCCAGAAATAAAAGGTTCATCACTAAAGGCAGTTCTAAGCCACACTCTTTCTTTTCTATCTGGTTCATCTCTTACCGCTCTCGAAAACGTATACTGCCAATGTAATTTATGTGGCTTCATATCATCTATATATTTGATACCATGATCTCCACTCAAAGTCGTTGAAAATATCTCTCTAGCTACATAACCAGAAGTTTCTGTTATAAAATCCAAATCGTCTGGGTTTCTTACTTGAGATATAGAGTTCCTAATAGTTTTATCTGAATTTGTAGATAAAAACGTTTTTAAAGAAATTTGATCTAAATTACTAATTTTGTAAGATAAATTTAAGTTATTACCCCATAAAACCTTTTCCTGATAGTAATCCGCGTTTCGAACTTGATTATAGGATTCAATAGCGTTAAACTCGGGATACCAGCTACCAGATAAATTCGTTGGATTCCACCTAAATTCTTGAGCATTATATCTTTCGTAATCTTTTTTGTAATATAAACCATAAAAATAACCAAACTTTTTATTTAAAACTGTATCTCCAATAGAAAAAGAGATGGACTGGTTATAAGGAGCTGTAATTGTTTTAGGTGCCCATTCATTATTAAAGGAAGTAACAAAATCTAACGCAACTTGATTATCAGAAAATCCTAAAATATTACCACCAATCAAAGGAACTTGATCTGGTAGGCTTTTTGCCAAGCCTTGTAATTCCCATACTTTTGCATCTAATCCTGTTATTGAATTCGGTCCTATACCTAAAAAGTCATAACGTCCTTGTATTTTAATTTTTTTAAATTCTTTTTTTGTAGTATTTGTGTTATACTCTAATCCGTAACTTACATTCATTGTAAATTCATCAGGATATTCTAATGTTTCGATTTTTACTAATCCACCGGAAAACTCTCCCGGATCTTCTGGTATAAAACTTTTTATAATTCGAATATTTTTTAGTAAAGAAGCAGGAAATAAATCTAATGGAACTACTTTTCTGTCTGGTTCTGTGCTAGGTAATAAACTTCCATTTAGCATTGTATTAGAATATCTTTCTCCTAAACCTCGAACAAATACATATTTTCCACCTAAAATTGAAATTCCAGTTACTCTTTTTATCACATCGCTACCAAGAGAATCGGGACTTCTTTTAATAGCTTCCTGACTTATACCATCTGAAACATTTGGTGATTTTTTCTGTAAACTTAAAAGACTTGCTTCTGTGTCATTAAGAGCTCTTTCTTCTACAACCACTTCAGCAAGTACTTGTACTCCCATCACAACATTTAAAGAAAGATTTTGACCTGCATTTACTGTTACATTTTGGGATTTTGTATCATACCCAACAATCTGAAAAAGTACAGTATACGTACCGGGTGGAACTGTTAAGTTGTATTTTCCATCAAAATCAGTTAAAGCAAAAGCATTGATTTCCCGGATAATAACTGATACTCCTAACATAGGTTGACCCGAAGTAGCATCGATCACTCTACCGCTTATTGTAGCATTTTGAGCATAAAGTTCAATACTCAAAAGAAAAAAAATGAAAGTGTAAATTTTTTTTAGCATAGTTTCTCCTTGTGTTTTTTATTAGATTAGTAGTGATTTTAAGGTTCATATAAAGATAAAATTTTAAATTTTTGATTATGTTCTATTATTCTTTTGATGATTTGTAGTTCGTAAATTTGATCTCTTTCTTTCACACGAATTTGATTAAGATAATAAATTTTACTCGATCCTAATGGTTTAGTCTCTTTTAATTCGTAAGAGATTAGCTTAAGATTTTTTTTTATTTTTTCAGACCATTTCTTAGTGTTTTTCTCTATATATATATAATATAAAATTGTAAGGTTTTCTAAAGTCATACCTTTATCGTAGATTTTATCCCATTCTTCGTTTGCCCAATATACTTTCTTATATTCTTCTTCTGTAAGAAAATATTTTTGTAAATCTTTATTTTGATTTAAATCGTTTAAAAAAAACTGAATCAACTCTTCTATAGAGGAATAACCCTGAAAATCTTCCTGAATTTGGTTTCTATACTGCATTGCCCATCGAGTTCTTTCTTTTTTATAATCTTCTTGGCAATAAAGTAATAAAAATAACAAAATAATGTATTTTCGTTTCATAATAATAAAAAAAGACCGCCATGTAGACGGTCTTTTGAGTTTATTTATTACTCCAATTTGTCCATCCTTTTGTCCAATTACCTACACCTCTAAAAGCATCAACTTTATCTTCTTCAAAAACTGGAGGAGTATTTGGTTCTTCTAGATTATATGGTTTTTTTACGATATCAGATAATCTAACAGAATTAGCATTTATTGTACAATTAGAAGAATTATGTGTATAACTTAAATTTGTTGAAACATCAGCCCTAACATTCTCGCAATTTATGATTGAATCTGGTGAACCTGAAGGAATTCGTGTATTATCATCAACAGTATCGCAATCGCCGCCTAATGCACTATCTCTTATTCTAGATTCTCCAAAATTAACAAATTGTCCATTTCTAAATGTTACTCTTGCACAATCTCTTACTACACCGTATTTTATATTATTTTTATCTTTTGACCCAATCATAGTAAAGTTAGATACAATAAAATTAGATGCACCTTTTGTATTTAAATCTGCATGACGGGGTTGTTTATCCTGTGGATAGTCATTAGCACCATCTAGTTCAAAACCACCTGGATCACCGGAATAAGTAATGCCTGCAGCTATTGGATATTTATATCCAAGAACATATTTAATCTCGCCAAAATATCCTTCATCTACGTCAATATCATCATCAGCAATTCCAGTAGCTAAAATATATTTTGGTTCTACTCTACCACCCCAAATTTCTACTCCGTCATCAAACCCCATATGTACTTGAATAAATTCAATTGTAGTGCCTTTTCCTACGGTATAAAGAGACAAATTGTTTAATTCATCACCCGGGGCTACCTCTGCTCCAGCAAATTCAATCCGAACATACTTTAGTTTCCCTGAATTATCATTCGGATCGTTACCCTCACCATAAGTTTGTTTATCAGTTCCTTCAGTTTGAGGTAATGTACCAGCTTCTTGATGAAGTGATCTTCCAATAATAACAATACCACCCCAGTCTTGAGCTTTTCTTTCTCCTTCGGGTTTAGATGAGGTAAACACTATGGGTTTGGTTGGTTCACCTTGTGCTATTAGTTTTGATCCCTGAAGCACAAATAAACTCGAATTTGATTCTCCTTTTATAGTAGAACCAGGTAGAATCGTTAATGTGGCTCCATTTTTTACAAATACTGTTCCTCTTAGAGTACAATCACCTACAGTTGTGTCAGTTGTAATCTCTCCTTCTAACACACATCCTTGTAATAAGGCTAGAGATAATAATAGAGGAGTGTTGTCATCTTTTTTTTCTTTTTTAAATACTTTACAATTAGCCAGATGTAATAACCCAACTAATAGTAATAGTAAAATTTTTAAAGTTTGTTTCATTTGTTTTTTCCTCCTATTTTAAAATTTATACAATACTATACTTTTAAAAGTTACAATAATATAACAAGAGAATGAAAAGATTATAAAAATGTTTTTAGATAATTTTTTAAAACTTAACATTGGAAATTTGATAAAATTTATAAAATTTTTAAAAAATGAATAGTAATTACAAACGCCTAAAAAAAAATCAAGTATTGAGTTTTACGATATATTCTAAAACTTTGATCCAAAAAAAATATAGTTTGTTGCGTACGCAAAAGCTAAAAAAATTTAGACAATAAAATAGTATTTTCCAAAAACATTAATAAACTTTCTAATACGATTACTATTCATTATAGTTTAAATCTAAAAAGAAGCATCAAATCTTTAAGTGTTTTAGTAGTGTTATTCGTAGATGTTGAAAAAGTTATTGAGAAAATTTTAAGAAATATCCTTTTTGTATTGTCTCTTGATTTGGTTTAATTTTTATTTTAAAACTTTATTTTTATTTCTGATTTTTATAGTTATAAGTACTATTATAAGATTCAATATTTTTACTTTAATGCTATCATAAAATTTTAGATAATACAAAATTTAATTTTCCGTTACTTAAGTTATTAGTGATTGATTTTAATTTAACTTAAATTGTACCGGAACAATAACTTTAACAGTTATAGGTCTTCCTTCGTAAATTGCAGGTTGATATTTTTTTTTCTTAAACGCAGTGATTGCAGATTGTTCGAGACCATAACCTATTGGTTTGTTGATTGGTGTAATTTTAAGAACTTCTCCTTCTTCAGATATTACCAGTTCTAAAGTAACAACTCCTTCTATTCCATTTTGTCTTGCTTGTAGTGGATATTCGGGTTTTATATCAGGGGTAAGATCTATTGGAATTGTAGCACCAACTAAAAAAACATTTTGAGCAGAAGCAATGCGAGGATCTTCTATTTCTTGTTGTTTTTCTATACGTTCTGTTTCTTTTATTTCTCCCTCGGTTTCTACTTGTTTTGTTGTTGTTGGATCGGCTACTTCTATACTCGAAACAAAAGCAATTTCTTGATAAACTTTCTCATCTTGATCTATTTCTGGGAATACAATATATGCATTTTTGATAAACCAAACTTGAAACACAAAAGAAATACTACCAAAAATTAAAAATCGATTTTGATAAAACTTTATTTTTATATTTTCTAAAAGTGTTCTCTTTGGGTATATCGGTTTATTTTGAATTATAGTAGTAGGTATTTGATTTATAGTGGAAGTATTCATAAATTACTCCTTAAATTGTTATAATTTTCGCTCTGATTGTTTTGTAACAATTCCTAATTTAGTAATATTTAAATCTCTAAGCGTTTCGATTAAATCTTCTAATATTTCGTAAGGCAACTCATTATGAGCATTAATGATTACTTTTGGATTAGGAGTTTGAGTTTGTTTAACTCGAATTCTAGAAATCAACTCAGCTTTGGAAACTGGAATATTATCAAAATAAATATTAGAATTTTTATCTATAGAGATAGAAATATCTACATCTTTTAATTCTTCTCCTTTAGCTTCTGGTAGTTCTAATGGAAGATCTGCATCCATTTTTAACACAGATGTAGCCATAAAAAATACAATTAACAAAAAAGCCACATCTGCCATAGAGCTTAAAGGAACTGTTACATAAAACTTACTCCTCCTCATAAAATCCTCATTTTAATGATCTTTGTAAAGAAATATTTATAAAACCTTTATTCTTCATTGCACTTAATACACTTATTATATTTTGTATTTTGGTGTTTCTCCCACTGATGACTACAAACTTATTGTTTATATCTTCGACTTGGATTTCTTCATCTAATGATTTTTTAAATTCTTTAAAATTTGTATAAGATTTTTTACCAAATTCGGGATTCGAGAGAGTAATCTTTTCATTTTCAATTTCTACTTTATAAATGTTTTTTTTTAAAACTAATTTAGGTTGTGAATTTTTTTTTGGTAGTGTTGATAATAACCCTTCTTTAACATAAAAAACTGAAGCTACCATGAAAAAAATTAAAAGTAAAAAGGCAATATCCGACATGGATGCTGCTGAAATTTCTTCTAACTTTGTTTTTCGTCTTATACTCATATTTATCTAACAACAGAAGTTTGATCACTTGTAATTTCTTGATTGTTTCCTTTTGATTTTATTCTTAATAGCTCTTTGTAAATATGGTTTGCTATCGTTTCTATTTCTGAAGAAAAACCATTCACTTTATTTTGAAAGAATTGAAACATAGCCATTGCAGGTACAGCTACGATTAAGCCCGTTGCTGTTGTAATTAAAGCTTCTTTAATACCACTTGCTACAATTTTGGCATTCACAGTATCCGCATTGGCTATGGCATCGAAAGCATTTATCATTCCCGATACAGTCCCTAAAAATCCAACTAAAGGTGCTATTGTAGAAACAGCAGCAAGAATCGAAAGTCCCCTTTCCGCTTGAGTTAAATAAATCATAGCTTCTCTTTCTACTCCTTTAATAAAATTATCTGGATCTTGATTAGAAACCTCTAAACCCTCTCCTAATATTTTAGAAATCAAATATTTTCTATTATTATTGATATATTCCACTACTGAATCTATACCATTATTTAATCGATCTAAAATATTGATTTCGTACGATTTACTTGTAAAATGATGAAACCAAAAATAAAATAATCTTTCGAATATAATAGCCATTCCTATAATCGAAATGACTAGTAAGGGCCACATAAAAGGACCACCTGCTACAAATAAAGACCATATTGTTATCATAGATTTTTCTAATTTTGATTTTTCAGAGGTTTGTTCATTTGAGTTTGTATTAATTTCTTGATTTTCTTCGTTTGTTTTTTGCATTTCTTGAGTAATTTCTTTTTTTTCTTTGTTTGGCTGGGCAATCAATAAATCTTTATGAATATGGAAACCTAAATAAAGCGCAATAGCTAAAATAAAAGTCAAATAAGTAAAATTTTTATTTAATCTTTTAAACATAAATTGTTGCTCCTTGATTTCAATTTGGATTTATTTTTATGATTTTTTTTTGCAAAATTATGACAAAATCATAAAAAATTGGTTTTTAAGTAATAGAATTTTGGAATTATTACTTATAAGGTTTTATATTTTTTTATAGAAAGCGAATTTAAAACAACAGTAATAGAACTTAAAGACATAAATACTGCCCCAACAAATGGAGAAAGATATCCTAAAAATGCCATAGGTAGCAAAATCAAATTATATACCAAAGACATAGTTAAATTTTGTTTAATTTTTCTAAAGATCAATTTGGTAAAATTTACTAAAAAATATATAACTTTCATATCTGGGTTTAATAAAAAAATATCAGCGGAATACAATGCTAAATTACTGGCAGTAATAAAGGAAATTCCCGCATCTGCTTGCTTAAGTGCTATTGTGTCATTAATTCCATCACCAATCATCAAGATTCTTTGATTATGTTTTTGATACTCTTGAATAATCTTTGCTTTATCTTCTGGTTTTAAAGAAAAATAAATTTTTTGAATTTGGGTTTTTTCTTGAATCCAAGTAGCATTTTCTTCATTATCGCCTGTCAGCAAGATCGTTTTGTGAGTAAGATTCAATTTCGGAATTATCACCTCTACATTTTCTTTTAGTTGATCTTTTAGTAAAAAATAAGCAAAAATGATTTTTTCTTGAGGGGATTCATAACCTAATAAAACTAAAATATCTCCTTTTTCTTTTTTTATATTATAATCAATTCGATACCCAAAACTTTTTAACCAGCTTTCGGAACCTAACCAAAGATTGATAGTATCACTTGATAGCTTTAGTCCGAGACCTGGATAATACTTTGCTTGAAAATTTTGATTTTCTAAAGATAAATCAATTTTTCTATTTAAATGAAATATTATTTGGTTATTATTTTCTTGTTCCAATTTGTAAAAAGCTTTGCTTATGGGGTGCTGGATTTGTAGTTCTCTTTGATAATTGTTTAATAAATTTATAATATTTTTTAAATATAATAGTTCTACTTTGGAATATATTTTATAAATATTAAGATTTCCTTGAGTTAATGTTCCTGTTTTATCAAAAGCAATAACTTTTGATTTAGCAATTGTTTCGAGTAATTGACTATTTTGAACTAAACATCCTTTGGAAAATAATTCTTGTAAACCAACAATCATAGCAGTAGGTATAGATAAACTTAAAGCACAAGGACAAGCTACAATCAAAAGAGAAAGCGTGAATAGAATTGCATTTGATAAATCTTGTTTAAAAAAACACCAATACAAAAAAGTCATCAACCCTAATGTTAAAACTAAAACAATAAAAATACTTGAAATTTTTGTACTTATCGTTTCGTATCTGGATTTGTTTAAAAGGCTTCTATCCGCTAATTCTAATATTCGAGATATCGTACTTTGTTTATAATTATGCTTTACTTCTAAAAATAAAATCGTATTCGAAATATTTTTTGAACCAGATACAATCAAATCTTTATAATGTTTTAAAATAGATTTAAATTCTCCAGTTAAAGAAGATTCATCGACTTCAGCTTTTGAATTTAGTAGAATACTATCTAGAGGAACAATTTCTTGAGGCGAAACTATAATAATCTCTTTTTCTTGAACTTCTTCTAATTTTTTATATTCAAAATCAGTATTTTTTAATGAATAATTTTCATCTACTTTTAAAAAGGTCTTATCCTTAAACCTAAGGATCAAGTGATGATTTTTAAGAGTTTTGACTACTTCTGGATTAATAGAATTTAAATTATTTTTATAATACCATGTTTTTAATTTTAATCTACTTTCAATAAATCGACCTATTAAAATAACAAAAACAACAAAATTAATTGCATCAAAAAAAACTTCTCTGTGTAGTTGGTTGGTAATCGTTATATATATACTATAAAAAAAAGCTAATGAAATTCCGACAGAAGTTAAGAGATCTGTAGCAATCACTTTGTTTTTTAACGAAACATACGAAGACTTAAAAAACTCTGATGCGCTATAAAAATAAACTGGTATTGTAAGAAAAAAACTCATCCAATGGAAAAAAAATTTTGTAACTGGATCCATAAAATCAAAATAACCTGCATAAAGAGAAGCACTAATTAACATATTATTGCCCATAAAAAATCCCGCAACTGCCATTTTTTTTAAAAGAGTGTCACTATAACTTTTAATCGGTGTCTCATTTTTTTCGTTAATAGGAACTAAAACATAACCAATCTTATAAATTGTATTTCCAATTTCTTTTAACGAGATTTTGTTTGAATCCCATTTTATTTGCACTCGATTAGTAGATAAAGATACCTGTGCTTCGATAACTCCTTCTAATTTTCCTAATACTTTTTCATTTATCCAGACACAAGAGGCACAATGAATTCCTTTTATATAAAAAGTTTTTTCTAAAACATTCGATTTAAGTTTTGATTTTAGCTCATTTTCTATATAATCGTAAAGTGCTTCTTCTATATAATCGAATTCGGGTTTAGATGCATAATCTTCTCTATGTTTATAGTAATCATTAAGTCCTAAATCTCTTATGAAAAGATAAGCTTGTAAACATCCATTGCAACAAAAGTGATATTCCGTATTCTCTACTTTATGAATATAATAATTTTCTTTAATTGTTTCTCCACAATGATAACATTTTATGCTTTCTTGAACTTTCAGGGGCATTTTAAAATTTAAGAATTATTCTTACATAAAAAAATAAAATTATAGAAATCAAAGAATTGAAAAGTAAATATAAAAAAAAGATTCCAAACTTTCTAAATTTTTCCTTTCTTTGTTCTTCTTTTTTATATTTTCCACCTATAATAACATTTAAGCTTGGTCTATAATACTTAATTGGATTATTTTTTTCTGAAAAATTATGATTTATGTTCATTTTCATCATCAAATATTATTTTTCTTGCAATGTATTCAGGATCGTCATATTGTTTTGTTTTTACTGACCATAAAAATAATCCTAAAAAGATTAGAGCTAAAATAGTAGCTAATGGAATCGTTATAAATATTATACTCATCATTTACTCCACATAAATTTTTTTTGTATAATATATTGTTGCATTTTCTTCAGGATGAATTTCTATGCTAAATTCAAAGTTTCCGTGAGAGGGAAGACTAATATTTTTATTTAACTCAATTGAATTGCTATTAAGAGAAAAATCACTTTCTTTAAAGCTAAATTCATAATATTTTCTAATTGAAGCTGGATAACTAATTTTTAAAGTTACTACAGTCCTGTTTTCATTACTAAAAAAGCTTTTTAAATATTGATCATTTTGTAATTTTATGTTTAGATTAAAATTTTTTGTTAAAGTTTCTTCTTTTAGAATATTGACGTCAGCTATCCAATTTCTTTCTTTCGCTTTTAAAAATTCTTTTTTTCTTTTTTCGTAATTTAAACCTTTTTCGTAATATCTACTATCCATTATAGGTTCAAAGTTTTTTTGGGCTATGTATATGGTATAACCAATAGCTAAAAAAAACAAAAAGAAGAATCCACCAATTATTAAAAAAATTCTTTTAACAGAAGGATGTAATTGATTTTTATTGTGTTTCATAAATATTCAATTTTTCTATATTTATCAAGAAGGAAACGTAAAATAAGTTTTAACAACTTTTTTGTGTTTTCCATTATTTTTATTAACAATAATAAAAGAAACTGGAACAGAATATTTGTCTAATTTTCCATTACTTTCGGGATATTCCAAGATAATTCTAACTTTTTCATATCCTTCTGGTTTGATATGAATCTCACTGGAATCAATAAGTTTATTAAAAGAATGATTACTTTCTACTTGAATCTCTACATCAATCGGATTAAATGATAAATTTCCTATATGAATTTCGTAACCATTTCTCCATCCTTGATTGGGGATGTAAATATTCGATATAGCCTTGTCTCTTAAAACACTTGTATAAATAGGTACTCTAACAACTAATAAATAAACAAAAACTATGATTAGCAATGTTAATATACTACCATAGATTGCGGTTCTTGGTCTAAAATACTTGATTTTACTGTGGGGGTTTTCGATCTGTTCCATTGTTTTATATGCTATTAAAGTTTCTTTATTAAACTTACTCATTACTGTTGTACAAGCATCTACGCATAAACCACAATGTAAACATCCTACTTGCAAACCCTCTCTTATATCAATTCCAGTTGGGCATACTAAAACACAAAGTTTACAATCGATGCAATCTCCTTTTTGTTGTCCTACTTTTTCGCTTGGTTGTTTCCTTGGTTCGCCTCTTTTAACATCATATGTAACTATAGGTGAATGTTTGTCTAGCAATGCAGTTTGAAACCTTCCATAAGGACATACCAGTCTACATAAGTTTTCTCGAAAGTATACCATATTAAACATAGCTGTCCCGGTTGACAAAAACATAAAAATTACCCATTCTTTAGGAATAAAGGTGGTTGGGATGAAAAAGCTTAGTTGTGCAACTTCTTTAATTGTTTCTTCAATTGGTTTAAAATAGCTTAAAAAAACAAGAGAAAAAAATATTGACATCATCAACCAAACGAAATATACAATTGCCCAATCTTTTTTTTTCATAGAAGGTTTACCGAATCGATCTTTTGTGATTAATCGAGCGATCCAATCATAAACTTCTGTAAACAATGTTTGGGGACATGCATAGCCACACCACAATCTTCCAGCTAAAGCTGTCCAAAAAAATAAACTAAAGCCCAAAAATAAAAGTAGGATATGTAAAAAATATAATTCTTGTGGCCAAATGATAAGACCGAAAACATAAAATTTTCTTGCGGGTATATCTATAAGAACAAGGGGGATTCCACCAATCCTGATAAAAGGAGTTATTAAAAAGATAGCAAACAATATAACATTAATACGATTCTTGATGTTTCTATGCTTTCCTATTATGGGGCGCGCTATTACCATAATTATTCCTCCTAAATCATAAATAAAATAATTTAGCAAGACTGACAATACAAATCAGTCTTGCTAAAAGATTTTTTATTTTGGTAACAAAGTGTTATTTTTAGACGCAATATATGCCATAACTTCTAAAATCTTTTTAGCTCCCAAGCTATCTTTATGAGCTGGCATAGGTCCTTTTGGTGGATTTTGTTTTAAGTTTTCAACAGAGATTCCATTCATAATTAAATAAAAAATTTCTTTGTCTGTGTTGCCATGCAACCATACATCATCTTTAAGATTCGGTCCTACAATTCCAGAGAGATCTCTATTGTGACATGCTGCGCAGTAAGTAATGTAAGTTTTTTCTCCGTTTGCAATAGCAGTTGGATCATTTCTTAAAGGATTAGAACCATCGTCGTTAAGTTTTGCAACAATCTCGGGATGTAATTTTTTAAAAAGAGCCACTTCTTCTTGGTACTGTTGTTCTTGTGACCATCCCGCTATTCCGTGCATATATATAGAATAGACTATTGAAAAAATAATCGTACCATATAATATTAACATCCACCAACCCGGTAACCAACCGCGATTTTCTTGAACTTGATAATCATCGTCTCTATATTCATTATTCATAGTCTACACTCCTTTTTTTTAAATTTCCCACCCAAAACCCACCACATTTATCATTTATCCTCGTCGAATATCGTATATTTAACGTCCTCAAATTCTTTTTTTCTCTTGGGACGAAAAATATACCATACAATCATTAAAAATATAACTCCCAAAACCGGGAGCCTCAATCCTTTGTAAATACCCATCCAATCAATTTGTTCCATTGAATGTTCCTATTTTTGTTTTGTATCCCTACCAAGTTTAAGTAGATATGCTACCAAAGCATCTCCTTGAGTTTTTCCCTGCAAGAGTTCATCTGCTTTTGCAATATCTTCATCTGTATATGGAACTCCGATGATTCTAAGAGCTTTCATATTTGCTTTTGTTTGTTCAATATTTACTGGTGTTTCAAACAAATGGGGATATCTTGGCATTATAGAACCAGGAGATGTTTCTTGGGGATTTATTAAATGTGTTTTGTGCCAGGTTGCGTTATCGTTTAAACTGTTTTCGTGCCAAAGATCTGGACCTGTTCTTTTTGATCCCCACAAAAATGGATGTTCGTAAACATACTCATAAGCTTTAGAATAAGGTTCAGGCCCATATTCTCTATTTCTATCCCAACGGTCAGTTTCCCATTTAAAAGGTCGAATCATTTGGGTATGACAATAGAAACACCCTTCTTGTTGATATACATCTCTTCCCGCTAATTCTAAAGCGTTATAAGGAGTTATGGATACTGGACCTTTAATTTCTCCCATTAGTAAAAGTGGAGGAAGTTCTACTAGTCCTCCAATTAAAGCAAAAACGAAAATCCAAAAGAGAATTGTGATTTTATCTTCTACTTTATGACTTAACTTTTCGTACCATGTTAAATCTTTATCATGTTCTGACATACATACCTCCTTTTATGCTACTTTAATGCCTTCTTTAAGATCGATATATTCAAAACCTGCATTTGCATTTTTAATGGTCATCACAACATTATATACCATAAGCAATGCACCACCTAAGAATAAAGTTCCACCTATCGCTCTTATGAATCTAAAAGGTGCTAATTGTTGGGTAATCTCTACCCAGTTAGGATACATTAAAGCTCCTGTTTCGTCTACAGCTCTCCACATTAAACCTTCTGTAACACCAGAAACCCACATAGAAACTACATAAAGTAAAATTCCGATCGTAGCAATCCAGAAATGAATTTCTGCTAATTTTTCGCTATAAAGTTTTGTATTCCATAAACGGGGAACTAAATAATAAATAGCAGCAAAGCACATTCCAGAAACCCAACCCAAGCCACCACTGTGTACGTGTCCTATTGTCCAGTCAGTATTATGAGAAATTACATTTACGCTTCTAATTGACATCATTGGACCTTCGAACGTAGCCATACCGTAGAATGTAATTCCCACTAATAAAAATTTTAAAGTTGCATCAGTTCTTAATTTTTCTTTTGCTTGAGTTAAAGTCATAAAACCATTGAGCATTCCACCCCAAGATGGTGCGATTAGCATTAAACTAAATAACATTCCTAAAGTTTGCAACCAATTAGGAACAGCTGAATACAATAAATGATGCGGTCCAGCCCACATATAAACAAAAATCAAACTCCAGAAATGAACGATAGAAATCCTATGACTAAAAATGGGAAGTCTTGTATGCATTGGAAGGAAATAATACATCATCGCAATAATAGGATAAGTTAAGAAGAAGGCTACTGCATTGTGTGCATACCACCATTGAACATTAGCATCTGCAATACCTGAATACACTGAATATGATTTTAACAACCCTGATGGAATTACTATTCCGTTAACAATAAAAAGCATAGGAATTCCAATGAGCATTGCTGCAAAGAACCAAATCGAAACATAAAGTCTTTTTTCTTTACGAATAGCAATCGTTCCGAAGAAATTGACTGTCATAATCACCCACCATACTGCGATTAAAATATCTAATGGCCATTCTAATTCATGATATTCTTTACTTTGAGTAAAACCAGATAATAAAGTCAAAACTGCCCCCACGATGCTGATTTGGTATAACCAAAAATGAATTCGAGAAAGTGTTTTAGAAAACATTTCTGTTTTTAATAATCTAGGGAAAGCATAATACATCGAAGCGAAGATCATACTTCCGGTGAATCCAAAAATAATCCCATTCGTATGAACAGGTCTCATTCTACCAAATGTTAAAAATGGGGGAAAGTTAAGATCAGGGTATACCATTTGAAATGCGATAATTACCCCAAAAAGCATCGCAGCAAGACCCCAAACAATTCCTGATATAACCCACCATTTCACTATCTGGTTATCATAATCGATTTGTTTTGTTGTCATATTTTAGCTCCTTGAAGTTAGCTATTTGATGTAAATAGTCATAAGTATTTTGGGCCCTCCAGGACTCGAACCTGGGACCAAGAGATTATGAGTCTCCTGCTCTAACCGACTGAGCTAAGGGCCCTATTTTCCAATGATAGGATGGATGTTTAACACCAATTATAATTCTCTTTTATCGCCATCAACATTTTTTTAGAATTTTTTTAGAATCCATTCATGTAGTAAAATCTCCATCCTGATCATTTTGATATTTAGTCTCAATTTAAAGATTTATTTGTCTAAAATATAGATTATTTTATTAAGCTTTATAGACAATCAAAAATTGTAAATAAGTTAAAAAAAAATTATAAATTAATACTTAAAAAAATTAATACTTAAGGATATAAATTTATACTCTAAATCACTGTATTCTTCACTTTAAAGTTTATATTTATAACAATACTTAAATCAATGTTTCGATTCGTAGAAAACATTTTAAGTTAAATTTTGTAGTATACGCTTGTTTAACATCATACAGCGAAACCATAGGCAAGAGAAATATTATAAAAATTGCTACAATTCAATGAGCTTATTAGTTAAGCAAAATATAAATCAAACTACCTTAATCAGTTAAGATGATTAAAAAAAAATTTTAATGTGAAGTTTTGGATGAATATAAACAAAAACTGTAATGTCATACACTGCCTTCATAAAATTATTAAATCTTTAAGATTGTTTTTCTTGATTTTTAGTATAAGCAATTTTAATAATTTTATCAACGAAGATTTCTCTTTCGAACTCTATGATTTTTTTTTGTACATCTTTTGCACTTTCTTTTACGATGATACTTTGTCCATTCATCAAATGGATTGTGGTATCGGGATTTTCTTCTATTGTTTCAATAAGTCTATGGTTTAAATAAAACCGCTTATTATTGAGTCGATGAAGTTCAATCATAAAGTCTATAAAAAAAACTTTATTTAATAAATCGATTAAAAAAAAAGTAGTTATGAAATTTCTTAAAAATCATAGTTATCTAAAATCCTTTTTTGTTTTTGTGCTTTTTGTCATAATATTTATTTTTGTAAGTATTGTTTTACAATTTCTTTTTATTAAAAATTATTTTGATGAGGAGTTTTTTAAACTTTTTTTAAGTTTAACTTTTTTGATTCCTACAATAATCATTTCAATTTTATTTCGAATTCAAATTAAGCTAAATTATTACGAAGCTTATAGTATTTATATAATGATTCTGCCTTTGGCTTTATCAATTCAGATTATGGGTTCTGCATTCATGATATGGTTCATAGAATATTTACCCGAAGGATATAGTAGTTATTATGAATCTATTCAGAAATTTTTACAACCAAAATCAAAGTTGGATTTATTTTTTACTTTAGTTTCTGTAGGTATAATTGGACCAACTTGCGAAGAGTTTGTTTTTCGTGGAGTTATCCTATCCAAACTTTTAGAAAACAAAAATACTTTTTTTGCAAATGTATTTCAGAGCTTGCTATTTGGGATAGCTCATATGAATTTGATACAGTTTTTATATGCTATACCCATAGGTATGTTTTTTGGATGGATTTTTATCAAAACTAAAAATTTGTTTTTATCTATTTTAATTCATATTTTTACAAACAGCACTGCTATTTTATTACTTGCTTTTGATTTTGATCATCCTTTATGGAATTTTTTAAAAAAATATGGTTCAGAATCTATATCGTTTCGAGAACTTCCTAAAGAACCTATTTATGTGTCTATGGTTATTCTAGTTTTATTTATTTATTTGATTAAAAAAAATTATAAATTTTCTAAGTATTCATAGAAGCAAAACTATCATATTTACAAAAAAAATCATTCCATTCTTTTGTGTTGATTTTTTTCAATAAAACGATAGCGATTGGAATTTGAATCAATCCAAAAAAAACTCCAACAAAAGGAAATAAATTGAAATATAAAATTGAACGAAACCATTGTTTGCTTTTTAAAAAAAAGCTCATAATACAAGCAAGCATTATATAAAACGAATGTAAAATCACATACATTGAATAAATGTTTATCATAGTATAAAGATTGACTTTGTGAAAGTGTTGTAAATAAAAAATATGGAATTCGCTCCAATGATTTAAAAGTAAAAATATATGCCCCCATATCAATTCTAAAAAACCTATGCCAAATAAAATTATTATGTATTTTTTAAAAATTTTAAAATAATGAGATGGATGGATTAGTAATTTTTTCATTCTATATCGTCTGAAAAAATATCAATCAAAAAAAAACCTAAAATAACATCTAGCATTTCCCCTATATTTACATTTACTGATATACTATAATACAAACCAAAGTTTAACCTTATTTCGGTATAAAAAAACATAGGAGCAAATCGAGTATGATCTTTTAGTAGCATTTTGTTTGATTTTCTTAATGGTTTCGTTGTGCCAAAAGGTAAATAAACATCGTAGATTTTATTTCGAATGTTAAGTGTTTGATTCATAGAAAGTTTTTTTTCTTGTTCTTTATATTGATTTAAGATTTCATTTTTTTCTTCTACTGTTAAGTTTGGATCTTTGATTTTTTCTTCAAATCTGTTCTCTTCAATTTTTAATCCTTTAAATCTTTCGGATCCCAAAAATAATAAACTAAATTCTTCTGTGTCGAGGTTTCCAGTGGCACCATTTCGAAAACCATAACTTTTATGTTCTTTAGATTGATACAATACTCCCATTTGTAAAAAACTAATTCTTGTAGAAATACCATAAGTATTTGTATTAATTTGGAATCCAAAAACATCAAGTGCATCTTTCTTTCTTTTTTGTAAGTAGCTACAGTTGATGAATAATAAAAAAATTACCATTTGAAATATAATTCTTTGTTTTTGAGTATATATAAACGAAAAATTTTTTTTGCAAAGTTGGTATAAAGATAATTTTGAATTTTGCTGATTTCTATCCATTGATTTTCATTTTTATCAAGATTCAGATTTGATAAATCATTTTTTAAATTTTCTGTAATAAAAACATAAGCCTTGATTTTGTAGTGCATGATAGAATGAGGAATGATTCCTAGAAATATTTTGTTTTCTTGCAAAGACAATTCTGAGTTTGGAAAGTTCTTAACTTCTATATATGGGAAAAAATAATGGTTTTTTAAAATACCTTCTTTACTTTTTTGTATTAAAATTTTGTTATTTTTTTTTATGATATAAACAAAAAATACTAACTCTTGTTTCTTTTTTATTTTTCGTGGTGGAATTTCTGAGATTTCTTGAGGGCTTAAAGAAAACACATCACATTGCTTTGATATCAAACATAGATTGCATTTTGGTTTTGGAGTGCAAATTAAAGCTCCATATTCCATTAAAGCTTGATTATATATAGAAGGTTTTCCTTTTAGTTCTTTGATCAAATGTTGGGCATAATGTTTTACTTTGGTAATCTGATATGGTTTTAGAGTATGATAAAAAAATCTAAATAAAACACGATTTACATTACCATCAAAAACAGAGTAGGGTAAATCAAAGGCAATACTTAAAATGGCACTAGCTGTATAATCACCTATACCCGGTAATTCTATCAATTCTTTGTAGTTTATAGGAAAATTACCATTATACTTTTCTAATAAAATTTTTGATGTTATATAAAGATTTTTAGCTCTATGATAATATCCTAACCCTGACCAATAATGTAAAACTTCTTCTAAATTGGATTCTGCTAGACTCTGGATATCAGGAAATCTTTCTATGAATTTTGCGTATTTGTTTTCGAATTGATTCAGTACACTTCCCATTCGTGTTTGCTGAAGCATAATTTCAGCAATCCAAATTTTATACGGATTTTTTGTATTTCGGAAAGGTAAATTTCTTTGATTTTTCAAAAACCAAGAATAAATTTCTTTAATAAAAAAACTATTTTTATCTAACAAATATTTTTAATAAAGTAAATCTTCTTTTTTGATGTATTCTCGAATATCTACAAAATGTCCTTCTATTGCTGCCGCTACTGCCATTTCTGGACTTACAAGATGAGTTCTTCCACCTCTTCCTTGTCTTCCTTCGAAATTACGATTTGAGGTTGAAGCACAACGTTCTCCTTCTAATAAATAATCATCATTCATAGCTAAACACATTGAACAGCCAGAAAATCTCCATTCAAAACCCGCATCTTTAAAAATTTTATCTAAACCTTCTTCTACTGCTTGTCTGTATACCCTTCCGGAACCAGGCACAACAATTGCTTGAACTTTTGGATGTACTTTTTTTCCTTCTTTTAGTTTGGTTTTTGCAACTGCTGCTGCTCTCCGTAAATCTTCAATACGTGAATTTGTGCACGAACCAATAAAAACTTTGTCTATTCTGATCTCCGTGATAACTGTATTGGGTTCAATGCCCATATATGTCAAAGCTTGAATTGCAGAATCTCGTTCAACAGGATCAGAAAAGCTATTTGGATCAGGGACTTTTCCCGTGATAGGAATCACCTGACCAGGGTTTGTACCCCAAGTTACCATAGGTTCTATCTCTTCCCCATTAAACTGATAGATTTTATCAAATTTTGCTTCTGGATCTGTTTTTAAAGAATCCCAAAATTCTACTGCTTTTTCGAAGTCTTCTCCTTTAGGGGAAAAATCTTTGTTTTTTAAATATTCATACGTAGTTTGATCGGGTGATATTAATCCCGCTTTTGCTCCTGCTTCTATGGACATATTGCATATGGTCATTCTTCCTTCCATAGAAAGTGAACGAATCACATCACCAGCATATTCAATTACATAACCTGTACCACCTTTTGTGGTGATTTTTCCAATTATGTATAAAATCACATCTTTCGGGGTTACTCCAAAATTCAATTTTCCGTTGATTTGAATCAGCATATTTTTTGCTTTTTTTTGAATCAATGTTTGTGTTGCGAGGACATGCTCTACTTCACTTGTGCCTATGCCAAAAGCTAAAGCACCAAAAGCTCCATGAGTACTTGTATGAGAATCTCCACATACAATCACAGTACCGGGTAAAGTTAAACCCATTTCTGGACCAATCACATGTACTATACCTTGATCAGGATGGTTTAAATCATAAAGTTTTATACCGAATTCCTCACAATTTCTCTTTAATACTTCCATTTGTTTTTTTGAAATTTCTCCAGCTCCTCCCCAATCTCTTGTTTTTGTGGAAACATTATGATCCATCGTAGCAAATGTCAAACTTGGCCATCGAACTATTCTTTGATTAATTCTTAATCCATCAAAAGCTTGGGGAGAGGTGACTTCGTGAATCAGATGACGATCAACGAAAATTAAAGAAGTTTTACCATCATCATAAACTAAATGATTATCCCAGATTTTATCATAAAGCGTTTTTGATATATGCATACATCCAAAAAAAAGAAAAAAGATCAAATGGCAATTCTAATCTTAATAGCGTTCAATTCTTCATCTATGATTTTATAATTTTAAAAAAAATTTAGATTTTGAGAATTTTTTCAAAAAAACTTTTAGAAAATAGGTATAATCTTTAATAGATGAATATCTATACACTGCCTATTCAACAGACGGAACAAATCTTCGTCTTTTTAAGACTTATGTTCTATAAACCTAATATACAGAAATTAAGGTTTTTACAATCAAAATTTCATAATAATTCAGAATTGTTTTATTATTTGATTGTTAAACATCATACAAGATTAAAAGAACTAGCGATACATAAAAGTTCAAGTAAGAAGAAATATCAAGAAATTACAAAAAATTATTCCAACATAGGACTTAGAGTAGCACCGGGAATTCATGAAATTCTAAAAGTTCTATCTGATGCAACAGGTTATAGTATGTCAGCTTTAGTAAGGTTTTTGATTGAATGGGAGTTTTCTCAAGAAAATGATATTTTTAACAATGAGGGCAATCCAAACCACACTCTTGAGATAGTTATCACAAGTGTGAATCTATGGCATCGATGTTTTATCTTTGAAGAAAGGGTCGAGGAAGATTTCATTTGGGGATTTGATTAGTTGAATAAGACTTGGGTAGAGAGATGAACCTATATTACAATTTGAAGTTTCTTAATATGAATTTAATAATTCAAAACAATATTTATTATTTTTTTGTATATTTTTTTTATAAATTTTAATATACATATACAAGCCAATCTTCATATTCTTTATCTTCGCCATAAACAATTTTTTGATATTTCTCTTTTAGAAATTTTGTGATTGGACCAATTGTTCCATTTCCAATAACCCTACGATCAATTTCCGTAATCCAGGCTACTTGTGCACCTGTTCCAGTAAAAAAAACTTCATCTGCAATATATAATTCTGATCTTGCTATTTCTCGGATTTCTAAAGGTATGTTTTCTCTTTTTGCAATTTCTATAATACTTTTTCTGGTAATTCCTTCCAAAATTGATGAATGGTTAGGTGGAGTATAGATCACTCCATCTCTTACAATAAAAATATTTTCTGCGCTGCCTTCCGAAACATTTCCTTTCTGATCTAAAAAAATAGCTTCATCAAATCCATTTTGTATTACTTCTGATTTAGCTAAAGCAGAATTGGCATAACCGCCTGAAACTTTTGCTCTTGTTGGGATAATATTATCATCAATTCTTCTCCAAGTAGAGACTGCAACTCGAAGACCTCTTGTAGTATCTAAGTAATCATCTAACAACAAAGTATATATAGAAAAAGAATCTTCCACATCGTGTAGACTAGGAGAAAGCCGTAATGCAGATTTATATATAAAAGGTCTAAAATAAATATTACTTTTATATTGGTTTCTTTTTACCAATTCCTTTAAAATCTCTATCATTTCTTCTATAGAATATTTACATTTCATTTGCATAATTTTTGCACTGTTCAATAATCTTTTAAAGTGATCTTTTGGTCTAAAAAGAATCACATTATTTTTGTCATTATTATAATACCCCCGTATTCCTCCAAAGACCATAGTTCCATATTGTAATGCATGGGTCATTATATTTACTGTGCATTCTCTTAGGGGTTTAAATTCTCCTTCGTGAAAAGCAATAGAATCTAAATTCGACATACTTTCAGTTTTTTAAAGTTTTATTGTAGGTCATTTCTTTTTTTAAAAAAAATTCAAATATTTGTCGATTTTTATCCCGTGAAGTTAAGAACAATTCTTATTGGTTTGGGAAGAATTGCTTGGAAGTTAGAGTTTGATCAAAAGCGTTATCATCCTTGTACTCATGCTGGAACTTTAAAAACTCTTTCGGATCAATTTGAACTTATTGGAGTTTGTGATAGAAATATTGCAAACATATATAATTTTTTTGATTGGTGGGGGAGGGAGCTTTTTTATGATACAGATTACAAAAAATTGATTTCTCATTTGGATTCTATTGATTTAGTAGTAGTAGCTACAGGGGTAGACTCCCACGTCCAAATATTAAATTTTTTAGCCAAAACGAATATTCCTTTTATTTTATTAGAAAAACCTATTGCTTATTCTACAAAAGAAATTCAAATTGAATCACTAAAAAACAAAAAAATTTATGTGAATTTTGAAAGAAGATATCATCCTTATTATCAAAAAGTAAGACAAATTATCGAAAAAAAAACTTTTGGAGAAATTCTATCATTCAATGGAAAAATTTTGACTAAATCAAATTATAAAGATCCTTTATTAGAAGATGGTGTACATATGATTGATTTAGTTTTATGGTATGTGGGATATCCAGCTATCTTGCAATCTTATTGGGAGTTTGATAAAGAGTTAATCGAAAAACGTTCCTATCATATTTTAAAAAAGGATCAAACTTTTATTTTTATAGAATCAGGAGGTGTAAGAGATTATTTTGAGTTTGATTTGATTCTTGATTTTCAAAAAGGAAGGATCATTATTGGAAATCAAAATTTTCTCATTTATAGAAAAAGTATTTCGCGATTATACGAAAAATTCTTTGAATTAAAACAAATCCCCCATTCTGTTCCGTGGTATAATCCATGGATATTATTATACGAATCTATATATCAACAAAAAAAAGATAACTTTTTTGATGCTTATTATGGAATCAAACTTTACGAAGAATTAAAACAAAATCATGTCTTGATCTAATTTTATATAAAAATTTTTACATTGTTATTGACTACAGTTGATAAAAAATCGTTTTATCCTAACTATGCCTATTATAAGAGTTACGATTTTTCAAAAAAATTTAAATGAAGGTATCCATATACATCTATTAAAAAAACTTTCGAATACGGACTCTGATTTTTTAGTTTTACCCGAATATTTTATTGCAGATGTAAATGTAAAAAATTATTTAGAGCTTAAAAATCGTTCTAAAATAGCTTTAGAATGGTTAGCAAAATTAAGTCATATATATAAAGGAATACTAATTGGGGGAAGTCTAATCAGAGAAGAAAATGAAAAACTTTATAATAGTTGTCCGATTTTTTATAAAGGTGAACTGATTGATTGGTATTCAAAAAGAGAACTTACATCCGAAGAAAAAAAATATTTATCTTTTGGTGAAGAACCGGGTATTTTTATTCTAAATGGAATTCGGTTTGGTGTTTTAATTTGTAATGATATCAATAATCCTAGATTACTAAAGGAATTATATGAAAATGATGTAAGGCTAATTTTTGTAGTTGTTGCTTCTTTAAAAAAAAACGAAGATCAACAGACAAAATATAAAAGAGATGAAGAGCTTTTTTTAAAACCTGCGAAGTTATATAATCAAACTATTGTTAAATGTTCCTCTGTTGGTAGTATTTTCGATAAACCATTGCAAGGAAGATCTTTGCTTGCTACACCTTCAGGGATTCTTTGGAGAGTTTCGCCACAAGAAGAAGACAAAGAAATCCTAAAAACTTTAATAATTAGCTTATCTTAAAAAAGCTAACCCTGTTTTTGGGCTAGCTTTCAGAACATTTTATAAAGGATTTTTGATACCCAATTTCCATCGCATACCACTTAAATTAATGGGATAAGAAATATTTCCAGTAGGTGCTAGTTGGTTGATCGTTCCTATGCTTCTTACGGGAGCATTATCCATTTTACCTGCTACAAGATATTCTAGTTCAATGTAAAATTTACTATTGTTTTGCATTTTATTTTCGAAACCTACGAGTAAATTATATCCAATTCCGCTAACATCAAAAACAATTTGCTCTCCAAAGATTGCTCCACTATATAAACTATATAAATCATTTGTTTGACCTCGTGGACCAAAACTACATAATAAATTAGAAATTTGGCATGGAGTAGCACCATCTACACTTCCGGAAAGAGACCAGCCTCCTCGATGGTAATTAATTCCAATTGCTCCGTAAACAGAAGAAGTTTCACCTACACCTGCTTTAATTCCATAAAATAAAGGAACATATAAACTATAATAATCCCAGTTTTGGTCTACAATTGTATATCCTGCTAATTGAGCTTTTGTTTTTCCCCCTAAAATCTTTCTTGTGTAATCAATTCCTACTCTCCAGAATGTACCGCTTGATTCTTTTTCATAAAATCCATTAAGGATTAAACCATGCATAGCACCTTTTGTAGTCCTAGTTACAAAACCGCTCTTTGCCCAAACATCAATGGTATTTTCAGGTATAATAATTTTTTGATCCCCTGTTCTGTTGTCTAATCCATCTTTTGTAATTGTAGAACCTAAATCTCCTACGTTAAATTGAAGGCCCACTCCGTATCCATAATAAGCGCTTTGTGCCATTATGGAACCCACAAAACCAAATAAAAAAATCAAAAGTAGTTTTTTCATACTTTCTTTCCTCCTTAAAATAATTTTTAATAATGTTTTACTCCTTTGAATTGAGTCATCTTCTTAGAAATTTTGCATTCTATAGCTTCTCCCCACAACAAAAAACTTAAGCTAAGAATCATTTTAAATCCGCATCTCTGGGGGATTTGAATTATGCTACTATGTTTTCGCTTGAACTGAATTTTTTTTATCATAATTTTTTTATGTTACTGTAATTAGCTATATAAAAACTTTGTCAAACAAAAAAATAGCATTCATTAAATTTTTATATTATTTCGAATACATATTCACGCAAAAAAATCTATAATTTTTTGATCACAAAGTTATGATAGAATCCAATCATTTTTACAAAAAATTTATGGATGATATTTAAAAAATGATTTTATAAAAACTTTATATGATTTAATTTTATGGAATTTTCTAATACTAAAAAAATATTGAATTAAATCATAAAAAATACTTTACATGATAAACCAAAAAAATTTTAAATTCATTAAGGAGTATAAAGAATGCCATCAGGGAAAAAGCGTAAAAGAAGAAAGATCAGAACTCATAAAAGAAAAAAAAAGAGAAGAATGAATCGTCATAAAAAAAAGCTAAAATAAAACTCCAAAATTGTTTTCTATAATAATATAATAAAATAATAATATCGTTAACTTTTTCCCTACTTATTAGGGTTTAAAAATATTTGATTTGAAGGCTTAGTTTTATTTAACTAAAAAAAAAATACATTTTTAATAATTTCGAAGATATATTATAAAGTTTTTCGAAAAAAAATTGATTATCATCAAAGCTAAAATACTAAAATATAAGAAATGAAAACAGCATTTGGATTGATAAGCAAATTTAGTTTATTTTTTAATGAAATTTTTTTTAAAAAATAATTTCAAATGGTTGATTTTTTTCATCATTTACGAACCTCAAGTTTTCTTAATATAAAAGGCTATAATAATTTTCTATTAAAATAAAGAAGAAGATGGTTTATTTGTGATTTTCCGAAAAATACTAATTGAAGTAGAATGTGAAGTCAAAATAAATTGAGTTTTATAAATTGAGTTTTATAAGAGTAGATGAGATTAGAGTCAACAAAAAAATAAAAAAATATATTTTAAAGAAGTTATGGTCAAGTTTAAATCGGAGGTGTAGATATTTGATAGTCAATACAAATCCATTTAGCGAAAAAAAGAATAGAAACTGATCAATAAAAGACTTGAATAAATCAAAAATATAAAAGCGATGAACTTATGGAAGATTTGATTAAAAAAAGAATTTTAGATTGGTGTAGTCCGAGTTTTCCTTTGCCTATTCGAGAAGAAGCGGCAAAAATATTTAATCGATATTTGAACGGGGATAAATCCGACGATGTTTTTGGTTATATTACGGAATTAAAATTTGGGACGGGAGGATTAAGAGGTGTTCTTGGTAATGGTCCTGGAAAAATGAATGAATATACTGTGGGAAAAACAACTTTAGGGTTTGCTAATTATCTTTTAAAAAAATTTTCTAATCCTTCAGTTGTAATCGCTTATGATTCTCGTAGAAAAAGTTATGATTTTTCTCTAGTGACTGCTGGCATTTTTGCTTCAAAAGGAATCAAAGTTTACTTATTTGATCAAGTTACTCCAACGCCTATTTTGTCTTATTCTATAAGAAAACTAAAAGCTTCAGGCGGTGTGGTGATCACTGCATCTCATAACCCACCGGAATATAATGGATATAAAGTATATCAGCAAGATGGATCTCAGATTGTAGAAGATGTACAACAAGAGCTGGAAAAAGAAATCGAATCTATCACAGATTGGAATATCCCTTTTATTGATAAAGAAAATCCTATATTCAAAAAAAATGTGATTTTGATTGGCGAAGACATTAAACAATCTTACTATAAAGAATTTGATAAAGTTTTCTTTGCAAAAAAAATAAAAAAATCTCTAAAAGTAGTATTTTCTCCTTTGCATGGAACAGCTGGAAAATGGTTGCCCGATCTATTAGAAAAATTTGGAGTTCAAGTAATTTTAGTCAAAGAACAAATGGAACCAGATGGAGAATTTCCAACAGTCAAATATCCTAATCCGGAAGAACCAGAAGCTTTGGCGTTGTGTAAAAAAACAGCAGAAGCGAATCAAGCAGATTTGTTTGTTGCTACAGATCCAGATGCTGATCGTATGGGAGCAGGTATTAAAAATTCAAATGGAGAATATATTTACCTTAATGGAAATCAAATCGGAAGTATTCTTTGTGCTTATTTATGCGAAAAGGTAAATTCATTACAGAAAAATAAGCGATATTTTGTATTCAAAACAATTGTCACAACAGAACTACAAAAAGAGATAGCAAAAAAAAATGGAGTAATGATTCGTGATGTATTAACAGGTTTTAAATACATAGCACAACAATTACGATGGATCGAAGAAAATCGAGATATTTATAATTCTTCGAAAGATGTATTTCTGTTTGGAGGAGAAGAATCTTACGGGTATTTGCCAGTTTCTTTTGTAAGAGATAAAGATGCTTTGTCTTCTACATTACTACTTTGTATTATTGCTGACGAAAAAGAAAATTTATTGGATTACTTAAATGAAATTTATCTTAAATATGGTTTATATTTGGAAGATTTAAAATCAATTACAATGAAAGGATTTGACGGTCTTAAAAGAATGAAAGAAATTTTAACCAAATTACGAAATTCGAATTTAATCAATAAAGAAATTGGTGATCGAAAAATTGTACGAGTTTATGATTATCTAAATAAAACCATCAATTATTCCGAAGATCCGTCCTATTTTAAAATACTACCCCCTTCTGACGTGTTACAGTTTGAGTTAGAACCAAAAGGTATGATCACTGTAAGACCATCGGGTACAGAACCAAAAGTAAAAGTATATATTAGTTTGAGTTCAAAGGAAATACCTCAAAGTATAGAAGAATTAGAAGTCAGAAAAAAAGAATTGGAAAATGAATTAAACTCTTTAATGGGCATTTTTCTAACTATCACTGGTTTAACAGGTTGATATATCTTATCCCATAATCGAGGTTATACTCAATTATGGGATGAATTTTAAGTTTGGGGTGAAATTTTTTTAGCAACACTTATAGCGCGATATGCTTTATTTTTCTTTTTTTTATCATATCCTTCGTAAACGTTAAATAAGAATTCATATCCTTCCATAGCATCGTATATCATGACCTGGCCGGGAATAAAAACTTGTTCTTGATTTGAGTTTTCCGCTATATAGTATTTTTTATCAGGATCAATATATTTGATTTTTGCTTGCATAGGAATTATAATTTCTGATTCTTTTTCTTTCATTACTTTAGGAAGAAAATAAAGTTCTTTATTTTTCCATTTTCTTTTTTCGAAAGAACGATACGTAAAAAAATAAGTTCCTATTACGATGTCATTAATATTGTCATTTAATCCTTCAATATCTTTTGCATAAATCGGTATTCTTTTATAATTTGCTGAATAAAAGAATCCCCTCTCTTTATTTTGCTGATCTCTTGTCCACACTCCGATGATTAAAGGAAATTCTTTTGGATTAAATTCATAAATTTTTTCTATTTTTTTTACCAAACCAAAATAATTTTTTCTTCTTAGAGCTCTAAAATCAGTTTTTTGACCTTTTACTAATTTTTGTAATTCCGGGAATTGATTCCAATCACCTAAATAAATAATTCCATTTTCTACAAAAGCTGTTTTCTTTTTTTCTGGATTGGAATCTACGACTATACCATGAATCAAATCCAGATGATTATAATCAGGTTCAATCAGATTCGCATTCTCTTCGTAAAAAGATTGAGGTAGTTTTTCTGGTGCATCTTGAACAAATTTAGAATTGGCTTTGTAATTTTCTATTTCTTCTTTTGGTGGTAAATTTCTTAGTTCTAAAAGTTTAGATATATATTTTACCTCGCTTGATGCTTCTTTATTTTGATTTAATTCAAATAAAATTTGCACTAAAAGTATACGAAATTTAATTGTTAGATAAGGATCTTTTTGTAATACTAAAGCCTTACAAATACAACTAAGTGCTTTTTTGGGTTCAATCTTTTGATAAGCTTGTCCTAAGTATCCCCATAAATGCCAATCATTTTTTATTGCAACAAGTTTGTGTAAAACTGGAATAGCTTTGTCATATTGTTCTAATTGTAATAGAATTCGAGCTCTATAATATGGAAGGTTTGCATTATCAGGGAATTTTGGCTGAATCTGTTCAATCCAATTTAAAGAAAACTCTAAAGCTTCAATGTCTTTCATATTAAGTGCATGTCGTGCAAGTAATGATGCAAGGGTTTCTACTAATGAGTTTCTGTAATTTCTTCCCTTTCTCAAACGTTGAAAATCTTCTGGTTTAAAAAAATTTTCGCTTGGAAAATTTTTAATAATACTATAAATTTGATATAAGGCTGAGTTGTCTCCTTTTCTATAGAATCTGATCAAAATTTTTAAAATGTTTGTATAAAGAATGTCTGGAATTGGAATACCTAATCTTATAAATTCTTTAATTTCTATTTTATTAAATTTACTTAATTTTCTCTGTTTTTTTAAAGAATTTTTTAGTTTATCGAATATGATCCAACCATAAGCTTTTTTATTCCATTCATTATTCGGATCTTTTTCTAAATATTCTTTTGCTACTTTTTCAGCTTCTTTAAATTTCCCTTCTTTTCTTAATTTGAACGCTGGATTTGTTGAAGTCATCCTTAACCTCTTTGCCACAGATTTTTTTTATCAATTTTTTAGATTTAAGATTTTAGTAATAAAAAAAACTAACTCTTGTATGTAAACTATTTTATATTAAATGTTAAAAATTTTAGTCAATTTTAAAGTATCTACATACGATTTTACTAAAAAAACTTTCTTTTAATCGAATAAATAATTCTTTACTAATATATAATAAGCTAAAATTAGTAGATTCAAGAAAAAAATTGTATTGGAGACTTTATGAGACCTAACTTTAAAAATATCTTTTATTCCAAAAAACAAAAAATAAAACTAACAGAAAAACAACTTGAAGACATTTTATATCAATCCATACCCGAGCCCTGGCTTACACCCGAAAAAATTTTAACTTATAGTATCTATACTCATAAAGATATACAATCACTAGAACATCTAGACTTTATTGCAGGAAAGCCTCCTTATTTAAGAGGTCCATATGCAACGATGTATACTTTACAGCCTTGGACAATTCGACAGTATGCTGGGTTTTCTACTGCAGAAGAATCTAATGCCTTTTATAGAAGAAATTTAGCTGCAGGTCAAAAAGGGCTATCGGTCGCTTTTGATTTACCTACGCATCGAGGGTATGATTCTGATCATCCTCGTGTTTCTGGAGATGTAGGAATGGCGGGTGTTGCTATCGATACAGTTGAGGATATGAAGATCCTTTTTGATCAAATTCCTTTAGATACTGTTTCTGTTTCTATGACTATGAATGGAGCAGTAATTCCAATTATGGCATTTTATATTGTAGCTGCGGAAGAGCAAGGAGTGCCAAAAGAAAAATTGTCTGGAACTATTCAAAATGATATTTTAAAAGAATTTATGGTGCGAAATACTTATATTTATCCCCCAGAGGCTTCTATGAGGATTATCGCAGATATTTTTGAATATACTTCTAAATATATGCCAAAATTTAATTCTATTAGTATTAGTGGATATCATATGCAAGAAGCAGGAGCAACTGCAGATTTAGAATTAGCTTATACTCTTGCAGATGGTTGGGAATATATACGAACCGGTATAAAAGCAGGTCTCAATATTGATGATTTTGCTCCAAGACTTTCTTTCTTCTGGGCTATTGGAATGAATCATTTTATGGAAATAGCTAAAATGAGAGCAGCAAGATTACTATGGGCAAAAATTGTAAAAACTTTTAATCCAAAAGACGAAAAATCTTTAGCTTTAAGAACACATTGTCAAACTTCGGGATGGAGTCTAACCGAACAAGATCCTTTTAATAATGTAATCCGAACATGTATAGAAGCATTAGCAGCTGCACTTGGACATACCCAATCCCTACATACTAATGCATTAGACGAGGCTATTGCACTACCTACTGATTTTTCAGCAAGAATTGCACGAAATACACAAATTTATTTACAAGAAGAAACAGGAATTACAAAAGCTATTGATCCTTTAGCTGGCTCATATTATATAGAGTCTTTAACTCATTTTTTAGCAAGAAGAGCTTGGAGGCTAATCGAAGAAGTAGAAGAATTAGGTGGAATGACAAAAGCTATAGAACAGGGCTTACCTAAAATGAGAATTGAAGAATCTTCTGCAAGAAAACAAGCAAGAATTGACTCCGGACAAGATGTAATAGTTGGTGTTAACCGATATAAAGCAGATAAAGAAATACCTATTGAAATTTTATCAATTGATAATACCGAAGTAAGAGAAAAACAAATAGAAAAACTAAAAAAAATTAAATCAACAAGAAATCAGAAAGAGGTAGAAGAAGCTTTAAATGCTATTACTGAATGTGCTAGTACGAAAAAAGGAAATTTATTAGAATTAGCTGTGCAAGCAGCAAGAAAGAGAGCTACTTTAGGAGAAATCTCTTATGCTATGGAAAAAGTTTTTGGTAGATATAATGCGCCCATACGTTTGATCAGTGGCGTGTATTCTTCCGAAGTAAAAGAAGATCCAAATTTTTCTAAAGCCAAAGAACTAGTAGAGACTTTTCATCGACTCGAAGGTAGAAGACCTAGAATTTTAATTGCAAAGATGGGACAAGATGGTCATGATAGAGGAGCAAAAGTTGTAGCAACTGGTTATGCGGATTTAGGGTTTGATGTAGATGTGGGGGCTTTGTTTCAGACTCCAGAAGAAGTAGCAAAACAAGCAGTAGAGAATGATGTTCATATTTTAGCAGTATCAAGTCTTGCGGGTGGTCATAAAACTTTAATACCTCAATTAATTGAAGAATTAAAAAAATTAAAAAGAGAAGATATATTAGTAGTGGCTGGTGGAGTGATTCCACATCAAGATTATGATCTTTTATTTAAAGCTGGAGTGGTAGCTATTTTTGGACCCGGTACAGTGATTTCTCAGAGTGCGATCCAACTTGTGGAGCTACTTTTAAAGTTTAAACATCAAACTACTACAGTATGACTTTAAAATCATCCATGATTAATCCTTATTTAGATATCCGTCGATTTTATAAACCAAAACTTCAATTTGAAGATTATATAGAAGGAATTCAAAAAGGAAATAGAACTATTTTAAGTCAAGCTATAACTCTTATTGAAAGCGAGAGAGAAGAAGATAAAGAATTAGCATCTAGAATCATTCAGTTTTGCTTAAAAAAACAAACTTCTTCTTTTCGAATTGGAATTACCGGTGTACCCGGTGTAGGTAAAAGTACATTTATTGAATCTTTTGGTTTAGATTTAATTTCAAAAGGTCACAAAGTAGCAGTTTTAGCAGTAGATCCTTCGAGTGAAAAATCTGGGGGAAGTATTTTAGGAGACCGAACCAGAATGGAAAATTTATCAAAAAATGCAAATGCTTATATAAGACCATCTCCTTCGAAAGGTACTTTGGGCGGTGTTGCTCGGCGAACAAGAGAAGTGATTCTTTTATGCGAAGCTGCTGGATACGATAGAATTCTTGTAGAAACAGTAGGTGTTGGACAAAGTGAAACTTTAGTTCATTCTATGGTGGACTTTTTTTTATTGTTGATACTTCCCAATTCTGGCGATGAACTTCAGGGAATGAAACGAGGAATTATGGAAATGGCCGATGGAATTTTAATTACAAAATCTGATGGAGATACATTACCAAAAGCAAAAATAGCAAAAGCAGATTTAGAAAGAGTCATTCCTTACTTTTCTATGAACTATGATTTTTGGAAACCTTTTGTAATTTGTATTTCTTCTCTTAACAAAACCGGATTTTCAGAGTTTTATCAAAAATTAAATTTATTCGAAAATAATGTAAAAACTAATTTACATCCTTTAGCAAAGAAAACGTATTTTGAATACAAGAGAGAACAACAATCTTTATATTGGTTTGAACAAACTTTTATGGAAAATTTTAAAGATTATATAAAAAAAGCTTTTCAGAAAGATTACGAAAAATTAAAGCAAAAAATCATCAACAAAGAAATTACCCCTTTTGAGGCTTCCGAAAATTTTTTAAAGATATTTAAAGAACATTTTTATGAAGAACACTAATACTAACCTAAATCTAAAAGAAGATGCGGCACTTAAAGCATTGCAGTTTGTAAAAGATCATATAACAATAGGTTTAGGAACAGGAAGTACAACAGCAATTTTTATAAAACTCTTAGGAGAAAAAATTCAAAAAGAAAATCTTGATGTTTTGTGTTGTACAACATCCTATCAATCTTTTTTACTTGCAAAAGAATATCATATAAAAGTAGTACCTATACAATATTTTGATGAAATCGATATTTCTGTAGATGGAGCAGATGAAGTAGATCCACAATTTAATCTTATTAAAGGAGGAGGAGCTGCTCATACTCTAGAAAAAATTGTACATTCTATGAGTAAAAATTTCATTTGTATAGTAGATCCTTCTAAGAAAGTAAGTCATTTGGGAGAAAAATTTTTTGTTCCAGTAGAAATCATTCCCGAAGCGGTAGAAGTGGTTAAAAAAAAGCTTTTTACCTTAAATGCAAAAGAAGTCAATCTTCGAATGGCACAAAAAAAAGATGGACCTGTTGTTACTGATAATGGCCACTTAATTTTGGATGTAAAATTCGAAAACTTCCAGCCAGAAGAGTTAGAGATAAAAATCAATGCAATTCCAGGTGTTGTAGAAAATGGAATTTTTGCTTTATATAAACCTAATATCTTAATTGTAGGAGGCGAAGAGGTTCAATATAAGAAATAATAGAATTGATTCCATCTGTTATTTTATGTAGTTTTATTTTTGGTATTGTGCATTTTTAAATGCCAACATCGAATGATCTATAATTACGAACTATATTACTCAAACAATATGAAGAATTCCAATATTCGAATGCTAATCATAATTGTATTTTGTCCTAAGGTTTTTTTTAATATTTCTTTACTACAGTTTTTTTAAATTGCCAGATATAATTTTTTTTATAAAAATATGCTTAAATATAAAACTAACGGTTGAACATTACTCCCAATATAAAACTAATCCAGAAAAATTGTTTTGTCTTAAGACTTCATACACCGCAATGGAGACGGAATTTGCTAAATTTAATGATCTACATCGTTTAGAAACCGGAATTCTTAAAAGATTATTCGGGCATTCTTTGTAAATTTTTTCAAATAAAAATTTTGGTAAACCTGTAGTCTCACTTCCAAATACTAAAATCGAAGATAAACTATATTGAAAATCTGTATAAATTTTTTTTGCAAATCTTGAAAAAAAAGCAATATCTTTTATGGTTTTTTTCTCTTTTGCCAGATACTTTTCGTACTCTTCCCAATCTAAAAATCTTTGAATTTCAATTTCTTTATAATAATCGAGCCCTGCTCTTCTTAGAGAACTATCATCCATAGAGAAAGGAATGGTTCCTACTATAGAGAGTTTTGCATTTATGCAAACAGAAAGTCGAATAATATTTCCAGTATTTTGTGGGATTTTAGGTTCATAAAGTACAATTTCCATAGATACTAACTTTTTTACTATGTATATTTTATAAAACTTTTTTTATATATCTTTCTTGATACAATAAAAACTATCCTTTTTTTATGAAAGTTTCTTATGCTTGACAAGAATTCTTTAAATAAAAATTATATTATTTTGTAAAATTTGTCGATATCTAAAAAAAATAAGGACTTTATGGCTATTTCAATAAAAAATTTTTCTAAAGGAGCCTATATATATCTGGAAAATACAGAACCTTCTCCCCGAAGTTTTTATATCATCGAAAGAGGGCAGGTAGAACTTATACGAGAAGTTTTAACGATTGGAGTTGAGCAAAGAAAAACTTTGGGCAAAGGAGATTTTTTTGGTGTAGAAACAGCAATGACTGGACATAAAAGAATGGAGAGTGCAATAACATTACTTCCTACTGCATTAATAGAAGTACCTCATTCCCAGTTTAGAACATTAATTGCAAAAAGCACTCCTCTTGCAATGAAAATCATTCGATCCTTTTCTATCAAATTAAGAGAATTCGACACCGCAATCACGAATATAAGTGCTCAACAATATAATATCGAAGAAGACCCTACTCATCTTTTTGATTTAGGTACAGAATGGTATAACAGTCAAAGATATGAACATGCAGCTTATGCTTTTCAGAAATATCTTCAATATTGTCCAAAAGGGAATAACGTTAGTCAAGCCAAAATGTATCTACAAAAAATGAATAAACCTTTAGTAACTCCTAAAGTATCAAAAAATGAAATCAATCGTTTTTATAAAAAAGAACAAATTATTTTTTGCGAAAGTGAACCCGGAGATGAATTATATATCATCAAAAAAGGAAGTGTAAAAATTTCTAAGTTGATCTCTGGTAAGGAGACCATTTTAGCTGTTTTAAAACAAGGAGACATCTTTGGAGAAATGGCATTGCTTGATAATCGCCCAAGAAGTGCAACTGCAATAGCAGCTGAAGACTGTGAATTAGCTGCTATAAATAGACAGAATTTTGACAAATTAGTTGTAGAACAATCAGTTATGGCAGAGAAATTAATCACCTTGCTTTCTGAAAGAATTTGGACAGCTTATAGACAATTAGCTAATCTTATGATCGATGATCCTTTAGGTAAATTATTAGATATGCTACTCATTCAGGTAGAAAAGGAAAAAGTTCAAATTAAACCAAAAGCCTCATATAACTTTGGAATTACAGGAAATGATTTGCTAAAAATGGTAGGGATGGATCCTGTAAAAGATCAATATCATCTTATTGAAGTTTCTAAAAAAAAATATATTGATTTAGATCAAGCGACAATACGTTGTAGAGATTTATCCGAATTAGAAAAAGAAGTTAGTATTTACAGAAAACGATCCTCAAGAAAAATCAAAAAACAACTCGTGTAAATTTAATCTGCAATATCGGGTTCTACAAAAGACCATTTTATTGCTGGAATTTCTGCCTTTATTCTTTTTTCCAATGAATTTATAAGTTGAATGGCATCATTTAATGATATATTTGATCTTATTTTTATTTTTACAGATAGCATAATATCGGGACCTAATTGAATCGTAATCATTTTATAAATATTTACGATATCTCGGAATTCTTTTAGAATTTCTAAAATCTTTTCGTTTATTTCTAGATTTGCAGATTCTCCAATCATCATCGATTTGATTCTAATAGAAATCATCATCGAGAGGATGATTAATAATATGCCGATACAAATAGAACCTAAAGCATCATAAAAAGGATTAGAAAAAATATAGCTTATAGACACAAATACAAAAGCGATAACAAGTCCCAATAAAGCAGCTATATCTTCTCCTAATACAACTACTAACTCGACATTTTTCGAAGTCTTTATCCAATATAAAAGAGATTTATCTTTTTTTAATTTTTGAATTTCTTTTAAAGCACCCAATAAACTAAATATCTCTAATATAATTGAGATTCCTAGAACAATAAGAGCGATCCAGACATTTTTTATTTTTTCTGGATGTTGGATTTTATGAATCCCTTCGTAGATCGATACAACTCCACCTATACTGAATAGTAGAATTGCAACAAGAAAACTCCAAAAATAAATTGTTTTACCATAACCTAACGGATGTTTTTCATCAGGAAGGCGCTTTGCTCTTTTTAACCCGATGAATAATAAAATTTGATTTGATGTGTCTGCAAAAGAATGAATAGATTCTGCAAGCATACTACCAGAACTGGTGAAAATAGCAGCTAATAATTTGATAATTCCAATTCCTAAATTAGATAAAAAAGCATAAAAAATAGCTTTTAGTGAAGATTCTTCTTCTTTCATAAATTTTACTTTCCAAAGGAATTATTTTTTAGTAGTAAGGTTGCCTTGATATTGTATAGGAAATTCAAATTCATTGAGATCTACTTTTTCGAACTGAAATCGAAGTTTACTTTCGAAATTGTACTTTAATTTTTGATTTCCTGCAAGTGCCATAAATAAATTTTTTAAATTTTCTTGAATAAAAATTTCCGAGGAAAGATCCAGAAGTTGTTGTTTTGCATTATTATCAAATTCTTTTGTCGTAATACTGATTAAGTTTTGATTTTCTATTTTAAAAAAAGTATCTTTTGTAAGAAGTTTAAAAGAAGAACCACCTTTGTTTTCTATTAAAAATTTTAAATTCAGTTTTAGTTTTGTATTGCCGACAAGTAAGTCTTGGAATTTTGTATTTTCTAATTCTAAATTCATATCTTGGATTTGAATAGAAGGAATAAAAGAAGGTATGGTTTTTTCTATTTGAAAGGGAACATAAATTTCTTTCGGAAAAGCAGGAAGATTCAAACTAAATTTTGCACCACCATCAAGTTTGAGTTTTAGTATATCAGAGGTTGCAAATTCTTTAACGACTTTTGTTATATCGAAATATTTAAAGTTTAAATAAATCGGTATTGGTACGGAAGATTCCGAAGCTACTTGAAATTCCTCAGAAGTATACTTACTTAATAGATTATCGTTGATCTTTACATCAAAATGTAATTTTGATTTTGGTAAACCAAATTTGTAATAGTTAATAAGTTCAGAATCAAATTTGATAGTAAATCCTTCTAAATTCACTTTTTCTAATTTTATAGATTTAATAACGAATTCGGGATCCTTTTTCATAAAGATTTTTTGGAAAACACTACAATTTATAAAAAAGAAAAAAAATATAAGATATAAAGTTTTTTTCATAAGAAAACCTCGCTTTTAAATTTGGAATTATAAAAATTACTTTTTTTTAGTAAATCATTTTTTTTGATCAAGGTTGCACAATAATCGGAAGCCCTGACTTATCTCCTAAAATAATAAACTTAGCATTATTAGATTTTGCTAATTCATTTACAGACTCTAATGCTTTCCATTTTAGTAATTTTTCATCAATTCCTTGTCGAACAATATTTTGATAATCAGCTATTCCCTTTGCTTCTATCCGTTTTCGATTTGCTTCTTGTTCTTCTTTTAGAATTATAAATTTCATTCTCTCTGCTTCTTGTTCTGCTGCTAATTTATTATTTATAGCCTGTTGTACTTGTTCAGGTAAAACAATCTTTCTTAATAGAACATTTTCTGTAATAATACCTCTTTCACCTAAAGATTTTTCTAATTCTTTAAAAATTTGTCCAGCTATGATTTCTCTACCTGATGTATATAAATCTTTAGCTTCGTGGTTTACAGTTACATTTCTAATAGAAGATCGAAGCATAGGAATAATTATGATACTATGATAATCTTCTCCAATAGTTTGATAAATATTACTTGCTTTAGTTGGTTCAATTCGAAACAATAACGATACTTCTAAAGCTACCGTTAACCCTTCTTTGCTTGGTACGTCTGCATGTTCGAAAATTTCTTGTGTCCTGATTGATAAAATATGAACATTTTTTAATGGATTTATAATGTGGAGTCCCTCGTTGATTTCTTCTGGATCAACTTTGCCGAAAAAAGTAAGTACTCCAACACTGCCTGTTGGTATGCTTACTAAACTACTTAATAAAACTCCAAAAAAGAAAATTATTGTTGCATATAAAGAAAATTGTTTAATTTTTTTTAATTTAAAGCCCCATACTACTATCGCTATAGAAAAAATTAAAGATAAAACAATCCAAAACATAAGTACTCCTTACAATAATTTTTACTCTATTTAAACTTAAAATATACATTTTCAACTTAAATTTTATTTACGTTAAAAGTTTATTTTAAAAATGATTGACATTTTTTATGTATTATTTTAATATTTTTGTAATGATTTTGTAATATTTAAATTTATATTAAAGACAATGAATACAAAAATAAGTTCAATGATTTCCATTAAAGAAAATCATTATGCAGGCTATAGAATTTTAATTGTAGAAGACGAAGAGGATATACAAGAAATTATTGCTCACAATTTATCAGAAGAAGGATTTATAGTTTCCAGTACCGATAATGGGCTAGATGCTTGGAATAAAATTCAAAGTAGTCTTCCAGATTTAATTCTTCTTGATATTATGATACCCGGTATCAATGGTTTAGAACTTTGTAAAAAAATCAAATCTTATTATGATGTTCCGATTATTATGGTGACTGCAAAATCGGAAGATGTAGATGCAATTTTAGGATTAGAATTTGGAGCTGATGATTATATTCGAAAACCTTTTAGTCCAAGAGAATTGGTAGCAAGAGTTAAAGTTGTTTTAAGAAGAAAAATTTCTGAAAAAGAAAGTTCTGGAAATCTAACGATTGGAAATATCCATATAAACAAAACTGCTCATAAAGTTACCATCAATGGGAAAGATGTCGATCTTACACTTATTGAATATAAACTTATCAAACTATTTATGGAGAATCCCAATGTTGCTTTTACAAGAGATAAATTATTAGATAGAGTCTGGGGCAGAGATGTGTATGTTTCTGACAGAACTGTTGATGTAAATATTAAAAGACTAAGAGAAAAATTGGGAGAAGAAAAGTTTCGTATAGAAACAGTACGAGGAGTAGGTTATCGATTTAAAGGAGATTCTTAATTTTATTTTTAATTTATAATTTAGCTCCAAAAATGAAACCTATTTTTTATAGATTAATTTCTATCTTTATTTTATTTTATTTTGTAAATTTATTTTTATTTTACGTAGTATTGATTGAAAAAAACTATATATCTTTTAATATCAATTATGTTCAATTTTTTTTATATTCTTTGATACTTGTTTTTTTTATCCTTTTTTTGCTTTTAAGAACAAGCAATTATATTGTAAAACCAATCGAAAATTTAATTTTATATTTTCAAAGTTTTCCCAATATGGATTCTATTCCTAAAGTTAATTCTAAAATTCAAGAAATTCAAAAGCTAAGTGATTTAACGATCGATTTTCTTTATCAATATGCAAAATATTTAGAGGAATTAAATTTAGAAAAAAATTTATTAAATTCTCTTTTGAATAATTTAAAAGAAGGTATTCTTTGTATCAATCAGTATGGGGAAGTTATATACATCAATGATTTTATAAAAAAACATTTTTCTTATGGGAATTTTCATCAGACTCGAAATTATTTTGATATTATACAAAATCCAAGTGTATTGGATATTATTTATAAAATCATCAACAATAAACCGAATGAACAATTTTTCTCTGGGAAAAAAATCAATGATACTGTTTTTGAATTTAAAAGCCAAAATAATGTGTATCAATTAAAATTTTACTTAATACCTAAAGAAAATGGAAATACCTTAAGGAATTATTCCAGTCAAAGCGAAAAATTATATTTGTTTATTGTAAATAATATCACAGAAGAATATAATACAAAAAGAATCAAAGAAGATTTTCTACAAAATGCAAGCCACGAGTTAAAAACACCAATCACAAGCATACGAGGTTATGCAGAAACTTTACTAAATAAAAAACCATTACAAGAAAATCCTGTTTATAAAAACTTTTTAGAAAGAATTTTATTAAATACAACACGAATGGAAAGAATCATAAACGACATGGTTTTAATTTCTTCAATTGAATCTAAATACTATCCTTTCCATCCAACAGAGGTAAATATCAATAAATTTTTATTAGAACTGAATAATGTATCGGAGGGAATTTTAAATCAAAAAAATCTTAAAATTGAATATAATTTTGCGAATCAAGAGAATATTATGATTGCTGATCCTCTTTTATTGGAACATTTATTTTTAAATTTAATCCATAACTCAGTGCGATATTCAGAAGAAAATCAAAAAATAGAAATTCATGTAAAAGAAGATAAAGACAATTTTATTTTTGAGGTCATCGATTATGGACCGGGCATTCCAGATGAACATAAAGATAAAATTTTTGAAAGATTTTACAGAATCGATAAAGATAGATCTCGAAAAGAAGGTGGCACAGGTCTGGGCTTATCTATTGTTAAACAGATTGTACAACTTCATCGTGGAAGAATACAAGTTCTTGATAACCCAAAAGGGGGAAGCATTTTTTGCATTATTTTACCAAAAGAAATTCAAAAGAAATCCACTTAAGATTTTATGTTAATTCTCCTCGTTATTTTTTAAGTGTTCTGCAAATTCTAAAACATAATTCGTAGTATAGGCTAAATATACCCCACAAGTATGTAAGTCAAAATCTTTAGAAAATGGTACGTCGCAATCATGCCCGCTTAACTGATAACAAAGATTTGAACCAAACTCTTTTGTAAAATGATCATAAAATTTACTAGAAAATTCTCTTATTTCTTTTTTATTGTATTCTTTTTCAGATGCAAATTTACTTATAAAACAAATCCCAGCCAATAAAGCACCACAAGTTTGCCCTTTGCCAGCAATCCCCTTGCCAAAACCAGATACAAATTTTTTATATTGCATTTCAGAAACATTTTCGTATTCTGCGATACTACTAGCAATAGCTTCTGAACAATTATATGTTCCGTAAACAAAATTATCAGATGCTTTTTTTACGAATTTTTTAAGATTTTCTTTTGCCTTAAAAACAATCTCTTCTACTTTTTCTTTAGGATTGGATAAAAGATTTTTTTCTTCCATAATTACCATAAAATTTAGATTCTTTTCTACGTCAAACAAATACTATATAGGTGTATAATGTATTAGTTTTTTAAAAATTGTAATAAATATTTCCAATATAATGGTGAATCGCTAATAGTGTTATGGGAAGTGTAGGGTATAATAAAAATTTCTTTGTTTTGCATAGTTTCTAATTGTTTTAATAAATTTTTTGTAGATGCTTCGGGTATAATTTCGTCTTTTTCTGCAAGTAAAACTAAAATTGGGATTTGTGAATTTTTTAAATACTCTACAACACGAAATTTATGTTTTAATAATAGTTTGGCTGGATATAAAGGAAAATAAATTTTAGCAATCGTCTCTAAAGAATCAAAGGGTGTGATTAAAATCAATTTATCACATTTTTTTACTTTGTGTAGATATGATGCAACACCACTTCCAATACTTCTTCCTATCAAAATCACTTCTTCAATTTGAGTATTATATTGTTTGATGATAAAATCATAAATCTCAGATGCATATAGATACATATTTTTTTCTCCCACACTTCCCGAGCTTCCATTATAACCCGGATAATTGATCAGTATCCATTTAAAATTTAATATTTCGGGATGTTGAGAAATTTCTAAAGCGGTATAATTGGTATTTTCTGCATTTCCTCCAAAATAAAATATAATTTTAAAGTTTTTAGATTTTGGAGAACTTTCCCAATAAGTAATTTGAAATTTCTCTTCTTTGTTATAAAACTTAAATTCAAAACTTTTAAGCTGTTTTTCTATATTTTGAATTTCATCCCGATTGTACTCTACAGGATAAAAAATGATTTTTTCTTGCGAAAAAAAAATTAAGCAACCATACAAAAAATATGCAACAAAAGCAACGATCAATAAACTTTTTATAATCAATTTTCTTTGTTTAGTTTTAAAATGTTTATATATAGTAGATCAATATCTGGCGGATCAATACCTGAAATTCGAGAAGCTACTTCTAAATTTACAGGTTTAAATTTTTTCAATTTTTCTATAGCTTCTTTTTTTAAGCCTACAATTGAATCATAATCAATATTTTCTGGGATTTTGAGTTTTTTGAATTTTTCTCTTCTTTTTATAAATTCCAATTCTTTCTTGATATAACCATCATATTTGATTTCTAATTCTAATACTTTTTTAAGTTCTTCTTTTTCTTCTTTTATTTCAGGTAAAAAGCTTTCTATGTCTTCTATTACAATATCAAATCTTTTTAAAAAATCTCCCAGAGTTTTGCCATAAAGTTGAGGTACATCTTCTATATTTTTTTCCTTTAATAGTTCTTTAAATTCAGTGGTAGGTTTAATTCCAATAGAAAATAACTTTTGCTTTAAATTATGGATCCTGTTATATTTTTCTTTCATATTTTTATATTCATCTTCGCTTATAATTCCTAATTCATATCCGTACTTCATCAAACGATAATCTGCATTATCCTGTCTAAGAACCAATCGATGTTCTGCTCTACTAGTAAACATTCGATAAGGATCCTCTACACCTTTATATACGAGGTCATCAATCAATACGCCAATATAAGCTTCTGAACGAGATAAAATCAAACTTTCTCTTCCTAAATGGGAACATAGTACATTAATCCCTGCCATAATGCCTTGCCCTGCTGCTTCTTCGTAACCAGTTGTTCCGTTAATTTGCCCTGCAAAATAAAGATTTTTGATTTTTTTTGTTTGTAAGTCAGGTCCTAATTCTCTTGGATCAACATAATCATATTCAATTGCATAACCGGGCTTCATAATTTCTGCTTCTTCTAACCCCGGAATCATTCGTAAAATTTGCCATTGGATTTCTTCAGGAAGACTTGTAGAAATTCCATTCAAATAAACTTCTCCACTTTCTACACCCTCTGGTTCAACAAAGATTCTATGTCTGGGTTTATCGGAAAATCGTACTACTTTATCCTCTATGCTTGGGCAGTATCGTGGACCTACGCTTTGAATTTGCCCTGAATACATAGGAGCTCGATGTAAATTTGCAAGAATAATTTTGTGGACTTCTTCGTTAGTATATGTAATATAGCAATCAATTTGCTTTTGAGTAATTTTATATGTGGAATAAGAAAAAGGTTCGGGATCTTCATCAGGGGGTTGAATTTCCATTTTAGAAAAATCAATTGTTTTTTTTAAAACTCTTGGGGGCGTGCCAGTTTTTAATCTTCCCACTCGAAAACCGTAATGTTTAAGACATTCAGAAAGCCCTATTGTAGTAGGTTCAGAGATTCTTCCTCCTTTTGTTTTAAATTCTCCAATATGAATTAAACCATTTAAGAATGTGCCTGTAGTTAAAATAATATATTTTGCATAAATTTCGTGTCCTCTTCCTGTAACTATACCAATTACAGTATCATTTTCTATAATTAAGGATTCTACAAAGTCCTGTCTTAAATAAAGATTTGGTGTTGCCTCTAAATACCATTTTACATGATTTTGATATGCTTTTTTTTCTGCTTGTGCTCTCGGTGCCCATACAGCAGGTCCTTTCGATCGATTCAGCATTTTAAAATGTATACCCGTTTTATCTATGATTTTTCCCATAATCCCGCCCAAGGCATCGATTTCTTTTACAATTTGCCCTTTTGCTATACCACCTATTGCAGGGTTACAAGACATCTGACCTATAGTATCTAAGTTCATTGTAATAAGAAGAGATTTCATTCCTCCTTTTGCAGTAATATGAGCAGCTTCGCTTCCAGCATGTCCACCACCCACTACTATTACATCAAATGTATTTGGTATATGAGTTTTGTTTTTCATATAAGTATGATTCTGAACTAGAAATCAAAATGATTATATACATAAAAATATTTTTTGTTTTAGTTGGCAATTGAAAAAGATACTAAATCAACGATCCAATCTTGATTTAAAATCAAAATTAAACTAATTAAAGAAATCCTGATTTTATTCCTCTTTTTCTTAATTTTTCTTTTTGGAATTTGTCCAAAATTTCTTGAGTCGTTTTCCATCTTTGATGAGGCCAAAAATATTGATCGGGATATTTTCGAACATAATCTTCTAAACAATTAACCCATTTTTTTGTCCATTCATTTATAATTTTTTCTTTATCTTTTTCTTGATTTTTAATTCTTCCTAAATATTTATAAAATAATTTTAATTTATGATCCTTGTCATATAACATACAAATAAAGTATATATGGGCACTAGTTTTATATGCTATCAAAATCGGTCCCTTATAAGTAGATGCAGGTCGATTTAAAAAATTGATCATAATTCCATTGCCACCTGCATTTTGATCTGGAGCAATTCCTAATAAATTTCCTTTTTCTAATTTGTGAATTACAGAAAGAGTTTCTTCCATAGAGTAAAGATGAGCACCCGTAGAAGATCTAAGTTTCAATAACCAACGATCTAAAAATACGTTTTTAATTTTTTTGTAAATAATCAGTGTTTTGTTCGGAAATCTATATCCTAGATATTGAGCTAAACTTTCCCAAGTTCCTATATGACCGCTGATTAGTATTACTGGCTCTTTTTTGTTTAGCTTTTCTTCGATTTCTTTTTCAATTTGAATCGTTTTAGGATCCAATAATAAATATTGATTAAACCACTTACCGTTCATTTTAGGTTTTAAAAAAGAATCCGCAAGTAATGCACCAATGTATTTAAGATTTTTATTATAGATATCTTTATAAAAAGATTCTTTTTCTTCGGGAAAAGCATAGCTAAGATTTGAATAAATAATTTTTTTATATCTTTTGAATACAAAAAAGAAAATTCGGGTAATCATATATCCTACGTTTTTAGATGAAGGATAAGAAAGCATATTAAACAATAATCCTATAACGTAAACTATGATAAAAATAAGAAAATCAAAAATTTTCATATTGCCTTTTTTTTCTTTTTTTGGATATCGTCATTTTTTTATTATTTCCATAAAAAAGATTTACGAATTTAAATTGAATATATATTTTTTTGATTAGTAATAGAAAAAAATTTTTTTTAAATTCCGACTTAGAAAAAAACTTTTATTTTCCCCTACATTTTTTATATGAACCATCAAGACGAATTTCGATTAAAAAAAATTCATTATTTTGGCATCAATTTAAAAGCAAATCTTTATCAAGAACTAATACACCTTTCTTGTGGAGACCT
>CALFVU010000003.1 GCA_937928085.1 uncultured bacterium | reverse complement strand
AGGGGTGCGATTTTGTGTTGTAAGATGTTTTGTTTGTGTTTTTCGTATAAATATTCTAAAAACTGGTTGGTTTGATGTTTCGAGAGTCGTAAGAAATCTTTGTGGAGGTTTGTTAAAAGATTGATGCAAACTTTATGTTTTAGTTTAAAAGAATATTCTGTTTGATCTAACATATTAGATCTGTAGGGTAAAATGATGATTTTTAAAAAAAAATAAAATCGTTGACTTTATTAAAAAATTATAAATTTATCTAATTTTGATTTGATTCTGAAGCTTCTTCTTCTTTTACCCTACCGAAAGAATAAATTCCTTTGTTATCTCTTGAATTTAAATCAATACCGGGATAAATGCGATTGATTTTAAATACAAATTTCATTCTTTCTTCCCCATAAGAATCGATAAAAAATTTTACAGAAATTTCAATTTCCACATAATGTAAAGGTCGATTTCCTTGCATTAATCCTATAATTCGCAGGTAGCCGGGATGGCCTATAAATTCCCTACTTTGCAAGATATCACTTTTTTCTAATAATTGAAAGTTTTTTGTATGGGGTGCTTTCCAGAGTATTTTTTTTCTAGCAATAGGTTTTATAAGAATTTCATATTCTTCAAGGCCTTTTTCTTTTGTAATCAAAATTTCTAAGTGTGGATCCTCAATTCCTTTTAGTCTTAAAGAGATATCTGATGTTAAACTACCAATCGTAATCGACTTTTTTTTTTGATTTTGATCTAATATTATTTCATTTACTGCACCAACCTGCAGAGGAGGTGATTGTAAATCTAAATAAAATTTTTTAGAAGGAATATAAATAAACATATAAAATCCATAAAATAAAATAACAAATACTAAAAACAAAACAAAAAATAGTATATATTCAACATATAAAGGTAGGACCATCTGTAATTTTAAATATTTTACAGAGAAAAGAAATTTATCTCTATTGTAAATAAAATTTTTAAAAAAAACATATAGTTTTTATTTTAAAATGTATCAAATCAATTCTTTTATAATTGTATATAAGAAATTTTACTTTTTTTATAAAAAGCTTTATATATTTGATTAATTTTAATTTTAAAATTCAATAAGGGCTAAAAATTTTTTTAAATTATCTGCATCTTTTGGGTACGAAAAAATTTCGTAGGAGTAAGAAGCCTGAATAGGCGAATCATAATAAAGATTTAGTTCATTGATTTTAGCGATAAGCTTTTTTAAGTAAATTTGAGATTCCTCTTTACTTTTATTAAACAAAATAATAATAAACCTTGCTTGTGCTAATCGAATTAAAGAATCTTGTTTATAAAGAGTACCGTTGATAACTTCGATAATTTTTCTTAAAATTTGATCTAATTTAGAAATAGAATTAGTAGATAATAATTTTTTAAAATTTTTTATTTTTATGTCGATTACACTAAAGTTAGTCTGAATTTCTTCTGCTTTTTGTATTGCAAGTTCTATTTTTTTTCTAACGGGACTAAAAGTATCCCGAAATATTAGTTCTTTTTCTTCGTTTATGATTAAATTTGTCACAAGTGTTGCTAAATAAATTGATAAATATAATAAAATTTTTTCGTAATCCGAATTCCATTTTTCTTTTAATTTATGAATTGCAATAAACCCTACTAACCAATTCAAATGTACCATAGGAATGATGATAAAATGTTGCATTAAACTGATATCGGTTTCAGAATAGTTATCTACTACGTCCTGATAACTCTTAAAATTCTCTAAAGGATGAACACTAGTTAAATTAGAAATTAAGCTTATCAAATCGCTATTTACATCTAAATGAAATTTTTCTATGCTTTCTAAAGATATATTTTCTCCAGAAAATAATTTATAATAACCATAGTTTGGTTCAATCACACAAAAAGAAAACATAGTAATCCCAAAATGTGTATTCAATAAGTTTTGTAAAAGATCCGATATTTCAACCATTTTCTTTTTATTTGAACATTCTAATATAAAATTGAATAGAATATTTGAATATTGATTAAATGTCTTAATTTCACGTATTTCTTTTTGTAATTTATATTGCTTTTTTAATTGCTCTATTCGAGACAAAGATATTTTATTAAAAACTCTTAGAAATTCTAAATCATCCAATACGTAGTCTGGTTGGTCTAAGGGTTTAGAAAGTAGTATAAAACTATAAATCTCTTGATTTTGTTTTAAAAGTAAGATGATAGAAAAATCCTTAAATATTTCATTTTGGCGATAGAATATTGATTTTTGATCTTTCAAAGTTTTCTCTAAATGAGAGATATAATAGACTTCATTAGATGATGTAACTTCATTAAAAATAGGATCATTTAAAGGAATTGAAAAATTTACAGGTTTATATCCAATTTCGAATATAAATTCTAGATTTTGATTCAATTCTGGAAAATCTTTATTTCCAAAAATCAAAATCATTCTTGTTCCTAATTGTTCCTGAATTAAAAAACCAAGATTCTCTAAAAATTCTTCAAAATCATCGATTTGTTGGAGTTCATCGTTGATATCAAAAATTGCAAGATAATAATCGATCCTTTTTTGACTTGCTATATGAATTTCTTCTGGTAAAGTTAAAATTTCACTATCATCCTCTAAAAATTTTCTTTCTAATTCTTGGCTTTGCTCTTTCGATTGTGTTTTTTGAATTTCGTGTTTTGCTTCTTTTTCCCAATCTTCAAAAAAATCTTGCTTTGTTTCTACTTCTATGGGATAAAGTTCTGGATCTTTTTCTTTTTGAGCTTGAAGTTCTATCTTATAATCAGGTAGATTGTGTAAAAGCTGATTAGAAGTTTCTTGTAATTGTTCTCTAAACTTTTTTGCTTTAAAAAATAAGCCTTTTGGTTCTTCTTCCCATTTTTTTTTATATTCCAGTAATTTATAATATAGACCTTTTTTTTCTTTTTGGAAGGATAATGCTTTTTCAAAAAGCCCCATAAATTATTCTTTTGGATAAATTTCTAATGTTTCAATAACCTTTTTATACAAATTAAAATATTCTGATTTACTAAATTCTCGAATTACATCATCAGGTAGTTTATCAAACAACGAATCTAAATAACTTATCATTTTTTTTAATTCCTCTTTTTTAAGTCCTGTTTCTTTATATAAATCATCAGTTAGTTTTTCACGATCGAATTTTTTTTCTGTTATATCGTAAATCTCTGGTTCGGGAATAGTAGGAGGTTCAGATATTTCTTCTGAAGTAACATCACCTATAATGTTGTGTAGCTCATCATCTGTTAAAGAAATCGTTTCTGTTTCATCTTCGAATATTGGTTCTGGAATTTCTATTTCCTTAAGCTCTTGTTCAGAGATAGAAGATTGTCCTTCTTCAACTTCTTCTGAAAGTTCTTCTGATAGTTCTCCAAGATTTTCTGAAGAAACAATACTTTGTAATTCTTCAGGAGTAAGGGAAATCGTTTCTTCTTCTATTCCAACTTCTGATAAAGTTGGAATATAAGTTTCTTCTTGAGTCTCATCTTCAGTAGGTTCTGAGTCAGAGATGATTTTTTCTGCTAATTCATTATCTTCTATTTTTAAGACATCCTCTTTTTCTAAAGATGTGGTTTCAGAAATTTGATCTTCTAGAATATCATTCAGTTCATTTTCAGATAAACTTATAGATTCGTCTACATCATAACTTTCATTAACATCAGATTTATAATTTTCTTGAAAATCTTCTATCATAGGAACTTCATTATCAAAATCAATTTCTATAGGTTCTATCTTTGAATCTTCACTTAAATTTTTTTCTTCTAGGTCTATATTTTCAGATACTTCAAGTTCATTTAGATCATTTTGTTGCAAATTATCTAATTCTAAATTATGATCTAATTCTTCAGCATTTAAAGTTAAATCATCTTCAGAAGTTGGCAAGGTATCTTCTAAAGGTAATAGATCAAGATCTTCTTGATTTTGTTGATCTTCTTGCATCTGTTCTACATCAATAGGGATTTCTTCTAATCCTTGATCTGATACATGATCAAAATCAAAATTTAAACTAGAATCTTCATTTAAGTCTAAATCTGGGATATCAGGCAGTTCTAAATTGTCTAAATCAATCGAAAGAATTTCTTCGTCTACAGGATTCTCTGAATTTTTATTTTCTGATACCATAATAAACCTTTAACTATTTTTCGGATTCTTAGTGATAAAAATCAAATATAAGCAAAACATCGATTTAAAAAAACATCTCATTAATACGAAATGTCAAGTAAAAAAAATCAGTTAAATACAATACTTAAAAAGCAATTTTTTTCGTACATATTGAAAATAAAATCTAAAAACAAAAAAATAAGTATGCTTTCCTAAACGAGATTTCACAATAACACTAGAATTACAATAATTCACAAAAATCTCATAAATTCTAATACTAGTTTTTTGAATTCCAAAAATCAAATCCTTTTAACTTACAAAACGTTAAAAAACCTAACAACCTTGAAAATTCTTTTATTATTGAATCATCAAAACTATCAAAAATCATTTTTACATACACATTGAATTTTTATTTTTTTTTAGTTAAATATTAAATTTTGATTGAAAATCGCTTTTCAAAAAGAATTTTCTACAAAAGAATTCAAATACATCATTAAATAAAACAAAAATTGTGTAGTAATTACAAACAGAAATAAAATTATAATTTTTTTATTGTAATAAAATAAGAAATTGACAACTTTGTTATTATGTTCAAAATAACATTTTATGGAATTACCAAAAGTAGGGTTATCAAATAAAGAATTAAAAAAACTATTTTATGAGTTAGATCAAGAGGATCAAAACTGGGAATCGGGAAAATTATTTAGTTATGTATTTTCTTCTAAGAAAAAGTACAGGAACTTTATTGAAAAAATATTATTACAATTTTATCATAAATCTGGATTAGATTTTACTGTTTTTCCAAGTTTATTAAAAATTGAAAAAGAAATTATAGACTTTGCAATCCAACATTTACAGGGAAATCAAGAATGTTGTGGTAACTTTACAAGTGGGGGGACAGAAAGCATTCTTTTAGCAGTTAAATCTGCAAGGGATTATAGTTTAATTAGAAATAAAACTAATTCACCAGAAATCATTTTACCAATCACAGCCCATCCAGCCTTTCATAAGGCAGTTCAGTATTTTGGTTTAAAAAAACGTTTAATTCCTGTTGATAAAAACCTACAAGTGAATCTTAAAGAACTTGAAAACTCAATCAATCAAAATACAATTCTTATAGTAGGATCCGCTCCATCGTATACTTATGGAGTGATTGATCCCATACCTGAGATGGCTAAAATAGCAAAAAAATATAATTTACTTTTTCATGTTGATGCATGTATGGGAGGTTTCCTACTGCCATTTTTAAAAAAGTTTAATATTTCTATCCCCGATTTTGATTTTTCTGTAGACGGAGTTACTTCAATTTCTATGGACTTCCACAAATATGCTTATGCTCCCAAAGGCTCTTCTGTAGTCTTATATAAAAATAAAGAAATAAGAAAATTCCAAATCTTCAGTTGCGCTGATTGGGTTGGTTACACCATGATCAATCCTACAATTCAAAGTACAAAAAGTGGTGGACCTATTGCTGCAACTTATTGTACTTTATTGTTAATCGGAGAGAAAGGATACTTAAATTTGATTAAAAAAAAATTAAATGCTTTAAAAGAAATTCAAAATTATATAAAAAAACATAAAGATTTAGAGTTAATAGCAGAAAATACATTTCCATTACTTGCATTTACCTCCCATACTGTTAATATATTTCATATAGTAGACGAAATGAACTCTAAAGGTTGGTATATACAACCTGTACTTTCTTATGGAGAACTTAAAGAAGCTATACATTTGACTATAACCTATTCAAATACGAAAAATGTAGATATATTTTTAAAAGATTTAGAAGCTTCAATAGAAACCGCAAAATCTCTACCTTCCAATCTTTTTTATAATAAGATTAAGCCTTATATAGAAAAACTTAAAAATCACCAAATCTCAACAAAGGATTTTTTACAAAAAATTATTGAGTCTGTAAATCTAAGAATCGAAGATCTTTCTAGAAGATCAGCTTCTATCAACGAAGTTTTAAATCTCCTTCCAGTAAATCTTAGAGAGGAATTATTAACAGAATATGTAAATATTATCCTTAAGTAAGGAGGTGTAAAATGCCATTCCCTTTTGAAGTTATATTAACTTTTTCTTTTCTTTCTTTATGTTTATTCATTGGAACCATATTGAGAGGTAGCTTAAGTTTTTTTCAGAAATATTATATTCCTTCTTCTTTAATTGGTGGATTTATAGGTTTATTGGTCTTTTTTTTGATACAAAATTATTTTAAAAATTTTGTTTCTTATTTAGATTATAGAAATTTCGAATCTTTTGCATATCATATTTTTAACTTATCTTTTATTTCTATTGGACTATCCCCTTCTGAAAAATCTCAAAAATTTAAAGAAGGAGCTCTTTGGATGGCATTTATTCAAGGAGTTAGTTTTTCTACACAAGCTTTTCTAGGTGGAATCCTAACAGTACTGTTCAACTCTTTAAATGTTGAATTGCATCCAACCTTTGGTTTACTCTTACCTTTAGGATTCAACGAAGGACCTGGTCAAGCTCTTTCGATTGGAAAAGTTTGGGAAACATTTGGATTTGCCAACGCTGCAACTATTGGTTTATCTTTTGCTACTTTTGGTTATCTGATTTGTTTTTTATTTGGTATTCCTTTAGCAAATTGGGGTATTCAAAAAGGATTCGTTAAAGACATAATGATTTCTCAAGAAAGTAGAAAAGGATTTTACAAAAAAAACTCTTTCGAAACAATACAAAATTCAAAAACATTCCATATCAGTAATATAGAACCTTTAGCTTTTCAATTTGCATTATTAGGTATTGTTTATTTAATCACTTTCAGTATAATCCAACTAGGTGGATTATTTTTACCTCTAGATGTTCAAAATATGCTTTGGGGATTTTTTTTTCTATTGGGTTTAGTTGTAGGAATCATTGTTAGGAAAATTTTTCATAAATTGGATAAGGAATACTTAATACAACCCTATTTGCAAAGAAAAATTACTTCTTTTTTAGTAGATTTTCTAATTGTTTCTACAATCGTTGCTATACAACCAACTATTGTGTTCCAGTATTTGATTCCAGTCATATCAATTTCTTTAATTAGTGGAATTGTAAGTATAACAATAGTAATCATTTTCGGAAAAAGACTAAAGCAATATTCTCTCGAGAGAATGGTATCGATTTTTGGCACTATTACGGGAACTGCTTCTACTGGACTTATTTTATTAAGAATGGTAGATCCCAAATTAAAAACACCTGTTATTAGAGAATTAGGTTTTATGAATCTTTTTTCCGTTCCTATTGTGGGTGGTTTTTTAATCTTAATTAATGCTTATTATTGGTGGAATCTACATATCATTTTGATTTCGTTATTATATCTTTTTTTGGGAAGTTTGTTTATTTTATTACTTTTATGGAAATTCAAGAAAAAATAAAAAAAACCCCCTTTCGTATTAAAGGGGGTGAGAATATAAGTTTACAGGAGAGAGAGAAGAGACTTAGTAATAGCAATTGGTATCGTTTGGATTGTTATTATCACATCTTCCATCCCATATACCCGGATCATGTATAAAATCATTTGCTGAACATCCAGCCTGACCTACATCTGTAATTGCCTTTGTAGTTTTGTTGATACAAAATAAAGGCCACCATAAATTAATTTCTGAATTACCTGCATTGTAGTTTCTTACCAATCCATCTTTTTTATAGACTCTAACAACTGCACGAGAATCTCTTATGGTTTTCGTTGAATAATATCTCTGAGACCAATTAAAGACGCTATAACCCATTCTTGTAGCATTAGGACCTGTGAATGACCATATGCTATTATTGATTGTGATGGTTTCTGGTCCATATCCAGTTACAACATCATAATCAAGACTCGCATCACCTAAGTTTAGACCACTAAATTGAGAATCAAAATTTGAATTTGGTTTTTTCCATTTCCAATAGATTTGACAAGTGTGTTTATTTACTAGAGTTCCTTTAATTCTACAATCTTTATTACCAAATTCAAAATGAGAATCTAAATCTCTCGGATCATTAGTCTGCCATTGCAATACTATTCTAATTTCGTTATCACCTAAAACAGGAGAGATCAATACATCTTGAGAAGAAGGAGTATTAGAACCCGCAGAAATTACCGTAGCATAAGTAGTAATGTAGGGCTCTGTAATGTTGTTTGCTCTACCTGTTCCGCTAACTTCTAAAGTATAGTTACCAGCTGGGACATTTGGAATTAAGTAAACTCCATTAGAATCTGTAGTTACAGCTGGAATCGTTTGGTTGTTAGCATCTAAAGCATAAGGACCAGTTTTTATATTGATACCTGGTCGAATTCGAACTGTCAATCCTTGAACGGGTTTATTATTAAAAGCATTTCTTATTATACCTCTTATATTGGCTGGACCTTGAGAATCGGGAATTGCTGTAATAATATCAAAAACTACTTTACCATTCACTGGAACATTGACTAAACCTTCTACGGATTTGTAACCTGCAGAAGTAAATTTTACTTTCCACTGACCCGCATTCACTGAAAAGATGTTATATTGCGAAGTTCCAGACCATACCGCGGCACCATTTGTAAGAGATGCTGGTTGAACACCCGAAGTAGGTCTTACACCTGATATAGGATGGATCAATTCTATTGCATAAGTTCCGGTAAAAGGATGTCCACCTGCTAATAATACTCGACCCTCCAAATCTCCTCTACCATTATTTGGAATTAAAATTGTATTTGCTACTGCATCTGAATTCCAGGGAACATTGATATCTAAAATTTGATCTTCGTATCCAGATTTAGTTATTTTTAACACATAATCACCCGGATCAATATTCTCGAAACTGTATTGTCCATTTAAATTCGTAGTTATAGGAGAAACAAGTTGATGAGCAGAAGGATTTAACCGAGATAAATTACTGATTACATCAAAATCTTTGTAAACAGAAATAAGATTTCCATTAACTCTTTTTAGTAATTCCACTTGTGCTCCCGAAAGTACTACAGTAGAGAAAGCATCTGTTAAAGTTCCAGAAATTTTTCTTCTTGGTTTATGAGCTAAAATAGAAGTAACATTTAAAACAACTCCAGAAGTTAAAGTATCACTTGCTACAGAAGAATTATTGGCTTGGTATACACCCGTTGATATGTGATCTAAAGGATCTACAATAAAGATTCTATATGCACCTTGTTTAAAGAAATAGTAATCAACTCCTCCCTCTGTAATTTTTTGAACTACTGCGCTTGGATCTGTTCCTACTAAAGAAGAACTAGCAAGAGTTTGAGAAGAAGCAAAATTCGAAATTGCATATCCTACTTGTTGCTCTTCTGTTAAACCATTTGGTAACGGAACTACTTTTACGCTAGCATTAAAATCATAAGAACCTACATTATCTGTAGTTGTAACTAAAGCATACTGGTTGGATCCATCTACAACTGATAAAAACACAACCAATAAACCCGCTAAAGGATGTCGAGTTGTATATCCGGTTGCAGCAGGATAAGCATTTTTAGCGCCGTTAACTAAAGTATCTAAGATGACAGAAATTCCTTTAATTCTTGAACGCTTAGTAGAAGATGTTAATTGCACATTTCTTTCTTCGCTTTGTCCATTTAAGATAATTACATCTTCAGAAGAATTATTATAGCCCGGTGCGGATACATAATAACTCCATTTTCCGGAAACCGCAGTTAATTTTAGTTTATTTATAGAAGGATCAAAATCATATCCTTTAATAGCCCAAGTCTGATAATTACAATTAGGCGCACAAGTACAAGACATCGTACCTTCCGGTGTACCATCCCAGGTAGGGCAAGCTTGTAAAATCCAAGAACGAATCAAATTGCCAATAATAGGATCGGTTAGTAAATAAGCTAATTTAGCAGGTGGTTGGCTTGAGTGAGGTCTAAAATTTATATTTGCTCCCGGAACAGGTGCTATGGAACCAGAAGAAATCATACCTATTACATTCGATGGGTTTGCAATCATTAGAATGGGAGAGCTGGTTAAATCAACATTCCTTGTGCCCCCAGCTGCATGAGCTGTAAAACTAAAAGGTTTTCTTTGAGTAACAAAGTTATTTCTTGAAACTTCTATATAGTAAATACCATTTGATAATGTATTAGAAAAACTTACATAACCACTATTTGATGGAGAAGTAGTAGCAATGGTACTTCCGTTTTCGCTTACTAGTTTTACTGTAAACTGTGTTAAATCATCCCCCTCAATTGCCCCATTCAAAACAAGTGCTTGCACTTGAGCACTACTACTTGTAGGTGCTATCCAATTTGAAATCAACTGTCCCGCTGATACATTTGTAGGAACGTTTTGATCATTTCCCTGAAAAACAAAATGAATCATAACTCGATCATCACTATAATTCGATCCATGTTGATTCAAACTTGCTCCTTCTACTAATACATAATAATTTCCATTCGAGAGATTACTCAAAATAGAATTATCACTGCTATCAAAAGTAAAGTTTCCAGCTGAATCCGTTAGATCACAAGCAATTTGAGCATGATTAGAATCGTATAAACATACTCGAATTCCACTTACACCACCACTAGGTATAGTCACACCATCTTGATTAAAACCATTCGTAATCACAGAACCTTCAATTACAGCTGGACCAGAAGTATAATATACCCTTTGTGCCACTAAATTTTGATTCGTGATTACATTAGGATCACCTACTACTGGATTATAAACAAAGCTAAAATCTGTATAAGCATAAGCAAGACCATATCCATCATTGATTAAAATTCTATAATTATTATTTACCAAATCAGTAAAACGGAATTCGAAATTTCCAGAAGAATCAGGAGATACTTCTGCAATTACATTTCCAGAAGGATCTACTAGTTTAACTTTTATATTATTGATATCTGATAAACTTAATCCTGCATCTATAAGAGTCTTCAAAGAACCATCCGGCATTTGTACTTGAATCGTTCCACTAATATTTGCCGGTCCATGATTCGGAATTTCTTGCACAACCCCTGAACTTCCATTAGCATTGCCAGATTGTTCTCCAGGCAAGGGTACGCCATTCGAATCTAAATTTGTACCTTCAGGAAAAAACAAAAACGGACTTTTACCCTTTCCACATGTAACAACCAATAATAAAATCATCCCCCATAATAAAAACTGAACTTTTAAACGTTGAGTCATAAACCCCCCTTCATTCTATAAAACCTATAAAAATTATATAAAAACAGTAAGAAACTTACAACAAAAATTTTTTAAAGACTAAAAAAAAAATTGTATTTTGCCCTTAATTGTACAAAATAAAATATAAATTGTTCTTTTTTAGTACAACAAGATTTTAAGGGGGAATTATGAAAACGAAAAAATCCTCAAAAGAAGAAAATTCAAAACATAACAAACGAACAACTGAAAATGATAAATCCTATCAAAAACCAAATCTATTTGTAAAACAAAGAATTCATAAAAAATTATCATTATTAAAGGTTGCATCTGATACAAAAATAGACAGAAAAATACTTTATAAAATAGAAAGAGGAGAATTTGATCAAATCAAACTAGGTCATATTGTAACTTTATGTAAATATTTAGATGTCAATATCTTTCAGTTTTTACGAGAAGAATATAAATTTGATGATATGGATTTTTATTCAGAAGAAATAGGAGCTTTAGTAGATAGAATGGTATGGCTACAGATGGAGTTAATTTACTCCGAATTAAAAGAATTGGCCAAACTAACTAAAATGAGAGTTGATGATTTTAATATTCAAGAAATTCTTTCTAAAAGAGAAAATCTAGCAAAACTGATTATATTCAATATTCGCTTAAAAAAACAAGAAATAGAACCTTCCGATGTATTAAAACATTTTCCTATTATAAATCAAGGCTATTTGAGAAGAAAATATTTAGACTAAGAACTAATTGAATAAAATTTTGCATTTTTAAAAAATCTATAAAAATTTGACTTATGGCAAAATTAGAAAAAGAAAAACAATTCGTAATTTATAACAAAAAAGCTAAAAGGGATTACGAAATTCTGGAAACTTTAGAAGCTGGAATTTCTTTATTAGGTTCAGAAGTAAAAAGTATTCGGATGGGCAAAATAAATTTAGATGACTCTTTCGTTTTACCAAAACATGGAGAGATGTTTTTGATGAATGTGAAAATCACTCCTTATCAAAATGCTAAGTACTTCGGACACGAAGAAACACGAACAAGAAAGTTATTACTACATAAAAAAGAAATTGAAAAATGGACATCAAAATTTAAAGAAAAAAGATTGACAATCATACCCTTAAAAATTTATTTTAATGATAAAAATTTGATAAAAGTTCAGATTGCTCTATGCCGTGGGAAAAAATTATACGATAAGCGATTTGAAGAAAAGAAAAAAGAAGATCAAAGAAACATTCAAAAAGCTTTAAAATACAAACAATATGAATAAAACATTAAAAAAAATTGCCATCATCGGTAAAAAAAATGTAGGAAAATCAAGTTTACTCAACTTATTATCCCGTAAGAATAGAGCTATTGTAGAAGATTATCCCGGACTGACAAGAGATATTTTAGAAGTAGAAATTAAAAATTATGGAATCCGGGCTTTGTTTTATGATTTTCCCGGATTAGATATTGACCATACTTCAGACATTGAAAAAAAAGCTAAAGAGAAAGCATTCCACTTTTTGAAAGAAGAAGTGGATTTAATTGTATTTCTTATGGAACCTCCAGCACCTTCAGAATTTGATTTAGAATTCAAAGAATTTCTTCAGAAAAATTTTTCTAAGCAGGTTGTGTACGTATTAAACAAAATTGATAGCAAAGAAAAAGAATTAGAATTCTTACCAAACTTTTACGAAGATGGTATACATCCAATTCCAATTTCTGTAAAGAGTAAATATAACTTTAAAAATTTTATAAATCTTTTAAAAGATTTACTACCAGAAATTGAATGGAAAGAAAGTTTTTCGATAAACGAAGACTCCGAAAATCAAGAATCTAAAAAGAATAAAAAACATTACAAAGACTCCACGGTAATATCAAGCTATATTGAAGAGGATATTCGAGTTGCTATAGTAGGAAAACCTAATGTAGGAAAATCCAGTTTATTTAATTTTTGGGTGGGAAAAGAAATTTCTTTAGTTTCAGAAGTACCGGGTACAACAAGAGATACAATAGATACAGTATTTCGCTACTTTGGACATACGATAAGAGTTTTAGATACAGCAGGTTTAAGAAAAAAAAGAACAATTCAAGATAAAATCGAATTTTATTCTTCTCGAAGAACTCATAGAGCTATTCAGGATTCTGATATTGTACTTCTCGTTCTTTCTGCTATTGAAGGGATTACTGAACAGGATAAAAAAATTATTGGTTTAATAAAAAAAATGAATAAACCTTTAGTGATTTTTGTCAACAAATGGGATGCAATACCAGAGAAAAAATCAAATTTACAAAAAGAATACATAGAATATCTTTATTCTGCCTTCCCTTTTTTAAGAAATGTACCTTTGTTTTTTGGTTCAGCCTTAACTAAAAAAAGAGCCACAGAACCATTAAAAGCGATTATCAAACTTTATAAAAAATCTGATTTTAGAATCCAAACTTCTATGCTAAATCAATACATACAAAAATGGTTACAATTATACCCTCACAATCAAAAATTTAAAGTATTTTATACCACACAAGTAGCTACAAAGCCACCTTATTTTGTAATTTTTTGTAATAATAAAACTTTGATTAGTAAAAACTTTCAACAATTTTTGGAAAATAAAATTCGGGAAGAATTCAACTTATCAGGAATTCCTATCCGAATAAAATTAAAAGATAAAGATGTATCTACCTAATTATTTTGAAAGAATCAATATTTTTAAATTAGAGGAAAAAATAAAATCAGCAAACTGGTTTTATGAACATTATGATTCTTTTTCTACACAAGATGTATACACTTGGTTATGGTTAGGAGAATTCGGTTATGCGGAATTACCCGCAAATGATCTGAGTTCTTTAAAAAAAGAAATACGTTTGGCTAGAAGTAATCCTTCTAAACTAAATCAAATTTGGGAGCCTTTAGGTTTATCAAAAAAATTTATAAAAATCAATTTGGATGTTTATTACGAAGCTGGATATCCTTTAAAAAGACTTATACAGTTGACGAGCGAAGTAGAAGAGATACAAGAATTTGATAGACTGACTTTTAAAAATCATTGGAATTTAATGAAAATTCAATTTGATTATACAAAAAAAATTAGTTTACAAGATTTTCATAATTTCGAAATTAAAATTCCTTTTCATATGACTCCTTTTTTAGGTTTTACTGAAGAATTTTTAAAAGAATATAGCCCATATTATAGAATCGTAGCTTTAGATAGTTTTTTTCGATATTTCCCAGAATGTAGTGAAATATATCCTGATATTTTTATCGAGATAAATAATTTAGAAATAATAAGAGCAGAGTAATGGTATCCTCTATAATTTTTGAAAACGAAGAACTAAAAATACTTGATCAAACTTTATTACCATTAGAAAAAAAATATATATCAATAAGAAATTTAGAAGAAGGTTGTGAGGCAATCGAAAGTTTAAGAATCAGAGGGGCACCTGCTATAGGGGTTATGAGTGCTCTTACGATTTTTATAGAAATGAAAAGACTTTATCAAGAAAAAGTTTTGAATTCCAAAGAAGATTTTTATTATCATTTACAAATTTCTTTAGAAAAAATTGGAAATACTCGACCCACTGCAGTAAATCTATTTTACTCCATTGAGACTATAAGAAATGAATTTAAAGAATATCAGTTTTTTGATATAGAAGAAGCTTTAGAGTTCTTAAAAAAAATTGCAATACGAATATGGAAAGAAGATCAAACATTATGCGAAAAAATAGGTCAAAATGCACAAAGTTTGATTTTTGATGGAGCAAAAATTTTAACTCATTGTAATACTGGTTCTTTAGCAAGTTCTGGAAAAGGTACTGCTTTGGGAGCTATTTACACTGCCATTGAGCAGGGCAAGCGTATTTTTGTATTTAACACAGAAACACGTCCTTTGCTTCAAGGTTCACGGCTTACTTCTTTTGAACTAATGGAAGCAAATATTCCAAATACTTTAATTACTGATCTTATGGTAGCTAGTGTGATTCAAAATCATAAAATCGATATGATCTTGGTGGGTGCAGATAGAATTGCAAAAAATGGGGATACAGCAAATAAAATTGGAACTCTATCAATTGCAATCATAGCAAAATATTTCAATATCCCTTTTTATGTGTTAGCACCTTCTACAACAATCGATTTCACTATCGATGATGGTACCCTAATTCCTATAGAAGAGCGAAAAGAATCTGAGGTAAAAGAATTTCTAAATTGCAAAAGTACCGTCAAAGATGTTAAAGTATACAATCCTGCTTTTGATGTAACACCATCTCATCTTATTACAGCGATCATTACAGAAAAAGGTATTTTTCGATATCCGTATTGGTTTGAAAAGTAAGCACTATTCGTGCCTACGATTAACGAAGGAGTTGTAATACTAATTGGGGTTTTTGATTTGCCTGTGCTAACATTGCATTTGCTGCTTGCGTTAAAATTTGATATCTTGTGTAAGAAATCATTTGTTCTGCCATATCAGTATCACGTATCCTTGATTCTGCTGCTTGTATGTTTTCATATGCATTCATTAAACCTTTTGCAGCATGTTCTAGTCGATTTTGATATGCACCCAAATCTGCTCTTTGTTTAGAAATTCTTCTTAAAGCTTCATCAGATCTACCAATTACGTAGTTCGCTTTATCAGGCGTACTTATAGAAATAAAAGTTAAAACAGTAGGGCTACGCAATCCCAAACCGGCAGTAGTCATTGTGTTGATAAATATTCTTTCTCTTTGATGCATATTCGGACCGATATGGAACCACATCGAAGCTGTAGGATTTAATCGAGAAAAAGCTCCTGTTAGCATCTTCATTTTGTTAAACTCTGCCTGAGAAGCAATTCGATCGATTTCGTCAATTAACTGAGAAATTTCTACTTGAATCTGCTGCCTATCTTCGGCAGTATAAATTCCATTAGCTGATTGAACAGCTAAAACACGAATTCTCTGTATAATTTCTTGAGTTTCTTGGAGGTATCCTTCTGTAGTTTGAATAAAAGAAATTCCATCTTCCGCATTCCTCTCTGCTTGTCTTAAGCCCATAATCTGAGTTCTCATTTTTTCAGATACAGCTAAACCTGCTGCATCATCCCCTGCTCGATTGATTCGAAGACCAGATGATAACTTTTCTGTATCTTTTCCTAAAGCATAATCATGAAATTTTAATGTTCTGTGAGCAAATATGGAACTAATGTTATGATTTATAATCATTTTACTCCTCCGTTTGTATTTGGAAATTCGGAAGGTTTTTAAATTTGCTTGATCATTTTTTTTATTTCATCAAATTTTTCATCTCTATACAGATTTTAATAAAAAAATTAGTATTCATTCAAAGACTTTGTGTGGAAATAATATAATTTTTAAAATATAAAAATTTTATTTTTTTGATATTTTATATTTTAAAAATACTTGCATTTTTAAGTTTCTTTCATTATCTTATGTTTTGTGGATCCCCTAAAAGCAATGTTATTAGATGTAGAAGAAAAACATAAATCTGATGTAGAAAATAAAGTGGTTGTTATTGGCAATACCATTCAAGACTGCTTAAAAAAAGCAGCTGAATATTTTAACAAAGATGTAATTCACTTAGATTACGAAATTTTAGAAAAAGGAAAAAAAGGATTTTTTAGCAAAAAACCTTATAAACTTTTAGTGCAAGTTTTAGAAATTTCTAACCCTTACCAAGAACTAGAAGAATTTTCAATGAAGTTAGGAGTAGGAGACAAACTTTTATCTGAAGAATTAGATAAATACATTCAACCTAAACATATAGATGGTTATTTTAGAGTAAAAATATATAAAGAAGGAGCATTTCTACAGGTTTATCCACCTAAAGGTAATGGAAAAGCTGTTTCTATTGAAGAATGTATTCGTAGACTCGAGCAAAGGGGAGTTACGAATTATGACAAAAATAAAATCGAAAAGGCAATCAAACAAGCAAAGGGAGAACCAGTAAAAGTCGCTGATTTTATACCTATACCCGAGCATAGTTCCACTTGCAAAATAGAAATTACCCCAGATGAAATGAAAGCTATCATAAAGATTACTCCACCAAGAAAAGGAGGATGTGATCTTAAATTAGAAGAAATTGTCAATTTATTAAAATCAAAAGGAGTAGTCATAGGATATAGAGAAGACAATATACAAAAAGCTCTAGACGAAGAGCGATATATGGAAGAAATTATCGCAGCAGAAGGAACTCCACCGAAGCATGGCAAAGATGCATATTTAGTCTACAAAGTAAAAGTCAACAAACAATTAGAATTAGAACAAGATGAAAAAGGCAGAGTAGATTATAAAAACCTTCATTTAATAGAAAACGTAGTAGCAGGACAAATCTTGGCGGAAAAAATACCACCCGAAAAAGGAATTACGGGTAGAACTATAACAAATAAAATTATTCCTGCAAGAGATGGAAAAGACATAGAGATAAAACCGGGTAAAAATACTGTACTATCCGAAGATGGAAAATATTTGAAAGCGGAAATTAATGGACAAGTAGTATTTATCAATAATAAAATTTCAGTAGAAGAACTTCATAGAGTTTTAGGAGATGTTGGTCCCAAAACAGGTAATATTGAAGTTTTAGGATCAGTTCAGATTGCTGGTTCCGTTTTAGATAATCATACAGTTAAGGCAGGTGGAAATATTGAAATTTACAATAGTGTTCAAAAATCCATAATAGAAGCAGGAGGAAATATTATAATCAAAGGAGGTATTTTTGGACAGGATGCAGCCAAGGTAATTTCTACTGGTGGTATCATTTTAGCTCGTTATATTCAAAACGCAAATGTGTTTGCTGCAATCGATGTTAAAGTCGAAGAAGCAATTATGCATAGTACAGTAGAGGCTGGAGAAAGAGTTATATGTGAAGGAAGAAGAGCTCAGATTGTAGGAGGGAAAATTTTAGCCAAAAAAGAAGTAAGTGCAAGAATTATTGGTTCTAACGCCCACCCAAAAACAGAAATCTATGTAGGATATGATCCAATTCTTTTAAAGCGATTCGAGGAGTTATCAAATCTTCTAAAGGCTAAAACAGAAACTTTGAACAAGCTAAAAAAAGAAAAGCAAACATTAGAGGTCAGAAAAAAATCCGATCCAGACTCTTTTTTAGCTGAACAAAGAAAAAAATTACAACAGATCACAGAAGAGATTTCCAAACTAGAAGAAGAAATCAAAACTTATGACGAAGAAAAAAATGAAATTCAACAAGAAATGGATCAATTAGCAAGTGAAGGAAAAGTTATAGTAGAAAAGCAGATCTATCCAGGTGTAATCATAAAAATCAAAGATGCTACGTATACTGTAATAGACGAAAGATTTTCTGTAGAATATATCTATAAAGATGGAAAAATTATCGAACAAAAACTTGAAAAAAAGTTCAAAAGAAAGTAAATAATGAAATTAATTGATCATATTATATCGTTTAATGCCCAACCTTTGCATAATCAAACAATATATTCTTTACAAGCAATACAAAACTATAAAGAAATTCAAAAACTAGCTGAAGCAAAAAAAACAAACCTTCAACGCGAAAATACTGTAACAAATATCCAAAAGTTTGGAGTAGAAAACAATATTCAAACTGCATATCAAAAAAATTTAGAAAACGAAAAACCTTTTTCTAAATCTTCTGAAAGAACAAAAATCACTTATGAACCTTTAAAATTTTTATTTACAAACAAAACATCAAAAAACATTTACTTGAAAGGATCAAAGATAGATATACGTATATAAAATTATGGAAGTTGTAATTTTATTGATTTTTATCATTTTCTATATACTTTATACAGAAATACGAATTAGAAACATTAAAAAACAAAAAACTAAAATCTACGTTCCAAAAGAACTTTTCGAAAATTTAAAAGATACATTTCAGTACATCAATACATCATTAGAAATGATAAAAGAAAAACAAGAAAATATAAACAAAATATATTTAAAAATTATGGATATAAAAAAAGAAATAGAAAATTGGGAGGCGATAAGAAATAAAAAAAGAAATAAAACAAAAACTCTAAAAAAAAATGAGGTTATAGAATCGAACAATGAAAATAAAATTAACAAAGTACAAAACGAGATAAAGCAAAATAATCAAGAAAAAATTTGGGAGGAACTCGCAGAAGAGACAAATCAAGATAGAATTGATTTTTCTTTTATATCAAACAAAAATCAGAACAAAGATAAAGACTTTATTCTACATTCCACCAATGAATCAAAATCAAATTTTCTTACAAAGATGGGGATGATGTTCAGAAAAATTTTTAATTTACCAGAAATTCCTGTCAGTACGTTAAAACTAAAAGATTTTTATTTTAACCAGCAAAATCAAGATATAAAAACCTCCGAGTTAAATACTTCGAGTATGATTTCTTTAGAAGAATACCAAAAAAAGCTTGACCTTTCGCAATCAAATACTCAAATTGTTTCAGAAAAAAAAGAAGATAATTTAAAAGAACTAAGAACCACCGAAACCACCGAGATAGACAATCCTAAACAAATTCTAATTCAAGAAGCAAAAAAAATATTTTCCGAAATCCAACAAAAAGAAGAAAAAATAAAGATGATCAAAAAACTCATAGAAATTGGCTTTACCGAAGAAGAAATTCAAGAGATTACTGATTTAACTAATGCGGAGCTTTCTTTAATAATAAAATTTAAGAAAAAAGCTTAAGAATATGACAGAATTCCTTTTTAGGGATATCCCAGATATGACAATTGAGCAATTTGAGAAATTTTCTAAATATATTTTAGAAGTTGCAGGAATTTATTTAAAAGAACATAAAATTACTTTACTTTCTAATAGAATTCGAAAACGTTTGCGAGAATTAAAAATCTATGATTATGATCAGTATTACGAATATCTTACAAATAGCAATCATTCAAATAATGAATTAATCCATTTTTTGGAAGTAATTACTACGAATGAATCATATTTTTGGAGGACTACTCAAAACTTCGAAGCTTATAAAAATATTGTTTTGCCAGATATTCTTAAACTGTATCGAAATAGAGAAATAAAAATTTGGTCTGCAGGTTGCTCTACAGGAGAAGAACCTTATAACATTGTTATCGAATCGATTGAATCTATGAAAACTCTAGGCTTCTTCCCCTTTATTGTAATCGCTACTGACATATCGAATCGAGTTATAGAAATCGCCAAACAAGGCTGCTACTCTGGAAGAAAAATAGAAAGAATTCCGGAACATATATTACGTAGATATTTTAGACAAAGTAAAGAGGATCCTAAAATTTTTTGTATTCGAGAAGATATTAAATCAAAAGTGCATTTTAAAGTAGAAAATTTATTTACAAGCACAGTACGAAATATACATGTGATTTTTTGTAGAAATGTTTTAATTTATTTTCAGAAAAAAGAACAGGAAATATTAGCCAATATGTTTTATGACAGCTTACTTCCGAATGGTTATCTTTTTATTGGACATGCAGAAAGTTTGCAAATGTTTAATACTCAATTTAAAATTTTGCATACTGAATTTGGTACGATTTACAAAAAAGAAATATGAAAGATTTTAAAATTCTTGTTATCTCTTCGGTTTCGGGAGGAGGAAAAAATACAGTAATAAAAGAGCTTTTAAATACTTACCCTAACGATTTTTATTTAGCAATTACAGCAACAACAAGACCTAAACGCCTTGGAGAAGTACCTAATCGGGATTATTATTTCTTTTCAAAAGAAGAATTCACAAAAATGATTCAAGAAAACCAATTTTTAGAATACGCAGAAGTGCATGGAAATTACTATGGTATTCCTATTTCTGAATTAGAAAAATCAAAAACATTAAATAAAAAACTAATTTTAAATATAGACTATCAGGGTTTAAGAACCATAAAAGGAAAGTTAAAAGAAAAAATTACCTCTATTTTTTTAAAACCTCCTAGCGAATCAGTTTGGATAGAAAGACTAAAAAAAAGAAATACAGATTCCGAAGAAGCAATTCAAATTCGACTGCAAGAAGGAAAAAAAGAATTAGAAGCATCAAAAGAATATGACTATATTGTTGTCAATGATGATCTAAGTATTTGTATTAAAGAACTTATAGAAATTTTACATAAAGAAAACTTTATCAAAAATTGAAGAAGTTATACGCCCTTTTTGGACCCACGGGATCTGGAAAAACCCATTTACTTTTTGAAAATTTAAACCAAAAAGAGAAAAAATTCGAAGTTATTAGTGTAGACTCACGTCAAATTTATAAAACAATCTCTATAGGAACTGCTGCACCTACAAAAGAAGTTTTAGAGAAAATTCCTCATCATTTAGTGCAATTCTTAGAACCATATGAAACTTTTAGCGCCGGAGAGTTTAAAAGAAAAGCTCAATCCCTAATAGAAGAAATCTATAAAAGAAATCATATTCCTATTTTGTGCGGTGGAACAGGGTTCTATTTTAAAGCTTTCTATACTGGAATGTTTTCTTTACAAGAGATTGATCCGATTCGAAAACAAGAGATAGAGCAATTTTTAGCCACTTTAACATTAGAACAAAAAAGGGAAATACTTTTTAAAATTGATCCTCTTTCTTTCACTTTAAAAAACGAGGAAATGGGAAAAGGTAGGTTTCATCCTAATGATTCTTATAGAATCCAAAGAAGTTTGGAATTATTTTATTTAACAGGTAAAACTTTACGTATGCATTATGAAAATCCGAAGATGAATTTTAGATATGATTACGAAATCGAAGGATTTTATTTAAATCTTTCTTTAAAAGATCTAGAAAAAAAAATTTACGAAAGAGCGAAAAAAATGGTTCAACAAGGAATGATAGAAGAAGCTATTTCTTTGTATAAAAATTATGGTGAATGTAATGCAATGAAAACCCCTGGATATAGAGAAATTATAAACATAATCAAAAATCGATGGAATTATTTAGAAATTCAAAAAAAGCAAATAGAAGAAATTCAAGATCAAGTTATAGAAATTTTGTTTAATGCTCATAAAAAATATGCTAAAGCACAAATCAAATGGTTCAAAAAAGAAAAAATGTTAAGATTTGTTAACGAAATTCAAGTAAAAGAATTTTTACAAAAATTAGAAGCTAATTTTTAGCTTAATTCGAACATTCTAAGAATAGCTTTTCTAGCTTTTTCAGCTATTTCTGGTGGAACTTTTACTTCGTATTGCTCGTATAAAAGGGCATCCCGAATTTTCCGTAAGGTGATTTTCTTCATATGGGGACAAGTATGACATGTTCCTATGAAATTTTTATCTGGAAATTCACTTCGTAAATTATCTGCCATACTACATTCGGTAACTAGTAAAACATTTTTTTTTGTGCTTTTTCTTATAAAATCTGCCATCTGAGATGTACTTCCAGTAAAATCGCTTGCTTCTGTTACATCAGTATTGCATTCAGGATGAGCAATCACTAATAGATCGGGGAACTGTTTTCGATAATACATAATATCTTCTGAGGTATATTGTTCGTGCACAATACATTTTCCTTTTTCCCAGGGTATGATCTTCTTTTTTGTTTGCTTTTGTATATTTTTCGCAAGGTATACATCAGGTAAAAAAATAACAGTTTCGGAAGGAATATTTTGTATAATTTTAAGAGCATTCGCACTCGTACAACAAACATCAGTTTCTGCTTTTACCTCTGCTGTGCAATTGATATACGTGACTACAGGTATGCCGGGATATTGTTTTTTAATTTCTCGTACATCCTCCCCTGTTATACTTTCTGCTAATGAACATCCTGCATTAAGGTCTGCAATCAAAACTTTTTTATCAGGGTTTAAAATACTTGCAGTTTCTGCCATAAAATGGACACCATTAAAAAGAATGATATCCGCATCAACTTCCGTTGCTTTTTTTGATAAACCCAAAGAGTCCCCTATAAAATCAGAAACTCCATAATATACATCTGGAGTCATATAATTATGACCAAGAACTACAACATTTTTCTTTTTTTTTAGTGATCGAATTTCTTGAATTAATTCCAGTGCTTCTTCTACTTCGTTTGGCATTAAAAGAGGACTTATTTTTTGTTTTACTTCTTCTAATGTTAGGTTGAGTTTCATATAGATTATAAATAATCTTATTTTTTTTTGAGGTCAAGAATTTTGGAGTAAAAAGATAATTACAGGTTTAGTCAAAGAATTAGATTGATTAAAAAAAGATTTTTGAAAAATTGTACCTTTGTTATGTGTGGAATTATAGGTTATATAGGTAATAAGTCTATAAATTCAATTTTAATAGTAGGTTTAATACGATTAGAATATCGCGGATATGATTCTGCTGGAATTGCGGTAATCGATCAAGGAGATTTAGAGATCCGAAAAGAAAAGGGCAAAATCAAAAATTTAGAAGATCTATTAAAAAATTCCCCAGTTGAAGGAAACATCGGAATAGGACATACAAGATGGGCAACTCATGGAGAACCGACAAAACTCAATGCCCATCCCCATATTGATTGTTTCCAAAAAATAGCAGTGTGCCATAATGGGATTATAGAAAATCATATAAATTTAAAAAATGAATTGATTCAAAAAGGACATTTATTTCGAAGCGAAACAGATACGGAAGTCATCCCTCACCTTATAGAAGAAGAGTTGCTAAAAGATCCCAATCAAACAATAAAAGACGTGATACCCGGGTTAATTCAAAAAATAGAGGGAAAATATGCTATAGTAATTTTATCAGAACAAGAGCCGGATAAAATCTACTTTATTAAAAATGGCTCTCCATTACTTTATGCAAGAAACAATGAAGAAGGATATTTAACCAGTGATATCGTAGCGGTAATACCTCAAGCAAAGGAATATTATGCATTTAGAGATTATGAATGGGGATGGATTACTCAGTATGAACTTCATTTATTTAACAAAGATGCACAGAAAATTATTCCAGAAATAAAAGAAATCAAAATTGATCCTATACATTTAGAAAAAGGAAATTATGAGCATTACATGCTTAAAGAAATCTATGAACAACCAGATATATTTCGTAAGATTTTAAATAACAGACTGGGAGAAAAAGGAAAAATCAAACTAAATGAAATGAAACTTCCAAATACAATTCTTGGTAGAATTTCTCGAATTTTAATTACAAGCGCTGGAACATCCTGGCATGCGGGAATTGTAGGAAAACTTTATTTAGAACATTTTGCAAGAATTGTTACAGAAGTAGATCTATCTTCTGAATTTAGATATAGAAATCCGATTGCAGAAGGAGATACATTAGTTATAGCTATTTCTCAAAGTGGAGAAACAGCTGATACATTAGCAGGAGTACTAGAAGCAAAAACAAGATTCTGCAAAGTACTTTCTTTTGTAAATCGATTAGAATCCACTATAGCTCGAGAATCAGATTCATATATAGATTTGATGGCTGGACCAGAAATTGGTGTTGCCTCTACTAAAGCATATACTTCGGAATTAATTCATCTTTTATTTTTTTCTTTATATCTTTCTGGAATTAAATGGATTACCAACAAAGAAGATAGAGAAGTTCTTTTTTCCGAAATCCGTAAGTTACCTACCATGATGGAAGCTATTTTAGAGAAATCTAAACAAATACAAGAGATAGCAAAAATCTTTAAGAAAACAAAAGATTTTATTTTTTTAGGCAGATATTTTAATCATCCTACAGCTTTAGAGGGTGCATTAAAGTTAAAAGAAATAGCTTATGTTCACGCCTCTGGTTATGCTGGCGGAGAATTTAAACACGGCCCGATTGCTTTAATTGACGAAAATATTCCTACGATATGTATTGCTCCCAAAAGCTCAGTATATGATAAAATGCTTTCAAATATTCAAGAAGTAAAAGCAAGAAAAGGAAAAATTATTGCTATCATTACAGAAGGAGATAAAAATATTTCCCAAATAGCAGACTACTTTATAGAAATACCCGAAGTTTCAGAATATTTAAGTCCCATATTAAGTATTATACCTTTACAATTATTCGCTTATTATTCTGCTTTAGAAAGAAATTGTGAACCAGATAAACCTAGAAATTTAGCAAAATCTGTTACAGTAGAATAATTTGATGAATATACCTTTAACTTTGAACTCAATATTGCTTCTTTTTCTTTTAGGTATTTTTGTAGGTATTATTGGTTCGGTCTTAGGTATTGGTGGAGGAATTTTTGTAGTACCGTTTCTAATATTTTTTCTTAAGGTGCCTATTAAATATGCCATTGCTGTGTCTCTGGTATCAATTGTTGCTGTATCAAGCTCAGTAGCTATGGTGAATATAGAAAAAAGATTAACAAATATACGATTAGGTTTAACTTTAGAAATGACAATGGCATTAGGTTCAATTTTTGGTTCCCTAATTATGCTTAGGCTTTCTTCTAATCAACTTCAGCTTTATTTTGGAATAATTTTATTTGCGATAGCTTTACAGATGCTTTTAAAATCTTTTAAAAAAAATAGAACACATTTCCAAAACTATGGAAGTTTTTTTTATTTTGATCCTCTTTTACAAAAAAATGTATATTATGACGTAAAAAAAACACCAATAGCAATGATATTCTCCTTCTTTGGTGGAACACTTTCTGGTCTATTTGGTTTAGGTGGTGGCATCATTCAAGTTCCTATAATGAATTTGATTTGTGGAGTCCCTATCAAAGTAGCTACTTCTACCAGCAATTTTATGATCGGTTTAAGCGCCTCTATAAGTGCTATTATTTTGTATAGAAACGGGTATGTAATAGAAAATATTACCGTAATTTTAATTTTCGGTATAATCCTTGGAAGCTATTTAGGTATAAAATTCTTGTATAAAGCAAAAAATGAATTTATTCAATTTTTCTTTGCAATTTTTACTTTTTTTGTTAGCATAAAAACGATTATGGAAAGTCTTACAATATGAATTCTTTTAACGAAGAAGAATTTTATAAAATGATTAGTATGGTTTTAAAATTCGGACTTTTTACGTTTATCATTGGTGCTTTAATTTCTTTTTTATTAAAGCTATTACAAATTGATAATTACAAAACTGTATTACAATATAGCACTTTGATTTTGATCTTAACTCCTTTTTTTAGAATTTTTATGTTACTGATTGGTTTTATTCGTTTAAAAGAAAAAAAATATATAATCTACTCTTTTTTATTATTGTTGATTTTTATCCTTGAGTTTTTTATATAAAAACTCATACTAATCAGTAAAAAACATGAAGTTCCGTTTTTAACCAAATAAAAGTTTTGTAAAATTTTTAAACAAATTTTTGATTTTATTCGAGTACGGAAACCACCATAATTCGAAGGGGAGATTAAAGCGATCAACTACAACTGATTGCATATCTGTAAAGGCACGCAAACCTTCTTTGGAGTAGACTCTTCCAATCCCACTTTCTTTAACACCACCAAATGGTAAATCGGAAATAATATAATTTACCATAACATCATTGATACATATCGCACCACTTTTGACTTGTCGAGCTACTCTTTTTGCTCTTTTTTTATTTTTTGACCATACAGAAGCATTTAATCCATATGGGCTTTGATTCGCTATAGCAATTGCCTCTTCTTCTGTTTTAAATGTTTTGAAAGCAAGCACGGGACCAAAAGTTTCTTCTTCCCAAACTTTCATAGAATCTGATACATTTTCTATTAATGTAGGAGTAATAAAAAGTCCTTTAGAAAATTCAGGATTTTTACTACCACCTGTTATGATTCTTGCACCTTTTTCTTTTGCATCCTGAATCTGATTCATTACAATTTGGAATTGTTTTTCAAATGCCATAGAACCAACACTAATTTCTTGATTGTAATATCCTTGTTTAATTTTACTTAACTCTTGTTGAATAAGTTCAACAAATTCTTTATAAACATTTTCTTGAACAATTACTCTTTCTACTGCGATGCAAGTTTGACCCGAATTAGAGATACCTCCCCATAATGCTGCTTTTGCTGCTCTTCTTAAGTCAGCATCTTCAAAAACTATCATAGGATCTTTACCACCTAATTCTAAAATCACCGGCTTTAGCATTTTACCACAAATCTCAGCTATTTTTCTTCCTGTTGCAGTAGAACCTGTAAAACAAATCATATCTGTATTTTTGGATTCAACCAAAAAAGCACCTGTTCTACCATCTCCTGTTGCCACTAAAAAAGCATCTTGTGGTATACCTGCTTTTGTTGCAATTTCTCTTAATTTTATTGTAGTATTAGGTGTTACTTCAGACGGTTTTACTACTACTGTATTCCCCGCCATCAAAGCTTGAACTAAAGGTCCAGCTGTTAATATAAACGGATAATTCCAAGGACTTATAATTCCTACTACCCCTTTTGGCTGAAAGGACACATATGCTTTTTTATGAATAAAAAGCCCTGTAGATTTTTTTTCATCTTTTAAAAATTTAGGACCTTTTTTTATAATATAATTTAAATGCTCACAAACTGTAAAGACTTCTATAATGCTATCCATTTCTGTTTTTCCAGTTTCTTCGCATATCGTTTTTACCAGATCATCCATATTTCGAACGATTTCTTTTCTTAAATTTTTTAAATATTTAGCCCTATCATTTAAGCTAAGTTTGCTCCATATAGAAAAATATTCTTTGGCTTTATAAACTAATGCTTCTACCTCTTCTTTTTGTAAAATACGAACCTTATTAATTTCTTCCCCTGTTGCTGGATTTAAATTAATAATTTCTAATGTTTCTTCTTTTATTATTGCTGTCATCGTAAACCCCTATAACATCAAAGAAATATTAACTTTTAATAAATCAACTTTTTTTTTGAACAATGATTAAAAAATCTGTTTTACTATAAATACAATACTAAAAAAATTTTCTTTGTTTTTTGATTACTTACCGAATAAAATAGTATGTTAGTAATCGAAGGAATACATCCACAACTACAACCAATGATTGAAAAAGGGCAATTAAATTCAAGAAAAATTGTATTGTTGATCGAGTTAAAAGAACTTGTAGAAAAATATGCTCAAGTTCCTTTTATTCCAGAAAACGAAATAGAAGAGTTAGAAAAAAAATATGGAGCTAAACCAGAAATTATAACTTGGGGAGATTATTTCCAAACAGAAGTAGCTTCTCGATTTTTTCATTATTCAGATAAAGATTTTGAAAAAATTATCAATACAATTCACTTCGATATTATATCTTCTATTTTGATTTTTAAAAATAAATCTGAAGAATTTAAGAAAAAAATCAAAGAAGAAAACTTGATCTTAAGTGGTTTAGAAAAAGAAAAGCTTACAGAAGAAGAAGAACAATTGGTTCATTTAGGTATACTATTACAATATTACGAAGAAATGGGATTAGAAAATGCAGAATTGGATAAAGAAGATAGAGAATGGTTTGAATATTTTGTGAGTGAATATGAAAAAAAAGTGGGTTAAAATTATTTTTATTTTTTTTATCATATCGAGTGTTTTTACACAAGAAGGAGAAAAAGATAAAGAAACAATCACAATCCCAAGTTATCAAAAAAACCAAGAAATTTTAAAAAAAAATCGTAAAAACGAGTTCGAAAACCGATTCAAAATAGCGCTGGAATTAAAAAATATCAATGCTGAAATTGCTATCCAGCGCATTTATGAAATTCTTCTCCACTACACAGAATTCCTAAACGAAGAAAAAACTTTAGAAACTCTCTTAACTAATTTATATGAACTCTCTAAAAAAAATAAAAAATACGAATATATATCGAATTTTTATTTATTGTTAGACGAACTGGAAAAACAAAATCTTTTAAAAAATTCACTTAAAGAAAAATTTCAATCCAATCTACAATAAACAACTATAATAATCAAATTGTAAAAAACAATTTTATAAAGATTCTTGACACATAAATCAAATCTTTTATTTATAATATTAGGTATGATCGATTCCGTACAATTAGAAGAAAGTAAAAGAGAGAAAAGCCAAAGAAAGATTTTGTTAGCAGCAATTCGTGTCATAGCAGAACAGGGATATCATAATACAAGAATCTCTGATATTGCAAAACAAGCAGGTGTTGCTTATGGTTTAGTGTATCATTATTTTGGTTCTAAAGAAAACATTATCCATAAAATTTTGGATGAAATTACAAAAAAGTTTTCTGATAAGATAGATAAAATAAACTCCGAAAATATTTCAACTACAGAAAAACTCGCTAAAATTAGCGATTATATGTTTGATACTTATTTAGCAAGTAAAGATGTCATCAAACTTTTAGTAAACGAAATTGTAAAAGAACCAAAAGTGGATAAAGATTTGTTAATATCAAAAAGAATTTTGAATAAAATTACCGATATCATTCAAAAAGGAAAAGAAAAAAAAGAAGTACATTCCGATATAGATCCTAAAATATATACTTTAATTTTTTTTGGTTCTATCCAAATGCTTTTGGTTTCTTTAGTGTCTGATTATTATTCATTTGAAAGTCCCAGCCAAACAATCAAAAAATTCAGGCAACAAATCAAAAGTATTTTATTTAAATAAAATTTTTATTGTGTTTGTTGATCAATAATAAAGAACTTTTGATTTTTTGACAAAAATATCAAAAAAACGATTGTCTTTAAAATTACTTTTGTTTTATGGTATAAAGAGAGGAGTGATTTATGCGAATCAAAATATTACTGTTGGTGGTATTAATTTTTAATACCACAGTAATTTGGGGGCGAGCTGCAAAAACTACATATCTCCAGTAGTATTCGCTCATGGCTTAGCTGGTTTTGATAATATATTAGGGTATGATTATTGGGGCGATGACTATGGTGTCTTTGTAGGAGATCCATGCGATGAATTCCTTGAAGTTAGTTGTAACCCTTACATTGATCCTAACCAAAAAGCGAAAGCAACTGCTGTTCAACCTTTCCATCATTCTGAATATCGAGGATGGCAATTAGCAAATCAAATCGAAAGCTATATGGCTCAAACTGGTTCTTCTTATATAAATATTATTGGGCATTCTCAAGGGGGAATTGATGCAAGAAAAGCAGCAAAAGAATTACGAGCAAGAAAAGGATATACAGTAGTAAGAGTTCTAATAAGTGTATCTTCGCCTCATAGAGGTTCACCGATTGCAAAATATATTTTAGATTTAGGTCCAGGTGTAACTTCTGTAATCAATGCCTTAGCTACGATCTATGGTAATACTGTCTATGCTTCTGGTAATGATGGTTATGCAGCTGCCAAACAATTGGTTTATAATGATTATTCACCTTCAGATGGACAAACTACAGGGATGAAAGTTTTTAATCAAAATAATCCTGTTAGCTCTTCGTATGCGTATCGCTATGCATCTATAATTACTGCTCAAACGGGATTATCTGTAAATCCTGCTTTATTTTTGTTAAAAAATGGATTTTATAACATCGATGGTGATGGTTATTGTGTGGATGACTGTGATAATGACGGTGCTGCTGGAAATGGTAATGGTATAAGAACAGATTTAGACGATGATGGTTTAGTAGGTATTAATTCTCAGCAAATGGGATATCGCTTAAAATACACTGTAAAGTGTTGTGGAATTCTGGATACCATTTCTACCTATTCAGATACGGGTTATGTATCTAACATAAATTATCCAAACTCTACACAAATGACATCAAAAAATGCACTTGTAGACCAAGATCATTTAGATGTTATTGGTGTTCCACCCGATACTTTTGACGAAATGGAATTCTATGCAGCTATAATTGACTATATAGCCTACTACGATTAAAAGCATCTCCCCCTTTTTAAGGGGGACTTATTTTAGGAGAGAACTTTATGAAAGTTAAAAAGTCTTTACTTTTTGTATCTATTGCCGTTATTTCTATAGCAATTCTACTTATAGGATTGTATTTATTAAAAACAGATCCAATTAAAAAACAAATTATAAAAGTAAAAACGAATCCACCAAAAATCCCCGAAGTAAAAGAAGATGTCCTAAAAGATTTAATAAAAGAAATCAATCCCGAGGGAACAGATAGAATTAACACAGAAAATCTTACTTTTGAACAAATGGTCGCATTATATAGAAAGAATTTTGGAAAAAATATTCAAAATCAATGGGTACAGATAAAGTTTATAGAGGACCTAATCCGACATCTAAAAGCAAAATATCCCGATACGTGGATTACCGAATTGTATGTTATGATTCATGCTACCTTTCCAAATTTAGCCAATGAAATCTTTGCAAAATTCGAAAAATTACAAGAATATAATCAATGGTTAGAAAAAAAAAGCGAGGAATTATCGAAATTATCACCCGAAGAAAGAAGCACAGTCCTATGGAATAAAAGATACGAAGTCTTTGGAGAAGATTCAGCAAAAGAAATCTGGGCATCCGAATGGAAAGCATTGCAAGTAAAAGAAACTTTACATCAAATCGATCAATCTTCTTCGAAAGATATAGATCAAAAAATTCAAGAATATCGATTTTCTCTACAAAAGATTTATGGAGATCAATACCCAGATTTATTAACGAGAAAAAGTTTAGATCTTACAGAACTTTTTTTACAACTTCCCTCTATTCAAAAGGAACTAAAAAATATGGATTCAGAAGCCCGCTATAAAACTTTAAAGCAAATTCGATTATCCTTAGGTATGGATTCCAATGCAGTACAAAGATTAGAAAATTTAGATAAAGAAAGAGATATACGCTGGGAACTGGGTAACCAATATATGATGGAAAGAGAATCATTAATCAAATCGGGTGCAGGTGAAGAAGAGATCCATAATCTAAGATTAAAATTTTTTAATCCAGAAATGGCAGAAATACTAAAACAAGAAGAAGAAAGTGGATTTTTTAGATTTAAAGAACCAAGGAATTATGGTTTAAATTAAAGATGAATTTTTTTTAAGAATTCTTTGATTTGTTGATTTTTGGATCGATTTTTAAAGCTTTTTCAATTATAGATTCACCTTTAAGAAATTCATTTGTTATAGCATTGTATGCTAAGCTTTCTGAATAATTCTTCTCTTTTTTGATTTCTGACAAAGATAGAAATTTTTTATAGATTTTTATAGCCATAGGTTATGCAAGAGTTAATGTAAAATCGAGAACATTCGTAGATTCTAAAGAAAGTTTATAATTATCTTTAGAATCTATTTCAATAGAATTGATTTCAATATACGAATTTTTTTACTGAGTCTTCTAAATTGAACTCCCTAAATAAAAAATGTAATTTCTTTGGCTAAACTTTCTTTAATTTTAATTCTACTTTTACAAGAGAACCATTATATCGATCTTTTAAAATTTCAATTCCTATCTCGAAAGTATATTGTATTATTTTCTACTTATTTAAAATTATAATGAAAATCATTATAAACAATTTCAATAAGATTTTGTAAGTCTCTTTCTAATTTTTCTAAAGTATTAAAACCTCTTTATTTTAAATCTTTTTGACTTTATACAATCCTAAAAATTGATGCATAAATAAAGATGGAAAAATTCAATCTTACCCGGTACATTATTGAGAAAAATCAAAATAATTTACAAAAAACCGCTCTTATTTTTATAGATGAAGACTTTATAAAAAAATATACTTATAAAGAAATTTTTGAAAAAATTCAAATTGTAGCCCAATTTTTAATTTCGAAAGGACACCATAAAAAAGAAAAAATTCTTTTGCGACTTCCTTCAAATCCTTATAATATATTTTGCTTTTTTGGATGTATTTTGGCTGGAGTAGTTCCGATTCCAGTTTCTCGAATGTTAACCGAAAAAGAAATTGAATTTATTCTTCACGACTCCAACTGCAATGCAATCATTTATCAAAAAAATTTTTTAAACTACTACCCCAAACATATACAACTTTACGAAATTCAAGAAATCTTTTCGAACTTTTCTACATTGAACAATTTGTCTGAACCAGAAACAAATGCAGAAGACCCAGCATTTTTAATTTACACCTCAGGAACAACAAGTATACCCAAAGGTGTAATTCATGCCCAAAGAAATATTTTAGGAAGAATTCCTATACAAAAGGAATGGTTAGATATCCACCCTGAGGATATTTTACTTCATTCTGGAGAACTAAATTGGACATATACATTAGGTGTAGGAGTAATGGATGTTTTTGCAAATCAAGCTACATCTATTTTGGTAGGAAATATTCGAAAAGATCCATCGATATGGACAAAAATCATACAAACATATGGTGCAACAATTTTTGCTACAGTACCAAGCCTTTATAGACGAATCATTAAATATTCGGAATCAGAAGTCAAACACTTAACTTCTTTAAGGCATTCTTTAACTGCAGGAGAAGCTTTACATCCCGAATTGTATAAGACATGGACAAATTTAACAGAAAAGCCTATGTACGAAGCTTTAGGGATGTCCGAAATTTCTACTTATATAAGTAGCGGCCCCACTGTGCCTACAAAAATTGGAAGTCCGGGAAAACCCCAAAAAAATAGACTAGTGAGAATCATATCAACTATGGATTCTTCTACCGAAGATGTAAAACCATATGAAACAGGCCTTATCGCTGTACATAAATCTGATCCGGGCCTTATGCTTGGTTATCATAACAGACCCGAAGAAGAAAAAGAAATTTTTAGAGAAGACTGGTTTATTGGCGGAGATCTTGCTTATAAAGATTCAGAGGGGTATTACTGGTTTATGGGTAGAAATAACGAAATCATAAAATCTTTTGGATATAGAGTTTCTCCTTTAGAAATAGAAAATCTTTTACATCATCATCCGTTTGTTTTAGAAGCAGCGGTCTGTGAAATTCAAAAAGATCAATGGATGAGTTTCATTGTAGCTTTTGTAATAAAAAAAGAGGGCACAACACTTACAGAGAAAGAAATTCTTGATTATTGTAAAATAAACTTAGCTGAATATAAATGCCCCAAAAAAGTAATTTTTTTAAAAGAGTTTCCTAGAAATCTCGCAGGCAAGATCTTAAAGAAAGATTTAAAAAAAGAATTCGATTTTAAAATATAAAAAAATTCAATTTAATTTTTAGAAAGATTTTTTAGCAACATAGCATCTCCATAACTAAAAAATCTATATCTTTTTTCCACAGCAATTTGATAAGCTTTTTTAATAATCTCTTTTTTGGAAAAAGCACAAACTAATAAAAATAAAGAAGATGCGGGTAAGTGAAAATTAGTAATCAAATAATCTACTGAATGAATACTATCAGGTGGCTTTAAAAAAATTTTAGTTATATATGTACCAGAAACAAATTTCTGAAATTTTCGAAAATTATCCTCTAAAGCCCGAAGAGTTGTTGTTCCTACAGCAAGAATCGGATGTTTAAAAATATTTTGATTTAAAATCTCTGCTGTTGTTTCTGGTATTTCATAAAGCTCGGGATGAAGTTCATTCTTTATAAAATTTTTTTCTTTTAATGGTGCAAAAGTTGCATAACCGATTTGCAAATTAATAAAAACAACGTTAAATTTTCTCTGAATTTTTTCATATAAATCAGTGGTAAAATGTAAGGATGCGGTAGGTGCTGCTACACTACCCGACTTTTTTGCAAATACTGATTGATATAAAAATTTATCTCTTTCCTCTGCTTTTCGTTTTAGATAAGGAGGCAAGGGAGGATAACCATATTTTGTAAAAAATAATTCGGACTGTTCTAAATTATTCAACGAAGGTTTTTTTTGTTCCCAACAACTTATATAATAAAATCCGTCTTGTTTTTCTTCTAAAACAAAACTATATGTATCTAAGTAAAACGTTTCCCCTATTTTGAGTTTTTTCCCATTTCGAATTAAAACTTTCCATACATTATTTTGGTTTTCTAAAAACAAGATTTCTACAATTTTTTGATTTTCTCTTTTTACATAAACCCTTCTATAAGAAACTTTTGTATTATTAAAAACAAAAATTACATTTTCGGGAACATAAGAAAGAATATTATAAAACTTATCTTCTATAATATGATCTTCATTGTTTATAATCATCAGATTGGAATGATCTCTTGGTTCAACAGGAAATTTTGCAATTAAAGATTCATCAAAATCAAAATGATATTCTTGTAAATATTCATTAAAAAAAAATTGATTAGTATTTTTATTCATTTGACACAATAACTCATTACAACTTTTTTATGACAAAATGAAATATTTCAATACAATTTTTTCTATTCGGAGAAAAATAAAAGTTTTTTTTTATAGCTATCTTTTAAAACAAAAACTACAAAAAAGAGTATTTTTTTTGATAATTGCTATCTTTATTTGGAATTCTTTTGAAATCATTAACACTGATAAAAAAGAATTTTGGAAAAGTAAAAGCGATTTCGAAGATTATTATATAGCCTCTATTCGATTAAAAAATTTTCAAGATCCATATTTTTCACAAACAATAGAAGATTTTCTAAATCGTAAAGATCAAATACAAACTTTAGATGATTTAAAAAATCTTTTCGAAAGAACAAAAGGAATAGGAACTTATCTTTATTTGCCTTTTTTTTCTTTTATTTTAATTCCATTAACTTTTTTCGATTATAAAATAGCAGCTCTATTGTACCAATTTTTTCAGATTGGATTTATAATCATTTCGTTTTATATTTTTTTTTTGATTTTAAAAAAGTTATACCCTAAACTTTCTAAAAGAAAATTAAGAGCTTCGATTCTTATGGGTTTTATATTTTTACTCCCCATACTAATTCAGAATCTATCAAATGGTAATGTAGGATTCCTTATCATATTTTTCTTAAGTGTTTCGTTATTTTTATTTTTTTATAATCAAAAACAAAATGTTCATTTGGATTTTTGGAATGGTTTTCTTATAGGTATAGCAACGATTATCAAAATTATCCCTGGTTTTATAATGGGGTTTTATTTTTTAAAAAGAAAATATATGATTTTATTTGGATTTTTAATTGGAATTTTAGCAGGGTTGTTTCTTCCTTCTTTGTATTTAGGATGGGAAACCAATTCGAAATTTCTAAACAATTGGTATGAATTAATCATCCTTAATTTACAAAAATATGCATCGGTTCGACCATATGCCAATAATCAAACTATATCCTCTGCATTTTTTAAACTATTTGTCCCTTATTCGGACTTAAAACAATTTCTTTATGGACTGCCTTTACCCTTTATTTTAGAAGACCCAAATCAAATTAAAGTATGGATCCAAATTTTAAACTTCATATTACTTTCAAATTTAGCTTTAATAACTTTATTATTTACTTTTAGAAAATCACACAGTCAAATTTTCTTCTTATACTATCTCTATCTTGTTTTCTTAACTTCTTTATTAACCTCTGGAATTAGTTGGTACCATTCATATGGAATTTTATTACTGGTTTTTATTTTTTATTATGTGAGTAAACCCAATCTTCATTCTTATTTATTTGTATTACCTGCTCTTTTTCTTTGGTTATGGTTATTTTTTCCTTATAAGATAAGAGATTTTATATCATTATACTCATTTTATGTCTGGTTAAATCTTGGAATATTGATTTTTATTTCTATATTTCTTTACAAAGAATTTTTGAAAATAAAAAAAGGATATGAAACATAAATTTTTATTTCCAGCAATGCTATTGGGAGTTTTATTTTTCGTAGATAAAATTTTTTTAATCAAAAAAATACAACTTTTGACACAAAAAGATGCAACATTTTTGTATTATCAGTATAAGCCAGAACTTTTAAAAAAACTTAAAGATACTTATAAACAAAAAAAACAAAAACTATTAGTGCTTATAGGAAGTTCTCGATTGATGTTTGTGGATTATTTTGAATTTAAAAAAATTTATCCTAATTGGGAACTATTTAATTTTTCTGTACCTGTAAATTCTCCCGCATATTATCTCTATATTATAGAAAAGATTATTGAAGAAGACATAAAACCCGATCTAATCATTTTAGAAACTGATCCTTATTTATTTAACGAGTTTTCTCCAGGATTTCGAAAATCAAATCTTCCTTATTCGTTTGACATATGGTTTGTGATAAATCATTTTAATCTTTTCGAAAGAGAAGAAGTAAGTGAATTTTTAGGTTATCTTCTTTTTGCTGGTAAGAGGTATCCCCCTGATATTTTAATCTTGTTAGAAAGAATTCGCAATCCAAATAATCAAATCCTGCAACTTTTTTATAAAACAGATGAATTCCAAAGATTAACCAATGGTTGTGGATTACCCCCTATACCCATTAAGGAATGGTATGTAAGAAATTTATCAGAAATTGAAATAAGTGCAAAAAGATCTATTCAATGGTTATATCCGAATTATAAATTTTCAGAAAGACAATGGATTTTTTTTACAAAATCATTAGAATTATTAAAAAAAAATCAAATCCATTTTCTTTTAGTAAAACCACAAGTATCTCCTATTATGCAAGAAATGCTAATCAAAAACCCAAAAACTTATTATGCTCATCAAGTTTGGAAGAAACGTATACAAGAAGTCATACAATCATACGAACTTATTGATTTTTCGGAAAATCAAGATTTTTTTTGTAATACTTTCGTAGATGGATCTCATATGTCACGAGAATGCTATGATCCTTTACTATACGAAATTATGGAAGTTTATTCAATGATTCAAAAAAAAAATAAACACATCAAAGCACAAAATCACGTTTTATCAAAAAAAAAGTAAATTTTTAACCTTAACAATTTTCGTTTGACATATAAAAAAATAAACATTTTATTTTTAATATTTCTATATGCAATCCATAATAGAATTCAAAAATATTGATTATGCAACTAAAGAAAAAACAATTTTTAAAAATTTTAATCTAAGTATCAATTCAAAGAAAAAATTGGGAATTTTAGAAAGAGATACCGATAGAGAAACGATTTTTTATAATCTAATTAAAAAGAACATACAACCTGAATCCGGTACACTTCACATAGAACCTTCTTATAAAATTGAATTTTTAGACTTATCAATTGATTGGGAAGAAAAAGATTTAGCAATTGATTATCTTATTAAAACTAGTAAGCAAGATCCTTTTATTTGTATGCGATATGCATCGTTTTTTGGTTTTAATCATAGTATTTTAGAAATGCCTATTAAAGATTTTCCAAACAGTGCTCGCTATACACTAAAAATGATATCTATTTTAGCGAAAGAACCAGATTTTATGATTTTATTTCAGCCAACAGTATTTTTAAATTTGATCAGTCAATTAATTTTAGAAAAAATTTTAAAAACATACTGGCATAGTAAAGGTGTTCTTTTGATTTCAAATGATTTAGAAATATTACAAAGTTATTGCGATGAAATTTATTTTTTAGAAGAACACAAATTTCAGTTATACAAAGAGTCTTATAAAAACCAATATAAAAAAAACTACCCTGCACTTATTAAAACTCTTTCAGATATACTTTCTTTTCGTAGTTGGATAAAAAGGATTTTTTGGATAAATAAAACTATTCTAAAAACTAACTTTATAATGAAGGATCCACTCATCTCTCCTTTTACAGTAGAAGCGAAACTTAAATTTCAAATGTATAAAAAATATGCTTTAATTGGAATCTTTAGAGAAAATATAAAACTTTTTTTACACACAATCTCTGGAAATATCATACCCTTAGAAGGAAATTATGAATGGCTCACTAAGGAAATAGGTTATTTAAACAAAGAAACAATACAAAATTTAAATCAAAATCTTAAATGGAAGGATTTGGGGAATTTATATTTTATTGATTTAACAAAATTATCTAATTTACTAATTTTTTTTGAATTACAAAATATCAATCTAAATGATCAAATTAAAAATTCAAATTTAAAAACTCAATATAAAATGTATTTTATTTTTTTAATTCTTCAAAAAAAAGATGTTTTAGTAATCGAATATCCTGAAAAAGTACTTTCTTTTGATGAACTAAATCAACTGGGATATATTTTAAAACATTTTGATCGAACCGTTATATGTACAAGCAATAATAGAAGTTTTATTGATTCTTTTGCCTCCAACATAGTCGAAGTACAAACAAAAAAAATTTATGATCCTCAAATGAACCCTAAACAATATTTTTCTATAAAGAAGATTTTAGTCGAAAATGAATTTCAAAAAGATATTTCAAAAATATTTGGAAATTTTAGTTCTCAAAAACATGATTTCAGTTATAAAAAAAATGGACATTCTCCTTTTCAAATCAAAAATCCAAATGATTTATTTGAGAAAAAAAAAGCATTATTACTATTCTTTGATAAAGAATACAGAGAAAGGAAAAGAGAAATTTCTATACTTAAAGAAGAATTAAGAAAAATGGAAAAAATTTTAAAAGAAATAGAAAAAAAAAGAGATGAACTTTGGGAATACATAAATCAAAATCAATTATACACATCCGAAAACTATGAGAAAATGAAACAACTAAATAAAAGATTACAAGAACTCGAATTAAAATGGTACGAATTACAAAAAAAACTAGAAGAACTTGAATAACAAAATACGAATGAAATTATCAAAAAGTAGATACAAAATTGAAGGAAATCATATTTACTGGATTCTTTATTCAAATTATATAGAATTTACAGTAGATGAATTTAAAGAAATAGTAAGTCATATAAAAAAAGAAGGATTGTTTCGATATTTAGAGAAAGAACGAAAAGTGTTAAAAGATCAATTATTAAAGATAATTGAAGATTCCACAGAATCTGAATTTTGGGAACAACTCGATCCTAAAACTTCTAAAGAAAAATATATTGAATCTTTTTTAGAACAATGTATTTTAAATATAGATTATAAAATCAAAAAATAAACTACTTAGCAAGCAAAGCTACTATTTCTAAATGATAGGTCCTAGGGAAGAAATCAAAAATTGCAAAATCAAAAATTTTATAACCATATTTTTTTAAAAAAATTACATCTCGATTGAAAGTAATAGGATTACAAGAAGAATAAAGAATTGGAGAATTTTTATCTTTTAAATTTTGCAATAATAGATTTCCAAATCCTTTTCTCGGTGGATTGATAATAATAAAATCAAAATGATCTTTAAAAAAAATTTTATCTTTATAAAGGTCTTTTTTTATAAGTTGATGTTTGATTTTATATTTTTCTAGATTTATTTTAGCATATTGAATAGAATCAGTATTCAATTCATAACCTTCTATATATTCAATTTTTTCTAAAAAAGAAGAAGAGATGAGCATTGTTCCAGAAAATAATTCCAGAATTTTAATTTTTTTTTTCTGTGTAAAATTTTGAATTTTTCTAGAAATCCAATCCAGCCATTCATAAATTAAAAAACGATTTGTTTGTAAAAAACATTTTGCAGATAGTTGCCAAGTTTTATTTTTTGGAATATCAAAAATAAAAGTTTGTTCTCCATAATAAAGTTGATTTTTGATGAAATAAAATTTCTCCTCTTTTGTTATGCTTTTAAATTTATTATTTAGATATAAATTTTGAATAGCTTTATTAAATTCAATCGACAGATTTCTACAACCTTCATCAGGAAGATGTATAAGAGTATTACTAAACATTTTATAAAAACCTATTTGATTTTTAAAAAAATGCACTTTTACTTGATTTCTATAAGACACATAAGGAGAAACATAAAGATCATATCTGCCCCTAAGAATCAAATCTTTAATTTCGGATAATTCACAAAGCAAGTTTAATTTTATTTTAATTTCTTCTGAATATTCAATATGCCGATAAAAACAACCTCCACATTCACCGAAGATTTGACAATCGGATTTTATTCGGATTGGATTTTTTTCGATTATATTTTTAACAACTCCAAAACCATGATTTTTATTTTCTTTTAATATTTGAAATTCTACCCATTCGCCGGGTATAGCACCAAGAAGAAAAAAGGGTTTATTTCGATAATAACTAATCACATATCCATTTTGAACCCATTTGACAGCATTAGCTAAATAATCCATTTTCATTCAGAATAGATTCCGTAGAAACTTCTTTAAGAATTTTTTTTTCATGATTAATGATTTTAGTAATTTTTCCTTCAGCTTTTTTTAGATATTCATTGCATTGGTTTCTTAATTCTATAGCCTCTTCGTAAAGTTTAAGTGTTTCTTCTAAAGAAGGCTGATCTAATTCTAAAATTTGAGTAATCTCTTCTAATCTTTTTAATGCTTCTTCGAAAGAAAACTTTTTCATAAATATTAAATAATTTTAGAATGATAAAATTTTGTCAATTCAATAAAAAAAGAATCTATTTTTTGAGTTCTTCTTGCAAAAATTTTTTCGCAATCTTTAAGGAATCTATCCAATTCATATTTATGACCTCTTAGTCCCCAAGAAAATGGTTGCAAATACGGAGGAGGACTACCACCAAATACATTACATCCAATATCAATCACTGTTCCAGTATTGAGCATAGTTCCTATTGAAGTTTTTACGTAATCTCCTATCAAAGAGCCAAATTTTATTTTATTAGTAGGTATAGAAATTGTAGGTTCATGAATTTGTGGTATTCTCGAAATGGGTAGTTGAAGTCGTACTTCTCCATAATTATTTTTTAAATCAGAGGTGGTAGTCAAAGCACCCAAATTTACCCAATCTCCAATAACGCTATGTCCGATAAAACCTTCGTGATGTTTGTTTGAAAAATTACCAAAAATACTATTTTCTATCTCTCCTCCAACTCTACATCCTTTACCCAATATAACACCACCTGTAATTCTTACATTATCTAAATGACAGCCTTCCCCAGCATAAAAAGGGCCTTCGATATAAGTAAAAGGAGTAAAAGAGCAATTTTTATCAATTACTATAGGACCATTTTGGGCATTTAAAATCACTCCATAACTTGCCTTTACAGAAGGATGAATCCAAACATCATTTTTAGTTCCTATAATTTGAATTTCTTCAGGATAGTAATCATAATCATTTTTGTTAAGATAGTTTAAATCAAAATTGATATTATGAGATATATGATCGATACTACTAATTATATCTAAATCTAAAGAAGAAAAGACATCCACATTTTCGAATAGCTGTTTGATCTGGTTTAAAGATTCTTTAGGATTATTTTTTTTTCTTAATTCCATTGCAATTTCGGGATATAAATCCGAAAAAGGATTCCATTGATTCTGTAACGAAAAAATTTTTTCTAATTTTGGATCACTATGAAAATATAAAACTTTTTTCGCATTTGTTTTTTTTAGAATTCTCTCTATTGGTGAAAAAATTCCATTTCTAAAAGAAAAAATACTTTTATATCTTGACAAAATCCGCGTATGAGTTTCATCAAAATCAAAGATCAAAACCTTATCCATATAGTCTTAAGAATTACCAATAAATTATTCTTTTTTTATCGTCATTCAAAAATTTTCTCAAAGAATAAAAGTATTCATTTTATTCAAAAATCAGATAAAATTGAACCTAGCTAAAGCCCCATCGTAAATCTTCTGCTACAAATTCTTCGAAAATATAATGCCAATGATAGATTTCTATTCTCGTGATAACTATCTCTGAAAAAGTAGCACTTTGGTGCATCTCGCTGAAACTTTGTGAAGGCACACTATTTTGTGTTTGACTCTCTATACATTCCCACTCAATCAAAAAACGCACTATGGCTGAAATACTATAGCCTGTCTGATCAGAAAGATCTTTTAGTAATTGATGAATTGCAGGAGATACCCTTATTCCAATGTTTTGATAATTTTTTGTTACTTCTTGATACTTCTTTTTGCTTGAGCTTTTTTGATTAATCAATTCATCAATTCTTTGATAATATTTAAAAATTAAATAAAAAAACATTTCTGTGTTGTTTGTAAACTGCATTTGTAATTTTCTAAGTTTAGATTCATAATGACTTAAAATCATAATTCTTAAAAATACAAAAACTAAGCTATCTTGTTTTCTGGGTACGAAATAGTGTTTCATCACTATGTTTATATAAAAAAAGAATGATTTTTTCTAATTTCGTTTAAAAATTTATGTAAAAAATTTCATTATGTTTAATATCCAAAATAAAAGCTATTTGTCTTTTGTAATCAGTTAGTCGTATTTAAAAATCTTTGTTAAAATAACTTCTTTATTGAAAACTGCAATCAACAAAAATCTAAATCTTACAAAAAACCGTTTTTATACAATCTATTAAATTATGATAAGTTTATTTGACTACTTAATCACAAAAAAAAATTCAAACTTATGTCTTTAAAATGTGGAATTGTGGGGCTTCCAAATGTGGGAAAATCTACGATTTTTAATGCACTAACCAGAGGAAATGCAACATCTGCAAATTATCCTTTTTGCACGATTGATCCAAATATAGGAGTGGTAGATGTGCCCGATCAAAGGTTATGGAAATTAGCTGAAGTAATTCATCCAAAAAAAGTTACTCCTACTCAAATAGAATTTGTGGATATTGCAGGATTAGTAGAAGGAGCTCATAGAGGAGAAGGACTAGGAAATCAATTTTTATCCCATATCCGTCAAACAAATGCTATCGCTCATATTGTTCGATGTTTTGATGATCCTAATATCACTCATATAAAAGGAAAAATTCATCCAGTAGATGACATTCGTACTATTCATTTAGAATTGATTTTAGCGGATTTAGAATCATTAGAAAGGCAAATGCAAAAATTAGAAAAAAAAACAAAAAATGACAAAGAAGCCCAAAAAAAATGGAATTTAGCGAAAAAAGTGTTTTCTGTTTTAGAACAAGAAAAAAAAGCTATTAGTATAATTTATGAACTCTCCGCAGAAGAAAGAGAAATCCTACGAGAATTTCATTTAATCACTACTAAACCAGAAATTTTTATTTTGAATGTGGATGAACATTCATTAGAAAATTTGAATTCTTACACACTTGAAGCTATTGAAGAAATCAAAAAACTGAATTCAGAATTTATTATAATATGTGGAAAAATTGAAGAAGAACTTTCCGCTTTGAGTGCAGAAGAACAAAAAGAATTTTTAAAATCATTAAATATTGAACAATCAGGTTTAGAAAAAATGATCCTATCCAGTTACAAATTATTAAATTTGATTACTTTTTTTACAGCTGGAGAACAAGAAGTAAGAGCTTGGACGATTCTAAAAGGAACCAATGCAAAAGATGCTGCAGGAGTTATTCATACTGATATTAGTAAAGGTTTTATAAAAGCAGAAGTAATTTCCTATCATGATTTTGAAAATTTTGGATCTTTACAAAAAGCAAAAGAAGCCGGAAAGATGAGACTAGAAGGAAAGGAATACATTATTCAAGACGGAGATATTTGCTATTTTCGATTTAATGCAGGTTAATAAATTCTATGAATTTCGAAGGATTAGAATATAAAAATACAATCTTACATTTTGGTGGAAAGTCTGTTTTAGAAATTACTCAAACTTTTCCTACTCCTTTTTATTTATATTCCGAAGAGATTTTAGAAAAAAGAATTGAATCTTACTACGAAGCAATCAAAGATCACAATATTCAATTGATGTATTCAGTAAAAGCTAATTCTAATCTTTCTATATTAAAAATGATTCATAAAAAAGGATTGGGGTTTGATATTGTAAGTGGTGGAGAGCTATTTCGATGTTTACAAATTCATGTTCCAGGAAATCAAATTATTTTTTCAGGAGTTGGAAAAACAGAAGAAGAAATTGAATTTGCATTAAAAAATAAAATTTTATTTTTTAGCATAGAATCCCAAAGCGAATTATATTTAATAGAAAAAATCGCTAAACGATTACAAGTAGTAGCTCCCATAAATATAAGGGTAAACCCTGATATAAACCCAAAAACTCATCCGTATATTTCTACCGGTTTAAAAGAAAATAAATTTGGAATTTCGGCAGATCAGTTCGAAGATACAATACAAACCGCCCTTACATTAAAACATATAGAATTATGTGGATTTGGTTATCATATTGGTTCCCAAATAACAGATTTATCTTCAAAAATAGAGGCTTTAGAAAAATCAAAAAATTTTATAAAAATATTTAATAAATATAAAAAACTACAGTTTTTTGATATTGGAGGAGGATTAGGAATTCAATACAAAAAAGAAGAAAAAGTTCCAAGCCCAAAAGATTTTATAGAAAGCATCTTACCTTACTTGCCTAAAGGTGATCTTACAATTCTTCTAGAACCCGGCCGTAGCATTATAGGACCAGCAGGGATTTATATCTCAAAAATTCTTTATATAAAAAACAATTATGGTAAGTTATTTTATATAGTTGATGGAGCTATGAATGATCTGATTCGACCCTCTTTATATAATGCTTATCATGAAATTATCCCCATTATCGAAAAACAAGACTTACCCCAAATTGTGGATATCGTAGGTCCAATATGCGAAACTTCTGACTTCTTTGCTAAAAATAGACTATTACCACTTATGCAAGAAAATGAATTTTTAGCAATTTTATCTGCAGGAGCTTATGGATTTGTTATGTCTTCTCAATATAACAGTAGACCCAGACCTTCAGAGATTCTTATTAAAAAAAATCATCAAGTACAAATCATCCGAGAAAAAGAAACTTATTTTGATCTTATAAAACCAGAAATCAAATTTTTAAATGAATAAAATTCAATATTTTTTTTGAACAATTTTTATTATTTAATTGACATCTTTTAAAAAAAATAAAGAGTGTGTTATTATGTTAGAAAATCAAAAAATCAAAATAGAAAATGGTAAACTAATAGTTCCCGATAATCCTATTATTCCTTTCATAGAGGGAGATGGAACAGGTCCCGATATATGGGCAGCTGCTGTTAGAGTGATTGATGCGGCGGTTAAAAAAGCCTATAACGGGAAAAGAAAAATTGAATGGAAGGAAGTTTATGCCGGAGAAAAAGCGTATAATAAATTTAAGGATTGGTTGCCTCAAGAAACTTTAGAAACATTTAAGGAGTATTTAGTAGGAATCAAAGGTCCACTAACAACACCCGTAGGTGGTGGAATTCGTTCTTTGAATGTTGCTCTAAGACAAGAATTAGATTTATATGTTTGTCTTAGACCCGTTCGATGGTATAAAGGTGTACCAAGTCCAGTAAAACATCCCGAATTGGTAGATATGGTTATTTTTCGAGAAAACACTGAAGATATATATGCAGGAATTGAATTTCAGCATGGGACTGAAGAAAATAAAAAATTCTTAGAAATATTTAAAGAAAATTTTCCTAATTATTATAAAAAAATTCGCTTTCCAAATACAACTGGCATAGGTATTAAACCCATTAGCAAAGAAGGAACTTACAGACTTGTAAAAGCCGCGATTCAATATGCGATAGAAAATCATAGAAAAAGTATAACTTTAGTACATAAAGGAAACATTATGAAATTCACAGAAGGTGCTTTTAGAGATTGGGGCTATCAATTAGCAAAAGAGTACGGATCCAATGATTTAGATGGCGGCCCGTGGCAAATACTCAAAAAAGATGGAAAAGAAATCATTATTAAAGATGCAATCGCAGATGCATTTCTACAACAAATCTTGACAAGACCATCAGAATACGATATCATTGCTACAATGAATTTAAATGGAGACTATATTTCGGATGCACTAGCGGCACAAGTAGGGGGTATAGGTATAGCTCCCGGTGGGAATATTAACTATGATACAGGACATGCAATTTTCGAAGCAACACACGGAACAGCTCCTAAGTATGCTGGTTTAGATAAAGTAAACCCCGGTTCTGTAATCTTATCAGGAGAGATGATGTTACGATATATGGGATGGAAAGAAGCTGCGGATAACATTATAAATTCTATGGATAGAACAATCTCTAAAAAAATAGTTACTTATGATTTCGCTCGATTAATGGAAGGAGCAAAAGAAGTAAAATGTTCTGAATTTGCAACCGCGTTGATTGATAACATGTAAAAAAATAGAATAAGCCTATATGGCTTATTCTATTTTCGATAACTTATGCGAGAAGCTAATCTACAACTTTGGAAAATTATACGTAGCCAGATCATCCATAAAGTCAATAATCTTGAAATAGAAAAATTATATCAAACTCCACGCGGTTTATCAAATAATCTCATTTGGATATTTGGACATTTAGTTAGAACTCGAGATTTTTTAATTTTAAAAATATCGAATCACTCAATGAACTTTCCTGAAAAATTTGATAGTTTATTCGCAAAAGGTAGTTCTCCAAAACTTTGGCAATGGAAAGACGATAAAATGATTCTTCCAGATCATTCAGAAATTACAAAAACAGATCTATGGATAGAATTATTGACATTTGAAGAAAAAGAATTCAATTTCCTATTAAACTTTCTGGAAGAAAAATTTCAAAATAAAAGGATTTTCGAAAATCCCTACCAAACATCTTTAGGTTTTGTAATTGATAACTTCGAAAAAGTATTACACTATATCCTAGTTCACGAATCCATCCATCTTGGACAAATCCAAATTTATGAAAAATTGCTTTAAAAAATTGAATATTTTAATATTCTTACTTATTCTGAATTACTGTAACAATTATTCTACCAGACCATTAAGTATAAATCCTTTAATAATTCTAAGTCCTATTTCTGGTAGTTCATCCACCACCCAAATACAAGGAATCGAAAGAACATCCACAGGTCATATATTAAGAGTTGCAGTTCAGAATGTAGAGTTAACGTTTAAAGGATATAGAATTTTTCAAGCTCCTACAGAAGAACAGGTTCAAAATCTAAATCCAAATCGTGGGATTAATTGCGGGAATTTAATTCAAATTCCTAATGTTCCAACTATTTATACAATGGAATCCTCTACAAATCCATTAGGTATTGCAAATTTGTGTGTGTTTCCTGTAGATTTAATAAGTGGATATTATGCTTCTATAAGAGTAGTATATTTTAATGGTATTGGTGTAGAAGATGGAGTTTCTTCTCCTTCGAATGCTGTATTCATACCATAGAATCAAATAATGAGGATAAAGCTTTAAACTAAAGTCAAAAAATACAACAACAAAAACTAAAAACCATTCTTAATTAAATAAAATGATTATTTTTAGTATTAAGATATAATACCTTTTTATCAAAGGTAAATTCAATATCACGTAATTCTTTAGTTAAGTAAATCTTTTCTAATTTTTTATTGTTAAACAAAGGAACTAATTTACCACTTAAAAAATAGACTAAAACATCTTTTAAATTTACTTTTTGCTGATCAATTTTTAGAAAGATTGGTTTTCCCTCTTTAAAATATAATTTTCTTAAAGTCTGATAAAAACTAAAAGTATTTTCGTAAAATAGACAAAAAGGGTATGTATATAAAATTTTATCAAAAATTTCTTTAAAATCATATTGGATTTTTTTTGGGAAAAAATTTCTTGGAAGAGAAATCGGATTTAATAATGTAAAATAATAAAAATGAATCAAATTATTATTGAGAGGCTCTGAAATCGAATAACCTATTTCTGTAGCTTCTTTTTGCCACTGATACCAAAATTTTAATTCTTTCTCTGGAATTTTAGATAAATAACCAATCAAATATCTTTCTTTTAAAAAAAAATCATCATTTAGAATACTATAATACAATTCATTAGGTAAATAATAATATTCTTGAAATTCAATTAAAGGTATTTCTTCGAAATAAGGATACTGACTTGCTTGATCTTTTTCTATAAAGCCTCCTTCTAAAAAAATTTGTTTAATTAAATGATTATTAGAAGAAGCCAAAATTTCTTTGAACTTAGGAACATATTTTTCTTTAAAAATATTGACAACCACTGATTTTAAAATTTCATACTGGGAAGAATTTTTTAAAACAAGGTTTAGTTGAATTTCTAATTTTTTTTGAACATTTTTTTTTAAATATGGAAAAATATCTGTAATAAAAAATGGCATATTGTATGCCTTATATTTACTTACTAATTTTTGTCAATTAGAATTGACTATAAACGTAAAAAAAAAAATTGGAGATTATGTCTCGAAAATGTGATATCTCGGGTAAAAAAACAAGTGTAGGTAATTTAGTTTCTCATTCAAACAGAAAAACAAAAAGAAAATTCAAAGTAAATCTTTTTAAAAAGAAAATTTATTTGCCTGATGAGAATCGATATGTTACTTTAAAAATTTCTGCAAGAATGCTCAAAAGCTTAAAAAAAAGAGGTGTAAAATCATTAATGAAAAAATATAAACAAGATCTGGCTATTCTAAAGAAAAACTCATGAATGGATCATAATACCGAGAATTTAAACATTTACATCAATCAAATTCTAAACGAATTAAAAAAGCACTATGGCATACAAAAATCTCAATTAAAATATCAAAAGCCTTATCAATTTTGTATTGCAGTTATATTATCTGCTCAATGTACTGACAAGAAAGTAAACCAAATCACACCTATTTTGTTTAAAGAATTCCCCACTATAGAAAGTTTAGCAAACGCACCGTTATCACAAATTGAAAAAATTATTTATCCAACAGGTTTTTATAAAAATAAAGCTAAAAATATAAAAGAATTTTGTAAAGTTTTAGTTGAAAAATACAATAAAAAAATCCCAAAAACAATGGAAGAACTTTTAAAGCTTCCTGGTATTGGTAGAAAAACAGCAAATGTGATTTTACAAGAATTATATCAAATCCCATCTGGAATTGTTGTAGATACCCATGTAAAAAGACTCTCAAATGTTTTACAACTTACACAGGAAAAAAATACAAAAAAAATCGAGCTAAGACTTATGGAACTAATACCCAAAAACGACTGGATTCAATTTTCGTTATATTTGATCAATTTAGGTAGAACTTATTGTACAGCAAAAAAAAAATATTGTGCTGAATGCATCTTAAAAGAAATCTGTAAATCATCATTTTATAAAAAAAATAAAACGATAAAATATTAAAATCGTTTTTATAATCTAATAAAATTTTATGAATTATCAAAAAAAATTTAAAATAAATTATGCATACTTTACCTAAAACATCTAAAAACATATTTTCTTTATTAAAAATTTGAACTTTTTATCGAAAGAATAAATAAAATTCGAATTGATAAAAAAATCATACAATCCAAAAATTCAAAAACATAATAATAAAATGATAAAAAAGAATAGAGACTCAACAAGTATAAAAAAAATATGAAAACAAATACTAAATTAAAAAAAATGAAAATTAGAATCATTTTACTTTTATTGGGAACGATTGTTATAATCATATTTTTAAATTATCTATGGAAAGAAAAAAGATGGAGATATATTATTATACATCATACCGCATCAGATATTGGGAATCTTGAATATTATAAGAAGCTACATCAAGAAGAGCGTGGATGGGATGATGTTGGCTATCATTTTATTATCAATAATGGAACCTATGGCACCATACCCGGCCAAATTGAAGAAAGTGATTTATGGAAAAAAAGAAAAAGTGGATATTCTACGAAAAATTGGCTTGTAAACAATTTTGGAATTGCTATTGTGATTGTTGGGAATTTAGAAAACCATCCACCCCTTCCCCAACAGTATGAATCTCTGCTTAATTTAGTACTTAAACTTTCTATAAAATACAATATACCAACTGAAAGGATTTTTGGTCATAGAGAAATACAAAATACAAAATGTCCAGGAAAATATTTAAACTTAGCAAAACTGAGATTAGAATTAGAAAATCTAAAGCAAAACTCTAGAAAGTGATATTATATTTTTTTATAAAATCTTTAAGATATTGATTATATGCTTCAAAATTATCATCAATGGATTCCACGTGTTTTGAATTCCAGTCAGTGAGAATTAATTCTTTTTCTTTAAGATTTAAATTTTTATAGATATCCTGTGAATGATAAAAACGAGTATAATCATCTGCTTTAGAATGCACAATAAAAATTGGAGTTATAACATCTTTTGCATAACGCTTTGGAGAAACATCGTTATAGTCAGATTGAGTTCTTAAATTATAAAACAAAAAAGTGCCGGGTAAGAAAATTAAAGAATATTTTGTATATAAAACGCTAGCTCGTTCTTTTACTATAGTTTTGAATTCGCTATACGGAGAATCCGCTAGAATCATTTTAAACTTTCTTTTAGTATATCCAGCAAATTGAATGAGGATAGAAGCTCCCATACTTTCACCTACCAAAGCAATTTGATGATCAACAAGATTCGTTTTCTTTTGAAATTCATTAATGATTTCAATTAAATCTTGTTTTTCGTAATATCCATAAGTCGTAAAACTACCAGAAGAATTACCATGATGGCGAGCATCAAAAAAAAGCAAATGGCATTGGTATTCTTTAAAAAGAGGATAATATTTTAAAACTCTAATTCTAGTTGCAGAAAAACCATGATGAAAAATAATACCACAACCACGATTTCCTTGAAAATACCAAGCGTCTACAAGAATATCATTTACAGAAAAGCGAAGCTCTTCTGGTTTATCTAACCCAACATCTTTATAAGATTTGATTTTATAAGTTTTTACTTCTTCTTCCAAGGTTTTAGTTTTAAAAAAAGCAAGTTTAGTAGAAAAATAATAAGAAACCCATAAATATCCACTAAAAAGTAAACCAAAAATAAAAATAAAAAAGAAATGAATTTTCTTCATATTTTGATCAATTTTAGAAAGAATCAATGAGTCAACATCTTTTAATTTTTTGATAAAATTGATCTTCAAAGTTTATACAAAAATATTTTTTTAGTAATTCAATTTTATAATTTTGAAGTTCATCAATATTTATTTCTCAAGAATCATCCCAATATGAGACATAAACCCTTCTCTGCCTACGCTCACACACCCTACGCAAAGAATACCTATTCCCTACCACATAAGAGGATGGATACCGATATCGTAGTCTCCTATCACCCTCTATCTCTATCG
>CALFVU010000002.1 GCA_937928085.1 uncultured bacterium | reverse complement strand
ATCAAATGGTCATGCTTCTATGTTATTGTATTCTTTACTACACCTTACTGGCTATGAGGTTTCTATCGAGGATATAAAGCAATTTCGGCAGCTTCATTCTAAGACTCCTGGTCATCCAGAGTATGGTCATACCCCAGGAGTGGAGACAACCACGGGTCCTTTAGGACAGGGTTTTGCAAATGCAGTGGGGATGGCATTAGCAGAGAAAATTTTATCACAAGAATTTAATCGAGAAGGATTTCCTATTATTGATCATTATACGTATGTATTTGCGGGTGATGGTTGTATAATGGAAGGAATTTCTCACGAAGCAGCTTCTTTAGCAGGTAGATGGCAATTACATAAGTTGATTGTATTTTATGACAGTAATTCGATTTCAATAGATGGAAACATAGAAGGTTGGTTTATTGATGATACAAAAAAAAGATTCGAAGCTTATCATTGGAATGTAATTGGTCCTATTGATGGTCATAATCCCGAAGAAATTATTGATGCTATAAAAAAAGCAAGAGAAGAAAAACAGAAGCCCTCTTTGATTATTTGTAAGACCATTATAGGATATGGTTCCCCCAACAAATCAGGAAAAGAATCTTCACATGGTGCACCTTTGGGTCAGGAGGAAGTAGCCTTAACAAGAAAAGTATTACATTGGGAATATGAACCTTTTTTTATTCCAAAAGAAGTTTATGAAGCCTTTGATGCGAGAAGTAAAGGTCAAAAGTGGGAAGAAGAATGGAATACACTTTTTCAGCAATATAAAGAAAAATATCCCGAATTAGCATCTGAATTAGAACGAAGGATGAATGGAGACTTGCCACAAAATTGGAATGAAGTAAAAGAAATTCTTTTAAAACAAAATTTTCCCGAAAAAGAAGCAACTCGAAAAACTTCTCAAAATATCATCAATCTAATCAAACCTTATTTACCAGAGTTATTGGGTGGTTCCGCTGATTTAACCCATTCGAATTTAACTTTATGGAAACAAGGCAAAGATATTGTTAAATATAATTTTAATGGAGATTATATTTTTTATGGTGTTCGTGAATTTGGAATGTTTGCTATAATGAATGGTATTTTTTTGCATAAAGGTTTTCGTCCTTTTGGTGGAACTTTTCTTGTATTTTCAGATTACGGCAGAAATGCAATAAGAATGTCTGCTTTGATGAATTTAGGTGTGATTTATCTGTTTACTCATGATAGTATTGGTTTAGGAGAAGATGGTCCAACACATCAACCCATTGAACATATTCCTTCTTTAAGACTAATTCCAAACCTTTATTTATGGAGACCATATAATTATTACGAAACATTTGTTGCATGGGAGTTTGCATTAAAAAATAAAACTTCTCCAACTCTGATTGTTTTATCAAGACAAAATATATATATGGATCATACAAATCAGAATTTTGAAGGAATTCAGAGAGGAGGATATGTACTTAAAGAACAAGAGGATTATGAGGTTACCCTTATTGCTAGTGGTACGGAAGTAGAACTTGCTTTGAAATTAGTAAAAGAAATTCAAAAAAAAGTGAGAATTGTTTCTATCCCTTGTTTAGAACTTTTTAAGCAAAATTCCCAAGAATATCAAAATCAAGTTCTAGGACTAAAAGAAAAGAGATTTGTAATTGAAGCGGCACATCCTTCAAGTTGGTACGAATTTGTCGATCCCAAAAAAGTATGGGGTATACAAAAATTTGGTTTATCTGGACCTGATACCGCTCTATGGAAAGAATATGGTTTTACTGTAGAAAATCTATCCGATTGGATTCAAGAAAACTTATAAAAATCTTTTGCATCAAAAGTGTGTGCAAAAGTTTTTTTGATTTACAAAGCAATCAAATTATATAAAATAAACCTTGATGGAGCGAAATCTCTTTCATTCCCTAAAAGGATATTTTTTGATTGCTGAAGCAAGTATGCTTGATCCGAACTTCAAACATACAGTTGTTCTAATTATTGAACATAATGAAGATGGAGCTTTTGGGCTTATAGTTAATAGAAAATCAGAACTAAATTTAGTGGATATTTTACCTGAATTTAACACGAAAAGAGGAAATGCTACTCCTATCTATTTTGGGGGTCCCGTCCAACAAGATTTGTTATTTGCTTTACATTCTAAATTAATTGATAAAAACCTTTCTCAAACTTCTATAGAAGTAATTCCAAATGTATATTTTGAACCAGGTTTTCGAAATTTAGAGGATTATTTTAAAGATTCTTACTGGGATTCTCTTCCTCTTGATGATAAGCCAAAAATCCATTTATTTTTAGGATATTCCGGATGGGGACCTGGGCAATTAGAAAGGGAGTTGCGAGAAGGAAGTTGGATTTTACATAAAGCAACTCCTAAAATTATATTTCATCCAAATCCCGAAGAAGGTTGGAAAGATGCTTTAAGACAAAAAGGTGGTATTTATAAAATTTTTGCTGATAGTAATCAAGACCCTTTTTTAAATTGATTTAAGAATTTTTTATCCATCGGTATAAAATTAAAATTAAAATCGATCCGCCGACTGCAAGTACAAAGCTTTTTAAATTCCATCCCGTAAATCCACCAAAACCTAACTGAGTTCCTATAAAGCCACCCAAAAAAGCCCCACCAATTCCTAATAAAATGGTAATGATAAAACCACCAGGATCCTTACCCGGCATCAATAACTTTGCAACAATTCCTACAATCAAACCAAAAAAAATCCAACTCAAAACACTCATAAACTACTGAATTTATATTTTGTTTTTTTTGTCTATTATTTTATTTTACTAATTTTTACAAGATATACATATTGTATATGTTTTTCTCTTTTTTGGGGATGAAAATATTCAATTTTTGGTTTGGAGATTTTTAGAGAGGGAAATCTTTCAAAAATTTCTATTTTTATATGTTTTTCATTAAATTCCTTTTGGAGTGATTCCAAAAAAAATTCATGAATTACGATCCATAATATTTCATTTTTCTCTAAGTCTTTTTGAAAATTTTCTTTATTAAAAAGATATTCTTTTGTTAATTTTTTTGAATAAAACGGATATGATTTATTTGAAAAAGAAATTCCATAAGTGTATAGATATTCTTGTTTCAAAAAAGTGCTAGGATCAGTTTCTAAAAGGATTCTAGAAATTTTACTGGAAGGTTGAAACGATATTAAATATGGATATAGTACTGAAGCGATATAACTATATGCTAGAATAAAAGAAAACAGAGAAACAAGAAATAAATCTTTTGACAATACAAAGAAAAAAATAAAACATGCAAAAATGAACAAAACAAATTTAGAAACACTAAGTTTAGAATACAGATAAAATCCTGTAAGAAAAAAGATTACAAAAAAAATGATAACAAAGTGTATTCTTAAATTTTTTAACTTTTCATAGTTTGAATCTATCAAATTTCCTGCAATAATAGAAAAAGCTGGTATTGTCCAAAACACATATTGTGGTAATTTAAATCGAGAAAAACTTAAAAGAAATAATACAAGAAAACTCCAAAGATATAAAGAAATGTCTTTTTTATTGATAAGTTCATAAATAGCTTTTATTTTTTCATTTAAAGGTTTTTGACCTAAAATTTGATTCCATTTCCATCGTAAAGAGATTAAAAAAGGAATACTAAAAGGTAAAATACAATACAAAAAAGTAAAATAAAAATAAAACGGATTAAAACCTGTATCATAGATTTTATGAAAAAATCTGCCAAAAGATTGCAAATATATAAAAAAATAAGGTCCGAAAATTCCGAAATCTAAATACAATATGTAAGACCAAAAAAGTACGGGTATTGCTATGATTAAGATTCCCCTAAAAATATGTAATTTTTTTAATAACTCCCAATTCTTTGTAATTAAAATACTACCTCCCATAGAAATTATAGGTATCATTAAAGAAATAGGACCTTTCGTAATAAAGCCCAATCCAATAAAAACATACATTAAATAAAAATAGGTTGGATTTTTCTGTATTCCTAAAAAATAAAAATAAAACGTAAAGATTAGAATTGTAATAAGATAAATATCAATCAAAGGGTTTAACATCATTGTAAATAAAGCAGGAGAAGAGATAAAAAATAAAGCAGACAGTATTGCTTTTCTTTTGCTTTTATAAACAAGAACGGTAATATTATAAATACCTATAGTAGATAGAAGGGCAAAGATAAAAGCTGAAAGGCGAAAAGAAAAATTGTTAATACCTAAAATTTTATAAAAAAAAGATATTATCCAAAATGTAAAAATGGGTTTATCTAAATACTTTCTTCCATTGTCTTTTAAGAAAAAAAAATCTTGATTTTCAACCATTTCTCTAGAAATTTCTGCATATTGAGCGGAATCAATATCCATTACATCAAAAGGTAAAATATATATATAAATCAGAATGATAAAACTAAATAAAGAGATATAAAGAATTTTTTCGTTTTTCGTTATCATATTATTTATGTATTAAAACAGGAAACATACAATCAAATACTTCTTTGCAAGAATTTTCTTTATTTACTTGGTAACATTCAGATATTTGCAGGTAATACGTCATACAAGCGTTGATGCAGTAAGGATACACGTTTTCTAAAAGGGGATACATTTCGCTCGAAAGATTTTGTTTAGTACAATCACCTACAAAATTACATATTTGATCGCATCGATTAAAAATGGGATCTTTACAAAAAAGAAAAATTAAATAAAATATAATTGCTTTTTTCATTTATTGCTATTTTTTTTTAAGTTCAAGTTTGTAAAAGCTTTTTTATTTTTAAAAGTTTTCCGATAAAAAGTTTAATGAAACATAATTTTGTAATTTTATTTCTTTTCTTGTTATACTGTAGAACTTTTGCAGAAAATACAATTTCTAACAATGAAAAACAGTTTTTGGAAACTGAGGATATTTCGAAACAAGAAACAATCATCAATGAAATGTACTTAAAAAAAGATCAAGTGCCAGAGAACCAAAAAGACGAATTTGTAAATTTTTTTATGAATAAAGATTTAGACATTGCGAAGGAAAAACTTCAAGAACTTTATTATGATCCTAATTTTTCGAATCAGAAAGAAAATATATTTCAATATAGCGTAAAAAATTTAAATGAATCAAATTTTTCTTTTGTAAGAGAAGAGTTAAAGCAACACGAAGAGTTTTATACTCCTGATGTTAAGGAGGAATTACTCAAATCACAATCTAAAGAATCAGCAGCGATTTTATTAGATCAAATCTATTTAGGACGAGAAAACTTAGATTCAGAAATTATTTTTTTGTTTAAACAAACTCAATATGTAGAGTCTTTGCCTGTACTGATTAATTCGATTGAAAATCACAATTATGTAGAAGAAAGTTTTTCAGCAATTTCTGAGTTTCGAGTAGAAGAAGCGGATAACTTTCTTGTGAATGTGGCGACTGATTGGAATTATCCTTATAGAGATCTGGGGATTACATATCTTTATAAAATCGATAATAAACCTTTGGCGATCCGAATTTATAAAGATGTATTAAAAAATCAGATTCAAAAACCAACACTTGTGGCTTTATCTTTAAAAGGTCTCGATCAAATTTTTGATTACTTAGAAGAAATAGATAAAAAAGAACTTAAAGTTCTTTTAGAACAAGTACAATTTTTATATCCTGATCTGCCCTTAAAAGAATTTCGTTTATCATCTATTTTGTATAAAGAACCAATCTCGATAAAACCAAATCATACCAATAAAGAAGAATCAAAAAAAAAATTTGAGCCTATCAAAAAAGATATAGAAACAAAAAATCCTAAACAAGAAGTTCAAAAAAAACAAGAAAAAATCTCAAAACCCCAACAAACAAGGCAAAATAATCCAAGGGATTTACAAAACAAATTTCAAAGTTTGTTTGGGGAAGAAGGAAAACAAATTTTAATTAAAATCAACAATGCATTGTTAACATATGCAGACTCTAATTCAGAAAAAGCTAAGTTTGTTCAAAAATCGTATGAAGTTTGTTATCGAGTCAATGATCAAGAAAAAATCCGTCAATTTTTAAAACAAGGATTATTATTAAACAATTCGTTTCGTTGTATAGTCAAATATGTGGATGAACAATATACAAGAAATGATTTAAAAATCTTTATGCTACAAGAACTTTTTGTTCTTAAAAGAAAAGAAGCAGAAATACTTGTAAAAAACAAACAAAAATTTTTTTAATCAAAGTATATGATTTTTAAAAACTATTCTGTAATCATTTCATTATATGTTTTGTTTTTTAGTGTATTTTGCAATTCTTCTACGTCTTATACTGGAAAATTTGGATGGAGGAGCATTGATCAAAGAGATGTTCCTCTTATAGAAGAAATTTTTTTTCAGCCAAAAGAATTTTATTTTGGTAGAGAGAGATTATATTTTGGTGAAAACGAAACTATATGGTGGATTTATCAATTTGATCAAAAGTTATTCTTAAAGCCAAAATTTATAGTTGTTTTATATGCCATGATGAACTCTCCACAGCCTGTAGAAATTGATTTACGAGTAGTTTTTCCAGAATTTCAGGATGATTTTTATTTTATACGACAATACTATGCTCCTTTATCTGCAGGGAGATATATGATCAAAATTGCAGAAGAGCAAAAACAAATTCCTTTTGATTCTGTAGAATTTATTGTTTTAGAAGAAAAAGAATTACAGCAATTATCTGGTCCTTTGAGATTTTAATTTCTGAATTCTATTGAAAATTCATGATTCTTAAAAAAATTGTATTCTTATGAAAATTCTCATTGCTATTTTTGTTTTTGAACTTTTTAGTTTTTCTTTTTTTGAGAAAAAAGATCAAATTGAGCGAATTACAAGATCTGTAGTCAATATTGAAGTATTTAGTTTTCAATATTCTTATGAATCTCCGTGGCAACAACCTAAAATACAAAGTTCTTCAGGAAGCGGTTTTGTAATTTCTTTTAAAAATCAAAAAAAAATCTTAACCAATGCCCATGTGGTCAGTAATGCGTTTCAGATTCGAATAAAAAGAGTAGGGCAAAATCAATTTTATTTTGCAAAAGTTGAATTTATCGCTCATGATTGCGATCTGGCTCTTTTAGATGTTATACAAAATTCAAAAGAATTTTATCAGGATGCAGAACCATTAGAAATTGGGGATTTGCCTAAATTGAATTCTCCCGTAACAGTGATTGGATTTCCTATTGGTGGGAATAAAGTCTCCATTACAAAAGGAATTGTATCACGAGTTGATATGGATACCTATAGCCATAGCGGAATTGATAGCCATTTAGTAATTCAGGTGGATGCAGCTATTAATCCAGGCAATTCTGGAGGTCCAGCCATCCAAAATGGTAAAGTGATTGGAGTTGCATTTCAGATTTTACGTTCTGGAGAAAATTTAGGGTATTTGATTCCCACCTCTGTAATTCGAAAGTTTTTAAATGATATTCAAGATGGAAAATATAACGGATATATTGAGCTAGGAGTGTTATACCAAACATTAGAAAATCCTATGATGAAAAATGCATTAAAATTACCTAAAGAATTTCAATCCAATGGAGTTTATATATATGATATTATGCCTAATACTTCTTCGGAAGGGTATCTTAAACCAGGAGATATTCTGCTAGAAATCCAAGGTTACCCCATTACCAATCATGGTGAAGTTTGGATTAAAGATGAATATAGAAATTTTGTTGAACTAATCGATAATTTAGAAGAAGGTGAGGTCATTCAACTAAAAATTTTGCGAAATCAACAAATTTTAAATATCAATCTCAAAGCAAAAACAACCAATTATTTAGACTTCCAAAGAAAAGATTATGATACACCACCTGAATATGTAGTGTTTTATGGACTGGTGTTTCAACCATTAAACCATAATTTACTTTCCACATATTCTTCAGTTTGGTTTAACCATCAAGCTTCGAATATTTTTTATTATTATTACTATGCAATCCAGAATCGAACATCCCTGAATCGAAAACAAATAATCATCTTAACAAAAGTTTTATCGGATCATAGGAATTTTTATTATAAAGAATTTACCCATTATGTAGTAAAATCTATTAATAATCGACAAGTTGAAAATCTAAAAATGTTTTATCAGATTTTACAAGAAGAATCCAAAAAAAATTTAATAATTTTTGAATTCGAAGGAAAAGAAAAAAAATTAATTATACAAGCTAAACATATCCAAAACATCAATCAGGAAATTTTAAAAAATTATGGTATTAAAAAAGATTTTTTCATTAAGGAGTTTTAAAATGAAGTATGGTCGCTATTTTGTATTATTTTTTTTAAGTTTTACTATCTATACACAAGATCCGATTCAAAACATCATAGAAAAAAATTTTGTAGATATACAATATACAACGATACGGTATAGCTCTATCTATCCTTGGATTTCGGAATATGGAAATGAATATAACCAGTACGGTTTTTTAATACATTCCGAATTTGTACTTACTCAATGTGATGAATTACCTAATGCAGTAGATATTTTTGTAAAAACTCAGAAAAATCATAAACTGAAAGCTCTGATTTATTTAATGGATATAGAGATAAATTTATGTATTCTTAAATTAGAAAAAAAGATAACAGAGAATTTTATTTTTTGGAATGAATTACCTTTAGGAGAAGATCCAAATATTAAACAAAAAGTTGAAATAGGCTTTTTTAATGATTTTAAAAATTTCGAAAAAAAATCATTTATTGTATCAGAGTATATCATTACTTCCGATTTCGGTTTTACAAAACTTCCCGTGTTTATTTTGAATAATCAGAAAGCCTTCAAGATCTTTAGTCCTATTTTTTCTGATAATAAAATGATAGGATTCGTTTCTTATTTTAATGATAATAAAATCTTTAATATTCCTATTTCTAGAATTGATTTTTTTATGAAAGGTTTTTTAAATCAAAAGTATGAAGGCTTTGTAGTTCAAGGAATTGAATTCGAAGAACTTGATTACGAAGAAGAAAATCCTATAATTCAGTATTATCGAATTGATCAAAATGCTTGTTTAGTGAAAAATGTTTTACCAAATACAAGTTATTATTCTTATATAAAAAAAGGTGATATAGTTTTATCAATAGAGAATTTAAAGCCCTTAAAAAAATGTATGTATTATGACCCGAAATTAGGAATTCAAAAATTTGAACTCCTTTTCTCTAGGAGTATTACAGGAAGCTATAGAAAAAATCAAGAAGAAATAGTGGTAGAAATTTTAAGGGATGAGCAAAAATTTCATTTAAAAATTCCTTTATATTCAGTTATACGAAATCAAAACTATTTTGAAAGAATTCCATGGAAGAGTTATGGCAGGCAACCTTATATTGTTTTTTTTGGTGTAGTTTTTATAGAATTAAATCGAAATTTTTTATGGGAAAGGTTTGGAAAAGATTGGAGAAGCAAAGCGATTGAATTATCCTACCTTTATGACACTAAAAAAAACTATCAAACTCCAGAAGAAAAAGATAGGATTCTTATAGTATCAGATGTGCTACCTCATCCCATCAACACAGGATATAGAGAAATTCGGTTTAAGCCAGTTAAAACAGTGAATCAAAAAACAGTTCAAAACTTAAAAGAGTTATTATTTTTTATTGAACAAACTAAAAAACAAAATCAAAACTTTATTGAAGTTGAATTTAGTGATGGTAAAAAAATTTTTTTTGATCTTACGAAAGAAATTGAGCATAACAAAATCTTAAAACAATTTAATTTAATGGAATGGTATTATGTTATAGATTAATTTCTAATTTGAATTTGAAAATTCGCTTTAGAATCTTTAAGAGAAGAACTATAAAATTTACTGGTATTTTTTACAAAATTATATTCTGACAAAGGAACTTCTAAAAATGTTTTTAAAACAGCAGAATGGCTTCTTAATTGTATACCAGGAATAAAAAATATTTTACCGTATTCTACGATAGGTTCATTTTCATATAAGATTTGATTTTGAATTTTTTGTTCATTTAAAATTCCCACAAAAGTAGAAATTGTATCTTTTTTGTCTAAACGAAAACCATAAAAGAAAGAAGATCGAAGATTTAATTCTTTATTTTTGAGCATCCAAGGAATGTTATAAGTTTCGAAGTAAGGAATCAATTCTAAACTAAAAAAAGTATCTTTATGGTTGTAAAAAAAAGAATAAAAGTGTAAACTTTGTAAATAATGATGATTTAATATGTTGAATGGAGTTTCATACGTTTGATTGTTATAAAATATAAAGTTAGCAACTTCTATAGATCTATTTCGTTTTTGATTTTGTTTTTCTTCTTCTATAATTAGATATTGTCTTCCAATAGTAATTTCAAGTGGTTTTATTAGTTTAATAAAATGAATATTTAATAAAAAATTGGGCATACTCCACAATGAATGGTATATAAAAAAAAATAGAAACATTAACCTCGATTTCATTTTATATACATTTAAATCGAAAGATTTTTTTTGTCAATAAATTTAATAATAAAAACTTAAATTGAATTAATAAAATTTACAATTTTAAAATCATATAAAATTTGGCAGGAAAATGAGTTTAAATTTAGAAATTCTTCATTATATCTTATTTCTACCCGGTTTTTATGTATTGATTAAAGGAGCTGATCTTTTTGTTGAAGGTTCTGTGGTCATAGCAAGAAGGCTTAAAGTTTCTGATTTAGCGATTGGATTAACTTTAGTTGCTTTTGGAACTTCTGCTCCAGAATTAGCTGTAAACGTTATATCTTCTTTAAAAGGAAATACAGATTTAGCGATTTCGAATATATTAGGAAGTAACATTGCAAATATTTTTTTAATATTGGGTATTTCTTCTGTAATCAGAGAATTAGAAGTTCATACTTCGACAACATGGAAAGAAATTCCATTTAGTTTATTAGGTTCAGTGGTGGTTTTTTTCGCAGCAAATGATGTACTGTTCCAATCGAATTCTTTAAACATTATAAGTAGAAATGATGGTTTTATACTTTTATGTTTTTTTTCTATATTTCTTTATTATGTTTTTTCAATTGCAAAAGAACAAAATAAACCTTTCGAGGAGATACAAGTAAAAGACATGAAAATTTTTACTGCGATTTTATATATTATTTTTGGTATTCTTGGGTTAGTTTTTGGGGGTGATTGGATTGTAAATGGTTCGGTACAAATCGCTAAATTCTTGGGACTTAGTGAATCTTTTATTGGTTTAACTGTTGTAGCTGTTGGAACTTCTTTGCCTGAACTAGCTACATCAGCAGTGGCTGCTTATAAAAACAATTCTGAAATTGCAATGGGTAATGTTGTAGGTTCAAATATATTTAATATTTTTTTTGTTTTAGCTACTTCTTCTGTTATAAAGCCACTACCTTTTAATCTTGAAGGTCAAATTGATATTTTTGCTTCTTTATTTGCAAGTTTTATTTTGTTTATTTTTATGTTTATAGGTAAAAGGCATAGATTAGAAAAAAATCAAGGAATTTTTTTTATAATAGTTTATTTACTTTATATTATCTACAGAGCAAATTTAGGAGGTAAATAATGATAGAAAATCAACCAGCATATTGGTCGGTAATACCATTTATATTAATTTTGCTAGCCATTGCAATACTTCCCCTTGTTGCGGAACATTGGTGGCATAGTAATTTGAATAAATTCATAGTTTCTATGGTTTTAGGAATTCCTATTGCTATATATTTAATCTATATTGGAAGATTTCACGAACTTGAGCATCAGATTATACTAGATTATATACCTTTTGTCTCTTTATTAGCAGCTTTATTTTATATTAGTGGGGGAATTGTACTTCGAGGGGACTTACAAGCAACACCACTCAATAATACAATTTTTTTAGCTGTAGGATCGATTTTAGCATCTTTTATAGGTACTACTGGTGCTTCCATGCTTTTAATTCGTCCTTTGCTAAGATCGAATTCTGAAAGAAAACATGTAGTCCATACTTATATTTTTTTTATTTTTTTAGTTTCAAATATTGGAGGATTACTAACACCTCTTGGAGATCCCCCATTATTTTTAGGATATTTGCGAGGTGTTCCTTTTACCTGGACATTTCGTTTCATTTATGAATGGATTTTTACCGTTGGAATTTTGTTGGTAGTGTATTATATTTGGGATCTTTATGAATACAAAAAAGAAACAAAAAAGGATATAAAAAAAGATAAAACTCAGATTCAGCCTTTACGTTTAAAAGGTGGAATTAATTTTTTATGGTTATTGGGTGTAATATTAGTAGTAGCTTTTGTTAACGAAAACTATGAGCCTTTTAAAACTTTAATCCATCAAAATGAATTTTATAAATTGATTCAAATTCCCTTATTTATTATATTGATTCTACTTTCTAAATTTACAACAAAAGAAAAATATAGAAAAGAGAATGATTTTAATCTTTATCCCATTATAGAAGTAGCAGCTTTATTTATTGGAATTTTTATTACGATGGTTCCAGCTTTAATTCTTTTAAGAACACATGGTGCAGAGTTGGGATTAAACACGCCAATACAATATTTTTATGCTACGGGTTTTTTCTCTAGTTTCCTCGATAATGCTCCCACCTATCTTGTATTTTTTACTACTGCTCAAGGTACAGCAACTGTATCTGAATTTATTCACTCAAAACCTTTAATTTTAGCAGGAATTTCATTAGGTTCTGTGTTTATGGGAGCTATGACTTACATTGGAAATGCACCTAATTTTATGGTTCGTTCTATTGTAGAGCATTCAGGCATTAAAATGCCTTCTTTTGGAGGATATATGATCTATTCTATTTTTATTTTACAGCCTGTATTTTTTCTTATGGCTTTAATATTTTTAAGGTAATTTAGAGAAGATTTTCTATTAATTCTTTCATTTTTTTTAAAGCAATCCAACCACTTTCTTGAATGTTATAACTAAACTCATTTACATATAGTTGTATGTGGTTTAGGATTGCTTCTTCATCAAGAGTTTGAGCCTTTTCTTTAATAAAGGGCAATACCTGTTCATAATTTTGTTTCGAATATAATAAGCTTTCTCGTATAGATTCTTCGATTTTTTGTTTATCTTTAGAAAAATCTTTATGTAATACAATACATCCCAATGGTATGGGTAGATTTGTAAATGTTTCCCACCATGTGCCTAAATCAAATTCGAAGTATAACTGAAATTTTTTATAGGTGAAGCGTTCTTCATGGATTAAGATTCCTAAGGCATTTTGATTTTTTTGTTTTAATTCCAACATTTTGGGGATAATCTCATCGTATCGAAGATATAGGATATCGAATAGTTTGTCTTGGATTTGATTTTCTTTGCAGAAACTAGTAAATAGAAAATTCGCAGTAGTAAATTTACCCGGAATCAAAATAGTATATGTTTGAATCGCTTCTTTTATAGGTTTTTTTGAAAGCTGATTTGATATTATCAATGGACCACAACCATACCCCATTGCACCGCCACAAGATAAAATTTCATAATTCTTTAGTTGAACAGCGGTAGCACAAGATACTTTTACCAGTGGAATTTCTTGTTTTCGTGCTAATTGATTTAATTCTTCTACATCTAAAAAAATGGGTGTAATCTCTTTATTTTGTATAAATTTATAAAAAATAAACGTATCATTTGGACAAGGAGAAAGTCCAAATTTCATTTTTTTTTCAATTTATAGAAAATAAAAAAAATTCCAGAAATAACAAGAAAAAAATTACAAACGAAATCTATATTTTTATTTCTATCTTTTTTTAAAGAAATTTCTTCGTGCAGTTGTTGTATAAGAAAAATTTGAAAATTACCGAATCGATCTTTAACAATTGTTGATTCTACTTGATTTCCTTCTTTAAATTTATAGAATAGGGTAGGGGAGATTTTTTTTAGAATTTCTTTTCGATTTCCTTCAAGTTTTACACTAATTGTAGCAAAGTAATGTTTAAATCCAAAAAAAGATTTGTTTTGTAATCTTTCTATTTTAACGAAATCCTGATAAGAATATGCCAAATTTTTTATAATATATTCATAATTTTTTTTTACTAAATGATTTTCAAACCATAAGGCTATTTTTACAGTACCAAAGATAGTTAAAAGAACAAATGTATTGAGTAATAAAAATTCTTTTGAAAACATATTTATAACTGAAATACCATTCCTTCTCTTGCTAAAAAAATTTTTGGTCGATCCTTTTCTAAATAGTTTCTATGACGGATAGCATATAAATAATTCTGGAAAAGTTTTTCGTCACTATAGTTTGGTTCATGATGGGTTAAAATTACATTCTTTACTTTCCAACGTACTGCACAGTTTATAGCCATAGTATAGCTTGTATGCCCCCAATCAATTTTTAGAAAAGATTCATCTAAAGTATATTGAGAATCAATAAATAATATATCAGCATAACCAAAGTAATTTAGATATTCTTGTTTACCTAAAAACTCTTCTCCAGTAAATTCTACATCGGTTGCAAAAATAAAAATTTTATTATTTTTTAAAGAAATAAATTTATAAGAAAAACAGCCTCCGGGATGCTTAAGCGGAAAGGTGTGGATCTCTATATTGTTTTCTATTTTGATTGGTTGCCCAACTTTAAGATGATGGTAATATTTTTTACTTGCAGTTTTTTCAAAAGGAGCTGGGAAAAACCTTACATCAGTTTGGTACATTAGTCTTTCTTGTATATCAGGAAAACCAGAGTAAAAATGGATAGTAAAATTAGGAAGATACAAAGGTTTAAAAAAAGGAATTCCCTGAATATGATCCCAATGGGTATGAGATAAAAAAAGATGTAAAACTTTTGGATAAGAATTAGGATTTTGGGAAATTTCTTCTCCCAAGACTCGTATTCCAGTTCCTCCATCTAAAATATATAAATTTTCCTCTGTTCGAATCGTTAAACAGGTCGTATTCCCTCCAATCAAATAACTTAATGGCAAAGGAATTTCTTCTAAAAAATTAAGTATTTTTTCTTTTTGAATCAGTTGTTTTTCTACGGCAAGTTCTAAGATTCTTTTTATCTTTTCTTTATATTCTGAATTAGAAGTAGGAGATGGAATAGAACCTCTCACACCATAAAGTTTTATGATCATTAAAAACTAACTAAATTTAAAGTTTTTTAGTGTCAATAGAATATAGTAAATAAATACCTAATACAATATCGAAGATTGCTTGATTACTTCTGTAAAAATATATTTCGTAAGATGTTTATAACATTCTGGGCTTAGATGTACCGAGTCAATAAATTCTTTACAGTTTAAATTTGATGCATCAACATAAAATACATTCTTGTAGTAAAAAAAAATATTGATTATATCTTCTAAATGATAAAGATTATATTGTGTTAAAATTTCGTTAGCATACGTTGTCATAGGGGGTTTGTATAGTATTAAGGGGATTTGATATTTTTTACAGATTTCCAAAATATTTTTTAAAAAAATCAATTGGGTAGTAGAAAGTTCGGGTTTAGGAAAAATTCTTAAGAAAGTTTTTTTGGCATCAATGGGTAATTGCTCTTCAGGTATTTTTGTATAAAATTCTATAGGAATTCCACCATGAGTTTCGTGAAAACTTTGTATATGCTTTTCTTTCATTTTGTGCACGAATTGATACACAAATATTTTTTCTGTATGATGATTTTCTATATTCAAGAAATCTATTTTTTTAAAGTTTTCCAAAATCTTTAAAGGATGAATATTGTATTTTCCTATAATAAAAAAGAATCGAATTAAATATGAATCTACTTCGTCTGCATAAAATCCTTTTTCCCTTTCTCTGGAAGAAAATAGATAATTTATAAAACTTTTTAGTTGTTTATTTGAGATTTGATTGGGTAGATTTCTGTAAAAATCTAAATATTCAAAAATAAATGGTAAATCATAGGAGAATGGTAAAGAATTTGTTAAGGAAGGTTCACCTAAATTGATCGCATCTAATTCCATAATGATGAATTTTGGTTTTTTTGGAATTTCTTTATCTAATAAAAATCGATGTATCCAATAATAATAATATGCTGTACCAGCTAATGGTGCACTAAAATTATATATATTTATAGTGAAAGGAATCATTTCTTGAATATCTTGATTCGAAAACATTCCCGAACGGGAGCTTCCTAAAATCAATGCATAATCGTTTTTTTCATTTTTTTTAAAAAAACTGAATAATTCAAATCTTGATTCGAAAAAAAAGATCTCTACTTTTTTGTAATAAATACTAATTTTTTTTATAGATGGAATCAAAAAGATTTTATCCGTTATAAAAATGCTAAATCCTATAAAAATTGCTAAAAAAAAGGGATATTGAAATAACTTCATTTTTCTTATCCTTAAAATTGAAAATAAATAAAACTTTGAGTTTTAGGTGAATAATTTCCTAAAAGCCAGACAACTACTATACCTAATATGCATAATAAAATGATATCTCTGGTTTCTTTTATTTTAAACTTATTTTTATAATATTGAAAATAATTAAAAACAAAAACGAAAACTAAAAAAGTGATGAATTGAATTATAGAATCCTTTGTTATGAACTTTCCATCTTTTAGAAAAAAAATTTGTTCAAACATCCAAAAAGAATGTTGTATATCTGGAGCATTAAAGAATAAAAGTCCAATTGAAAAGAAAAAAAACGTATATAAAATTCCCAACCATTGTAAAACACCAGATTTACCAAATGCATTATTAAAATTAGGTATAAGTCTTTCTAAAAGAAGTAATATCCCATTAAAAAATCCCCAAAATAGATAAGTATAATTCGCACCATGCCACAAACCGCCTAATGTAAAAGTTATAATCAAATTTACGTATGTTCTAAAAGGAGAAACGCGACTACCTCCAAGGGTAATATAAATATAATCTCTTAACCAACTCGAAAGAGTTACATGCCATCTTCTCCAAAATTCAGATATGGATATACTTAAAAAAGGTCCTTCAAAATTTTCGGGAATACTAAATCCTAAAAGATGCGCACTACCCCTTGCAATGTCTGTATAGCCTGAAAAATCTCCATAAACTCGAATCGCATATCCAACTCCTGCTAAAAAATTCGCAAAACCATTATATTCTAAAGGATTTAAAAAAATCGGATCTATAATAGATGCAATATTATCTGCAATGATTACTTTTTTTATTAAACCAATAAAAATAAGATAATACCCTCGAATCACTTTTTCTTTTGTAAGTTGAATTTCATGATCTAATTGATAAAAAAAGTCAGAATGCCTCATAATAGGACCCGCAACTAATTGAGGAAAAAATAAAATAAATACATAAAATTCTAGAAGGCTATCTTTTCTTTGAATTTTTATTTTATATGTGTCTACTACGTAAGCAATCATTTGAAACGTATAAAAACTTATCGCTAATGGTAAAACAATACTTTCTTGCCCCAAATAATGAAGTAATAATGAATTCAGTACTTCTTTTTTAAAAAATTCCAAATCTGTAATATCATATAAAATTTTTATAATAAAATACAAATATTTAAAAAAAAATAAATTACTAATGTCAAGAATTAAAATAATGCTTAACCATATTTTCTTTTTCTTTAGATTTTGTGAATTACGTATAAGCTGAGAAAAAAAAAAATTTAAGAAGACAAAACTAATAAAGTGTAAGAAAAATTCTATCGACCAACTTGCATAAAATAAAGAAGAAGAGATTGCAATAATCCATAATTTTGCTTTTTTATTTTTTATAGACCAATAAGAAATAAAAACAATAACAAAAAAAAATAAATATCCAAATGTTATAAATCTCATTATTTATGATGTATTTTTAAAATATAAAAATGAGTCAAACATAATTCATTATTGAGATTGACATAAAATAATCTTATAATTATTTAAATTTTGTATATGATTAAAAAATTTTTATGGGTGTTTCTTTTTCTTAGTTATTGTAGTGTTTTCTCAGATGATAACTCAGAAGATAAAAAACGTCTCTTATGGTTTGTATTCTATTTTCTTCTAAATCAGAGTGAACCTATAACAATCCATTGTGATGAAATACCTCAAAACTATTTAAATTCCTCAATTTCTACAACAAGTGAAAATTGTAGTAATATTAGTGATCCTTTATTTTCTTTACAATGGCATTTTGATTTGATCAATCTGAGTAATACATGGCAATCTTATTGTGGAACAGGTGTAAAGATCAGCATAATTGATGATGGTTTAGAAATTTCACATGAAGATTTATCGAATAATATAGAACTAGAAAAAAGTTATAATTATAAAACCAATAGTAATGATCCTACTGGCGATCCAGAAAATGATGATTCTATGCATGGAACTAGTGTTGCCGGGCTGATTGCTGCTAAAGATAATTCAAAAGGAATTCGAGGCGTAGCACCCAGAAGTAGTCTTCGTGCTTTAAATGCTATAACAACGAGTACTTTATCAAATATTATTGATGCCACTACAATGAATATTCAAGAAATATGGGTTTCGAATAATAGTTGGGGACCTGAAGATGGTACTGGACTTTTAATTTCTTCTTCTTATTTATGGCAGCAAGCAATTTGGCAAGGATTAAAATCTGGAAGACATGGATTAGGGACGATCTTTGTTAATGCGGGAGGTAATGGAGCTTATGTAAATTCCAAATTAGCGGATAATTCGAATTATGATGGTTATGTAAACTTTTATGGAGTAACAGCAATATGTGCAATCGGAAATGACGAAAAACAAGCAATATATTCAGAAAAAGGAGCCAATCTTTGGCTGTGTGCCCCTTCAATGGGAAATGATGGTTCAGGTTTAGTGACTACAGACCTTTCTGGAGCTTTTGGTTATAATTCTAAGTATTATAGTAATGATTTAAGTGATCAACAATATACAAAGTTTTTTATTGGAACTTCTGGATCTACTCCTATTGTGTCTGGAGCGATTTCTCTTCTCTTACAATCAAATCCTTATTTAAGTTGGAGAGATGTAAGATTGATACTTGCGAAGTCAGCTAAAAAAAATGATCCTTTAGATATCGATTGGACATATAATTCTGCAGGATTTCATATTAATCATAAATATGGGTTTGGTTTACTTAATATTCAAAATGCAATTCAGATGGCTCAATTCTGGAATCCTGTTGGAAGCTATAAAAAATGTAGTATTAAAAATATTTATGTGAATCAAGAGATACCGGATTATGGATCTCCTATCGTTAGTGAATTTGACACTTCTATTTTAGGAATTCAAACAATTGAATGGGTGGATACAGTGATACATATTGAACATCAATATTTCGGTGATCTTCAAATCAATCTTTATTCGCCAGCCGGGACAAAAGCTATTCTTGCAGAGCCCCATAACTGTTTTTATAAAAATCAACAAATTGGATGTAATTCTGGTAATATTGACTTTCGCTTTGGTATAGCAAGATTTTTAGAGGAAACAGCAATGGGAAAATTTCGAATCGAAATTCAGGATAAACAACCAAGAGATCAAGGTTATTTTAAAAAGTGGGATTTAATCATTTATGGGAGATAAAAAAATTTTTGTTTATGTGCCGATATTATATAAAGAATGCCAATTATTCATTTAATTGATTATTCAAAAAATCCTTTTGATATATCAATTGCTTCTGCAAGAACTTGTTATTCTTCGAAAGGAGTTGTTTTCCCAGAAGAAGTAAGTAAAGACGAAAGATCGAAATTGATAAGAGATAAAATTGCGAAAGCCACTTTAGAAGCAGGACATCTAACTACGAGACAACATCCTCAATTTATTTTTGCAATAGATAAAATTACCCGAGCAGCGGTATGGTCATTTTTACATTCTCATCCTTTTTATAATTCTGAACAGGTAAGCCAAAGATATGTTGAAGTTCAACCCGATCAATTTTATTATCCACCTTCCTTATATAAAAAAGAAAAATTATATGAAATTTACAAAGAATGTATATTGTTTCAGTCTCACTCTTATTACGAACTTAAAAAAATTTTAATACCTATTATCGAAAAAGAATACTTTTCTATTTTTCCTTATAGAAAGAAAAAAAAAGAACAATGGCAAAAAGGAATTGAAAGAAAAGCTATGGAAATTGCAAGGTATGTACTGCCTTTAGCTACATATACATATTTGTATCATACTATTAGTGGTCTTACGTTATATCGATATAAAAAAATAATAGAAGTAAGTGATGTTCCTGAAGAAATTTCTGAATTAGTACAATCAATGTGGAATTGCGTTTATCAAATTGATACTTTATATGCATCAGAAATCAAAGATTCAATTTCAATCTACGATACACCGGAATATAAAATTTTTTCTGAATTTTTTGATGCTTCTAAAAATCAGTCTTCTGAATTTGTGGAATATTTTGATCAAACATTACAAGGATATAGTTCTCGATTGGTTAGCTATACTTCGAATGCAAAACAAGTAATTTTAGATAGTTTTTATAGTGTTTTTGGTATGATCCCCAGTGGTCAACAGGAAGAGAGAATTTTTGAATTGTTGTTTCATCCAAAGCATAATATCTATCTAGGATCTACATTAAATGAGTCTATGCATACGAAGTTAAATCGAATTTTTTATCATTTGCATTTTACTTTTCAGAAAAAATTATCTCACACTGCGGATAGTCAAGATCAAAGGCATAGAATGGTACCTGCTTCTCGTCCTTTTTTAATGAATCAGTATACTGGCAAACCTGATTATATTATTCCTAAAATTGTTCAAGAATATTCGGATCTAGAAGAGAGTTATAAAAAAATTATGCATCAAATTTTTGATTTGATCAATCAGTTTCTAAATGAAGGTGCTACAAAAGAAGAGGCAATGTATTTATTACCCAATGCATTTCCTGTACGATATTTTGAATCTGGAGATCTGTTAAACTTAATCCATAAATGGAAAATGAGAACTTGTTATAATGCTCAAGAAGAAATTTTTTATGCATCGATTCAAGAAATTCAACAAGTCGAAGAAAAACTACCCTTTTTAAAAGGATTTTTTCGAGCTCCGTGTTATATTAGAAAATTATCAGGTTATAGACCTTATTGTCCGGAAGGAGAACGATTTTGTGGTTTACGTATATGGGAATACGAATTAAATCAATACTACAGGTTGATATAATAAATTATTTAGGTGTACGATAAATCGAATAGTCGGGAAGGATTTGCTCATATTCTTCTTTAAAGAGGGGGCTGGAAATTAAAAAATCAGCTGTGGCTCGATTACACGCAACAGGAATATTCCAGACGATACATATACGAAGTAATGCCTTAACATCTGGATCATGAGGTTGAGGTTCTAAAGGATCCCAGAAAAAAAAAAGCATATCTAATTTTTTTTCAGTGATCATCGATCCTATTTGTAGATCTCCTCCTATAGGACCACTTTGTAATTTATGTACTGTTAGTTTTGTTTTTTTTTCTATCAAGCTTCCTGTTGTTCCAGTTGCATATAAAATATGCTCTGATAAAGAACCTTCATTAAAAAGAACCCATTCAAGTAAATCTTCCTTTTTATTGTCGTGAGCCACTAATGCAATTCTTTTTTGTTTTGGCATTAGATTGATTGAAGTAAACATTTACATCAAAATTAATTTGAATCGTTAAAGGTCAATCGATTTCTGAATATTCTATGTTGACAATAAGACAATGATTTGTTTTATTTGTTTATGATGATATCCAATAATGATAATCCTTTACTTAATCTTACTCCTAATCAATCGGTAGATTTACAAAAGCTTATTGAAAACAAAGGAAAAGATTTTCTACCTGCTTTAGAATATTATAAAACTTTGACTTTACAAAGAATAGAAGAAATCAAAAAAAATCGAAATCTAGACTTCGAAAACATAATATTTGCTTTGGAAAATTCAGATCAAGAAATTCGAGAATGTGCCTCTTGCTATTATTTACTTTTTAGTGCAGAATGTACAGAAGAAATTCAAAACATAGCTCCAGAAATCTCAGCTTTTTTAGCAAATTTATCAAATGATATTTTTTTAGACGAAGATTTATTTAAAAAAGTTGATTATGTATACCAAAATCAAAAAGAATTATTGCAAGAGCAAAAAAAACTAACAGAATATTTTTGGAAAAACTTTAAAAGAAATGGAGTTTTACTTCCTCATATAAAAAAAAATCGAATAAGAGAACTCGACAAAGAACTCTCCAAATTAACTCCAAAATTTTCGGAGAATATCTTAAAATCCACAAATGCTTTTGAATTACACATTACTCACACAAGCGATTTAGAAGGTTTACCTGAAACTTTGATTGAGCAAGGTAGGATTAATGCAGAACAAAGAAATAAAAAAGGTTGGGTTTTTACTTTACAATATCCCGAGTATATTCCTTTTATGACCTACTGCAAAAATAGAGAATTAAGAAAAAAAATGTATATATCATTTCGTTCTAGAGGATTAGAAAAAGAATATAATAATCTCCCAATTATTAAAAGGATTTTAGAAATACGATATGAAAGGGCAAAGCTTTTAGGATATCAAAATCATTGTGAGTTTGTTTTAGAAGAAAGAATGGCAAAAACTCCCGAAACAGTAATGAATTTTCTAGAAGAACTCTATCAAAACGTATATACAAAAGCAAAAGAAGAATTGCAAGAACTTCAGGAGTGGGTTGCGAATTACTTGAAAGAAGATATAAAGATTGAACCTTGGGATTTACGCTTTTATTCAGAAATATACAAAAAGTATCTTTATAACATTGATCAAGAATCACTCCGATCATATTTTCCTTTAGATTATGTGTTAAAAGGGATGTTCGAAGTTGCAAAAAGATTATATAATTTAGATTTTGTTCAAGATCATTTAACTAAAACATACCATAAAGATGTTCTAATATATAAAGTTTACGAAAAAGAAGCATCGATAGGAATATTTTATCTGGATCTTTTTCCAAGAGAAACAAAAAAAACAGGTGCATGGATGACAACGATTCGCGAACAAGGTATTTTTTTAAATCAAAATGTACGACCAGAAGTGGGGATTGTATGTAACTTTACAAAACCTACCAATCAAAAACCTTCTTTATTAACACACGAAGAAGTAAAAACTTTATTCCATGAATTTGGTCATAGTTTACATGGTCTTCTCTCTAAAGTAAATTACAGAACTCTTGCTGGAACAAATGTTTATTGGGATTTTGTGGAACTTCCTTCGCAGATTATGGAAAACTGGGCAAAAGAAAAAGAATCATTGGATTTATTTGCTAGACATTATCAAACAGGTGAATCTATTTCAGAAGAAATCATTCAACAGTTAAAAAAATCAGAAAATTTTCAAGCGGGGATTCATTTCCTAACTCAACTTAATTATGCATTTTTGGATATGTACTTTCATATGCAAAATCCAGACGATATAAAAGATATTTTAGAATTCGAAAAAGAAGTAACAAAAAAAACAAGACTTTTTGAGGAACCAGAACAAGTATGTATTTCTAGTAGTTTTTCTCATATTTTTGCAGGTGGTTATTCCTCGGGATATTATTCATATAAATGGGCAGAAGTTTTAGAAGCTGATGCATTTGAATATTTTAAGCAAGAAGGTATTTTTAATCAAAAAATAGCAGAAAAATTTAAAAAGTATATTTTAGAGAAAGGAAGTACGGAAGATCCTATGGAATTGTATGTTCAATTTCGAGGAAGAAAACCCGACACAAAAGCATTATTAAGAAAATTTGATTTACTCTAAGATAGTAAGATGAGTTCCTGGTAAAAGGTCAATTCTAAGAAAACTAAATTGTAAATTGGATAAACTTTCGGGTATTCGTAGCCAAATTTCTTCTTCTCGAGTAGAAACAAGTTGTATACTTTTTTCTTTTCTTCTATAAATGGGTATGATCATTTTATATCGATAATAAAATATAAATTGATTTTTTTCCCATTTTCGTATAATGCGATTTTTTTTTTGTTCTACCAGTTGAATATCTTCTTTTGGAATATTCAGTTTTGTTTCGATTAATTTGGCTAATATTTCTTTTCCTTCTTTATAGGTAGGTATGTTTCTATTTTGGGGGAGGACTCCAAAAGATAGAAAAAGAAATAATAAAAAATTATTAATGACCTTCAAAAAAACAAATGCTAAATACGGGCACTTTTGCTATTTCCTGAATTTTACGAGAACCACCTAAATCTGGCAAATCAACGATCGTAGCAGCTTCTACTACTTCTCCACCTAATTGACGAATGAGTTCAATTCCGGCAAGCATAGTCCCCCCAGTTGCAATCAAATCGTCCATAACTACAACTCTGTCACCTGCTTTGCATGCATCAATGTGGATTTCTATTTCTTCTTTACCATACTCTAATGTATATTCTTTGCTAATTGTTTTCCAGGGAAGTTTTCCTTTTTTTCTTATAGGTACAAAAGAAATATTGAGTGCATAAGCTACACTAACTCCAATCAAAAATCCTCTAGCATCAATTCCAGCAATTACATTGATATTCTTGTCGATATATCTTTGAATAAAAGCATCAATGAATCCTCGTAAAGCTTTAGAATCTTGAAATAAAGGAGTAATATCTCTAAACATAATTCCTTTTTCAGGCCAATCTGGAATAGTTCGAATTTTACTTTTAATATATTCAGAATCTACAGAATGCATAACACAACTCATCTTCTTATAAAGTATTGTATGTCAAGAGTTTTCTTTATCTTTATACCTTATAGTTTTTAAAAAAAGTTTTTACAAGTTCTTCAATTCCTTCTTCTAAAGAACGATTTCTCATGTCTAAAATATAATCTGCATATTTTTCGTATATAGGAAATCTTGCCTTAAGAATCTGAGAATATTCTCGATTTTTATTTAAATCAGGTCTTTGAGCATTGTTCAGTTGTTTATTTAGTAACCATTCTTTATCCCTTAATATGTAAATAAGAATAGTATCTTTTTTTAGTAATTGTATTTTTTCAATGCTTTCTTTTTCTTCATTGGTTGTGGAATCCACATCAAACAAAATACCACCACCGCAATCTAGAATAATATTTTTTTTGATTTGATCTAATTTTTTTAAAAGTTCCAGTTCTCTTTTTCGAAATGAACTCCAACCTTCTTCTTGAACAATTTCTTCTATGGTTTTTCCTCCAGCTTCGTAACAAACTAATTGATCAGTGCTTAATAATAATCGATTTGTTAGTTTAGACAACTTTCGTGATATTTTTGATTTTCCAGCTCCTCTAGGTCCTATAAATGCCAATCTCATACTTTAAGTTCTTTGATAACTTCCAAATACTCTGGTATAGATTCATAATATTTTTTCATTAATTCCTCGTTGATCTTTAGTGTTTGCATAGCAAAAGTACTTAAATTTTCATTCATACCCATAACATCCACTCCTATACCTGCAGAAACTGCAATCCAATTTGCAATATGAATTACAGAAGTAAGAAGAGGATTCTTTTTTGATTTTTCTGGGTAATATTGGTTTTCTACAGCATCAATCAAATCTTCAGGAAAATTCCAGTTTTTTAATAAAATAGCTCCGATTTCGTTATGACTATATCCTAAATAGTTTTTTTCTAAAGTAATAAAACTAATTTCTGGATTTTTTTGATATTCCAAATTTATATAATACAATGCTTTTTTAAATGTGTTAGAGAGAACTATTTTTCCGCAATCATGCATAAGTCCTGCAGTAAAAGCAACATCCTTAGGGACTTCATGTTTTTTTATATTTTCTGAAATTTTTGCAGATAAATAACCAACAACTATTGAATGCTCCCATAACTCTTTGCTATCTAATTTATATCCATCTACTGGTTGCTTTAAAATCCCCCTTGCAGCTGCAATCAAAATAATTTCTCTAAGGACGTTTAACCCTAAAACTTTGATTCCTTCTTCAATAGAACGAATTTCTCGAATAGGATGATAATATGCGGAATTAGATAATCGAATAATATCAGATGTTAAACCCGGATCTTTTACAATTTCATTCGAAATATCTTTTAATTCGATATTGGGATTACGAATCATGGATAAAACCTTATGGACAATCTCTGGAAAAGATGGTAATCGATCGATATTTTTTAGTGTTTCTTCGATCTCTTTTTTTAACGATTCCATAATTTATATGTTCTCCTTATGTTTTATAGATATATTTTTCATTTATACCACTTCTTAGAAGTACTCTTCCATCTTCTAAAAATAATGTAATTGTTCTTCCATTATGACCAAATACATCTTCAAAAAGTATGGGAATTTCGTTTTTAAGTAAAACTTCTCTTGCTGCTAAAACATTTCTTTCTCCAATGTTTTGGAACAAGCTTGAAGAATTATTCTGAAACATACTGGCACCACCAAAAATTTTAGAGGTTAAGTCTTTTTTATCTGATCCTAACTTTTCTAATTCTTTTATTAATTCTTCGATAGCTGTTTTCGCATATTTACCTCGATTGATAATTTTTCCAGTAGGAGGTTCATCTAATAAAGAATGGGAAATTCCACCTATTTTTTTAATTTTATCGTAAAGCACAACTCCTACACAAGAACCCAAGGTAGTTCTTAGAATTGCTGGACTTTTACCAACTTTCCATTCAGAAACTCCGACATATATAATATTTTCTTCGGAAATTTTCATAGGATTTTGAATTACAGAATAACATTTAAAATATTTATGGTTTTTTATCAATCTTTTTTTGAAAAAGACGCCATTATGGAATCTAAAAAAAACAATTTTATTAAAGGACCTTACGAAATTATAAAACGTAGAAATCATCGAAATCATTATACAATTTTTCTTTTAGGAACTGCTCATGTTTCAAAAGATTCGATTGATGACGTAGAAAAAGGAATTTTAAAGTTTAAACCCGATATTATTTGTGTAGAACTTTGTAAATCTCGTTATGAATCCCTTTTCAATCCTGATCGGTGGAAGGAGTTAGATATAGTCAAAGTAATTAAAGAAAAAAAATTAGCTCTTTTAGCAAGTAATCTTTTTCTTTCTTCTTTGCAAAAAAAAATAGGTTTAGAAGTTAAAGTAAAACCTGGCTCAGAAATGAAAAAAGCAATTGAAATCGCAATAGAAAAAAAAATACCGATTTCTTTTATTGATAGAGAGATACGAATTACATTACTTAGAGCTTGGAGAAATATTTCGTTAGGAGATAAAATTTGGCTCATTAACTATTTGATTTTGAGTCTTTTAGTTCCAGACAAGATTACAGAAGAAGAAATAGAGAAGTTAAAACAAAAAGATGTTCTTGAAGATCTTTTTGAAAATATTCCTTCGAGATATACCAAAATAAAAAAAATCATATTAGAAGAAAGAGATAAGTATATGGTACAATCAATTAACGAAATAATGAATCAAGAACATAAGAAAAAGAATATCAAAATTTTTGTTGTGATTGGTGCCGGGCATCTTAAAGGTATTTCGAACTTTTTAAGAGAGAGAAAAAAATTCTCTTTAGAAGAATTAAGTATAGTTCCAAAACCTCGACCTTATCGAACAATTTTTATGTGGATTGGTATAACTTTAATGATTGCTATTTTTACTATTCTTTTTTTACAAGAAAAAGAATCTGCAAAAGAATTGATTCTTGTATGGGCAATTAGTAGAAGTTTAGGAGCTGGATTAGGAGCGATTCTTGCATTTGCACACCCACTTACGATTTTAATTACTATATTATTCGCTCCTTTTTCTATCTTTATACCCGGAACTCGATTATGGATGTTCTCTGCTTTATCAGAGGTAACAATTCGTAAACCAAAAGTAAAAGATTTCGAAAGTATTGCAGAAGATACTAATAGTTTTAAAAATTTAGTAAAAGCTTTATATCAAAATAGAGTTTTAAAACTATTTTGGATTATAACTTTAGTATCTACTGGATTAACTATTGGAAATTTAACATTTCTCCATAAACTGATACAAAATCTTTTCAATTTGTTTCTCTAATTTTTTTGCTTTTTATTTTGATATACATGATTTTATTCCAATATTGATAATAATAAATTTTAAAGAGTTATATTTTGAACATGATGATTTTGTAAATATTCTGAAATTTTGATGATTTGGTCTGTTGGGTTATTTAAACTTACATTTTTTTCTATTTTCACCGGAATATCAAATTTAAATTTTCCTTCTATGGTAAAAGAATGGCATTTTACTAAAGAAGGAATGACTAAAAATAATTGTTCAAAATCAGAAATTTTTTCATAATCTTTACTTAAATGTACAACTGGTTCTTTTTGTAGTTCTGGGTTCGGAACTAGAGCATATTTTTCGGTTAAAATATATGCATCACTTCGTTTTACTAATAAATCATTACATTTTTTTACGGGTGCGAAACGGGTTCTAGGAACGCGAATTATTTTTGCTTTTGTAAATTTACTTATGGCAGATCCCATGGCACTTTCTAACTGAAGAATTTCTCGACCATCAATATGTTTTGGATTTACAATTAAAGGTAAACTTAAACTTTCTTTTAGAAGTAGCTCTTTTAAAGATTTTATATTTACCCATAAATTATTGATATTAAAATCTTTGAATCGTGTAGTATCTTCAAAATCTTTTTTATTTTCCGGGGGAACCTGAGCAGTTTCTAATAATTCGATTCTTTGAGAAATCCGATTTCTATATAAAATACCTCCTTTGATATCTGCTGGAGTTTTTAAAGTAACCTCGCTAATAAAATCTAAATCTTCCTCAATCATATAAGCTAAGATCGATGGTTCATAAATAGCTCCTAAATTATCTCCATTAGAGAGAAAAATATATTCAATCCCTTTCTCTAAGAATTTGTCTAAAAGACCAGATGAATATAAAACTAGGAACACATCTCCATGTCCCGGAGGACACCAATCTTTTGAACTTTTTCCATCTCCTATGGGAAGTAATGTCTCTTTTTCAATTCTCGGTATCTGATTTTGTATAAATGCTTCGGGAAGATTTAATTTTTGATTTAACCCGTAAACACCGGGATAATTTAATGTATCTTCAGAGGTATTAAAAGAATTCATAAATAATAAAGGGATTGGAGTTTGGGTTTTTTCTCTTAAATAAAAAACTTGTTTTAAAATAATATCCAAAAAAGTAAAATGATCTTTGATTTTTAACAAAGTTTTTGCTTTATCAAGCCCCATTGAAGTACCAAGCCCACCATTTAATTTAATGAGTGCTATTTTTTTGGAAATCTCTTTACTAATGGTAGAATCATAATCAAGCTGGAATCTTAAATCTTTTAAATCAATGATATCTTCTTTAGAAAGTTCAGAAACATATTTAAAATCAATAAAACCTGTTTCTCCATTATATACTTTTTTTAATTTTTCAGTGAAATCTTCTATAATATAAGAATTTAAACCAAAATCTTTCATTCTCTGGAGATTTGCTTTTAAAATTGTTTCGAAATCAAGTAAAACCATATCGATCTAAATTTAACCATGAATTTAAAAAATCAATCGAAAAATATATGATTCTTTGGAGTTTTGATTCGTTTGACAGAAATAATCGAAAAATAAAATCGAATCAATGGAACCTTTGGATTTAGAAAATTTAAACCATCTTAGCGAGGAAATTCTAAGTAATAAAAAAGACTTATTTGAACAAGATACTATCAATATCCTTATAGCAGATCCTGATTTGAATTTTTTAGAAAAGTTACAAAAACGATTAGAATTTTGGTTTCGTGAATACGTTTGTATATATACTACAAATCTAAAAGAGACAATTAAACCTCTCATTCAAAAAAAAAATATAGATTTTTTAATTACAGAAGCATTATGGGATGCGGATCCAGCCGAATTTATCGATGAGTTAATGAATGATCCTTTACTTTCAGAAATCCCGGTAGTGGTAATTACTAATTATAGCGAAGTTATGTTCGAAGATTATCTTTTTAAAATGGGTATTATAGATTTCTTTCAAAAAAAACATTTAGACTTATTTAAATTAGAATACAAGCTAAGGAATTTACTTAGAATTCAATTTCAAAATAAAATTTTTTATAAACAAATTGAAGACTCTATGAGAAAAATACAAATCAGTAAAGGAATTTCTGAAGAACAGATTCAAGATCTAAAAGAAATGGTTCGTATAATGAAAGAAGAATTAGAAAAGGAATATAAAAACAAAATTCGATTAGAAGAAGAGAAAAATCAAATACAAAGAATTTTTGGTCTTTATGTAGATCCTAATATTATACAAGGTGTAATTTCTGGTCAAATCCCCTTAGAACAAAAAGGAGAGGAGAGAGAAATTAGTGTCCTATTTGCAGATATTCGAGGTTATACATCCTTAGCTGAAAAAATGAAGCCAAAAGAAATTGTTGCTTTTTTAAATGAATATTTTACCTCAATGACAGAAGTGTTATTGAGCTATAATGCTTTAATTGATAAATATATAGGCGATTCAGTAATGGCACTTTTTGGTGCTCCTTTACCTGATCCTAAACATAGAGATTCTGCTTTGCAATCAGCTATGGAGATGCAATCTGTGTTTGATTTATGGAATAAAAATTGGCAAAAAAATTTTGGGATTGATGCTAAAATGGGGATTGGAGTAGCTTCTGGAGTTGCAATTTTGGGAAATTTTGGTTCTTTTCAAAAATTATCTTATACTGCTATAGGAGATACTGTCAATATAGCCTCTAGATTAGAGTCAATATCAGGAGCTGGAGAAGTGATTGTTAACGAAGATTTAGTAAAATATCTATCAGAAGATGTAAAAAATAAATATCGCTTTATAGAAATTCCTTCTGTTGATTTAAAAGGAAAAACAATCAAAATAAAAGCATACAAAGTTTTAAATCTTTGATAAACAAAAAAACATTTTATTGTTATACTAGTTTTGTTAAAAAATATTTGTATTTATAAAACTTTATAAATAAAAAATAGTTTTATATAATTCATGTTTTTTAATAAAATCTTGTATAGTTTCTATAGAATAATTTTCTAAATTAATTTTTAAGAATTCTACACATTCTTTTAAATCTTTGTCATGAATATCAGTGAATAAACCAAAACCAGCTTTTCTAACTAAACAGTTTGAAAAAGTAATTAAAATTCCGTAAGTACTTTTCTTTTCTATGGGCATATGTCTTTCATAAATTACACTTTCTACAAATTTTGGTAATTTCCAGAGCTTACATGCCAAATAACCCATAATTATATGATCTACTCCGAATTTTTCGATTTCTATTTGACGTATATCTCGTTTTGTTTCTAAAAATTCTTTTAAAACTTCTACATATTTTTTTCTATCAATTATGTTTAAGATTACTTTACCTATATCTTGTAAAAGGCCACCAATAATTCCTTTATCGATCTCTTGTTTTCCAATAAAATCTTCAATAAGTTTTGTGCTATAAATTGCTTTTGCTATAGAGTGTTGCCAAACTTCTTCTTTAAATTTTCTATAATTACCGTAAGCAAAAATTGAATCATTCATTGCCACTACAATCATAGAACGTATAAGTCGAAAGCCTAATCGAGCAATAGCATTTTGTAAAGAAGTGATTTCTATACCTCGATTATAAAAAGGGGAGTTAGCTATTTTTAGAATTCTAGAGACTAAGATTTGATCAGTTTGCACAAGTTTACTCAATTCTTTAAAAGAAAGCTCATTATCATCAGGTAAAGCCATAACCTGGATCAATACAGGTGGAATTACATTTAAATCTTTAATTTGATTTAAGTATGCTTCTACTTTTTCTTTCGATATATCAGGTGTGTCCATTGTAACTAAAAGAATTTAAATTTTATTGTCAAATAAAACTTAAAAATTACATAAGCAAGTTTTTTTTATTTCAAATTCTTGGTTTTTGATTGATCATACGAAGGAATAAGCTATATAAACGAATACTTCCGATAAGATGTCTTATGTCTTATTTTTTATCTATAAATTTTAAAAATTTTTCTAAAATATGTTTTTGATTTTCATACGTTTGAGATAAGCTTATTTTTGTAGTACTCTGGATAAATTCTTCTATTTTTTTGGAAAGAATAAGGATTTCTCTTTTTGGTTTATTCACGATTTGTAAAGAGCTATAAAGAGTTCTAAGAGCTTTTAAAATATCTTCTTTTAAAACATTATAGTTTTCTCCATATCCAAAATTTTCTATAGCTCGAAAAAAATTCAAATTTCCTGCATTATGAACTACTGGAATTTTATTTTGATTTTGATCATAAAAAACTCCATTGACAATAGAAAATTTATCTAAAGAAGTCACTGGAATAAAATTATATTTTGTGGGAAGTTGAACAAATCCATATTTATGAAGTATATAATTGATAAGAATTTGATCAGGTCCAAATTTCGATTTATCTTTTGTCTTCTCAACAATCATTTTACATAAAAAAGACATTTTATTGTACGGTGCAATAAGAAATCCTGCATTAATCATTTTTTTAAAAAGTAAAGTTTCTTCTAGTTCTTTAATATCTTCTTGATAAAAATAATCTGTCGTGATAAAAAAATCAAAAAATGGAGCAAGTTCTTCGCAAACAGCTCTATATTCATCTGTATGTTCTTCAAAAAGATGAGAAATATCATCCTGAAAAACTATATCGCCACTGTCACAAGTAAGAATTTGATCATATTGATGATTTTTTAAAAATTCAAATAAGTCTCTAAATCGAAGATTCACTACATGTCCGTCTCGAACGCAAGGTTGTACTTTAATCTTATGTTTTTCCAAATAAAATTTTTGTGCTTTCGAAAGACCATAATCTAAAACAAGAATATCTATTTTTTTTAATTTTACATTTTCTTTTAAAGAGAAATACCAATGTTCAATTAAGAAATCACCATATTTTTTATCACTTGCAGTTGCAATTAAAAAAGGCTTTTTATTCATAGAAAACGAATCATAAAAAATCAGAATAAAAAGCAAGAAAAATTATTTTTCTAATAATGGCTTATCAAACTCTTGCTGAACAATGAATCGAACTTTTTTAAAAAGAGATAGTAGCTCTTCTTTACTTATGTAATGAGATGTTTTATATGTGGCAAAAATGGTTCTATAATACGGTTCTTCTTCGACTAATTTGAAATTATGAAATTCCATTAATTCCGCTACTTTTTTAGCACTAGACTTTAAGGTAGCTATAGTAACAGCAACAGGTTCTGATTGAACGTGACTTACATGAAAATAGCAAACTACATCATCCACATCCAGCTTGTCAATTTCTTTTTTTAGTTCAGAAAACGTTATCTTTTCTCTTGGTCCTTCAGGATTTTTATACTTAATTAAGATTCTTTTAAAATATCGTATTTTTTTTCCATCAGGGTTTATTTCTATTCCATTTATGATCCTTCTTTCGTCAGTCAATTCTTTCATAATAAATTCACCTCTACCACGGCTACTTTCGAAATCGAAATATTCAGATGTTGCATCTCCTTTTTGGACATTTTCTTCGATTTCCTTGAGTGTATAAGATTTACCAGGTGGCATTTCGTGTTTAAAACTACACATAATATATGGATTTACTGGATCATTATGAATTTCTATATTTACAATCACATATTTTCCATAACCATGCTCTATAGCATTTTGTATAGCTTCTGTTACCATCAATCGAACCGATACTGGATCTACCCCAACTAATGTGGCAAAACGAAATGCTTGATTTTTAATTTCATACATAGTGCCATGTTTTTCATTGATTTTCTTGCCAAACTCATTTGAAATTACTTCTTCTCTATTGATGATAGCTTCATAACGCAATGTTGTAATCGATCTTTGAAGATACGGAGATTCTTTTATATAATTTAATTCTTCTTTTAAATATCTGTTTTCATTTTCTAGTCTTTTTACTTTTTCTTTTAATTCTTCAATCAGTACTATAGTTTCCATATGATGAACATTTTTTTTGGCTTTTTTATTGCAAATTTATTTTTAATTATTAAAATATAAAAAAAACTTCAAAGTATTAAATTTCAATTTCTTCTAAGTCTTGTTTTTCATCATATTTTTCTTTATTTTTCTCTTTTTGAATTGCTTTTTTTAATTTTTTGTAAGGATCTACTTCTATATCTGTGATTTGATTCGATTTTAGTTTTGACTCTAAAAACGAACGAATCTTGATTAAGTTTGCTTCATTCTTTTCTACTGATATATTTTTTTTTGAATTTAAGTTTTCATTTATAGCTTGTATAATACGATTTGCATATATTTTCCAATTAAAATTATTTGGATAAAGAATCACTTTTTCTTCTTTTAAAGGAAATAAAACAAAATTTTGTTGTTGTAAAAAATCTAAAAGTTGTTTTTCTTCCCAACCTACTAATTCCAGTAAAATATTGTTTGTTGTAGGTAATTCTCCTTCTGAAAAAAAATTTTGAACCTTATCCATAATTCGAACAATCTGAGTAATTTCTGTTGCTTTTTCAAGTTTTTCTTTTTTTTCTTGCATTTGTTGCATTTTTCTTTCTTCCCATTTAGATTGATTAAGCTCATCCAATATAAGCTGTTCTCGATTAATCTTTTCTTTTGCTATTTTAAATGCATAATCTTGAAACCACGGAAAATTAAAATAAATTAATAGTTTAAAATACCAGGGCATATAATCAATATAAGCTTTTCGTAATAGTTTTCCGTAAGCATCTTTGAAATCTTTATTGGAAAACAAATTCGGAAAATGGTTTTCGTATTTTTCTATAAGAAATTTCAAAGCAAGGATTTTCCAATTTTCAATCTTATTTTGTTTTAAAAGCATATTCACAATTTTATAAAAAATCTCTTCTTGTTTATATGCTAGTACAAAAACAATACCTTCTTTAAGATTCCATTTTAAGTTCATAATTTCATTAGAATTTAAGATAAAATCAAATACTTTTGGATTTATTTGTTCCACTTCTTCTTGTGTAAGATACATAACCAAATCTCCATCGTCTTGATTTATGAAAGATTTTAATTTCTCTGTATAATAATTAACTTGTTTGTATAGTTCATCTTTATATTGTTTTGCCATTAATTCGTATACACTATCTGCAAGAGTTCTTATAACTTCAATGCAAAGTAAACCCGGAAACCGAACTGTATTAAACTTAGATAAAATATTTTTTTTTATTGCTTCTGCTATTTTTTTAGAATATTCAGTTGTTTTGGGAACAAAAGGATCGAAATAATAAGCTGACTCTTGTAAAAAAATTGCATCTAATTCCATTTTTAAATTGGGTTCAGTTTTGTATTTAGAAACAATCTTATTTCTCATAAATTCATTCGCTGCCTCGTATCGAATCATCAATTCTTCTTCTTTATTCTGCATTGTCCCGTATTCAAAAACCTCTAAAAGAACCTTTTGTTTGATCAGTTCATATCTTAAATCTTTTTTTATGTTTGTAACAATCTCCGGATCGGGCTGAACATCAAAAACACTTGGAACAATATAATACGTTGGATCAAATAAAATATTTGTTAGTTTTTCGTAAGGGGGTTTTTGAGTAGATTTAAAATCATATTCAAGATCTTGTAAAAGCTCTTTTTTTTGTACTATTGGTTTACTACGAATGTACTCAGCAATATGATTAACAGAATAAAAGATCACCTCATTATATAAATTCTTCAAGGAAATATTTTCATCTAATGGTAAAGAAAGATAACAAGAATGAATCTTTAATTCTTGAGTTTCTTTTATAAAATCAAATACACACAGCTGAAGAATCAGTTTATCAGTAATCAGATTTTTTAACGCACTTATGTATGAAGTTTTAGGTAAATTTAAAGACTGCAATTCTTGAATTGGAACGTTTAAATTATATAATCGTCCTGAACGAATATAAGTAATGTTTGTTAAACTTTGTATTTTTTTAAAAATTGCATGATGAACTTTTTCTGTTACCTGTGAACCTCGAAGTGCTGCTTCAGATTCTTTAAATAAGTTTAGAAATTCATAGTTTTTTATCATAGAGTTTTTTCTAACTCTTGTAGAATTTCTGTATAAGCCTCTTCTACAGAATCTACAATTTTAAATAGATGTACGTCTTCTAACGAAATCAACTCATATTCTACCAAAAAATCAAAATTGATTAGTTTTTTCCAAAAATCTTTTCCGTATAAAAAAACTGGTATGGTATTTTTGATATTTTTTGTTTGTTGTAAAGTTAACGTTTCGAAAAGTTCATCTAAAGTTCCATAACCACCGGGGAATGCGATCAAACTTCTTGCAAAATATAAGAACCAAAACTTTCTTGTAAAAAAATAATGGAAGTCAAAAGTCAATTCTCTAGTACTATAAGGATTCGGTATTTGCTCTTTTGGTAATTCTATATTGAGCCCAATGCTAATTCCTTGTGCTTCGTGAGCACCTCGGTTTGAAGCTTCCATAATCCCCGGTCCCCCTCCACTACAAATAATAAATCTTCTTTTATATTTTTCTGCAATATTTTTTGACCATATTGTAATTTTCTTGGCAAGTTCTTTTGCATCTTCATAATATTGAATCATATCATAAATTTTTGAATTTTTATATTTTTCTTTATCTTCGGGTGCGGGAATCCTTGCTGAACCAAAAAAAATGATTGTATCAGTTATACCATATTCTTTAAATTTTTGTAAAGGATACAAATACTCAGATAAAATTCGAATCGGTCTTGCCTCTTCACTTAACAAAAAATTATTATTTTGAAATGCTAATGGAGGTCTTTCTCTTAATTTATTTTCTTTTTCATGATTTTTTTGCTTCATTATATAGCAAAAGAATTTAAAAAAGGATAGATTTCAATAATTATTTGTTTTAAAAAGTCATATAAATAAAAATTTGACACTTATGAATATAGGTGTTGATGTAAGACCCTTAATTTATCCCGGTACGGGGAATGCAAATTTTCTTTTTTATCTTTTAAAGGAAGTTCTTAACTCTTCTCCGAAACATTGGAAATGGAAACTTTATAGTCATAAAAGTATTCATAAAGAATACGAAGAAATTATAAGGGAAAATACTGAACTTCATATTCATAGTTGTAGTTCGGTACGTAGCACTATAGGTCCTGTTTGGCTACATTTATATTTACCTAACATTTTAAGAAAACATAAAATTGATGTATTCTGGAGTACATTGTTTCTTTTACCTTTTGATTTTAAAAAAAGAATCAATATTCCTTGTTTATTAAACATACATGACTTAAATGCTTGGATGTTTCCAAAAACAATGAAATATTGGGAAAATATTTATTTAAAAATATTCACAAAAAATTCTCTAAAGAATGCTGACACAATCCTTTGTTTATCTTATACTACCCAAAATCTACTCTTAAAGCATTTTCAAGAAGACATAACAAATTTACAAAAAAAGTTAGAAGTTGTTTATCCGGGTATCATCAAACCACCCAAAACAAAGAAGCCATTGTATTTTTCCATACCAAACGAATATCACTTTTATTTAGCAGTGGGGACTATTGAACCAAGAAAAAACTTCGAAACGCTTATTAAATCTTATTTAGATGCACAAAAAGAATTTAGTTACTTACCTTCTTTAATTATAGCTGGAAAACCTGGTTGGAAAATGACTCCACTATTACAAAAATTATGCAATAATGAATTAAAAAGTAACAATATATTTTTTTTCTCTTCACCAAAATTAGAAGAGCTTTATTGGCTCTACAAAAATTGTTCTGTATTTTTTTATCCTAGTGTTTACGAAGGATTCGGGCTGCAAATTTTAGAGGCTGCATATTTTAAAAAAATACAAATACTTTCGAAAATTCAAATTTTTGAAGAAATTGGAAAACATTTAGAAGGAATTTTTTTTATAGAAGATCCAATGGATACGTTACTATGGAAAGAAAAAATATTATTTTTCTCTGAAAAAAGAAACGTTGTAAAATATAGTAAACACATTAAAAATAAAAATCTATCTCTTTTTGATTACAATTCCTCCGCAATAAAAATCATCCAATTATTAAGTAAATATGAAACATAGAATTATGGATTCATTCCTGGTTTTTTTGTTTGTAACTCTTTGATATAAGGTTCAGTGCAGTTTAATAAACTTAGCTCATCACAATTCGTTTTTTGAATACATTCTAGAATTGATTTTAAAGACGAAGGATCATTTTTTTCTATACCTTTTAATAAACTTTCGCAATGTTTTTGTACATCTCCAAATTGTTTTAAATTTTTATCACATTGTACTACTTTTTGACAAACATCAACAAATTGTAATTTTTCATCTTCTTGTTTTTTACAAAATGAGATCAAAATCAATCCCAAAACAAAGAAAATTTTTATCTGTTTTTTTAGCATATAAACTCCTTTAACGCCTCTAAGCCATCAAAATTCTAGAAATATATTTGGTAAAGAATTTTTTAAGAGATTAAAGATTCAGGTATAAATTTTTGAAAAAATTTTTTAATTTCAGAAGGGTCCTTAATTTCGATTAACTCCATTAATAAAGAATAAAAGTTCTCTGTTATTCCATTTAAAATCACTTTCTGAATTCCTTCAATAGAAGTGGAAATTGTAGATTCTTCTTCGTAATAAATCTCTTCGTGTAATTTTTCGCCAGGCCTTAATCCAGTAATTTGTATTTCTATGTCTTTTTCTGGCATTTTTCCAGAAGACAAAATCATAAATTTTGCTAAATCATAAATTCGGATTGGTTCTCCCATATTTAAGAAGAAAACATCATCTTGTTTAGTTGAAATATACATTGTTTTTATAAGAAGTTCGCAAGCTTGATCGATAGACATAAAAAATCTTGTAATTTCTTTACTCGTAACGGTTACTGGACCTCCCTTTTCGATTTGTTCTTTAAAAATTGGAATTACGCTACCCGAAGAACCTAATACATTTCCAAACCGAACAGCCGTAAAAATTGTATTGGACAGTTTTTGATAGTATTGACAAATCATCTCTCCAATTCGTTTAGTAGATCCCATAATGCTTGTAGGTCTTACCGCTTTATCTGAGGAAATAAAAATAAATTTTTTGACAGAATATTTATGAGATAACTCCACTAAATTCAATGTTCCTAATACATTTGTTTTGATCGCTTCTCGGGGATGATCTTCTAAAAGTGGTACGTGTTTAAGAGCAGCTGTATGGAATACCACATCAGGTTTTGTTAACAAAAAAATTTCTTCTAATCTTTCTTTGTCTCGTATATCTGCAAGAAAACTTATAAACCGATTTTGATTTCTTTGATTGATCTGAAATAGTAGATATTCAGAATGATCTAATAAAAATAAATGCTCAAATTCTAATTCTTTAAGTTTATATACTAAGCCAGAGCCTATGCTTCCACCTGCCCCTGTAATTAATATTTTTGAATTTTTATCAATCATAAAACCTTAAAGCTTATTATGGATTCATTATTTTAGATTAAATGAATAATTTTTACATTCGTTTCTATGTAAAGATTTTTTTAGTTTGACTGTAGCTACATCCACATAAGCCTGAAATTTATATGTTGTATTTAAAAGAGCTTTTTAAGTTCTTAAGAAACCCACTTATAGTGATTCCTATTAGTGTTGTAATCGTTTTAGAAATATTTTTAAGAACACAAATTTATAAAAGTCTTTTAAAACCTATGTCGTATGCAGCAAACATTATCAGAATACAAAAGCTTATACAAACTTCAAAAATTCATCCAAAAGTTTTAATTGTGGGAACCTCTGTCCCTTATCAAGGGATCCTTTTAGATCAGTTAAATCAATATGGACGGGGAAAAACAATTATGTTTCAAAGTGTTGCTACACAAGGTGCTTTTCTGGATACTCAAACTTTACTATTAAACTACGCTTTACAAAAAAAAGACTCTATCCAGTATATTATACATTTTGCAGAACTTGACTTACCATGGCAACAACGATATGAATTAGAACTCTCGAACCGTTCTATGCTTGCTCAATTCTCCATTGAAGAAACCATAGATTTACTTAGAAAAAATTTATATAAAATTTCCTTTGAAGACTATCGATTTTTTTATATGAAATTATTTACATATCAAAACGATTTAAGAGATTTTATTTTAAATCCTTTTCAAAGATTCAAAAGTATTACAAGAAGTAAGAAATATCAACATCCCGATTATAGTTATGTGAATACTACAAATTATGCTATTTCTGCATATGGAAATACATTAGAAGAATGCAAAAAAAACGCATTTTATGGAATTCCTTTTTATAAAGACAATATTCAAATTACAGATGAACCCCATAGAAAAGCAGTGTTAGATACTTGTAAAATTGCAGAATACGATCCATCTTTAGAGCCGGGAAAATCAACATGGGAAAATCTTTTTTTTGTTCGATTAACAAATTTATATAAAGTTGCATTACAAAATCAAAAAATTTTGATAGTAGTTTTCCCACCTTATTCTAAATTTATGAAACATTTAAGAAAAAAAGAAAAAACTGATTTTTGGATCCAGAGTATACAAAAAATTTCTAAAGAAATTTATATTCTGAATTTACAAGTTGTATTAGATGATGATCAAAATTTAGACTATTATTACGATACAATACATCTAAACCGATATGGTGCGGAAAAATTTACTAGATATTTTTATGATTCTGTAGTGAGTTATATAAAATAATTTGATATTGAATCTCAATCTTTTCTAAAATTTGTTTTAATGACAATTTTTTGACAACTTTTAAATAAAACTTGATATAATTTTTTTGTTAAAGAGGGGATTACAATGAACCGTTTAGGTGTGATTAAAATCAGTCATGAAATGGTAGATAGTTTAGAATTATTAGCTCCTTGGAAATCTTTAAATTTTGAACTTGTATCTTCAATTATTGATAGCTCCCCCTATACAATTAATGGTTTTGTTTTTCTTTCCACTTGTAATCGTGTAGAAATCATTTATAAAATCCAAAACTTTGAACAACATTTGGATTTTTATCATTATATTGTAGAAAGCTTTCCAGATCTTATTATTAAACCTCAACATATCACTGGTAGGCCTGTAGTGATGCATTTATTAAAATTAGCTTCTGGCTTGGAGTCAATGGTAGTAGGCGAAACAGAAATTCGATACCAATTAAAAGAAGCTGTAAAAATAAGTTTTGAAAATAATAAATTAGACTCTCTGATGAAACAATTATTCCAAAATATATTCAAAGAAAGTAAAATAATACGTAAAGAAATTCCTGCAAACATTCCTCTATCTATTGCTTCTTTAGGAATTCGAATTTTAGAAGAAAAATTAGGAGGCTTTTCAGCTCAAGAAGGGTTGATTGTAGTAATAGGCGCTGGGAAAATGGGTAGAACCTGTATTGAATATATAAAAAAATGGGGAGGAAGAAAGATTTTATGGGTTAATCGAAGTTTAGAGAAAATTCAAGAGGAAGCGAATCTTTTAAAAATACCTACAATTTCTTTACAAGAATTTTTAGATCAAGAAAGTTTTCAGAAAACATTTTTAGATCCTATCAGTGCAATTATTACAGCAACATCTGCAAAAGAACCTATTCTAAAAAAAAGTACTATAGAGAATATCAATTATAAAAATTTAGTTTTATTAGATTTGTCTTTTCCCGAAAACATCCAATTAGAAGAAAATGAATTGCAGAATGTGAAGAAAATTGATCTTCAATATATAAAACAGCAATTAGAAAATAATAAAAAAAGAAGAGAAAAAGCAGTAGAAAATTCATATACAGCTTTACAAGATTCTTTATACAAAATCGAAAGCAACTGGATTACTTCTATAGCAGCGCCAGTGTTAAAAGAAATTCAGGAAAAGGTACATTACCATTCTCGAAAAAAGTTAGAAATGCTTTTCGAAGGCAATTTAAAACACCTTAAAACAAAAGATAGAAGGATTTTATATGATTGGGCTATTCGATTCCATAAAGATATGAATCGAATCCATAAAGTGGGAATTGAAAAAATCTTAAGACATTACTTAATCTATAAAGATCATCAATCTCAATCATAAAATTTTAACAAATGATGATACAATTCTAAGGTTTTTTTTCCGGTATTTTCATACGAAAATTGTTTTACATGATTTCGATTAAATTGAGAAAACTTTTTTTTTAATTGGGGATGTTGTAAAAAATAAGCACAATTTTCTGCTAATCGATAAGGATCTTGTACTGGAGAAAGCAATCCCCCTGAATTATGGATTACAATTTCAGGTATACCTCCCCCACTAGTTGCAATAATCGGAAGGCCAAAAGCCATAGCATCGAGTAAAGAAGTACCTAAGCCTTCTTCTTTTGAGCTGATTACAAAAACATCAAAAATGTAATAAAAATCAAATACATCTTTACGAAAACCAGCAAAAACAAGTTTATCAAAAATATCAAGCTTTTTTGCTAAATTCAGTAATTCTTTAAACAAAGGTCCATCACCTACAATAATCAATTTCCAATCAGGCAAACCTTGATATTGTTTTAATAAAGCAATGCTTTGAAGTAAAGTTTTGTGATCTTTATGATCTACTAAAGCAGCTACATTACCAAATACAATTTCATTTTGTATTCCGAATTCTTTTTTTAGTTTTATGATAGAATCTTTTGTATTTTTTTTAAAGCGATTTAAATCAATTCCAGAATAAATAACAAAAATTTTTTCCTCGGGGATACCATCGTTTTGTAAGATTCTTTTTACATTTTGAGAAATAGCTATATAAGCGTCAATATCTTTAGAAAAATATTTAACTTTCGAAAAAAAATTCCACAATTGAAAATTTACTTTTTTTAAAGAAAAATCTACTCTTCTAGATACCACTAAAATTAGTTTCTTTTTTTTTCTCTTTACAATTTTTTTTGCCAAAAGTCCTATTGAATGAGCTTTTGCTGTATGACAATGTAAGATTGAGATCTGATTATCTATAATCAATTTTGCTAATTGATAAGCAGAAAATACATCAACTTCTCCAAAAATACGAATTGCTTTATAAGGAATTTGATGTATTCGACATTGATTCTGTAGTATAGAATTTGGACTCCCCACCACCCATTGTAAAACATGTTTCTTTTGTAAATACTTTGCTAAATATAAAGTTTGTTGTTCTCCTCCCCTCCAAGTCTTTGTAGGATTTAAATGAATCACTCTGATCATTTAGCGATCGATTCGATCATTTCTTTATAGCTTTTTTTGAATCGAGCACCTTGAATTTGAACAATTTCTGATGCTAAAAAATTACCTATTCTTGCAGATTGTTTTGTATTATATTGATGGGTTAAACCATATAGCACTCCTCCAGCAAATGCATCACCAGCTCCTGTAGAATCTATAGCACGTACAGGAAAACCCGAAACTTCATAAACTTGATGATTTTCTATAACAAAAGCACCGTGTTTATTATTAGTCACATAAATAATATTATGAAAATTTTTTAAAAAATCTAAAGCATTTTGTAAATTTTTTGTTTCTGTAAAGGAAATAGCTTCTTCTGCATTCATAAATAAAATCTGAAAATCTTCATTTCTTGCATAAAAATAAAATTCTTCTCGAAATTGCTTTACAACAAAAGGATCAGAAAAAGTAACACTTACAGGTATTTTATGTTGCTTTGCGATCTCTATCGTTTTTTTTGCTGCTTCTCGTGTATTTTGATTTAGCCATAAATAGCCTTCAATATAAACGATTTTTGATTGTTGAATGGTTTCTTCTGAAATATCTTGCTTCGAAAGCAAGATCGAAGCTCCCAGATGAGTTGACATAGTTCGTTCAGCATCTGGAGTAATGAGCACAACACAAGTTGCCGTTGAACCTCTTGTTTCGGAAACAGGATGAACATCAAAATGGACTCCTTCTTCTAAAAGATTCAATCTGTAAAATTCTCCATAAGGATCCTTTGCGATTTTTCCCACATAAAACACTTTTCCTCCTACATTTGCTATCGTTGCCATTGTATTTGCAGCCGAACCTCCCGCTACCATCTGGATTTTTTGATTTTCTAGTAGTTTCAAAAGGAATGCTTGTTCTTTTGAAGTAGATAAAGTCATATGACCTTTTTTTAAAGAAATTTCATTTAAAAAAATATCATCCACAAAAACTAAAAGATCTACAATTGCATTTCCTACACCATATACATCAAATTTAGAATTTTCATTCAACTTCATAAAGAGATGTCAGGTTTTTTGTAAGAAAAATAAAATCAAGAATTAAATAGACGATCAAAATAAGAAATTTTTTTTTGAACTAGATGCAAAGCATTGCATTTTTGATTTTCCCCACACATATAAAACATTTATATAAAAATATTATTTATAGTTATTTAGTCGTTCTTGTTTCTCTTGAAATCAAAAGATTTTTATTTTTTTTACTCTATTACCACGAAAGTAAAACAGTCAGTTCTTTTTCTATTTTTGATATTCTTTTTGCTTTTATTTTTGGATTACGATTTGATTTTGCTGTTGTACCAATTTTTTTGTTTATATATCACTTTTTATTGTTTCTTTATTTTATTTTGTATGGTTTAAAAAGAATCAGTTTTCATGTTTATCAATTTCTTTGCTTAATTTTATTTTTTTTTGAGTGGATTTATTTTCTTTATTTACTTCTAAGTAATTTTTCTAGTATTCTAAATTACGGAGTAAATCAAAAATTTTTAGGATGGGAATACTACGCTTATTTTAAAGATTTACCAATTTTTATTAAAAGTATTTATTCAAAAAATCCCTTTCTTACAATTTTTATATTCAGTTTTATAGTTTTATGGATCAGTTTTGGTCTTTTTATGCTTATCCTGCTTTACTCCAAGATTTATAATCAAAAACTAAACTATAAAATAAGCGATTTGCATATTTTTCCGATTTATCTTGTATTAAGTATTATATTTCTAAGAGGCGGGTTGCAACAAAATCCAATTCGTCCTGCAGATGCTCTCACACATAAGTCTAATTTTATCAATCATCTTAAATTAAATGGAATTTTTACGATTATACATGATTCTTTTGATACAAAAGACTTTCAAAACTTTTTTTCTACAGAAGCAAACATACAATTTTCAAGGGAATTTTTAAAAAATCAAGATCCTTATATTTCTGATGTTTATCCTCTTCTTCGATATAAAAAACCAAAAAAAATTTTATTTCCAGAGTTTAAAACAATAGATTCGAATACACCAGAAAAAAAGTATAATTTTGTTTTGATTGTATTAGAATCTTGGAGTGCTAAATTTTTAAAGATTTATCATTACCCTGAAGAAGTAACTCCTAATCTAAACCAACTTATCGAAAAAGGAGTATTTTTTAAAAATTTTTATGCGTCCGGTGGTAGAAGTGCAAATGGCATTTTTTGTATTTTGACAGGTCTTCCCGATCGAGCAGGAAGGACAATTTTTCGATCGAATCAAATTTTTAATCAGTTTGGTAGTTTACCAATTTTGTTAAGAGAAAAAGGTTATCAAACAATTTTTTTACATAGTGGAGATTTAGAATTTGATAATTTAAAAACCGCTCTACCTCACTTAGGTTTCGAAATCTTAATTGGTAAAGAAGAAATGAAAAAAACAAAACGATATACAAAGAGTTGGGCTATGGGCTTTTTTGATGAAGATCTTTATGACCTAGCTTTTACAATGATGAATCAAATTCAAGAACCTTTTTTTATGATGATTTTTACTTCAAATAACCACCATCCGTATACAGTTCCAGATCCAAAATTCGAAATCTTCCCCCCTACTGATATCGAACATAAATTCAAAAATTCTTATTATTATGCAGATTATGCTTTGGGAGAATTTATCAAAAAAATAGAAAAATCAAAATTCATCAAAAATACAATTTTACTTTTAGTAGCGGATCATACCCATCATACGAATCTTAATTATTTAGAAGATAGGCAAATTCCTTTTTTAGTTTATTCACCTTTATTTCGAAATCAAATCTTTTATGAAACCAGTAGCCAATTAGATATCTTACCTACACTATTATCCTTAAGCGGCGGAAATACCCTTTATAGTGCTATAGGTAGAGATTTAACTTCTAAAGAAGAGTTAAAAAATTATCATCCTTTTGCTTTTTTTGCAGGAGGATCCAATACAGATATAATCGGTATGATTTATTATCCATATATTGCTTATCATTATTTTCATAGCAAACAAAAATATTTGTTTAGAATTGACAAAGAAATTGATTTTGTAAATATTGCTAATGAAAATCAATCAATAGCTATTGAAATGGATCATATTATAAAACATTTATATCAATTTACACGTTATTTAGAAAAAAATAATATTGTTTGGCCAAAACAAGAAAAATATTTAGAACTTAAAAACCTATGGATCCAATAAATTTATGAATTTATCAAAAATTTATAAAAAATTTTTAGAAAATCAAGATAAAGAAGCAGAAAAATTTTTATTTTATGAACTATATAAAAATACGTATCAATGGTTTCAGAATGGCAAACCAGAAAATGAGTTTTTATCTAGTTTTTTAGAATTAATCTTAGAATACGAAGAACCTACTGAAGAGAAGACTCTTTTAGATTTAGGTATTTTAGAATTAATGGATGCAGTAAATATCTATAACAATCTAGAAACACATAATACTCAGCAAGAATTAGAAAAACATTTAAAGCATTCTTTAATGTCGTTTTTAGCTTGGATAGATGAACCATCATATAGAAACTTAAAAAATATAGAATTTTTAGAAATTGATTTTTATATTTTTGAAATTATCGGTGGAGAACTGCCTCATGTTGCAATTCAAAAATATTTAAAGACAACAAAAGAAATCGATGTTTGGATTGTTATCAAATACTTAGAAGAAATTTTGGAAAAAGAAACCCTTTTAGAAATTATTGAATCTTTGCTAAAAAATTACGAAACATTATTAGAAAAATATATTTTGCTGACTTACTATATATATCGTTTTTTCGAAGAAGAAAATCATCTTTTTAACATAGATTCTAACTATTCGATTTCTTTACCTAAAGAAATTTCGTATAAGGAAATGAATTTGATCTACTCTATTTGTAAAGATTTATTACAAAATGGAAGATTGGATCCTGATTTTTTTGTAAAAATCAAAAATCCCGAATATGAGTCCGGTGTTCTTATTGCTTTATTAACCTTATTCGAAATATTGAATCCACAAATTGAATGTTCTTGGATAGAAGTTTTCGAAAGATCCATTTGTAATCTCTGGACATGTCATTTGAAAAAAACAAGAGATTATAAAAAACATCAACCGATTCCTGAAATAGCAGCAGATATTTTATTTTTCCTACCTGAAGAACAGCAAAGAAATTTATTATTAACATCCAAAATTTTAATTTTATTTTTTGAAAATATCAATCGATACAGTCCTTATACCTTCACAGAATTAGCAGATTTATTATCGATTCAATCAGATCTTTTCGAAGAAGAGCTTAAATTTCAACTCAAATATTTTAAACCCAAAAATTTAAAAAGATATTCTAAATGTGCTTTTAAAATTAATAAAAAAATCATAAAAAAAGGAGATTCTTTTCAATTGGTAGACATAAAGGATTGATAGAATGAAAAATGGTAAATTTCAAATTACGATAAAACTATTACTATGGGATAGAAATTTTTTTTTATATTTAAGAGATAGAATCACGAATCAAGGAGACTTACCTGGAGGAAGAATCCAGCAAGATGAAATCTATCGATTAGAAGAAGCTCTTATAAGAGAAATTCGAGAAGAATTAGGAGAAATTCAATATGAAATCCAGCCAAAACCTGTTTTTGTCTTTCCCCATTTTATTTCAAAAGATAACGAAGATGCTCTTTTAGTTTTATATTCCGGAAATTATTGGGGTGGTAAAATTCAATTATCAAACGAACATACAGAATATTTATGGATTCACAAAAACGATCGATTAGAAAAATATTTTTCTGACACTTTCTTAAAAGGTTTAAGGGAGTATTTTTTAGAATTATGAAACTCAAAATAATCTTCTTTTTTTTCTGGATGATTCCTGTTCATTCCATGGAAAAATGTTATGATCGAAAAACCTTTGATGATTTTAAAAATTCTTTTAGAAAATTTTTTATCGAAAAAAGCGAATATGATTTTGCCACTTTGATTATAAACAAAGTTCCTGTAGATATGTATATCCCTAAAAAATTGAATGAGGAATGTACAAAAACATTATTAGTTTTGCCTGGCTGGAAATTTTCTCGAAAGCGGTGGTTTCAAGAAACAGAATTGATTCAATATATTACAAACCAATCCTATGTGGCTTTAGCACCAGAAACTTCTGTAACAATTTATGAATCGAAATATTATCCCGAAACTAAATTAAAATGGCATCCAAAACCCGGATTAAAGTTTTTCTTGGAAGATTTTTTTCCTTTTTTCAGAACGCATCAGATTTTTTTAGATTTAAAAATGAATTTTGCATTAGGCCTTTCTACAGGTGGAAGAGGTGTTGTAATGATTGCTACTCAATTGCCCGATTTATTTATCTCAATAGCTACCTTATCCGGAGATTTTGATCAAACAATTACCCCCCATGATAACCTTATGAAACTCGTTTATGGACCCTACGAGACATTTCCTTATCGATGGGAAGAAGATAACCCATTTTATTATATTCAAAAAAATGGATGGAAAACAAATCTTTATATCGGACATGGAAAAGAAGATCCTATTGTGAGTTTTCAACATTCGCTACGTTTATACGAATTTTTAAGTCAAAAAAACAATTCTTTTAAAATTGTTTTTTCTTTAAGAGAAAAACAAAAGCATGATTTTCTTTATTGGAACTCTGAACTTAGTTCTATTTTTGATTTTTTCGAAAAGACCTCAAAAATGTATAAAAAATAATGTTATCAAGACCCATCGCAGCAATTGATATTGGAACGAATTCTTTTCATATGATCATTGCCAAAAAAACAGAAAACGATCATATTGAAATTTTAGATAGAGAAAAAATCATAGTCCGATTAGGGGAAGGTTCAGGAGATTATGATTTTATTTCTAAAGAAGCAGAATTAAGAGCAATTGCTGCTTTAAAAAATTTTAAAGAAATAGCAAAAAAATATAAAGCTGTTATTCAGGCAGTAGCTACCTCTGCTGTAAGAGAAGCCAAAAATCAACAAGATTTTATCAAAAAAGTTAAGAAACAAGTAGGAATAAACATAAAAGTAATTTCAGGTTCCGAAGAAGGAAGATTAATCTATTTAGGAGTTCTTCGGTCTATACCTGCTTATGACGAAAATGCATTAGTTATTGATATTGGTGGAGGATCAACAGAAATTGTTCTTGGAAAATCTGGAAAGCCAATTTTTATACGATCTTTAAAATTGGGAGCCGTACGCTTAACAGAAAAATTTTTTAAACAAGGACTACTTACTAAAGAAGCTATTAAAGAAGCAAAAAAATACATAGAAAACTTTATCTATGATACATATAAAGAATTTCAGGATCAGAACTTATCTTATGATGTAGTAATTGGATCCTCAGGAACTATCAAAACAATTAATGAGCTAATCAATCAAAATCAAAAAAATTATTTCACTAAAGAAGATTTTGATCAATGTCTCGAAATTATATTAGCATATGAAACAACTTCGAAAAGAAAAAAAAAGTTAGATATAGAAGAATTTCGGGCAGATATCCTCCCTGCAGGTGCTTTGGTGCTAAGCATTTTTTTTGAAATCTTTCAAGTAAAAAAACTATATGTATCTAACTACGCCTTACGAGAGGGTATCCTTTTTGAACTTCTTTTTAGAAAAAGCAAAAAAACAGAAATTGAAGATTTAAGAAGGCAATCCTGTATAAATTTAGTAAAAAAATTAAATCAAGAAATTTTAGAAAACACAAAAAACATTTCTCTACAAATACTCAAGGAAATAGGGAAATATTATCCGGAATTATTAAGTGAAAAGCATATTTTGGAATATTCAGCGCTATTACATAATATTGGTGTTTCCATTTCACATTCCGCACATCATAAACACAGCTATTATATTATCACAAATACAGAATATTTGCTTGGTTTTACAAACAAAGAATTACAACTAATAGCCTGTGTAGCCCGATATCATAGAAAATCACTACCTTCCATTAAGCATTCGGAATTTGCAATCCTATCTGACAAAGAAAAAAACCTAGTAGAATTTTATGCTGGAATTCTTAGAATTGCAATTGGTTTAACAAGAACTAAAATCGTACCCGAATTAAAAATAGAAATAAACCCAAATGAAGTAATTTTTTACATTTACACAAAAAGTAAGAGAGAATCAGAATTATTAGTTGAAATGGCAGAGTTAAGAAAAGATCTTTTAGAATATAAGCTGAATAAAAAAATTACTTTTATTGCTTCGACTTATTAAACACTATTCTAATATCACTACTGCTATACTAAAATTTTCTGTATGACTAATTGATAAATGGCATTTTTGTATATTTTTTTCTTCAGCAATTTTTTTTATAATTCCACTTAAAATTATTTCTTTTTTACCAAAATGTTTACCCGAAACTTCAATATTTTTATAGTATAATCCCATTCTTTTCTTTAGATTCAAAGATTTAATTAAAGCTTCTTTAGCGGCGAATCTTGCTGATAAATGAGGTACGGGATTTTTTTTACTTAAACTATATTGAATTTCATCATTTCCGAAGTAACGTTTTAAAAATTTTTCACCATACTGTTGATAAATTTTCTCTATTTTTTTATGTTCTACAGCATCTATTCCTATACCTAGTATCATTGTATTAAATGCTCCTGCAATGCTTTTTCTTTTTGATTTATAACAGGTTTTCTCTTTACCTGAAATTGAAAACTTACTAATAAAGGATCAATTTTTAAGATTTCTATATTTTTTAATTCTTGTGAAACTCGAATTTGTACAGGTAAATCAGAAAGATTTGCGGAAGGCTCTATCGTTTGCATATTTGGATTATACTCAACAGGACAAAAAATCTCTAATCGAAAAAAATTTTTATTTAAAACATACTTAGAAATATAAGAAATTTTTACTTTTTGTGGATTCACAATTTCTAAAGTTTCTGGTAATTCATTACATTGGGCGTCTAATTCCTCTTCGTAAACTTTATATTCAGAAGGTAAAGAATTGATTTTTTCTTGAATTTCTTCGTTAGATAAATATTTTACTTCTATAGGAATTTCAAAAGGTTGATTTTCTACTAATTTAACAAAATTAGGTAGTTTATCAATCAATATTTTATCAAAAAAAATATTTGAATTCTTAGATAAATTGATTTTTCTTGTATAAATTCTATCAAGTTTTGTAAAAATTTTTTCTGGACCTTCTACAGTTAAAGAAACGGGATTAAAATTCCAATAAACAATTTTTTTTTCTGGTTGGGGAAGAGTAAAATTAGGTATTAAGGGTAAGGTTTTTTTCTTTTTGTTGTCTAATAAAATTTCAATTTCTGGGGGTTCTATAATAGCTTGTATTCCAGCTGGAGGAGGTGGCATTAGTTCCAAACTAAATTTATTTTTTCCAGGTCCAGGTCCTGTATTGATTAGAAGTAAAGTAAAACTAGTTTGTTCAATGTTTATGATTTCTTCAGGACCATAAAAAACAACCTTCATAAAAGCTGGAATTTCTTCGCTTATAATAAGATAATTGGGTATTGAGGGTGGTTGAACCTTTATATAAAATACTTTTTTTATAGTTTTAGAATATTCCACGTAATAACTAAATAAAATTGCAATGATTACGCTTACTATTTTAGCTTGCCAATGAGTTTTTAAAAATTTCCTCAAGTTGTTTATCATAAAAACTATTTATTAGATTTCATTAAATATAAAATTTTATTTTTAAGTTCCTCACCTGTTAAGGGAGAAAACATTTGTCCGTTATGCATTAAACTAATTTTTCCCGTTTCTTCAGAGGTAACGATCACAATTGCATCGGTTTCTTCTGCCATTCCCATTGCAGCTCTATGACGTGCACCATGTGTGGTTTTTAATAAATTTGAATCTGAAACCGGCAAAAAACAAGCTGCGGATACAATTCTTTGTTTTTCGATAATAACAGCACCATCGTGTAAAGGATTTTCTTCGTAAAAGATAGATAGTAATAGCTCTTTTGAGATCACAGCATCTAATTTTACAGATCTCTCTAAAATATATTCGGGCTTCATATTTTGTAAAATGCATATAATAGAACCTACTTTTTTCTGAGACATTTCTACAACAGATTCCACAATGATATCTAAAGGTGGAATTTCTTTAGGATTGAAAAATTTAAAAATGGGCATAGTGCCAATTTCCCCAATCAATCTACGCAATTCCGGTTGTAGTAGAACAATAATTCCAAATACAAGATAAGCACTTACATTTCGAATTAACCAAGAAGTAGCATGTAATTCTAATCTTTTTGAAACAATATCAAACACTACAATAAGAAAAATTGCAATAAATAACTGAATCGCTCTTGTTCTGTTTAATAGTATGTAAATTTTATAAATTATATAGGATATAATTAGAATATCTAAAAAGTAAAAGAATAAATTTTTATTCCAAAACATCTTCAATACCAATTACATCTTTCATTGTATATAAACCAGGACTTTGATTAAGTAACCACTTTGCTGCAATTAAAGCTCCTTTTGCAAAAATCTCACGAGAAGTTGCTTTATGAGAAATTTCTATTCTTTCTCCAGACGAGAAAAAGTATATAGTATGTTCTCCAACTACATCTCCTCCACGAATAGCATGAATTCCCAATTGCTGTTTTGGTCTTTCTCCTACCAAACCTTCTCTTCCATAAACAATATCAGACTCTGATAGTTTATATATTTTTTGTATGATTTTTTTTAGTTGTAACGCTGTACCGGAAGGAGAATCTTTTTTTTTAGAATGATGAATTTCTGAAATTTCTACTTCGAAATAATCTTTTAGCATAACGCTTGCTTTTTCCACAAGATAAAACAAAACATTCACGCCTATGGACATATTTGGAGATTGTAAAATCGGAATTTTTTTAGAAAAAAATTCTATTTCCTGATACTCCTTTTCTGTAAAACCTGTTGTACCAATAACAATTGGTTTTTGATATTCTACACAAATTTTAGTTATTTCTATGGTGTTTTCTGGGGTTGAAAAATCTATCACGATATCAGAAATTTTTACTGAAGTTTCTTTATTAGAGCTAACCAAAATCCCTAAAGCTCCAACCTGCAAAAGAATCCCATAATCTTTATTAAGATCTTTATGATTCGGATGTTCTAAGGCAGAAGAAATTTGAAATTCTTTCTCTACAAGTGATGCTTTAGCTACTGTTTGTCCCATTCTACCAAGGGCACCTGAAATACTTAGTTTGATCATTCATCATCTCCTATGGATTCCATCAAAATTTTTAATTTCTTAGCTTTTTCTGGATTCATTTCGCATAAAGGAAGGCGAAGTGTAGCATTACAAAGCTTTATAAATTCCGCTGCTGTTTTTACCGGGATAGGATTTGTTTCCCAAAAAAGGGCATTCATAAAATCAAATAATTCATAAAAGATCTGATTTCCTTTTTCAAAATCTCCTAAAAGATAATAATCTACCATTTTTACAAGTTTTTTAGGATAAATATTAGAGGCTACAGAAATCACACCACTACCTCCAATACTCATAACTGGTGGAATTAAATTATCATCTCCAGAAAGTAACACTAACTTTCGATTTGTGATTCGAATTATTTTTGCCATTTGATTTAAATCTCCGCTTGCTTCTTTTACTGCAATAATATTGGGTGTATCTAATAATTTTAAAAATGTTTCTGGTTCGATATTAACACCAGTTCTTCCTTTAATGTTGTAAAGTACGACGGGAACAGTAGAAACTTCCGCAACTTTTTTAAAATGTTTGTATAAACCCTCCTGTGTAGGCTTATTATAATACGGAGATACTAACATAACCGCATTCACACCTGAATGACAGGCTTCCTTCGTTAAATGAATAGCTTCTTCAGTAGAGTTAGAACCTGTACCAGCAATAACTAAAATTCTACCGTTTATAAATTCTACAGTTTTTTTAATTAATTCTTTATGTTCATCATAAGTCAATGTAGGGGATTCTCCCGTCGTTCCACAAGGTACTACTCCTGATACCCCAGCATCAATCTGCCTTTGTAATAATTGATAATAAGAATCATAATCAATTTTTGTTCCATCTTTTGTAAATGGAGTAATAATAGCTGTAAAAACACCTTGTAACTTCATATGCCCTAATCTTTATAAAAAATAAGATTTACAATTATTTTTTTTTAAAAAGAAAAAAAGAATTTCAATTTATTGATTTAGAAGCTTAAGCAATAATTGATAATATTCTCGATAAGGGATCGAAAGCATTTTTTTCTGAAGAAGAAAGTTAAAAATCCAATACAAAAGAGTAAATAATACTAAATATCGTAATGTAAATTCTGATTGTCTTTCATTAGCAGAAAAAAAAATTTTGATTAAAGAATAGCACCAAAATAAATAAAAAAAAACATCAACAAATTGAAATAAAAAAATTAAAGATTCTAAAACTTCTAATGGTTTATAAAAAAAATTGTTTTTCCACGAACTGAATTCTTCTTGTAAAAAAGGATAATATAAAATTATAAAAATCATAAAAATTAACAATACGAAAATTCTCCAAAATAAAGAAATCTTAAAATGAAATAAATTCATAATTGAAAATAATCCCCATAAAACTGCAATAGGAATGAACAAAGATTTTGTTTGCTGAAAAATTACGCTAAGTTCCATTTCTTTTGATAATGAAACAAAATTGCATTTCGCATACTTTTATAATTTGCTTTTTCTTTAAAAGCTATATCATAAGCAGGTCCGTGATCAGGGCTTGTTCTTAAAAATGGTAATCCAAATGTTATGTTAATCCCATCAAATTGAACAAGAGTTTTAAAAGGTATTAAAACTTGATCATGATAACCCCCTAAAATTAAATCATATTTTTGTAAATTCTCTACCGAAAAAAAAGAATCAGAAGAAAACGGACCAAATACCGGAATATTCTGTTGTTTTAAAGTATTGATAAAAGGAAGTATATATTGTTCTTCTTCTTTACCTATTTTACCTTCTTCTCCACAGTGTGGGTTTAGTCCTAAAAAAGCCCATTTTTTTTTAAAGAGCTTTTTTTTGTGAATCGTTTTTAAAATTTCTAAAAATTGTTTACTTTTAAGAATTTTTATCAATTCTCTTGAAACCTTACTAAGGGGAATATGCTCTGTAATTGGTAAAACAGAAAAATAATCTGAATAGAGAATCATAACTACATATCTTTTAAAAAATTTTGATAAATACCCCGTATGACCTGCAAAATGTGAATCAATTTGTTTAACCCAATATTTAGATAATGGTGCTGTTACTAATCCTTTACATCCATATTGATGTATTTTTTTACAAGCAGTCTCTAATGTAATATAAGATAATTTAGCAGACTCCATAGAGGGCTTTTTTTGATTATAATTAGAAATTTCGTAAAGAATGAGTAATTTTTTTTTTGTATTTGCAAGTGTAAGAAAAATAGGTAGATCTTCCCAATTTTTTAATACAAAAACATCCCACTCATCCAATTGCAAAATTATTTTTTCTTTTTCTTTTTTTGATGCATTAAAAAAATATAAAATTTTAAAAGGATAATCAAGTGTAGATATACCAAGCAAAGATTTTCTAATAATCTCCGGACCTATTCCAGCAGGATCTCCGCCTGTTATAAAAAGAAAATCTTTTAAAGAGATTTTATCCAGTTTTTTTGCCAAATAATTTCTCTTCTGATAAATTATCTTTATCGTATTCGGCAAAAATATAATCTTTTGCAGAGTGTTTTAAGTCGTTAGAAATCATACAACGCCCTTCGAGAATCACCCCATTTTGAATTACAAGTTCGGGAGTTTTAATATCTCCGAGAATCTTTGCTGTAGGCATTAGCATAACTCTATTTTTAGCTTCTATATTACCAATTACAATACCTTCTACAATCACCGTAGAAGCTGTAATATTTGTTTTTACTTTTCCTGTCGAACCTATATATAGTTGATCCGCTTGTAAAGATTTACCCTCAAACTTTCCATCGATTTTGAGTGAACCGTTAATGTAAAATCTACCACTAAAATAAGAATTTTCTCCAATTGTAGAATTTGTAACATCAACCGCTGGTTTTACAATAGCCATATAATTCCCCTAAATATCAAATTTTTTTTGTTTAAAATCTGGTAAATTGATTTTTTTTAAAACAAAATGTATAAAATCTTGAAACTCCATTAAAGCTCCTTTAACTGTATACCCTTCTAACAACTCTGCTTCTTCGAATTGGGGGTTAAAATGAATTTTTTCTGAAGGATTTTTTACTACTCCAGACATGGAATTTGTTTCGTTAATTAATTTTGTTATAAAATCTTTTAGTTTTTTAAAAAAATCATTAACATCAATAATAAAAACTCTTGTTTGCTTATTTTTCATTTTTAGCAATTGTTCTCGAAAATCGGAAGATTCAGAAGTTGCATAATCCTCTATGGTTTCTAGCAAAGTTTTTAAAGAACGTAGAATTTTATCAAATTCAAGCCGCAACATTTGACGTTCTTGAGAATGGGTAAAATCTAATTGTAAATGTAAATCACTTAAAATAGGCCAAAATTCTTTCTGAACAAATTGTATAACACTATACAGAAAATTTATATCTCTATCGGCACAGTTTGGGGATGCTTTTTGTAATGGTACCTTATAATCCCAAGAACTGATAGATTTTTTTTCAATAACTACAGAAGATCTATCCGCATTCGTTTGGGACATAAACAATCGGCGATTTAGATCATCAATGGTTTCTTTATTTGGATCAAAATCCGGAACTAATTCTTTTAATTTTTTTAAATAAGTAGATAAGTCTTTTTTAATTCTTTCTACTTGAGTAGGATTAGGAGAAGTCTTAATAATACTTTGCATACTCTTTATAAATTTAATTATTTTTTGAATCTCGTTTTCTTTATCCATCATCATTTTTATTTGCCATCATAAAAAAAAATTTTAAATTTTCTACTTTTTTTTTAATTTTGAGTTTTAAATTTTTATCGGAATTTTTACTACGCATATAAAATTCATAAAAACGAAACATTGTTAAAGGATGGCGTATCGTTTCGTAAGCATTTTTACTAATATCAGGTTTAAAATTTTCGTAAAAAAGCCCAATCACACCTCGATAAAAAGGATCCATATAAAAAAATTGAATCAGCTTTTTTCTATATTTATAAATCAAATAAAAAACAAAATTTACAAGAAACTCTTTAGATTCTATAGTATCCATTAATAAAAAGCTTTGATGATCAATTTGAGAATGAATTTTTTTTATCGAATCCCATAAAATAGAAGGATCTAATTCTATACCATTTTCGAAAAATTTTAGTCCTATTAACATAATCTCTTCGTAAAAGAGATGGATAAGAAGATACATTTGAATAACATCATATTCTATAGTAAGAATTTTAAGAATACTAAAAATATCTTCCCACTGTTTCTGTAAAAGTTGAGGAAACCATTCTTTATAAATATGTAAAAATTCTTTCTGGTTGTAAAAAAAATATTCTTGATTTTTTAATTGCTTTAACATTGAAAATTTTTGATTTTTCACAAAAATAAAGGCAAATTTTAACTCCCAGCTTATCAAAAGATCATTTTTAAATAAAAACTCTTCTTTTTTTTTAAGCCAAAGATAAAATTGATACGCTACATAAAAATTTCCTTTTGTAAGTAAATTTGTAAAAATCCAATTGTGTATTAGAATTTTATGAAAATGACTTTTTACTTTGGAGAACTCTTCTAAATATTTCTTTAAATAATGAAACCGATCAATCTTTTTTAAAACAACATCAAAATTCTTTTTAAAAGAAAAATAATACAAATGATCAATATCTAAAATTTGGAATAATTGCTTATTGTAATTTCCTTCTATAAAATTTTTGTAGTTTTTAAATTCTTCGGAGTCAAATGTAGTAATATAAGCACTTAAAAGTAGTAAAGGAAACATTTTTTTTTGTTTATGAAATTCCAAAAACACAGTAAATAGTTTTCTATCCTTTCCCGAAAATATAAAATAACGAATCATAGGTATATAAATTTTTGGATCTAAGATGACATATTCTAAAGTATCATAAAAAAGATCAAAAAAATATTCTGATTTTTTTAGAATTTGTTTTACATGATTAAAATTTATTAATGCATATGGTTTTAAAAAAATAGTAATATCACGATTTAAAATATATTCAAAGCTTTCAATCGGAGACGATAATAAAAGATCTGAAACTTCATCGTCTAATCGTAAAACATTTTCTATTTGTTGAGAATATTTTATGAGAATTGTATTGAATTCTAATTTTGTTTTCATATTATCATACAATTGATTATATCATTTCTTTTATTTTCGTTTTTAATTTTTTTTATTGAATATAAAAAATCAACTGTTTTTATGTTTCTTAATTATTATTATGATGAAATTAAAAAATTGGAATAAGATATTTTCATTATTTTTTGTTAGTTTACCAATCTTTCCTTTAGAAATCGAAATATTTCAGCTTTATAAAAGCTCTCAATGGAAAGATTTAATTCATTTTTTTAATAAAACTAATCCTAAAACAACAGAACAATATTACATATTTGCAAAAGCATTAGAAAAAGAAAAAGAAGAAGAAAACCATTTAAAAATCATACAGTATTACTTAGCCATGGCAGGGATTCAATGTAATGAACCATCTACAGAGTTTCTATCTTGTATCAAAAAATACAAAAATGTTTCTGGAATCATTAGTAATTTTGCTTTACTAAAAGCACAATCGATAGCAGAAAACAACAAAAATTTTACCCTTCAATACGAAATATTACAAAAAGGTGATTTTAACCAAAAAGACAAAATTACAAAAACTCTTTATCAAAAATACTTGCAATTTGTTTATAATCAACGCAAGCAATTAAAACAAAAAGAAATTCAAAAAGCAATTTCTTTATATAAAGATCATTTACAAAATCCTTTAACGAATCTATATTTGGGATTTATATATAAACTACAAAATAAAATGGATCTTTATTATAATCATTTATTTTTATCTGCACTTAATACAAAATCTAAATCCACTTTAAAAATTATCTGGAACTCTTTAAAAGAGAATTTAGATCAGATTCCAAAAAGCTATATACGATATTTAACCGTATTTTATTTTGATCCAGAAATTGAAAATTTTTTAAAAGATTATACAAACGAACAAATTTTACAAACAACGAATGCTTCTCTTATATACTTTGACGGACAATATTTTATAGAAAAAAAAGCATGGGATTCTTTATACCAATTATCCTACAAAGGATACACATATCTTTCTCAAACACCAGAAATTCTAACTTTATGGATTCAACAATTATATAATCAAAAACAATATTCTATCATAGAAAACATAATGAAACGATTTTCTCATATAAAAAAATCTAACTCTGAATTATGGAAATATTATTTACTATCTTTAAAAGAAATATATTCTTCCAATACAAAGTATAAAGATCTCTATTTTAATGAAATTTTATTATTTTTACAAAATTTTCCTTATAATACACAAGTTTTTGATTTATTATTGGATTTTTTGATCATAAAAAAACCAGATCGTAAAGAATTTCAATACGAAATAAAACATTATTGGGAAATTGCTTATTCAAAAATTCCCAATCAAACAGAGTCAGGAAGATTTTTTTATTGGCTTTATAGATTTTATAAAGAAGAATTAAACAATTTAGAGCTAGCAAATCTAATTTTAGAAAATTTTTATTATTATGCCCCAGGTAGTAGCTATATGTTTTTTGTTTGGGATGAAATTCAAAAAACTAATAAAAACATAAATTATGTACACGATTGGGCGCAAGTGAATTCTAAAGTCCGTTATTATCAATGGATTACAAAATATGGTTATTTAAAAGATGCACTAGAATTTTTAAGTAAAAAAAACCTTAGCTATTATTATCATCCAAAAGCTGTAGAACTAAAAAATAGTTTAAATCAAAACATAGGAATTCCTTACGAAATTCTTTTTTTATTTCAGTTTGGAGAATATGAATTTGCTTACTCTTTATTCGATGATTATTTTAAAAACAAAACAACCAAAGACCGTTATTATTATTATTTAGTTATTGTAGGAAATAAAACTAAAAATCTTTTTGTAAAAGTTCATGCTTTAAGACAATTGCTTAGAGAACTTCATATCCCTGAAGATCCTTTTACATTGCCACCCGAGATCATAGCAAATTTATATCCAAGACCCTATAGAAATGTTGTACTAGCAAGTAGCAAACGTTGGAATTTAGAAGAAGATATGATTTATGCAATTATGAGGCAGGAAAGTAAATTTCGAGAAAATGCAGTTAGCCGTTCAGGAGCAATTGGACTTATGCAAATCCTGCCTTCTACTGGAATGTGGTTAGCTAAAAAATTAAAAAAAGAAAACGTAGATCTTTTTCATCCCGAAGTTTCTATAGATTTAGGTAGTAAATTTTTTTCGGACTTGCTTAATTCCAATTCGAATGACTTTCAATGGGCAGCGATTGCTTACAATGGAGGACCGGGCAATCTTAGAAAATGGAAAAGAAGTTTTTATAATAACGATTTTTATTACTTTTTAGAAATTTTACCCTCAGAAGAAAGTAGAAATTATGCAAGAAAAACTTATCAAAATTACTTACATTATAAAATTAGCCGTCTTTTATACAATTTATAGAAGATAATTTTTATTGACCCAACTTTTCAAAAACTCAATCTTGATTTTATATGAATTTTACCTCGTTTCATTTTTTATTATTCTTCTTGATTACTTTACTATTGGGACATATCTTAAAAGGTAGAAGTTTGAAAATTTTTTTATTATTAGCATCGTACTATTTTTATGGTGTTTTTAAACCAGTATATCTTGTATTAATTTTACTTTCTACATTTTATGATTATATCGCAGCATTAGGCATTGATTCTTATCGAAGAAAAATTCAATCGAAAGGTATTTATAAACTTTTATCTTATGTATCTGATCAAATCTGGCTTAGAATTTCTATATTGTTGAATGTTAGTTTATTGGGTTATTTTAAATATACAAATTTCGGTTTAGAAATTTTAAATGATTTATTTTTTAAAGATAGATTTTTTACCCTTTCTTATTTAGATATCCTACTACCTGTTGGTATCTCTTTTTATACCTTTCAAAGTTTATCTTACACCATTGATGTATATAGAGGAATATTACAAGCACGGAAAAACTTTGTTGATTTTGCTTTATATGTATCTTTTTTCCCACAATTAGTGGCAGGTCCTATTGTTAGAGCCACTACATTTTTTTCCCAGTTTGATCATCCCAAAACAATACAATTTCAAGACTACAAAATTGGTTTCATTCGAATGGTTACTGGTTTTTTTAGAAAATTAGTTCTAGCTGACAATTTAGCTCCTGTTGTGAATGCGGTTTTTGCCAATCCCAAAGATTATCATCCTATAGATATTTGGATTGCTTCTTTAGCTTTTGGATGGCAGATTTACTTTGATTTTGCAGGCTATACCGATATTGCTAGAGGAGTAGCAAGATTTTTTGGATATGAATTTGAAATCAATTTTAATTGTCCAATGGCAGCAAGAAATATTACAGAACATTGGAAACGATGGCATATCTCACTAACCACTTGGCTTAGAGATTATGTTTATATCCCTTTAGGAGGAAGTAAAGTTAGTGCGTTTCGAGTTTATGTGAATATTTTCATTGTATGGGTAATTACGGGTTTTTGGCATGGAGCTTCGTACCATTTCCTTGCTTGGGGCATTTGGCAATTTGTGATGATCATGATTCATAGAATTTACAACGAATCTTACTTGCAAAAATTTTTACATAATAAAATCACGTATATTTGGGAAATTATTTCAAGAATTCTTTTATTTTTTTCCTTAAATTTTGGTTTTATTTGGTTTCGTGCTCCTGATATGCAAACAGCAAATTTTATGATCGGTAGATTATTTGGATTTGAAGACATTCATCAATCATTTTTATTTTCTCAAAGTTTTCCACCTATAGTTCATTCTAACTATGTATATTTTTTAATCCTTTTATGGATATATGAATTCTTTATGGACAAAAAAGAAATTGAAACTATTACAAAAAAAGAGAGAACACTAATTTTACTGATAACTATCAAAATCGTGATGATTCTCATTTTTTCTACTCCCGATACTCCTAACTTTTTATATTTTCAATTTTAAAAAAAAATAGACAAAAATTATTAAAAAATTTTTGAGAATTATTATGAAAATCTTAGAAATCACTCAAGAATTTAATGTCTCTTTAGAAACATTATTAAAAGCAAGACAGGAAAGATATAAACACTTAGATAAATTTCCAGAACTTAAAAATGTTAAAATTATAGAAGATAGACTGGAAGGGAATCAACTTTTTCAAATCAGGCATATTTCTATTGGTGCTTCTATACCTCCTATTCTCACCCAGGTTTTGCCAAAAGGAGCTGATACACTTGTAGAAGAATCAGTTTTTTACCTAGATACTAACAAACACATTTTTAAAGTAGTACCTAGTGGAAATAATGATAATTTATTTTTTATTCAAGGAGAATCTCTTTACGAAGCAAAAACTCCATATTCTTCAGTAAGAACATATAAAATTCAGATTACTAGTAAAATTTTATTTTTAGGTCCAGCAGTAGAAGTAGCAATTGCAGAAATTTATTCAAATTCATTAAAAAAAGATATGGATTCTATACAACATTTTATACAAATGTTAAATCAAAATCAAATTTAATATGGAAACTTTAGAATTTGAAAGCATATCAGAATCTTTAAGAGCTAAAATTCTTTTAGAAGCTTTACCATATATTCAGAAATTTCATAACAAAATCATTGTTATTAAATATGGTGGAGCTGCAATGAAAGAAAAAGAATTACGGGAATCATTTGCGAAAGATATAGTTTTACTAAAATATATTGGAATTCATCCTGTGATTGTACATGGAGGTGGACCAAAAATCAATTCTCTTTTAAGTCGACTAAATATAAAAACTGAATTTATTAAAGGACAAAGATATACAGACGAAGAAACCATGGAAATTGTAGAAATGGTACTATCGGGATCTATTAATAAAGAAATTGTAAGTTTAATACAAAAACAAGGTGGAAAAGCGATAGGACTTTCAGGAAAAGATGCACAGTTAGCTATTGCAAAGCCATTACGTCTTTTAAAAGAAGAAAATGGTGTAATTCAAGAAATCGATTTAGGATTAGTGGGAACAATCGAAAGTATTGATCCAAAAATTTTATTTGATCTTATCGAAAAGAGTTATATACCTATTATTGCTCCGGTTAGTCCAGATCCTTATGGAAATAGTCTGAACATCAACGCAGATACTATGGCAGGCTTCATTGCATCTTCTTTAAAAGCTGAAAAATTAATCTTATTAACAGATACTCATGGAGTTTCAAAAGAAAATCAAGTTCTGAATCGCCTAACTCCATTACAAGTACATCAACTAATACAAGAAAATGTAATTGTTGGGGGAATGCTACCAAAAGTTCAATGTTGCTTAATGGCTTTAGAAAGAGGAGTGAAAAGAGCTCATATTATTGATGGGAGAGTTGCCCATTCCATCTTAATTGAACTTTTTAGTGATAAAGGCATTGGAACTATGATTGCTTACGATATAGAAAATAATCTATAAAGATCGAAAATACTCATAAAGAATTTTATAAAAAAGATTCCAATTTGAGTTGTATTTTTGTTGTTTTATACTAGCTCGCAAAGGATACTGATTTCTTATAGAAAAATATTCACAATTTTTTTTTAAGTTTTCTGTTTCTAAAAGAATACTATCAAAAATTTGTATTTCGAAGTGATCGGGAAAATAATCTTCTATTTTTTTTTGAAATGTAAAATGAAAAGACTCAGAAAACTTTTCTAAAATTCTATATACACTACGAAACCTCGAAATCCAATTATATCCCGCAGTATGAGGAGTTGAAATTTTTAGTTTTTTTGAGTTCAAATCAATTTGTTTTGGTGGTTCAAAAAAATATACATCAAAAGCACAAACGAAATTTTCCATAGCATAAAAATAAGCTTCGGAGGTAAATATTTTTCCTCGTGACGTATTGATCAATATAGTATTGGGATTTAAATTTTTTAAAAAATCTAAATCAATCATTCCAAAAGTAGGATAAGGACCTTCTTTTGTTAATGAAGTATGAAATGTAATGACATCACACTCTTTTAATTGATTTAAATTTTTTTGATAGGTATTAGGAAACACAAAAGGATCTACAACAATATAAGAAAACCCGAGATCATTAAATACTTTTCCTAAAAGACTACCAATTCTTCCAAATCCTACAATACCTATTTGGATTTCTTTATATATCATTTTTTCTATATCAATCACATAAGGAAGTACACTTAAAGTATATTCCACAACCGAGTCTTTATTCTCTCCTTGAGCATCAAAAAAGGGAATCGAATATTTTTTTAAAAAATCAAAATCCACATGATCTATACCCGTAGCAGGGGTTCCAAAAGAAAGTATGTTTCCCTCAAATAAATCATAAAGAGTTTGATCAATTTTTATAGAAACTGGGACTATAAAAAATAATATTTTTTTATTTTTTTTTATGGGGTCTAAAACTTTCAGCAATTGTTTGTTTTGTAAAGAATTTTGTAAATCCTTAAGTTGAAAAATAAAAAACTCTAGTCCATTGGTTTTACAAAAATCGTTCAATAGTGCTTTTACTCCATAAATATTAGCAGTATGATCTGTAAGTACAATCATGATCCTGTACTGGTATAAAAAGCTTCGCCTAATTTCCAAATTTTTAAAGAAAAAAGAAAAACAAAAAAACCTACAGGAAAGGTAGCATAAGCAAAAAAAGGATGAAACAAAATTTCTGAATTTTTATCTAAAAATAAATGAGCGGGATAGTAATTCACAAAAGCTATAGGAAATAAAAATGTTAAGAAAATTTGTATTGATTTGGAATAAATACTTACTGGATATAATAAAAATTCTCGCGAAGAAAAAACTACCAAGTGTTGAAGACTTTCATTAGTTATAGAAAAAAAGCAAATTGAAGCAGTAAGAATCCGAATACCACCTAATAATAAACTTCCTCCTAAAATCGTCAAAATAAAGAACATTACTTTAGTGAAAGTCCAATCAATATTTAAAAAAATTTGACTCGTAATCAATGCAATCACTCCTAAAAACAAATGGGTTATACCTGCTAGATCAAATTGACTGGCTAAAATTTGTCCAAGAGTAGATAAAGGGCGAAGTCTTACTCTATCATAATCTCCTTTGCGAATGAATTCACCAAAATCAATCATACCTGAAAACACACTTGATACTATACCAGAAGAAAAAATCAACAAAGTGTATAAAAAAGCAAGCTCTCCCCTACCCCAATTATGAATAGTACGAAATTTATAAATCATAAGAGCGATAACTGCAATCTGTGACAAATAAAATCCTAATATCGTCAAAATAAACGATAAAAAAGTTCCTTTATATTCCATTTTACTTTGTATAGAAGCAAAAACCAATTGAAAATATGGATATAATGATGAAATTGTAAAATTTTTAAACAATTTATCCTCCTGCAATATATAATTTTTTTAAACCAAAACGATATAAAAAAAACGATATAACAAATAATACAAATATATGTACAATATAAAAAATGATTAGTTCGGAATAAGGAACAATTAAATCTGATTTTAAAAGCAAAATTGTGGGAAAATAAAACAAATACGGAAATGGAGTAAATAAAGTCAAATTTCTTAGTACTTCTGGGAAAAAATCAATAGGAATTATCCCCCCCGAAAATAAAGTAATCAATGCAAAATATAAAATCCAAAAAGGAAGAATTTCTACAAAATAAAATGATAAAGAACTTATAAAAAAACTTATAAAAAAATATAATAAAAAAGACAAAATATAAAGCATCAAAAATTTAAGTAAGATTTCTGGATTTATATAAAAGCGAATTTTATATATAAAAAAACTAAAAAATAAAATCGGTAAACCTCTAGCAAAGATTTGAAAAAGCGTCTTTCCTATCATATCAGAAAAATATAACAAAGGTAAAGAAAGAGGTTTCATTAATTCTACCGCTATCTCTCCACTTCTTATTTTACTTGAAAAAAAAATTTGAGATTTTGCAAATGTGGATTTGATCAAATTAGAAAGAACTGCATAAGAAACCATCATTTCTCTAGAAATTCCGTCTATAGTTGTTTCTTCAGGTAGTAGCGAACTCCAAACAGAAACAAAAATAAAAATATATAAAAAAGCATTCAATAAAGAAGTAAAATATTCAATTTTATAAGCAATAGAAGTCTGAAAAGATAGGGAAATCATTTTTAAATATACAAGAGGAATTTTCATAATTCTATTGTTTTGTTTTTGTAAATTAGTTTTAAAATTTCATCTAATTCTTGTTTCTTTACTGTAATATCCTGAATTTTTCCTCCAGTGTTTTGTATCATTTCTATAATTGTACTTACACTTTTTTCTTTAGGAATCTCGATTTCGTATAATCGATTTGCTTGATTTTGTATAATACGAAAACCATTAAGGGAATTTAGAAAATCAGGAAAATAAAATTCATCTTCTAAATGGATGGTTACTTTTTTATTTGTTTGATAGGTTTCTAAAAATGTTTGGATTTGATCATCATAGTAAATCTTACCTTTATCGATTAAAATCAAACGATTTGCTAAAGATTTGATATCTTCTAAATCGTGTGTGGTAAGAATAACAGTTATTTTTTTTCTTCGGTTTAGTTCTAAGATAGTTTTTCGAACGATATCTTTTGTTAATATATCAAGCCCAATTGTAGGTTCATCTAAAAAAAGTATAAAAGGCTCGTGGATTAAAGAAGCTGCAAGATCAGCCCTCATACGTTGTCCTAGTGAAAGTTTTCGAACTTGTTGATATAAAAAATCATTCAAACCTAAAAGTTCTATATATTCATCAAATCTTTGTTGGAATATTTTTTTATCAATTTTATAAATCAACCTTAGTAAATCAAAACTTTCAATTAAGGGTAAATCCCACCATAATTGGGTTCTTTGACCAAAAACTACTCCAATTGTTTTTGTATATTGGATTCTATTTTTAAAAGGTTCCATTCCATTTACAAGTATTTTTCCAGAAGTAGGTAATAAAATTCCTGTTAACATTTTAATTGTAGTGGATTTGCCAGCACCATTAGGTCCCAGATATCCAACAATTTCTCCTTTCGAAATTTTAAACGAAATCTGATCAACAGCTTTTAGAATTTCTTTTTGTGTATAAAATAAACCGAGAATTGATCCTACAAATCCTTTTTTTCTTTTTCTAATGATAAATTCTTTTACTAAATTTTCAACAATGATTTCGCCTTCCATTTATTTTTTTACATTTAAAACTATAAATTTTGATTTTGTAAAATTCGATTTACTTCTGCTACATCTTTATCTCCTCTTCCAGAAAGACATACAAGAATATAAGGCTTTTTTTTGTAGTTACGAATCTCTTGTTTTGCTAAATACAATGCATGTGCTGTTTCTAAAGCTGGAATAATTCCTTCAATTTGAGATACTTCGACGAATGCATCTAAAGCTTCTTTGTCTCTTACAGAAAAATACTCTACTCTACCTATCTGATGTAAATATGCATGTTCCGGACCTACACCGGGATAATCCAGACCAGCAGAAATACTGTGTACATTTTGAATTTGCCCTTCTGAATTTTGTATAAATAACGACTTGGTACCATGAAAGTATCCTACTTCTCCAAATTCAATCGAAGCTGAATTCATTCCAGGTTGATTCGAAATTCCTCCCGCTTCAGCACCTAACAATCTGACTTCGTAATCCACAAGAAAACTATGAAAAATTCCAATTGCATTAGAACCACCACCTACACATGCAACTACAAAATCTGGTAGTCTTTTGGTTGCTTGATAAAATTGTTTCTTTGCTTCCCATCCAATAATGGATTGAAAATCTCTCACAATTGCAGGAAAAGGATGAGGTCCAATCACAGAACCAATAACATAATGGGTATATTCTACTGTCTTTGCCCAATCTCTCATAGCTTCATTTGTAGCATCTTTTAAAGTTTTATTTCCAGAAGTTACAGGAACAACTTCTGCACCTAATAACTTCATACGATAAACATTTAGATTTTGTCTGCGTACATCTTCTTCTCCCATATAAATAGTACACTCAAGTCCAAGTTTGGCAGCAGCAGTGGCAGTAGCTACTCCATGTTGTCCTGCTCCAGTTTCTGCAATTACCCTTTTCTTTCCCATTTTTTTTGCCAATAAAACCTGTCCTGTGGCATTGTTGATTTTGTGGGATCCAGTATGATTCAAATCTTCTCGTTTTAAATAAATTTCTGCATTCCATTCTTTGGATAAGCGTTCCGCTTTAGTCAAAAGAGAAGGTCTTCCGCAAAAATTTTTGTAATAATAGAATAATTCATGAATCGATGTCTTATCTTTTAAAAACTTTTTATAATTTTTCTCTAACTCTTCAAGCGCTGGAATCAATACTTCGGGGCTGTAAATACCTCCGAAATCACCATAATATCCATCTTCGGGAAATAAAGTTTTTGTCTTCCAAACATTTTTTGATAATTTTTTTAAAAATTTTTTATGATATTTTTTTATTTTCATAAGTCGTGATTAGGTAATAAAGAAAATAAAAACTCTCGAATAGATTGTAATTTAGAAATCAATTCCTGTTTTGGTACTAAATATTTTTGATCTGTTTTTCTTATATAAAGTTCAATTTCTTGATTTTCGAAATAATTTTTCCCGATAGTAATGCGTATAGGAAAACCAATTAATTCTGAATCTATAAATTTCACACCGGGGCGTACATCCCGATTGTCCCATAAAACTTCGAAATGTTCTTTTAGTAAAGAATCATATATCTCTTCTACCTGGTCTTTTTCTTCTTGATTTTTAGCAATATCGATTAAAACGATCTCAAAAGGAGCAACAGATATAGGCCATTGGATACCTTTATCATCATGATTTTGTTCAATAATAGTTGCCATAGTTCGATTAATTCCTATTCCATAGCAGCCCATAAGAGGATAAATTCGCTTTTGATCCAAACCTAACAAAGAAAAGTCCATTGCTTTCGTATATTTCTGTCCAAGTTTAAAAATATGCCCCACTTCGATTCCTCGAATTTCTTTTAAAACTCCTTTCCCATTTGGATCGAGATCACCTGCTTTAGCGATAGCAAGATCTACTAAATATTGACTCCAGTTTTTATCTATAAGAACAGGATGAAAATTTTCTATATGGTAGTGTTTTTCATTAGCTCCAGTAATCCATGATTTTCTTGTTGCAACGGAAAGATCATAAAGAATAGGGATTGAAGTATTTAAATTCATTGGCCCTGCATATCCTACCACACTTCCAATTTCTTCGAAATCTTTTTCGGAAGCTGGATACACTTCAATTGCTTGAAAATAATTTTTAAGTTTGGTTTCATTCAACTGCCTATCACCACGGATGAGAATCATTACAAGTTTTTCTTGATTTTCACCCAAAACAATTCTGTATAGTAATGTTTTTAAAAGTTCTTCGTTTTTTTTATTTAAGTATTTTGCTAAATCTTCGATTGTTGCTATATTCGGAGTATAGATTTTTTTGATATGTGTTTGTAAAAACTTAATCTCTTCTTCAGAAATTTCTTTATGTAAATGATTATAAATTACGGGAGCTTTTTCTACATTACATCGATACGACATATCCTCGTTGATGAGTAAGGTTTCTTCTCCTATTTGAGAAGGAACCATAAATTCTTCTGAACCACTACCTCCCATAGCACCAGTATCTGCTTCTACTGGAATTGTTTCTAATCCTACTCGAGAGAAAATCCTTCTATACGTGTTTCTCATGATTTGATAAGTTTCCTCTAGAGATGCTTCGTCAACATGAAAAGAATATGCATCTTTCATAATAAATTCTCTTGAACGAATTACTCCAAATCTTGGCCGAATTTCATCTCTAAATTTTGTATGGATTTGATAAACATTAATAGGTAGATCTTTGTAAGATTTAATAAGAGACTTCATCAAATGCGTAAATGTTTCTTCGTGAGTAGGACCTAAAACTAAATCGTTATGATTTCTATCTTTTAATCGAAACATTTCTTTACCAATTAAAGTCCATCGCCCTGTTTCTTTCCATAATTCCGCTGGCACTAATAAAGGAAGTTGAAATTCGAAAGCACCGGAGCGATTCATTTCTTCTCTTACGATATTTTCTATTTTTCGGATCACTCTCAGTCCTAAAGGTAAAACATGATAAAGTCCTGAACCCAATTTTTCTATAAGGCCTGCACGAATCATCAATTTATGAGAACTAACTACCGCATCTTGAGGATTTTCTCTTAAAGTAGTGATAAGAAAATTTTTCATTTAAGAAACAATTTTTACATAAAGCTTTCTTCTACAAGCCCAAAACAAAAAGAATATCTTTTAACATAATCCAAAGTCCCAGTCCCATTAAAAATAAAAAAGCAAATTTATGAATAGAATCAATCAACTCTAAAGGTAGCTTTTTTTTTCGTATAGCTTCGATTAAAAATAAAACGATATGACCACCATCTACAATAGGAAAAGGTATTAAATTAATTACCATTAAAGCTATCGAAATCGAAGCCATTAGTTGTAGATAATCTATAAAATCTGTTTGAATTACAATTCCAGCAACAGCAAACATTCCCACAGGACCCATTGTATTTTCGATAAATGAAATTCTTCCAGAAAAAAGTTTTTCTATAAATTTTGGATATAAGGCTAAATGATGATATGTACTTTCTAAGGAAAAAAGAAAAGCTCCCCATATGGTTGTATTTTCTTTCAATTTTGTTGTTTGAATAAAACTATTGGGGCGAAATCCCATAAGACCTATTCTTTCTACTGTAATCTCTGCTTTGTATTCTTTATCTTCGATTTTTACAGTAACATTTTTCGTTTTAGAAAATGTTTCATATAACTCTCTAAAAGAAGAAATAGCTTGATTATCAATGGTGATAAAATTTAACAATCGCAAATGCTCTTTTGAGTACGATACTAATTCAATCTGAGGAATCATTTCGTTATATTTTGTATCAAGTACATTTCTAAGATATATCCTGTATTCTTTTCGAAAAGGGATTTGTAATTCTACAATTTCCGTATACCATGGAACTAAAAGTGAATACTTTTGTCGTCTTACTTTTAAAGAAATCGTATCTTTTTCTAAACTTCCTAATAATTTTTGAAGTTCATACACAGAGTGGATTCTTTTACCTTCGAGTTCTAAAAGGATATCTCCATTTTGTAAGTATTTTAAAGCAGGGAATTCAACAGGAGGCTCAATTGCAGGATTAAACCATTGATAAATTCGAAATTTAAGTTCAGTAAAAAATGGAAAATCAACTTGAATGAATCTTTCTCCCGGTACACGTATTCCTATAAACGATCTTCCAGCAGAATCAGTATCTGGTATCACTTGAATTTCTTTGATTTCTGAATTTCGCTCGATTATAAAATTTAATGGTGTTCCTCCAGAAAGCAAAATTTGTTCTTGTAGTTCTCGAAAATTTTTAATTTTTTTTTGGTTAACTTCCAAAACAATATCTCCATTTTGTAAACCTGCGATCTTTGCAGGACTGTTCTCGAATTCTTCCCAAAAATAAATTACAGGAGGATCATTAATTGGGAAAAATCCAACAATAAAAAAAATCAAAATTCCGAAAAGCAAATTAAATAAAGGTCCACCAAATACTGGAATGATTCGTAATAAAGGCGGTTTAGAAAAAAAACTATCTTTTTGAGCATCTGAAGCATCAGAATAATCTACTGCATAATCGTCACCTTTAAATTTTACATAACCTCCCAAAGGAAAAGCTGTGATTTGAAAGATTGTATTTCCAATCTTTTTTTTGAAGATCCCTTTACCATAACCTATAGAAAAAATTTCTGTTTGTACTCCAATCCATTTTCCTAATAGAAAATGACCGAATTCATGGACAATAATCGTTAGTGTCAACAAAATCAGACCAGCTAAGATGATTACGAGCATAATTTACTCCTTTTCATTCCATTTTGAATTTACATAATTTCTTACTTTTTTGTCTTCTTCTAACAAAATATGTAGTTTTTCTAATTTGACTACTGGAATTTGTTTTAAAGCATCTTGAATGATTTTCGGAATATCTGTAAAATGAATTTTATCCTGTAAAAACATTTCTACTGCAATTTCATTTGCAGAATTTAATATTACTGGAGCAGAATTTCCAGTCTTTCCAGCCTCGATACACAAAGAAAATCCAGGATATTTTCTGTGATCTACATTTTCAAATTCTAAAATGGGCCAGTTTTCTGGATCTTGAGCTTCTTGCAAAACAAAAGGTACGGGATTAGGAAAATGCAATGAATAAGCAATTGGGAATATCATACTAGGAGGACTTACAAAACATTGATATGCACCATCCATAGTTTGAACCAACCCATGAACATAACTTTTTTTATGGATTTTGACATCAATCATATCGTAGGAAAAACCAAAAAGATAATGAGCTTCAATCACTTCCAGTCCTTTATTGATTAATCCAGCAGAATCTACAGTAATTTTAGGTCCCATATTCCAGGTTGGATGTTGCAATACTTGCTCTTTTGTAACAACTGCAATTTGTTCTAATGTATAGTCACGAAAAGGTCCTCCAGATGCAGTTAAAAGTATTTTTTTTATATTTTCAGAATTTTGTAATAATAACAATTGAAAAATAGCGTTATGCTCAGAATCAACAGGGATCAAAGGTGCTTTATATTTTTTTAGTAAATCTATCAAAATCGGTCCGGAAGTAATTAAGCTTTCTTTATTTGCAATACAAATTTTTTTTTGAGCTTCTATAGCTTTAAAAGTAGCTTCTATACCAATTGAACCCACTAAAGCGTTTAAAACAGTATCGGAATCTGAGGCTTCTATTAATTCTATTAATCCTTCTTTTCCTTTAAATACTTTAATTTTTGGATTATAAAAATCTTTTTGAAATCTTTCAAAAGCATTTTCGTCAGTAATACATACAAATTTCGGTTGGAACTCATCAATAATAGACTGTAATTTTTCAATAGATCTATGAATACTTATACCCTCTAATTGTATTTTTGGATAACGTCTTAAATATTCAAGAGCAAAATTTCCAATAAAACCGCTCGATCCTAAAATAATTAATTTTTTTGTAGGTCTGGCATAATCAAGATTTAACCGTTCTCGAATTGTCATAATAAAAATTGAATTTTGATATAAAAATAATAATACCCCACAGGAAATGTAAATAGCATTGCATCCACAAGATCTAAAACCCCACCATGACCTGGAATCAAAGAAGAAGAATCTTTTGTTTTAGCATCCCTTTTGAGGGCACTTTCTACTAAATCTCCAAAAATTGAAATAAAAGAAAACATAAATGTTAAAACTATACTTTCCCAATAATTTGGTAAAATTTTCAATTCTTCTATACTTAGATTAGGATGAAAATAAATCCAGAAATATAAAAAACCTAAATTGAATATGTTAGCAAAAACAATACCAGAAATATATCCTTCCCAAGTTTTTCTTGGACTTACTTGCAATCCCGCATTATGCTTTCCAAACCATCTACCACCGAAATAAGCTCCCACGTCAGTCATAATAGTAGCTAATGCTGTAAACACAAAAATAAAAACCCCTTGAGTTAAAGCAAGCATCGGAAGTATAACAGCTAAAGGAAGTGTCGTATAAAGAACTCCCGTTATCGTTACCATTGAATTATAAGTATTGCCTTCAATAGGACGAAACATCATACTATAAGTTTTAATAAAAATTAAAAAAATAACAATAACTGGAACAATAGGATTTTCGATTTTTTTATATTTTTCTAAAAACCAAATTATGCTATCTGGAAAAGAAAAGGCATGTTTTGATAAATATAAATATTCTAAGTAATAAAAGAATACTAGAAAAAAAGCAAATAAAAATCCTAAAATCCGAATCGCTCTTCCTTCTAATCCTTTATCAGTTAATCGATAATACTCTTCCAAGCCTAATAAGCAAAAAAATAAAATTACAATAAGGATGGGTATTCCATAAAAAAAATATAAATGATTCAATAAAAGAATAACTACACCACCAATTGCAAAACCAGATATTATTCTCTTGATTGTTTCTTGCATTTGGTCTATTTTTTATGTTAATTATTTTTGAAAAGAATTTTAATGTTTTAATCCACCATATCTTCTTTCTCTTTGAGCAAACCAATGTAGAGCCTTGATTAAATCTTCTCTTGAAAAATCAGGCCACAAAACATTTGTAAAATAAATTTCTGCATAAGCAGATTGCCATAACAAGAAATTCGAAATCCTATGTTCTCCTCCAGGACGAATAAGCAAATCTACAGATGGTAAGGGATACGTATATAAATGTCTTTCAATATCTTTTTCTGTGATTTTTATGTTATAATTTTTTTTGTTCATGTTTAATTTTGTTATTAAAATCTGATTTACCGCATAAAGAATTTCTTTATGAGAACCATAGTTAATACAAAAATTTACAATCAATTTTTTGTTTTTTTTTGTTTTAGAGATTGATTCATTGATAATATTTTGATTTTCCTTGGGAAGTTTTGAAATATCTCCCGAAACTTTTATACGTATTCCTTTCTGAACTGCTTCATTTAAGTATTGAGAAAAAAATTCTTTCATTAATTTCCATAAAGTTAAAATTTCTTGTTTTGGTCTTTTCCAATTTTCTGTACTAAAAGTATACAAAGAAACATAAGGTATGTTGATTTCTAACATTACATCAAGTATTTTTTTTAAAGTTTCCCCCCCTTGTCTATGACCTTCGCTTCTGGGAAGATTCCGACTTTGAGCCCATCTTCCGTTTCCATCTAAAATTATCGCTATATGTTTTGGTAATTGCTCAGGAGGGTTCATTGAATTTATATTTGCATAATCGATTCTTCTTTTTTTTGGGAAATTTCTTCTAAAATTTTTATATGTCGATCTGTAGCTTTTTGAATTTCCTCTTGATAATGTTTTTGATCATCTTTGGATATATTTGTGATTTTTTTTAATTCATCATTTGCATCTCTTCGAATGTTACGAATTGCAACTTTTGCTTCTTCTAATTTCTGTCTTACTAATTTTACAAGTTCTTCACGTCTTTCTTTTGTAATCTCGGGTAAAATTAAACGAATTACACTACCATCATTTTGTGGATTTAAATTAAGATCACTTTTTTGAATAGCTTTTTCAATAGAAGAAAGAGCATTTTTATCGAATGGTTGAATCAATAGAGTTCTTGGTTCAGGTACTGAAATAGTTGCAATTTGATTGATTGGCAACTCCGTTCCATAGTATTCTACTAAAATTCCTTCTAACATTGCCGGGTTGGCACGATTTGAACGTATTGTATTGAGCTCTTTTTTAAAAGCTTCTACGCTTTTATCCATTTTTTTATTTAGCTCATCCAATATCTTTTTGATGTTTTCGTATGTATTATTCATATTCAACTCCTGAATTATGAGATATTAACGTACCAACTCTTTCCCCTTTTATTAATTGCTCTAAATTTCCTTCTTTAAATATATCGAAAACAATAATAGGAATGTTGTTTTCCATACAAAGAGTTAAAGCTGTCGTATCCATTACTCTTAGCTCCTTTTGTATAGCTTCTTTAAAAGATAGTTTTACATATTTTTTTGCATTTGGATTTTTAAAAGGATCGGAGTCATAAACTCCATCTACTTTTGTTGCTTTTAAGATAATCTGACAACCCACTTCGATAGCACGCAAAGCAGCAGTTGTGTCAGTAGTAAAAAAAGGATTTCCGGTTCCAGAAGCAAAAATCACAATTCGATTTTTTTCTAAATGACGTATTGCTTTCCTTCTAATATAAGATTCTGCGATAGAACGCATTTCTATAGCAGTTTGAACTCTTGTAATCAAACCTAACTTTTCACAAGCGTCTTGTAAAGCTAAAGAATTAATGACAGTCCCTAACATTCCCATATAATCCGCTGTTGCACGATCGATTCCAGATTCAGCTGCTAAATTTCCACGGATAATATTTCCACCACCAATCACCACAGCAATGTTAATCCCATGTTTATGACAAAATAAAATTTGCTTTGCTATATTCTGTACTAGCGAAAAATTAATTCCAAATTCTCCTTTTTTTGTAAACGATTCACCAGAAAGTTTTAATAAAATTCTTGTATAGGGAAACATATTCAAGAATGAATTTCGTATCTTGTAAATCGAGATATTTGAATATTTTCCCCAAACTTAGATATATGTTGTTTGATAATATCTTCAACTTTAAATTTATTATCTTTATAGAATTCTTGCTTTAATAAGCAAACTTCTGAATAAAATTTTTCTAATTTTCCGGGAAGAATTTTTTGTATTTGTTGATCTGTTTTGTTTTGTTGTTTCAATTGCTCTATATAAATCTCTTTTTCTTTTTCTAAAATTTTTGGATCTAAATCTTCAATAGAAATCGATAAAGGATTCATTGCTGCAACTTGAATTGCTAAATCTTCAGCTAGCTTTTTAAACTCCTCATTTTTTGCAACAAAATCTGTCTCGCAATTAAGTTCAATCAAAGATCCAATTTTTCCATTATGATGAATATACGAAGCTATGATCCCTTCAGAAGTAGCTCTGTCTGCTCTTTTTTCAGCTTTAGCAATTCCTTTTTTTCGCAAATCTTCGATTGCTTTTTCAAAGTTTCCTTCGAATTCAATTAAAGCATTTTTACAATCTTGCATTCCTGCACCAGTTAATTCTCTGAGTTTTTTAATTTCTTCTGGCTTCGGTTTATACATAGATTCTCCTTATTCAGAATCCTCTTGCTTTATGTATTCTTTGTAGTCTTCTGTGATTTCTTCAGGTTTATGAAATTCTTCATCTTCTACGAATTCCCCTGTTTCATCATACTCACCCTTATATTTTAAAGAATCCTGATGTTCTTCGTAATGAGAAGCATCAAAATCTTCTTCTGTAAATTGAGGATCCGTTAACTTGCCTTCTTTTCCTTGAATAATTGCATCCACCATTGTTTCTAAAAATAAAGTAATTGAGCGAATTGCATCATCGTTGCCAGGTATAGGATAATCGATTAAATCGGGATCACAATTCGTATCTACAATAGCAAAAACTTTTAATCCCATTTTTTTTGCTTCTTTTACTGCAATGTATTCTTTATCTGGATCGATAATAAAAATATTTTCTGGAATCGTAACCATATCCTTAATGCCAACAAAATTCTTTCTTAACTTTTCTAATTCCCGTTTCAGTAAAAGAATTTCTTTTTTAGTTCTTGCTTCTAAATACCAGCTATTTTCTTGTTCCATTTTTTCGAGTTTTTTCATTCTATCGATAGAAAGCTTGATTGTTCTCCAATTTGTAAGCAATCCACCAGGCCATCGTGTATTGATATAATACATTCCACATCGTTTTGCTTCTCTTTCTACTGCACTTCTTGCTTGCTTTTTTGTACCAACAAAAAGAATTTTTTCATTTCTTGCAGCTGCTTCTCTTAGTGCTTCAAAAGCTCGTTTCGCTAATTGTACAGTTTTTTGCAAATCAATAATATGAATCCCATTTCTTGCCATAAAAATATATGGTTTCATTTTTGGATTCCATTTACTTGTTTTATGCCCAAAATGTACGCCCGCTTCGAGTAATGTTTTCATCGAAATTGTTGACATAACTTTTCATCTCCTGTTTACGTAGTTCGATTGTATTTGAATAATAAATATAATGTTGTAGCTACCCCTATTAAAGTAGCCCAAGTAATTTGCATATTGAATTCTTTTATTAGATAAAAATTTTGAATTACAATGCCTTTTCCCGGAAATAACTCTGTATTCAAAAATTGCAATCCAAATATTGTCTCCAACAACGAACCCATTACAGAACCTAAAAAACCACCTAGAAGAAGCACTAAAATTACAAAACTAATACTATGCCCCTTCATCAGGTCAAAAAAAATTTTGTGAGGTTTATGTCAATTGATTTTCTTAAACTAAAGATTATTTTGTCTTTTGGTTTTTATGAAAATTATTATTATTTATTGTAGATTTAAGATAAAAAATAAAAAACTCATTCAAAAAAAAATTGCCTTTTTTTGTGATGTAATTATTTTAAATTTAGAATTTTTTTAAAAGGAGGTAAAAAATGTCAAAACTAAAAGGAACGAAAACACATCAAAATTTAAAAGAAGCTTTCAGTGGTGAATCAATGGCAAATCGAAGATATTTATATTTTGCCAAGATTGCGGACATAGAAGGTTATCCCGATATCGCTGGTTTATTTCGAGACACAGCTGAGGGAGAAACCGGACATGCTCACGGACATTTAGAATATTTAAAACAAGTGGGTGATCCTGCAACTGATTTACAAATTGGAGATACAATCAATAATTTAAAAAGTGCTGTAGCTGGTGAAACTTATGAATATACAGATATGTATCCTGGAATGGCAAAAACAGCAAGAGAAGAAGGATTTCCAGAAATTGCTGACTGGTTCGAGACCTTAGCGAAAGCTGAAAAATCACATGCGGGACGTTTTGAACAAGCTTTAAAAAATTTAACTTAATGGGCAGTTCGGTTTTCCTCTGCCCTCCATACGAAATTTTTAGGAAATTTTATGAAAACTCAGCAAACGAATACACAAAATGCTATATATGATCCAAAAGATCCAAAGTATTGGGATCTTAATTCTTTACAATATGAATTACAACGTACGTTTGATATTTGTCATGGTTGCCGAATGTGTTTTGATTATTGCGGTTCATTTGAAACATTATTTAAAACTTTAGACTCTTATGCGGAAGGTGATGTAACAAAAATTAATGAAAAAGATATACAAAACATTATTGATTTATGTTATCATTGTAAGCTTTGTTATGTAAATTGTCCTTATACGGATAAAGATCAACATCCTTTTCATTTAAACTTCGCAGGTTTAATGCAAAGAGCGGTACATATTAGAGCAAAAAAGAATGGAATTAAATTACGAGATAAAATCCTGCAAAACTCAGATTTCGCTGGAAAAATCAATTCAAATATACTTTCGGGGATTGTAAATTTTACAATGAAAAGTGAATTTCATCGAAGAGTAATTGAAAAAATTTTAAAAATCCACAGAAATAAGTTAATGCCTGAATTTCATAAAACTCCTTTTGCCAGATGGTTTAAAAAACATAAAAAAATTCAAAATCCAAAACATCAAGTAGTACTTTTTTCTACTTGTTTTGTAAACTACAACCAACCATCAATTGGAAAAGATGCAGTATTTGTTTTAGAAAAAAATGAATGTAATATAGAACACCCCAAACAAAATTGTTGTGGGATGCCGGGAATTAACACCGGAGATTTAGATTTTGCACTTAAAAAAATTAAAGGAAACTTAATATCCCTCTATCCGTATGCAAACAAAGGCTATAAAATTTTAGTCATAAATCCTACCTGTTCAATGACTCTTCGAAAAGAATATCCTTTATATGCAGGACTTATCGGAAAAACCCAACAGGAAAAAAAAGAATGGGAAGATAAAGCAAAACTTATAGCACAACAAACTATGGATATCAGTGAATTTTTATTTTCTTTAAAAAAACAAAATATGTTAAACACTAACTTTCAAAGCACACCGAATTCTATAGCTTATCATGCACCGTGTCATTTAAGAGCACAATGGAAAGGTTTTCCAGCCCGTGACTTACTAAAGCTATTACCTAATACTCAAGTTGGATTTGTAGCACAATGTTGTGGACATGATGGAACTTGGTCAATGAAAAAAGAATATTTTGAACTTAGTCTAAAATATGGAAGAAAAGCTTTTACAGAATTACAATCTAAAGAATCAAATTGTGTAACCACAGACTGCCCCCTTGCAGCTTTACAATTAAAACAAGGAATGAATCTGTCAGAAGTACCTTTACATCCAATTCAAATTCTAGCAAAATCTTACAAAAAACCTGAAGAAAAGGGATTCCCAAATCCAATCTCATAAAGGAGCAAACTTATGAAAACTATACAATTCGAAGATATTTATCAAATTGAAGAATACAACAAAAAAAGAGATGAAATAAGACAAAAAATATTTTCTATTAAAAAACTTAGAAGATTCCACTTAGGCACAATGTTTACGTTTTTATTCGAAAATTATCAAACAGTTTGGTATCAAATTCAAGAGATGATTCGAGCTGAAGGAATCACCTCAAAAGAAGATATTATGTTCGAAATACAAACTTATAGCGAACTAATTCCACAAAAACAGCAAATTAAAGCCACTTTGCTTATTGAAATCGATGATCCCGAATTTCGAAAATATAAGTTAAAAGAACTATTAGGCTTAGAAAAATGTGTTTTCTTTTTTTATGAACATCAAAATAAAACTACAGAAATCCTTGCAGAATTCGATGTAAGACAAATGAATCAAGAAAGGATTTCTTCAGTGCAGTATCTAACATTTTCTTTTAATGATACCCAAACAGAAGAATTTCTAAAAACAAACCAGGCTGGTATAAAAGTAAACCACCCGGCTTATAATTATAAAGAATATTTTCAATTAGAGCAACTCCGAGCAATTCAAGAAGATTTTCAAAATACTTTAATTTAGACTTGATTTTTATAATCAATCTTATTTTTATT
>CALFVU010000001.1 GCA_937928085.1 uncultured bacterium | reverse complement strand
ATGTTTTTTGTATTTAAAATTTTATCAATTCTATTTTAAAAAATTTGACTAGGTTCAATGATTTCAAAACCCAAAGAATACGCATATTGGACCACCTCTTTGAATTCTTCCCGAAAAAGAGTACGATTAATGTTTTTGTATACATCTTTTTGAATCAACACTCGATTTGCAGGTCTGTATTGATCCATAATATTAAGATAGATTTTTTTAGATATGTTGGCTAAAAAATCTAAAATTTTTTTGGAATCCCCCACACAATTCGGCATTACTAAATGTCTTACCAATAATCCTTTTTTTGCAAGACCATAAGAATCAAATTCAAAATCTCCTACCTGTCGATACATTTCTAAAATTGCATTTTGAGCTATTTTTGGATAATTTTCGTTTTTTAAATATAAGTTTGCAAGTTTTTCATCCCAAAATTTAAAATCTGGCATATAAATATCAATGATTCCATCAAGTAAATGCAAGGACTCTATAGAAGAAAATGCATTTGAATTGTAAACTAATGGAATGGTAAGCCCCTTTTGTATTGCTATAAAAATAGCTTCTAAAAGAAATGGCACGATATGATCCGGACTGACAAAATTTATGTTATGAACTCCTTTGCTTTGCAAATATATCATAATGTCAGCAAGTTCAGTAGTAGAAATTTCTTTTGAATATTCGTCGATATTTTGGCTGATTTCATAATTCTGGCAAAACACACATCGAAGATTACACATTGTAAAAAAAATAGTTCCACTTCCATTCCATCCTCTAAGACATCTTTCTTCCCCAAAATGAGGGAAAAAAGAAGATACTCTTACATAATTTCCAATCCTACAAAAACCAAGTTGATGATTTCGATTGATCCTACATTCTTTAGGACATACATTACATTCCTGAAGCATTGATTTTGCTTTTTCTATTCTTTCTAAAAACTCTTGATAGTGATTTTCATAAAATCGTAAATACATTGGATAATTTTTTATCGCAAAACTCATAGAATTTTTTTACATAAAGAGGTAAAACTTGTCAAATAAAAAAATTTTTATGCTTTTTCTACAAGATCAAAAAATTCAGCTAATTGATATCTTGCATCATTATAACCGGCTTGTAATAATACATCCGCTTGTTGCTGGGTAAATCGTAAAAGGGAACTAAAACCTAACATTTTTATTGGTGCAACAGTTCCTATTCGTATATCTTCTATGGTAATGATTCTTTTGGTTAAAAAACTTAAAAATCCTTTTTGGTATTTAATTTTTTTTTGCCAGGCCAGATGAGAAAGAAATGATTGATAAGAACCAATTAAACTTTGTTCAAATACTCTCTCTATACCTTGTTTTCTTGTATTTGGTAAAGGTAATTTTTGACCACCTACAGGAGAAAGTAAAACGACAATGATTTCTTTGACACCTCTTTCTAACGCTGGTAAAATAGGAGTATTTGCCATTACACCTCCATCCCAGTAAGGTTCCCCATCAATATATTGCCAGGGAAATAAAATGGGAATCGCACTAGAAGCCATAATATGTTCTATATCAATTACTTTATGATTAAAAAATTTTAGTTGGGCAGTGTTCACATTAACTGCAGTAATGATAATTTCTTTTTCTGATTTTCTTAGTTTTTCTATATCTAAAAATTGAAGTAATAAATTTTTTAGAGGCTCTGTATCCATTAAAGGAACAAAACCTTTTCTTGTGAAATAATATTGAATTTGTTTCCATAACGAAATTTGATAAACTTGTTTTTTCTCTACCGTTTTCCATAAAAGAGCAATCTCCGAAGGAGTTAAACCACAACCTAACGCTACTGCATTCACCGCACCCACAGATGTTCCACATATCAAATCTGGTTCCCAATTCATTTCTTTAAGAAACTTTAGAACACCTGCTTGGTAAGCACCTCTCGCACCACCACCCGATAAAATTAAAGCTCTTTTTTTTCCCTGAATCATAGATGATCTCTTTTGAGTTCTTTAAGTCCAATTTCTTTATCAGTATTCCATAAGCAATGATTATAAAATCCAAAATCTATTGACAAAAATTATCATATGAATTTCCTAAAATAAAAAAAGATGAAAGAGGAAATTCTTCTTAAAGAAGAGAACGAAAATCTTGAACTTTTTCTTATTTATAGGGGTGCTCCTATACCAACCCTTAACGAAGAAAATATAAATTTTTTATTAAGGGAAAAGGGAATCCATTTTGGAATCCAAAGAGAAAAAATTATGGAAATTTTAGAAAAAATAAGAAATCCTAAAGAAACCAATATCCATATAAAAGAACTGATTGCGAAAGGGATACCCCCAGAAGAATCTATTGATGGAAGTTATACACTACTCATCTCGTTAGAACCAAAAATTCCAATTACAACAGATGGTAAAGTGGATCACAAAAATATTGAATATTATAAAATCGTACATCCAAAGCAAAATCTCATACTTATCAAACCACCGTATAAAGGGAAATCGGGGATTAATATCTATGGTGAAGAAATTCCTTCTAAAGAACCAAAACCAGTTCCTATCACGATAGGGGAGAATATAGAAATCATAACACAAGCTGATGGCAGTTTGCTTGGAGTATCTAAAATTTATGGTGTAATTACATATAAAGAACAATTCCTAAATGTAAGTCCGGATCTAATAATAGAAGAGGATGCTTCTATTGAGAAAGGGAACTTAAAATTTAATGGTAATATCATCGTTAAAAAAAATATTTTACGAGGATTATCTGTTTTTTGTGGCAAAGACTTAATAGTAGAAGAAAACATAGAAAGTGGATTCATTAGAACATTAGGAAATTTAAATGTTAAAAAAGGTATAAACACAGCAAATCAAGGCACAATCATATGTAAAGGAGATGTAATAGCTGAATTTATCGAAAACACAAACCTATATTGCGAAGGGAAAATGATAGTAAAAAATTCCATTTTTAACTCAAACATAGTATGTAATGATTCTATCTTGTTAGAAAGTTCAAAGAGTATACTTGTAGGAGGAAGTACTACCTTCTATCAATATCTAGAAGCAGGATCCCTAGGTAATGAAAGTCAGATTACGACTCATATTTATGTTGGTTATCATTACCATCACCAGAAATTATTAGAAACTGTAGTAGAGGAGTTTAGAAAAATAGAGGAAGAAACTCTTAAATTGTCTTATGAATTAAAAGAATACCAAAGAAAAATCGAAAATAAAATTTTTATACCAGAAGGTATAAAAAAACAAATACCCATCAAAGTAGAAATATTCAATAAGTATAAAGAAACTTATGATAAAAAAAAAAGAATGATAGAGCACTTAAAAAAAAATATGTACAATCCTAATCCTGTGGAAATAAAAATTCATCATCAAATCTTTCCGGGGGTAGTATTTCATTATTACGAAAAAAAATTTCCTATCTTAATTTCTGTTCTCAAAAAGAAATTAATTTTTGATCCTAAAGAAAGAATTATTCATTTTAAAGATTAAAAAAATAACAAGACTTTATGTTTTTTTTAAGAAAATCTTTTTCTTTTCTATATAATCCCAAAAAATAGCTAAAAATATCCCAACAAACAATCCGGAAAATAAAGAAATCACAATTACTAAGAATTTTTTGCTTTGTGCTTTCCCCGCCAATAACAATTCAAATGTATCTTCATTTTTTTCAAGGTACTCTAAAGTTTCTAGTCTTGTTTTTAAAGTTAAATAACTTTGAAAAATATCAAAACCTAAAGTAGCTACACCTTTCGTATTTTTTAGAAGATTAATCAATTGATCCAGATCTTTTATAGTTTCTTGTATATTTTCTTTTTCGATGGAAACTCGGGATCTAATAAAATTTATTCTGTTAGCAATTGTAGGAAATTTTTCTAAATACTCTTTGATTTCTTTTGGAAGGAGTTCAAAAAGTTCTTTGTTTTGTGTTTCTATGGACACTTGAATTTGATTGGGATTTTTATCCGGACTAAATTTTACATTTGTATTCTTATAAGGATTTTCGAAAAGTTTTAAGACGGACAATATATAATCTCTATCAAGCAAGCCTGAAAATTTATCAGGTTGTGAGTAAAATAGTTTATAGTCTCTTTCAAACAAACCTGAAGCAAAACTCTGTATAACTGGATTGATCCGTATTATGAATTCATATTTATCTTTTTGATAAATTGAAAATACAATACCAATGAGTAGGGCTAAAACAGTAGTTAAAATCACAATATTCTTTCTCTGATAAAGGATAGAAATAAGTTCAAACAAATCGATTTCGTCTTCATAAAAGAGTTCTTGTTTTTCTTTATTTTGAGTTTTTGTCTCCATAAAAACCTCACTATTGTTTTAATCGTCCAAATTGGTCATATTCTTTCATTATATATTTTCCGTCTACCAATTCTCTCCAAAAGCCAATTTTTTTATCCATGTTATAGTTGCCTTCACCTATTAATTTCCCTGTTTCATCATAAATTTTCCAGGGTCCCTGTCTTTTATTCATAATCAGTTCACCTTCCCAAGCTAAAGTACCATTTTGATAAAAACCTTTCCATTTACCTTGTTTCATTCCATCAGAAAAGATTAACGTATCTTTCTCTGGATCATATTTAATCATTTTTGCTGTGCAGGGACCCTCAGCTATCTTTTTCTCATCTTTAAACTCAACACAATAATTAGCCATAAAATCATTTCCTTTAAAATCATATTGACCTATCATTTTACCTGATGGATCAAAAAAAGTCCATCGTCCAGTTTTAGTGTGATCGCGATTCCCCTGAGCTCTTAGCTTACCTGTAGTATAATATTCTTTCCATAATCCTGTTCGTTTTCCTGTTTGAGCATCATAACTCCCTTCCTCCATTATATTTCCATTTGGAAAATAAAAGATCCAGTTTCCAACTTTTTTTTCACAAAATTGTACACCTTCAGGAGGAGGATTTTCTTTACAATTTAGATCTGCTTTATACTTTCCCTTTGCAGAAATTTTTCCATTTGGAAAATAAGTTTCCACAAGTCCATCCTTTAAGTCCTTAACGTAATTTCCTCTAAATGAAATATACCAGGTTTTTGTTTGCGCATCTTCAGCACATTCTACCCACTCCCCTTCTTTATTGTTTTGTTTATACATACCTTTACTTATACATTGATGCTTTGGATCAGAATAAAAAATCCATTCTCCTTCTTTTTGATCGTTTATATAACTACCTTCAGATTTTATGATTTTTGTTCCGGCAAAATAAGTGATCTCTTTACCTTCTTTTTTTCCTTCTTTGTACGGAACCGTTTTTGTTAAATTTCCTTTTTGATCATAAAATCTCCATTCACCTTCTCTTTTGTTATTTCTATTTTCTCCTTCTGCAAGAATATTCGTAGAATCTTTATAATATTGAATCCACTTCCCTTCTCTTTGAAACTTCATAAGTTCTTTTTCTTCTAAATCTTGAGCTTTTTTACAATTCATATCTTTGGGTAGTTGAACAGGACCTTTTTCTACTACGCTACCTGTTTCGGGATCGTAATGGTATCGAATTGCATTTTGTCCTTCGCAAACCAAAGCTACTTTCCTTCCTTTCTGAGGTTGATTTGGATTTCCTTTATTGCAAAAAAGCAATACAAGAAATATTAAATACATTACCATTATTCTTTTCATATAATAACTCCTATTTACAATCGTATTGAATATAACTTTGTCCTTTAATAAAATTTTTTTCCCTATGATTTTTATCACAAAAACAATGTTCTTCTCTAAGAAATTGTCCAGAAGAAAACAAGCTTTCACATTCGAAAATGGGCATATCTTTAATACAAACATGTATATTTCTTGCTGGCCAATAATAATTGCAATCGATCCTTTCGTGATTTTCGTTACTTATTGTAGAGTTCCGATTTTGGTTTTTAACTTCTTTTTGTAAACAACTTAAAGCTAGAAACAAAATACAAAGAACAAAAAAAATACGTTTTTTTAGCATTGATTTTAATATTTATAGATCGTTTTTTTTGTCAAGTTTCTTATTTTATATGTTTTATGATTTTTTAGTGATGTTTTTTAATGATATGTATCTTCTAGATAGAATATATTAAATTTTGTTTAAAATTTAAAGATAATAAAAAATTTTTATAATCGAACAATCATCAAAGTAGCATCATCCATCATTTCAAAACCTTCAATAAACTTTTGCACATCATCAAAGATAGTTTTTACCAATTCTTTAGGGCTTTTTTCTGCATTTTTTTTAATCATTTGAAAAAGTCTATCTTCCCCATATTGCTCATAATTTTCTCTATAAGCTTCTGTAATTCCATCTGTATATAGAATCAAAAGATCTCCTTTTTCGTAATGATAGATTTTTTCTTTATATTCTGCATTTGGTATTGCTCCTAAAGGAGGTCCTTTTGCAGAAAGTAATTCAATTTGATCTAAACGCTTTCTATATAAGATTTGATGATTATGACCAGCTGATCCTACTCTAAGCCTTTCTAAATCTCTCTCGATCTGAATTAGCATTACAGTTACAAAAAGTCCCATTCGAGAATTTCTCATAAGTTCTTCATTAACTTCAGTTAGAGTTTTTACAGGATGCAAAAATCTTGGGATAAAGCTTCCTAATAAAGTTTTTGCATATTCCATAAAAAGTGCTGCAGGAACTCCTTTACCTGAAACATCTGCCATTACTAAAGAAATTAAGTTATCACTATGATAATGAAAATCATAAAAATCACCACCTACATCTCTACAAGTTTTATAACCAGCAGCAATTTCCATTCCAGCAATTTGTTGAGGAATATCCGGTAAAGAATTTCTTTGAATTTCCGCTGCAGTCTCTAAATCTTTTTTATAAATTCTTATTTCGAATTCTTTTTTTCTATTCTCGATTCTTTGATAAGCTGAAGACAGTTGAGTAGCTACAGTTTGTAATACTTTTAATTCAAAATCATCAAAAGGCAATCGATTTTTCTTATCCGCTGCATTTAAAATCCCGATAATTTCTTTATCTTTTTTAATTGGAACCGAAATAAAAGACTGTGTTTTGTATCTTCCTGCATTTTCCACAGATATTTTTAAATCTTTTACCATATCTTTCACCAACAGAGGTTCTCCTGTTTTTAAAACGATAGAACTAATGCTATGATTGGGATCAATTCGAATATCTTTTTCTTCTAATTCAAATCCTAACGTTTTTCTAACAAAAAAATCATTAGAATTCCCTTCTTTTAAAACTATGGATAGCCTTTCTACTTCTAAAACTTTTTCTATAGAGTGTAAAATTTCATCTAATAATGTATCGATATGATCTTGTTGAAAAATTGTTTGTGAAATTTCATAAATACAATTTAATTCCTCCACTCGTAGTTTAAGTTGATCATATAATCGTCGATTTTGAATGGCAATCCCCGCCATACCTGAAAGAAACATTAAAAGTTTCACATCTCGTTTTGTAAAATCTCTATGATCAAGTGTGTTGACTGCTTCTAATACACCGATTAGCTTTTCTCTTGCCATCATAGGAACTGCAATTAATTTTTTTGTAACAAAACCACTTGTCTCATCAATATCACGATGCAATCTTGGATCATTTTGAGCATCGTTTACAATAATTGGTTTTTTTAGTCTTGCACATTCTCCTGCTATCCCTTTTCCAGCTGGAATTCTACTTTTTGCTAATATACTACTTCTATCCCCTCGGGCAATGTTAAAAATTAAATCTCCAGTCTCCTCTTCGTATAGTAATAAAGATGCTGCTTGAGCCCTTAATAAATCTCTTGCTGTATCCATTATGGTAGTTAGTAAACTATGTAAATCTTGTTCAGAATTAATTTTATAAACAATATCACTAACTTTAGACAAAGTTAAATGATTTTCTTTTAGTTCTGATTCCATAACGTACCTTATAAACTTGAATGGACTTGCCGAATCGCCTTTAAGATTTCTATAGTAGCAATACTTTGATTTAATGTATAAAAATGAATTCCGTCAACACCATTTTCTAAAAGTTCTTTACATTGTTGTATAGAAAATTCAATACTAATTTTTTTTAAATCTTCTTCTGAATCTTTATATTTGTCTAATTTCCATAATAATGAATCAGGAATCTGGCATTGAGTCATTTTTGTAAATTTTTCAATTTGTTTATAAGAAGTAATTGGCATAATCCCCGCTATTAAGGGTATCGTAATCCCTTTTTTTCGAATTTCATCTCGAAAATATAAAAAATTTTCATTTTTAAAAAAAAGTTGAGTAATTAGAAAGTCCGTACCAGCATTTACTTTTTGTTTTAAATGTTCTATATCTTCTTCCAAACTTTTTGCCTCAGGATGCTTTTCGGGATAACAAGCAGCACCAATAGAAAAATTATCGAAAAAATTTTTTCTAATAAAAAGAATTAAATCACTCGCATAATGAAAATCAGTAAATTGTATTGTTTGATCATTCGGTTGATCCCCCCGTAAAGCCATAATATTTTTTATGGAATTTTGTCGATAATGATCTAAAATATGTAGAATTTTTTCCTTAGTGGTATTTATACAGGTTAAATGAGCCATCGTTAAAATATTAAACTCTTTTTGTATTTTAATTACCCATTCTTCTGTTTTTTTTTGAGTTGAACCACCCGCTCCATAGGTAATGGAAACAAAATCTGGTTTTAAGTCTTTCAAATGTAAAATCGTATTTTGTAACTGCTTTTCAGCTTCATCTGTTTTGGGAGGGAAAAACTCAAAAGAAAACGTAAGTTTTTTTTCTTGCAAAATATCAATAATTTTCTCCATTTACAACCTTTTTATTTATTTATTTATTTCTAGCTACATTTTTTTAAAAGAGTACTTAAATGTTGAGGAATAATTTTTATATTAAAAATCAAAATCTTCCGAATATTACAAAGAAGAAATATGATTAAAAAACTCACTTCTTTAGTTTCACTCTTAAGAAATTTAGCAGATCAGCCATTTTCATTGATCATCTCTTTTTTTATTACGTTAGTAAGCATAAGTATTAGTGCTTACACAGCTGTTGCTATTATAGAAATCAAATATTTATTGATTTTAAAAGATATCAATTTTTTTATACTAATTTTTTTTTCTATTGAAAATTTTTTAAGATTGATTTCAAATAACTCCTACCTTCGTTCATTTTATATTTTAGATTTATTGACTATCATTCCTTCTTGGTGTTTATATTTGTTTTTTAGCCACCAATTTTATGATATACCCGCATCGATATTTTTAAGAGGAATGATTTTTCTTAGGTTAGTACCTTTAATTCAAATTTTATTAGACGAAAAAAGCTTTCATTTTAAGGAAAAAATGCCTTCTTTGTTTAACAAAATGATCTCTTCTATAAGTTTAATAGTGTTTTTATTTATTTTTTTGGGTAGTTTGTTTACTAGTATTTTATATGCAAAATATATTGAAAAAGAAAAAGAAAATCGAATTCATCAAATTCAAAGTTTAACTAAATTTTATCACTTAAAAGAGCTTATCCAAAAAGTACCTCCTCAATGGATTTTAAAAATAGAACAAAAAGAGATACAACAAACTTACGAAATCTATTACATAAATAAAGAGTTTTTACAAAATTCATTAATTCCCAACCTTCATTTTACATATATAGAAGGAAAAAATCCTACAGAGGGGATACTTGTGAGTTTTTTAGATCTTTATATCAATAAAAACTATTTAGAAACAATTTTTCTTTTTACTTCTTTTTTTATGATCGCATTTGTATATTTGATTTTTTATTATTATTATAAAAACTTTATTCTTGATCCTATTGAAAAAGCTTATAATGTAATCTGCTTAAGAATTCAAGAAGAAGAAATCAAATCTACAGATTTACAATTAATGAAAATTAAAGATCAAAAAAATGAAATAACTCATTTTATTCATAAAGTTGATGAACTATATACTCTTCTAACAGAGCAAGATCTACCAGGTAAGTAATACAGGTATTCGTTCTATTCCTTTTTTTACAGTTCCCAAAGATTTCCCTACTACAGTTCCGACTTCATAATTTCCAGAGTATTTCTCCACACAACCGGATTCAAAAGAAGACATCAATAAATCTCCAGGTTCAATAGGTTTTTCTGAATATGCTCGCACTGGAACAATTCCAAAAACAGCTACTAGTATTGTTTCTGAATAGGTTTGTTTGACTTCATTGATATGGCCATTTAAAATTACTGAAGCATTTTCCACAACCACCCCAATGACTTTATTACTTTTTCTATGATGGCATTTTTGAACACTTCCATCTTTTGTAGATGCGATGACTAAATCTCCGGGTAAAAACATTTCTTTTTCTTTTACAGGCAAATACATTGCAATAACAGGAAGCAAACCACTATCTTTGTTTCCAAAATAAATTGAATTTAAAAAAAAGCTTTTTCCCCAAACCAATAAAGAGTTTTTTATAGGTAGTTCTTGTTTTGAATTCAACATTTCTTCTAAGTTAGAAGAGGATAAACCTAAAACTAAATCAAAATTTCTTTCGGAATAGAACCTTCCTCCAATTCCATTCATAGATTTTGCTACGATTCCTGTTCCTTTTTCCGAAAATCCTACTACTCCTTCTTGATCTCCATATCCTAGTACTCCTCTTACTTTGCCTTTTCCAGCTATCCCGCTTCCATTACCAGTATTGGAACCATAAATCGGGCTATATTCAAAATCTGGTGGTAAACAATTCTCGTAATGTTGGCCCATTTCTCGTTCTAATTTTAAAACTCCAGTATGACTGTTTAGATCATGATTTTTCGGAGCATAATCGTGTTCATGAGGTAGTGGATTTCGAGCATCACAAAGTCTTGGATCATCCCCCTGCACAACAGTATCCATAACTGATTCCCCTTTAGGACAGAGTCGTACAATTCCATAAGAATGGGTAGTTGCTTGTTTTAATCTTCGATCATTACCTTGAACTACTACACCCTCTTTATCCTCTCCATCCTCCGCTAACTCCACAATCCCCTTCCTCGCAACCGTCGCTGGCTTTAATCTCGGATCATCTGCAACAACCACCGCATCTGAAGATTCTTCTCCATGTCTCGATAATCGTACAATTCCTTTAAATTCAGAAGTAGCTTCTCTTAATCTTGGATCATTCGCTTGAACCACACAATTTGGAGTAGACTCCCCTAACTTAGCTAATTTTACAATTCCATAAGAATGGGTAGTTGCTTGTTTTAATCTTCGATCATTACCTTGAACTACTACACCCTCTTTATCCTCTCCATCCTCCGCTAACTCCACAATCCCCTTCCTCGTAACCGTCGCTGGCTTTAACCGATCATCATTACTTTGAACAGCATATAGGGGTTTTTCTTCAGTATTTCTGGCAAAACAAACAATACCGGGAAAATCTTCAGAAGCATATTTTAATCTTCGGTCGTTACCTTGAACTACAACTCCTTCCCTATCCTCTCCATCAGAAGCTAACTCTACAATACCTTTCGAGCTTGTAGTTGCTTCTTTTAGTCTTCGATCATTACCTTGAACTACAACTCCTTCCTTATCCTCTCCATCTAAAGCAAGACGTACAATTCCACTTCTAAGAACCGAAGCATAAGGAATACTTCCTAAATGATATGGTATATTTCTTTTTTCCATAGGATCAGAATCCGCATACAATTCAACTTCTATGATCTGAGAGATATATTTTCCATCTCGAGTCATTGCATTTTCTGTAATTAAAATTTTTAAATACCGAATATTGATGGGGTAAAATCTCCATTTATACCAAGTAGCAGGTTCTGTAAAAAATCGATTTTCTTCGATTAAATGATGCCAAGTAATTGAATCATCTGAATATTGAATTCGAAAAGAAAGAGGAAAAAAAGTTTCTTTATGATTTTTAGTTAACATCCGTATTTCACTAACACGATTGATAGAACCTAAATCAAACTCAACCATTTCTGGAGTATCTTCTTTTTTTAGTGAGCTTGACCAACCATAATCGTTTCTTTGATCAATCAGATTTTCTTTCACCCAAAGTCTATCTAATTGACTGGAAGCCTTAATTTGTACGATACCAGAAATGCAAATCTGTAACTTTCCTATAGCAACTCGATAAAACTCCTTTTGATTAGTATTAAAGCATATAAATTTTATATATTTTGCTTGAATTAAAGAAAAATTCCATGTATATTCACCCATTTTTGGAAAAGCAAACGAAGTTTCTCTTATGATAGGTTCCCAAACTTTTCCTTCCATAGAAATTTCAAATCGAAAACTAGTGGGAAACAAATTAGGATAATCCTTATGTTTAGAGAGTTTAATCTGATTAAAATAAAGAATTTCTTTGCCAGATACAACGATAAATTCAGTTGATAGATAGTTCTTTTTTTCAGAAAGAAACGATTCTATATAGCCTTCTTCACTTAATGTATATTCTCCATTAGAAACCTCAATTTTTTGAAATGTATAAACATAAGGGTGTGAAATTCGGATACTCATACTACCTCCAATGATCTCTTGATGCAAAATTTGTTGAAGTTTGTATTGGTTCAAACAAAATATTATCGCAAAGCTTGTACAAAATATTTTTCATATACAAAGGCAATGAATCAGAAAACACAAGAAAACCATTCTCTTCTCTCAGAAAAGATTGGCGGATGATTTTATATGTGTTTTCGGAAACTTTTTGTTTGAGTGTTTCAAAAATCTTCTTGGAGTCATTTACAGAAAAACCATTCGAACGTAAAATTTTTTCGATATTGGAAAAATTGATAGGAAGATCAGCTAATCGTGCTTCAGAAATTGCAAGATCCACATTTTTAGAACCATACTGTTTTCTTAGCTCCATAAATTCGTCCTTTTTGAAATTTGTATGTGATTTTTTATGAAGTTCAGTTTCTTTTTTTCTTGTACTTTCTGTACCCTGGTTGTTGTTAATAGATATTTGGATCTGGTTATATGGGGGTTGCCAGGAATGACTCCGTGTAGAGGAAAGAAAAGTTTGTGTGGGGGGTGTAGATTCGTTCTCTAGAGGGGTATTAGATATATCCTCAGGGGGGGGTTTGTATGTTCCTCTGAGGGGTATCCAATCAAACCGAAAATGATAGATTGTGTTTTTTCTACCTGTACCAGTAGTGATACTAATCAAACCCAGATCTACGAGCTCTTTTCTTGCTTTTCGCAAACTTGATTTCTGCTTAAAACCCGTCAATTCTAATAAGGTTTTTGAACCAGGATATACGGGAGAAAAATTTCTGTCTGAAAATCTTAAAAGCACGGGATATAATGTTTTTGCAGAAGATGACATTTTTGCCCAAATCCCAGCATCTATTAAATCACAAACAAACTTAAAATAGGTTAAATCTTTGCCCGACATAGTCGTATCCTTTAATTTTTTTTAAAAAAATTCAAAGTGGGGCTTCTTTTTTGGTTGACTTTTCTTATTGCAGGTTTAAATTGACATTATTCATTCCCAATGAAGCCCCAACCCCTCTCTTTCAAAATCTTTTATTAAAGAGAGGGGTATTTTTTTCCTGCAATCACCTTATTTTTTTATAATAAATTATGTCATTTAAGCCTTTTTAGTCAAGTCTTTTTAAGTACTTTACATCTATTTAGTAAAAAAAAATTAAAAATTTCTCTTAATAATATAAGTACATGTTAAGTATAATATAAAATCATTTTATAAAATCAATTTAGTTTTTTAAACTTTTTATAAAAAAATGGATTATGTTTAAAAAAATGCTTGATTTAAATTTTCTTTTAACCAATCATACACCTTTTTAGTGAATTTTGGATTTTCTAAAGTAATCATGATTTTATTTTTTTCGATCTGAATTTTATAATGAGATGTGATTTCGTTCTGAGCTTTATGCGGTAGTGTTTTTTTTCGAAAATGAGCTTTTACATGAATTTTATTAAACGCTTTTGCTTCTTTTACAGTTTTTATATCACCCCGTTGTAAAGCTTCTAAAAATGAATCTAAATTTCCTTTTTTAAAAGCCTGCGCAACTTGAATTAAAAAATTTTTATTCGAAAACCCCAGTTCGTTACACTTTTGGATCACTTCATTGGGAAGTTCATTTATGCTTAAAATTTCGGAAATATAATTTCTTGATTTACCTAAAAGATTGGCTAATTCCATATCGGAAAGATGTTCTTGTTTTTTTAAATATTCTAAAGCTTTTGCTTCTTCTTCTGCAGTTAGATCTTCTCTTTGAAGATTTTCTATAAGAGAAATTCGAAAATAATCTTTCTGTTCTCTTGATATAATTTTGCATTCAATTTCTTTCCATCCCAGAGATGCTACAGCATGATATCTTCGTTCACCAGCGATGATCCTATAATAATCATTTTCTTTTGTAACTACAATAGGAGAAAGAAGTCCGTCAATCGCTATACTTTTTGATAATTCTTCAATACCTATAGTCCGATTTTGTCTGGGTTGGTTTTCCGAAGGTTTAATTTTATGAATTGGGATTTTAAGAATCGTTCCATCTAATTTCTCAGCTTGAAAAATATCTGCTAATGTACCTAATTTCTTAGATTTTGAGCTCATTTAATACTTCCTCTGCAAAGCTTAAATATTCTTTGGCTTGGTTACTTTCCGGAGCATAGTCTAAAATACTTTTTTTTGCTAAATGACTTTCTCCTATGACCACACCTTGAGAAATAGAAGTTTTAAAAACAGGAAAAAACTGAGAGATAATAGGTAAAATTGTTCTTGTTAAGACAGTTCTAGGACGAATTTGTGTTATTAAAGCTCCTAAAATCTCTAAGTCTGGATTAATCCTTCTTTTGATTGAGTTAATTGTATTTTTTAATCCAGTCATCCCATCAATAGAAAACTTTTCTGCTTGTGCTGGAATAATTACATGAGTTGCTGCTACTAAAGCGTTAATTGTAAAAATAGACAAAGAAGGTGGGCAATCTATAATAATCATTTGATATGAGTTTAAATTTTGTATTTGATCTCTAAGAATATAAGGAGCATCGACATTCAATGCATACGATTCAATTTCTGCTAAAGTGATTTTAGAAGGTGCTAAATCTAAATACTCTAAATATGTAGGTAGAAGAATTTCTTGAATTGGCATGTTTTGAGCAAATACATTATATAAACTTTTCTCAAGAGTTTCGGGATTTACAAAAATACCAGTAGAATTCGCTTGTGGATCAATGTCAATCAATAAAGTTTTTATTTTTTTTTTTGCAAAAATGCAAGAGAGATTAATGGCTGTGGTAGTTTTTCCTTCTCCACCCTTTTGATTTGTGATGGCAATAATCTTTTTGTTGTAAGAATTAGAATTCACATTGCTAAAACAAATTTATTAGAGTTATTAGACAAGTTTTTTTTTATCTACTAAGAATTTTCTTTTAACATTGTCAGATAGTCGGATATCCGACTATCATATAAAAAAAACATTTGATTTCTTTATTTCTTAAAATCTTAATGCAAATGCTTTGTAAATTAGTAAAAAAAATCTTTGGATGAATCTAATGTTTTATAATGTATTATAAAGTTTCGAAAATATCAAAAAAAAATCTTAACAATGTTATTTTTTTATATTCAAAATTGATTGAAATTCTTTTAATTTGTCGGATATCCGAAATACCAGCTCTCTATTTCTAATTTCAAATTTTCGATAATGATTACAATGGATCTTAAATTTTATGAATTTCTAAAAAATCAGTATCAAAATTTTTCTTCAAAATCCTGGTTGGATATATTAGAGTGCGAATATGCTTTGTTTAAAATTCTCTCTAATGAATTTATAATAATTCGAAAAAGAGGAATTTTTGAAAACACAAGTTTTATCGAAGAATTACAAAACCATTTTTCGTTATGGGAAATGGTGTTTGAACAAGGAGCAATTGAATTTGTTTTTCATGAGGAGACGTTTTTTATCATCCTTGATGATATAAAACATTTTCAGTATGGAATCTTTTTTAAGTGGACTGAGAAATTGCCTTCTTTAGAAATTCTTTTCTTAATTTTTTTTCAAGAAATTTCTTCATTTAATGAATCTTTAAAACAGGTTCCAAAATGGTTGGAAGAAAAAATCTGGAATACGATTTATAAAAACTCACCCCTTCTGATCGTTTCTGAAATTGGCAGTGGTGTGGAAATGTTTTTAGAGTTTTTTTTTACGATTAAAGGCTTTTCTAATAAAAAAATTCAAAAATTTGAAACGGCATTTTTATCTAAGAAAGTACAACTTCAAGAATTATTTGGATTTGATGCTGGAGAACGATTAAAAACTCAAAAAGTGATTCCTTTGATTAACAAAAATTTCGATGCGATCATAATTCAAGATGTAGTAGAACTAGATAAAGAAGTACAAAAGATTTTCTTTGATTATTTTGTGAAACATCCATCCCATATACCTTTTTTAGTATTTGTATCTCATTTTCAGATAGAAAAATTAGTAGAAATCGGTGATTTTGATGAAAATTTATGGGAACTTTTAAAAAAAAATCAGATTCTTTTACCTTCTTTACGATATGTAAAAGAATTTTTAGAAGAAGAAGTATATAGGTATTTACAAATTATAAGTCAATATTATCGAAGAGAGATTCAAATTGAGAAACAAGCAATAAAAAAAATATTAGAATATGATTGGCCCTTTAATTTATATGAATTTTATAAAACTTTAGAAACCGCATTTTTTATTTCTAAAGATGGAATCATAAAAGAAGAAGATTTAATTTTTCATGTATGGGAAATTCATGATACAAGAAATTTGAATTTAAGGCTTTGCACAGAAGATTTAGAAAAAAAATTGATTCTAAAGGCGTATCGTATGGTAGGTGGGAATCAAGTTCATATGTCCAAACTTTTAGGAATTTCTCGAGGATCATTACAATATAAAATTACAAAGTATGGGTTTAAAATGTAATGGAACAAATCATACAGCTTACATATAATCATATTGTTTTTTATATAAATATAAAGGAAAAAAGATTTGTTTATTTGCAAGAAAATGTTCACGAAAAAAGCCTTGAAGAAATAAAACACATGATCTATCGAACGGGAAAAAGTTTTCCTTATCTTCTTTTTGTAGGAAATGAAATTGTACCTCAAATCAATGAATTTAATACCGTTCATTTAATGCCCATTAAAAAAAGAAGTATTGAATTTTTTTATCGTTTAAAAAATGATGAAAAACGATATCGATTAGTAATCAGTGTAAAATTTATTTTGGATGTATATCCTGTTTATGTTCATTTCATTTCGAACTTGAAATCAGAAATTCAATTATTGCAAAATCAATTTAAAAATCAATTTGATATGATCATTTATTCTTCTTCTTTAACAAGATTAGATATTTTAAATTTGCGAATTTTATTTCCAAAAGCTAAATATGTGTTAGCAGGTTCTTATACGCCAGATTTAGAAAAACAAGAAAATTGGGAAAATTATAGAATTACCGATATTGCTTCGAAAGTAGGGGAGGATTATATTACTAAAAATCCCGTATATGCTTCTCGTTTATATTTACGTAAACTTGATTTTGATAAAATGTATCAATTACCATTTACGTTTCGACTTACTATAGAAGAATTTAATATTATTATTTCTTTTTTAAATATTATGTTGGAAAATAAAAACAAAAGTAAAGAATTAATATTAAACAAAGAAAAGATTGAATATTTAAAGTTATATTATGAATTCTTGTTAAATTTGCACAATAAGAATTTTTCAAAGTTAGAAGAATATTTGGAAAAGGACTTACTAAAAGATAAAAATTTAAAAAGAAATATTTTTTTATATTTAAAAAGATTTAGAGAAAGTAAAATATATGATTTAACAAAAGATGAAGAAATACGAATTTGGCAAATCGAAACTTTGCTAGATTTTCAAACTAAAGAAGAAACCGTATAAAGATGATTTTTAAAAAATCATTTGTTTGTAGATCATAGAAGGATTTGACGTAAAACAATAAAAAATTAAAAAATGATCGTAGAGTTAGTATATTTTGAAAAATTGACTATAAGAAAGCTTATTATTATAGGAGATTGAAAAGTGGCTATAAGTAAAAGTAATCAGGGAATTCAAAAGCTTTTATCCGCTATGAGGAAATTAATTCGCGAAGTAAATGATAAAGAAATCTGTAACAAATTAGAAATTTTAGCCTCGTCAGAAAAAGAAGATATCCCGGCAAATATTATAAAAAATTTATTAGATTCTCCTTTAACATTTGATACAAGTAAAATACAAGAACCTTATGTACAATATGTACGACACTATATTTATATGGTAAAAAGAGAAAAACGACTTGCTGAAAAAAAACAGGCCATTCAAAATCAAAAAAAAGAAAAAGACCAGTCTGAAAAAATAAAAAAAGAATCACAAAAAAAAGTTCAATAAATGTTGTTAGGATCTTAAAAAATGCTAGTCTTAATAGAATTAATAGAAGTGTGCAATTCAATCGTTATAAAATTATACAAATGAAGTTTAAAAAGGGTCACCTCAGTTATTATAATCAAGATTTTTGTAGAAATAGATTTTTATGTATTACTAATAAACTACTTTGAATCATACTGTAAAAATTATACTTGATGATTTTTATAAATTTTTTTTGTAACTAAAAATTTTATTTGCAATCCTAAGAAATTATAGTGATCATATAGATTTTTTACGTTTTTTTTAAGATACTTGTAAGCTACTTCTGTACTAATCTAAAGTAATGTTTTTATTTTTCCCAATTGCATTTTGATTTCAAAATCACAATCTTATTGGCTTATACCGCATAGCTGTATTTCTTTTTCTTGTTGTGTGACGGTAATTACATACATCTTTCTTAAGTATAGTTTATATTTATAAAAAAATTTGTGTAGTTTAGTCAAAGTTACTTCTTAATATAGGATTAAAAAAGAGTAATATAGGATCAAACATTTGTATTAAACATTTTAAAAAAGTTGATTTTTAGAGTTTTCAAACAATAATAATTTCATGGAATTCGACAATTATGTTTTATGTTAAAATTTTATATAAATTATTTGTATCATAATTTTTTTTGAAATTAATCAGGGTTCAAATTATAAATTCAGATTCTATACATTAAAATCAATCATTGTAATTATCAACTTCAATAAGTGCTGATATAAAGTAATTTTTTTCGTTACAATTTATGAAATTTTTCGTAGGGTAGGGGAGTGTATCATTTTTTTAAATAATTAATTTTAATCATTTATAAAATAATATTTTGATTTAATTTAAGCATTTCATTGAAGTATTTGTTTTGTTTTTGAATTTTTTAATCAATTTATGAAGGTTCTGAAATAAACTGTTAATTTTTTAACATTTAAATGTTAAATTTTAAGCACTTTCAAACTGCAATGAACTCAATTTATAATAAAAGCTTGATAGTAACTATGACAAATTGTAATACTAACAAAAAAATATATATATATGACATTTTGTATGTTTAAAAATTACCGAAAATATCATTATGGCTGAAGTAATCCGCTTAAAAGTAAAATGCCATGCTTGTGGTTATGAAATGAAAGGAACAGCTAAATATGGCCTCGGGCATTATGTCCCCGAAGGATTAGATTTTGAATTTATTGCTACTGGAAGAATCAAAACAAATCAAGGAATTCGTGTAAAAGGAGAAGTTTATATTGTTTGCCCTAAGTGTACAGTAAAAAATAAATACGAAATATGATTAAAAATAATCATTATTGCAATTGTATTACATAAGTAAAAATGTTTAAAATTAAGTATTTATTTTTTATTACTGGGTTTTGAGTTTGAAAAGTTTTACTTGCTTTTGTATAAGGTTTATTTTTTTTATTCATTATGGAATCATCCGAACAAACTAAAACCATTTCTAAGGAAAGAATTTCTCTTTCTATACAAAGGCACAGTGCTGCTCATATATTGGCTCAAGCTTTAAAAAAAATACGAAAAAATGTAAAACTAGCGATTGGTCCTGATACAGAAAATGGTTTTTTTTATGATGTTTTGGTAGATCCTCCTTTAAAAGAAGAAGAACTAAAAGAAATTGAAAAACTCATGAAACAAATTAAAAAACAAAAACAATATTTCATTCGATTTTATATGCCAATTGATCAGGCTATCGATTATTTAAGGTCGATAAATGAAGATTTTAAAGTAGAATTAGCAATAGAATTAAAAAATCAAGGAGAAAAGGAACTTTCTTTTTATAAAAATGTATCTTTCGATGGTTCGCATGAATATTTTATCGATATGTGTAATGGTCCTCATGTAGAACATACAGGACAAATTGGTGCTTTTAAATTAAAATCGATTTCGGGAGCGTATTGGAAAGGAAATGCACAAGGTCCTCAATTGCAAAGAGTTTACGGGTATTTATTCGAAACAGAGGAAGAATTAGAACAATACGAAAAAATGATGGAGGAAGCAAAAAAACGGGATCATCGAAAGTTAGGCATGGAATTGGAATTATTTGCAATCTCCGAAAAAATAGGACCTGGTTTAATTTTATGGCTTCCGAAAGGTTTTATTATTAAAGAAGAATTAGAAAAGTGGGCAAAAGAAACAGAAGAACAATGGGGTTATCAAAGAGTAACTACACCTATCATTACAAAAGAATCTCTTTTTTATACCAGTGAACATTTACCTCATTATAAGGAGTATATGTTTCCACCAATGGAATTAGATGATAAAGAAAAATATTATCTTAAGCCTATGAATTGTCCTTTTCATCATACAATTTTTTCTTTAAAGCCAAGAAGTTATAAAGAACTTCCTTTAAGATTAGCAGAATTTGGTATATGTCATCGTTACGAAGAATCAGGTGCTTTGTTTGGTTTAATGAGGGTGCGCTCGATGACCATGAATGATGCTCATATTTATTGTACAGAAGAACAAGCGATTGAAGAATTTCTTAGAGTCATTGAACTTCATAAATACTATTATAATGTCCTCGGAATTAAGAGCTATTGGATGGAGTTGGCATTAAGAAATCCGAAAAACAATAAATATCACGGCAACGAAGAAATGTGGCAAAAAGCAGAAGCAATGACAAGAAAAGCTATGGAACTGTCTGGTTTGGATTACGTTGTTGAACATGATGGAGCTGCTTTTTATGGCCCAAAAGTGGATTTTCAGATCAAAAGTTCTATTGGTAGAGTTTTTACTGCTAGTACTTGTCAGTTAGATTTGTTTATGCCCGAAAAATTTGATTTAAAATATGTCGATAAAAATGGAAATTTTCAAAGACCTGTTTGTATTCATAGAAGTCCCTTAGGAACACATGAAAGATTTGTTGGTTTTCTAATTGAACATTTTGAGGGAGCATTTCCTACCTGGCTTGCACCTGAGCAGATTCGTATTTTACCTGTAGGTGAGGCATATGTATCATATGCAAATGAACTTTTCAATATTTTTAAAAAAAATCATTTAAGGGTATCTATCGAAATTGAAGAAACTCTTGCAAAAAGAATTCGAAATTCAGAAAAACTTAAAATTCCTTATATGATTGTAGTGGGAGAAAAAGAAAAACAATCAAGAACTATCAATGTAAGAAACTATTTTACAGGTCAACAAAAAGAATGGGAACTGCAATCATTTTTAGCATATATTAAGGAGGAAATTCAAACAAAAAGAATACAAGAGAAAACAAAAAATAAAACTGACAAGAAGTAAGAATTTCTATTTTTGGATGTTATGAGAATTCTATCTGGAATTCAGCCAAGCGGTAGACCTCATTTAGGAAATTATTTTTCTATGATGAAGCGAATGGTAGAGTTCCAAGATAAATTCGAATTATTTGCTTTTATAGCAAGCTATCATGCTTTAACTACTATACAAAATCAAGAAGAATTAAAAAAAGGAATTTGGGAAACAGTATTGGATTTTTTAGCATTAGGATTAGATCCAAACAAATCCGTTTTCTGGATTCAAAGTGATGTCCCAGAAGTAACTGAACTTTGCTGGATTCTTTCTAATTTTATCACGGTTTCTCAATTAGAATTAGGACATTCTTATAAGGATAAAATTTCTCAGGGTATTGTTCCAAATTCGGGTTTATTTTTTTATCCCGTTTTAATGGCAGCAGATATTTTATTGTATAAATCAGACAGGGTTCCAGTAGGAAAAGATCAAAAACAACATATTGAATTTACAAGAGATATTGCAGAAAGATTTAATCGATGTTATGGGAATGTTTTTACAATTCCGGAACCGGATATTTTAGAAGAAGTGGCAGTAGTTCCAGGAATTGATGGAAGAAAGATGAGTAAAAGTTATAAAAATGCAATTTATATTTTTTCAGAAGAAAAAGATTTAAAAAAACAAGTTATGTCTATTATAACAGATTCTAAAGGTATTCATGAACCAAAAGATCCAGATCAATCTATACTTTATAAAATCTATAGTTTATTTTTAAACGAAGAACAAAGGCAAGAACTAAGAGAACGATTTTTAGTCCCCGGCACTGGTTATGGTCAGATTAAGCAAGAATTATATATAACTATTTTAGAATTCTTTAAAAAAGAAAGAGAAAGAAGAAAAGATTTAGAAAAACAAAAAGATTACGTAAAACAAGTTTTAGAAGAAGGTGCTAAAAAAGCAAAAACAATAGCTCAGGAAGTTTTAGAAATCGTACGAGAAAAAACAGGTTTAGTGTATTTTTTTTAAAAATTTTTTCCAAAAAAAACAAAAAAAAAGTATATCTTATATGTGAAGTTTTCTTTTATCTTAAAAATCATCTTTATTGGGTTGTATATTCTTTTTTATGCTTTTGATTATTCATTTTTTGTTTTAACTATAGGCTTCTTGCTGGTTTTCTTAAGCTGGATTCTTTTCTTTTTTCTCTTTTGGGAATTTGCGGTTCAGTATTTTCATCAATTAATTGGTTTTTTGATTTTGATTTTTAGTTTTTGGGTATTGGTGTTTGTGAGTAGTAATCTTAAAAAACCAGAAGAAACAAAACCATATTTAACCATAGAGGATTACGAAACCTTACAAAAAATTCGATATAACCATACTTTTTATGGAACTATCAAAATTCAAAAAGTACTATATCCGGGAATGTATGTAACAGAACTTCAGATCGAACAGATAAAAGTTTATAAAAACAAAGCAAAACAAAAATTTAATCTGGATAACTACAAAAACAAAATTTTATTCGCAGCTGTACAAGCTCCAAAAAAAGATTTATGGCAGGGTTGTGTTTTAAAAGTTCAGTTTTATGGTAAAGTTTTTTTTCGAAAATTAGAAGCTAAAAATGCATTTTTTGAATATCTTTTAAATCAGAACACTGAATATTTTTTTAAAATCCTAGAAAATAATATCAAACATACAGAATGTCCGCAAACTTTTTCGAATCAAGCCAGAGAAAATATTCTTAAAATTATCAATAACTCAATTTTGACACAAAAACAAAAACAAATAGCTTTAGGACTTCTTTTAGGAAATTCAAATTGGATGGATAAAATTTATAAAGAAGAGATCAAAAAATTAGGGCTTATGCATTTATTTGCTGCAAGTGGATTACATTTAGGAATTTTATTTTTTGTAATCTATTTTCCTTTTAATAAAATATTGGGAGCAAAAAATCCAATAAGTTATCTCATCCCATTACCTGTTTTATTTTTTTATTTGATGATATTAGAATTTCCTTATACTTTGGTAAGAGCTTATATTTTTTATAGTATTTATGTAATACAGATGATATTTCATAAAAAAGGGTGGGTAGGGGATCTCTTGATAAATACTTTGATAATTTTGATATTTTTATTTCCATTCTCAGTTTTTAATTTATCTGTATTATTTTCTTTTTTATCGGTAGGTGGCATACTTGTATTTTATGATTTTTTAAAAAATATACTCATTGCGAAAGACTTATTTCCATATTATAATAGAAAAGAAAAGATCAAACTTTTTGTTTATCGTTATTTGGTAAGCCATTTTTTGATCACGTTTTGTGCTACGATATTTTTACAACCTGTTATACTTTTTGTCTTTAAAGGTTATTCTCTTTTGACTCCAATTTATAATATGATTTTTGTCCCTTATGTGGGATTTCTTTTACCTTTTTTGTTTTTTTTGGTAGGATACGATATATTTAGCTTGGCATTTCCTTATTTTAGCAATTTTTCAATTTTTTTATGGAACATTTTTAAGTTTTTGTATGATCTTCTTATAGAAGCTTTAGAATTTTTTTATCAAACTGTATTGTGGTCAGATTTTTCTTATTCCTTTAATATTGGTTTTATAATTAGTATGTTGTATTTAATTTTTTTTCTTAGTATGTATGTTTTTGTACGAAAAAAATCCTATGATGTTTATCAATTTAAAAATATTTTTTATATTAGTTATATGATCTACCAGAGTACTTATTTGTTTGTTTATTTATATGAAGTATTCGTTTTATAGTAAAAAAGCTATTTTAGAAGTATTTAAAACATATAATGGAGTATTACAAAAGCGTCTGGGTCAAAATTTTTTTATAGATCCAAACTATGTTGAAAAAATTTTCGATATAATTTTGAAAAAAATACCTAAAAAAGTAACTTTATTAGAAATAGGTCCGGGTTTAGGAGCTTTAAGTCATCTTTTAAAAGACGAATATGATTTATATTGTGTAGAAATTGATCCTTTATTATGTAAAGTCTTGCATCAACATTATCCCGAAATTCATCTTTTTAATACTGATATATTAAAATTTTTTCAAGAAACTAAAGAAAATAAATTTTCTTATATTGTCGGTAATCTTCCTTATTATATTACAACAGAGATTTTGATCAAAGTTTTACATTTGAATCATAAAAAACCAATCAAAAGTATTTTTTTAGTACAAAAAGAGTATGCGGAAAAGTTGTTAGAAAAAAACAATTCAATTTCCATTTACGTCCATAATTTTGCAACGATAAATAAAATTTTTTCTGTTCCGAAAGAAAGTTTTTTTCCTATGCCTAAAGTAGAATCTACTTTAATAGAATTAGATTTTTATCCAGAACCAAAGTGTGATCATGTTATTTTAGAAAAAATTCTCAGGATGAGTTTTCGTGGCAAAAGAAAAAAAATTCAAAATTCTTGGAAAATGGGAGAGGCTCTTATTTCTTATGAAACTTTATATCAAAAAGCAGAAATTTTAGGAATAAACCTTAATTTACGAGCAGAACAAATACAACCTTCAATATTTTATGAACTTGCCTTACAAATTCAAAAGGCCTAAATTTTTTTCTTCCCTATATAGCCTTTTAAAAAAAAATGAACATGAATTTTAATTTTAGGAGTTTGCGGTATGAGGAGAGGTTTTGAAAAAATGACAGTCGTCGATACTTTGCAAGCAGCATATTCAAAACAAGACTTATCTGAAACCGATAAACAGTATCTTTTTGATTTTTTTAGCAAAAAAAATTATATTCATATAAAAAAAGAAGATATAGAAAAGCTTTTTTCGATATTACGAGAAATCACTGATAAAATAGCGCTAATGAATAGCTTTTATCCTTCTGATCTAGAAACTGCATTTCTTCGATTAGAGGAATTTTGGAAAGGCATTTCTAGTATTGATTTTGAACAGATTCCTAATACATTACGGCCTTTGTGCATTAGTCATTTAACTTTTCATAGAGAATCAATTTTTGATATTATCAAAGAAGCTCGTTCCCTTTTGATAGAAGAAAGAAGAGAATTCTTAAAAAGACTGGTGGCATATCATCGAGAATTTTCTAAGTGGTTACAAGCAATAGAACGAAAATTTGTTTTTTAAATCATAAATTTTTGAATAAAAAAATAATTGATTTTCATTCTAAGCTTAAAATACTTACCTAAATGAGTAAGTACATAATTCTTCTTTTTTTTCTTTACTGTACTAGTCTGCAAAAAATTCCTTTAGAGCAAAACCAACACATTTTTCCTAAATATGTATATTGGGATTTTGATTACCTTCACGGAATTTATCCTATTCAAGTTTCCGGTTTGCATCAATCGGAAAGCCAGACATTTTTAGATAACCAAATTTATATTTATGTAAATGAAATCCAATATGAAAATTTTTTAGAATCGAAATCTCCCCATTTGCTACTACTCGAAAATTCGCTTAAAATTTTATTAAATCATCTTTTCAAAGAGATCAATCAAAAATATTCTTATATTAATATTATTCAAGAAGATAATTTTTCTTTAGCAACGCATACCTTGAACATTTCGATTAATGCAATCTCAAAAGAAAAGGAAGCTTTTACTTTCCAAATCCACTTTAAAATTCAAAGAAAAAATTATCCAAAAGTGCAGTACGAGTTTAACGTCACTCCGATTGTTTTACAGCCATTAAATCAACAAAAGAACATTTATATTCTTTCTAAAAAAGAAAGTATTGATTTTAAAATTCCACAAGAAACTTTTTCTTTAGAGATACCCATCCATAGTATTACTACTTTATTGGATAATTTTCAGTATTTAGGAAAAGGGTATGTAGCGATTGCAAGTTCAACAAAACATCCAATACAAATTTTAAACCAAAAAGGCATAGTTTGGGAAGGAGAAAGTCCTGTGCATATACCTTTATGGGAAGGTAGGTATACCCTTATGACTAGCAAAAGGGGTATGGAAACTCAAACAATTCCTTTTACGATTCGGGAAGGTGAAGAAGAAATCATTCCTATAAAATGGAAAGATGAGATTTTTGATTCTTATATCAATTTTCTTTCAAATGTGGATTTAAGGGTCGTTTTAGATGAGGAACTAAAAGGTAATACTCCCGTTTTTACTTCTCAACTATCTAAAGGAAACTATAATATTGAGTTATCTAAGAAAAACAATGATTTTTATGAAGTTCTTTACAAAGGCGAATTACAATTAAAGGAAAATCATTATGTAAATCTATTTTATCCTATTTATTTTAAGGAAGAATTTTCAAAAGAGTCTTTTACACAAAATTCTAAACGTTTTTTTTGGTTTTCTACTAAAGACTATTCAGTTTTAAAAGAAGAAGTTTTTTCTAATGGATTTTTGACTTTTTTGCCGAATCAACAATTATTTACTCCCAATATAATTTTGGATGAGCTCAAAAGTGAATTCAATTTATCATGCGGTAGTTGCGAGATCGTTTTTTATTTTGAAGATCATAAGAAACTTTTATTTAAAAAACTTAACGAATATTTTTTTGTATATTATGGCAAGGATCCTTTAGAATTACAATCTGTGTATCTCATAAAACAAGATACATTGTTTTTTTATTGGGATTATACAAATGCAAATCAGTTGCTTTGTGTATATTTAAATTCTTCTTTAGCTTTCCAAAAAAATATACCTTCTCATTATGTTGTTTTAGAGTTCAAAAATATCGATCATTTGATCTTAAAAAATTTTTCTATATCTGAAAAAAGTAGAGAGAATTTTTTTATGAAAAAGCTTTATTTATTAAGAAAACAGTTCCAAAAAAAAGAGAAATCATTATGAAGCAATACGAACGATTATTTTTATGTTTTTTTTGTATTTTTATTTTTTATTCTTGTAAAAGTGTAGAAATTTCTAAAGTAAAAGATTGGGATGAGGTTTCTTATAAAAAAGCACAAGAATATATACAGCAATCGTCTTTGGAGTATCAAAAGAAAAACTATCTTAAAGCTATTGAATTAGCTCAGAAATCGCTAAAAGAACATGTTACATTTGAGGGATATTATTTGATTGGTTCTTCTTATTATCAACGAAATGATTTCGAGAAAGCTTTAGAAAATCTACAGAAAGCAGAGAAACTAAATCCCGATTCTGAACAACTACTTTTGATGTTAGGACTTATTTTTTATTCTAAGGAGAATTATGATTTGTCGATACAAAAATTCGAACAATTATTAAAATTGCGCCCAGATGATCCTGTATACTATTATCGATTAGGTTTAGCGTACAAACAAAAAAGAAAATACGATAAAGCTATTCAATATTTAGAAAAAGCCAGTAATCAAAAATTTCCTTACCAAGAAAATGTTTGGTTAAACTTAGCGGATATTTATTTCGAATTAAAAGATTATGAGAAATCTGAATATTATTACAATCAATTAGAAAAACAAAAACCAAATTTAGAAGAAATAAAAAATAGTAAGTCTCATGTTGAAATTGCTCGATATTTGGACAAAGGAAATTTAGCTTTTAAAAATCGAGATTATAAATCGGCAGAAGAATGGTATACAAAAATTGTTCAATTAAAGCCAAAAGAAAAAATCGGATATATACAATTAGGAATCTTGTATTTAGAAATGCAAAATTTTCCTGCTTCTATCGAGAATTTTTCTAAAGCTTTGAACATAAAAAAAGATTTCGATACGTTTTCTTTACTATGTAGAGCATATTTAGAAGGGAATCAATTTCAAGATTTTGAAAGATGCATAAAGGAAGCTTTTATTTTATATCCCGAAAATGAGATTTTATTGAATTTAGAAGCTTTATATTACAAAAAAATAGGCAGTTATAAAAAAGCTCTTTTTAATTTAAATAAAGCTTCTAACATATATCCAAAATCAATCATAACAAAGAAAAATCTATATGTATTTTTTTTGGAAACTGGTGAATTGTCAAAAGCAAAACAACAACTTGATCAATTGAAAGAAATCGATAAAGAAAATCTGAATTTTTGGAAAGAGGAAGAAAAAAAATTAGAATCTTTACATTTTTTGCAAAAAGGAAAAGCCTTTGAAAAAAATCATGAATATGCTATGGCAAAACAAGCATATCTCAATGCCCTAAATTTATATAAGCACCCTTCTATTTATTTAGCTTTAGGAGACTTAAATCTAAAAATAAAGAATATAAAAGAAGCAGAAATGAATTATAAAAAAGCAAAAGAATCTGAAATCTTTTCTTTTACAGTTTATGAAAAATTATTCGATTTTTATAAAAAAAATCAACGATGGGAAGATTACAATCAACTTAAAAAAGAAATCATTCAAAAAAGTGATCAAAATTTAAAAATGGCTACACTTTATGGAAATTTTTTAATACAAAACAAAGAATATAAAGAAGCTTTGAAGTTTTATCTGGAATTACAGAAAAAATATAAAAATCATTTTACAATACAAAAACAATTAGCTTTTGTATATTATTTACTATCTGTAGAAGCTAACAAAAATCAAAAATTTAATGAAGCTTTAGAGCTTTTACAAAAAGCAATTTCTTACGATACAGCAAATGAACTATATAAAAATAGTTTAGAAGTTTTGAAAGATAATCTTGCAAATAAAAACCTTCTTCCTACTTTAGAAAAAGCCGAAAAGCTTTTTTTAGAAGAAAACTATTTGGAAGCAAAAAAAGAATATACGAATCTTTATTCCAAATGGAAAAAACCTCTGATCCTAGTACGATTAGCAGAAATTGAATTTTATATTGGTAACGAAATACAAGGTAAAAAACTATTAGAATCTGCTTTAAAAGAAAAGCCTAAAGAAATTGTAATTTTAGAAGCTTTATCCACAAGACTATTAGAACTGAATCAGTTAGAAGAATCCGAAAAAGGTTTTAAAGAAGTTATATCCATCAATCAGGAAGCTTATTTTTCGTATTATAAACTAGGAATTATTGAACTTTTACGTAAAAATTATCAAAAATCTATTTCTTATTTCGAGGATAGCCTTTTTTATTCTCCAGATTTTTTACCAGCTAAAATCGCAAAAGGGATTGCTTTGTATCACTTAAAAGAAATTGATTCTGCAAAATCTGAGTTTGAAGAAGCTACAAAACAAAAAGGATTAGGACAAGAATTGGCATTTTTAAACCTAGCTTTGATCCATTTTAATCAAAATCAGTATGTAGAAGCAAAAAAAGAACTAAAAAAACTAATCCAAATCTTTAAAGATTATCCAAATGCATATTATCATTTAGCTTATATAGAGTACGAAGGCCAAAATTTTACTGAAGCTGAAAAACTTTTATTGAAAGCAATATCTCTACAAAAAAAAGATATTTATTACTGGGCATTAATTAAAGTTTATGAAAAGCAAGATATCAAGCAAAAAGAATTACAAAAACTATGTAATGAGTTTCTTCAATTATTCCCAAATTCTGTATACTTCGAAAAAGTAAAAGAATACTATTTACGTTTTAAAGATTCTAACCGATATTTGGAACTTTCTTATCCCTCGACCTATTTATTCAATTACAACATCATATTTTTTGATCAAAAAGCTTTGTTTTATAATCATAGTGAAATCCTATCCATTACAAAAAACTCAAATCAATTCAATTATCATTTAAAATATAAACATATTCTTTTTGTAGATGTAAAACATTATCTGTGGATTATAGGAGATCGGTACATTCGAATCAATGATTTTTTTACTGGTAAAGAATTAAGTTATTACGAAACAGATTTTCTTAATTGTAAAGTTTTACAAATTCAACCTTTTTTGATCCTACAGCAATCCAAAACCAATTGTGATGATACCACATCTTTGGTGTTATACTATAAGGATAAGATAATTCCCATTTCCATACAAAAGATTTTTGTTTACAATCACAACCTTTATTTTTGGGACAAAAATAAAATTGTTCAAATCAAAATTCAAGAATCAACTCAAGATTTAATTTATGAAGATATATTTGAATCTTCTGATGAAATTCTAAATGTAATTCCAAAAAAAAGTTTTTTATATCTAACTTTAAAAAATAAAATTCAAGTGATACAAAATGGTAAAGTGATTAAAGAAATTCTACACTTTCCAAAGAACCAATATGAATTTTTTGATGATTTCCTCGTTGAATTAATTTTTGATACAAATCGTATAATTTTATATAATGTAAAGAATAATTCTACCATAAAACTATATGTTGATTTATTAAATCAAAATCTAAAACATTTTATTGTTATCGATCCTCAAACGATTGTATTTGTTGATAAGAATAAAATCTTACAATATTGGGAAAGTACAGATGGTTTTAAAAATATAAAGAAAGAAGAACTTAAAGATTTTAAGAAATTCAAAAATGGAATCTTGACTTTTTATTATTAAATTTTAATTTGTCAAAAATCGATAATCAAATAAGTTAGTGTTCATAGGAGTTTTTACAATGAAAGAAAAAACCATTCGCTGGAGATATTATATAGATAAACCATTCCAAAATCAATTTATGATTCGCTTTTCGTTAATTATTTTAATTGTTTTATTTGTATCTTTAGCAATTCTTTGGTTTTTAAGAGAAAATCCTTATGCTTTTCTTGTTGAGCAAGGTGGTTTATTATTTAGTATGGATACGAACAAAACTTTACAATGTGTCCAAGAAAATGGGGAAACGATTGAAATACCACGTCCTAATCGGCCCTATAATGCTTTTGATTTGTATTGGAAGCCAATTCTTTTTATTAGTGTGGTAGATTTAATAATTATTATTGTGTTTAGTTTATTTTACTCTCATAGTATGGCGGGTCCTATTTATAATATCAAAAGAACTCTAAAAGAAATTATGGAAACAGGACAGTATAGAGAAATTAAAGTAAGGAAAAATGATCAGTTTCAGGATCTTGTTGAATCGATCAATGAATTTATCAAGTATAAAGGGGGTAAAAATGAAAATTAAATTAAAACTAATTCTTATTTTGTTTACATCTTCGGTTATATTTTCTCAAGAAACAGGTCCTATTTTTAATCGAGTTCCAGCTAACGAAAAAGGAATTGAGGAATTAACTAAATTACTTTCTGATCCCAAAGTTAGAATCGAAGATAAGGAAGGTGCGGTAGATCGATTGGGTGTAATTGCTCGTATTATTTATTCACAAAATAAAGATTTTCCACCAGAAAAAATTTATAATCCTCTTCTAGGTGCTCTAAATCCAACAAGTGAACCGCATCATCATGTTTTAAGAATGCAGATCTGTAGAGCATTAGCTCAATTTGATGTTTATGATAAAGGTATTGAAAATATTATTCCCGCGTTAGGAAGAAGATTAAAAGATCCTGATGAAAATGAGGATGTAAGAGTAGAGGCTGGCCGTAGTTTAGGTAGATTTCAAAAAAATAGAGCTTTAGCTTCTACAGAGTTGATCGATGTTTTATCAAAAGAATTAGAGCGAGGTCCTCAACCGGATAACATCCGCTTAATAACTGTTGTAATCCAATCTTTGGGTGCACTAGGAGATAAAAGAGCATTTGTACCTTTAATGAAAGTAATTAAATCTAGTTTTCCTACTGGTGTAAAAAAAGAAGCTCAGATATCTTTAGAAAGTATACGTTGGGATTAATTTTTACTGAAAGCTGGATGAATATTAAAATATTTCATTTTGGTAGTGGGCGTACGAATCATACCAGTATTTAATGAATAGTGAGGAATTTTTTTGCATAAATCAGAAAAAGATAAAGATTCTGTATATACAAAACGATAAGCAGACTCTATGAATTGTTTTCCTCTATTAAGTATGAGTTTGGTAATATCAGAAAAATGATAATTAATGTTTTTTTGGCTCACTGGATGAATCGATTCAAGTTTCCAAAAATTCAATTGATGATATTCGTAATGTTCAATGTAGCATAAAGCAATTAAAGAAGTTTGTTCTTTCAATAATGGTAGTTGTTTTAAAAAGCTTATAAGCCTTTTTTTAAGAAAAAGAGAAACCAATCTTTTTTGGTTTTTATAACACTGATACGCGTATTGTATCAATTCCTTTTCATCAATAAAATGATTTTTCTTAAAAAAACTTTCATAAATAGAAAGAGCATATTCTTTTAAAATAGATTCTTGATGTTTTTTCAAAAATAATCTTTTTTTTAATCTAAAATCTTTTATAGAAACTTTATAAAATTCTTTTAATATAAATAAATCCAGACATGTTTCGTATAGTCTATGGTTTGCCTGATATTCTTTTTGTTTTTTTGAATCGGTATGAAAATAATGACCTGTAATCGAATAAATGTAAGGATGAAAATATGTGTCTACTGCTACATGGGTTAAGTAACCACAAACGAAACTAAAAAGTTTATTTTTTTCGGTATTACTTTTTTTTGCTTTTTTTAATAAATCATAGATAGGAGATAAGTTATTTATATCGTCGTGAATTTTTGAACCAATGTCTAAATTTTGTAGTTTTTGGTACTTTTTTGATGGTAAGGTATAATAAAATAGATCTGGAGAACTAGAACCATAACGATATAAATGTATATGCTCATCAATAATCTTTTGAATCCCACTAGATAATGTTTTTTTAATTTCTTCTGCAAAATAAATATGGCTAATTTCTTTAGGCATTTGGGATTATCTTAAAAATTTCAACGAAAAAGCAACAAAAAAATCTATTTTAATGTAATCATATATTACAAGAATTTTAAATTTTGAGTTTACTAAAACATTAGATTTATTTTTTAAGAATATATGCTCCATAAGCTTGTTTCTCTTATTTATACAAAACTTATATATCCTATCAAAGAAGCTTATTCTCCAAGAAAAGATATTGCTTTAGGTGCGGCAATTGGAATGTTTTGGGCATTAAATCCTTTAGTAGGTATGCAAATGTATTTGACAACCTTTCATTGGGTAATCTTTCGCTTTTTTAAAATACACTTTCATTTACCTATAGCTCTGGCAATGGTTTGGATTACAAATCCAATTACGATGCCTTTTTTTTACTATACTTTTTATGTTAGTGGTTTTTATTTTCTAAAACTTTTCAATTTACATTTTTCTATTTTATCATTTGATTCTTTTCGGTTGGTAATGGAAAGAACTTCTACGTTAGGGTTGATTGATGGTATGTTATATTGGATTGAATTTTTATTTAATGAATTTGGTATTCCAGCTTTTGTAGGTGGTTTTTTGTGGGCAATTCCTTTATCTCTTTTAACCTATCCCGTAACTTATTATTATTTAACAAAGCATCGAACGAAGCTAGCTCAGAAAGAAGGGTTAACATTAAAGCAATGGGAGGAAAAACACATTCACTCTTTTATAGAGATTGTTAAACAAAAAAATAATTGATTGTCGTTTGAATTGTGTATTTATATATATCATGGCTATATATAATCAATTATTAGGTATAACGATTGGATTAATGTTACTGGTATGGAGTATATGGATTTTGTATCATTATTATCAATTGCCGGTGGTTGCTAAAAAATTTAAAAAAGTTCATTTATGGTTGGGAATTTTAATGTTACTAATTGGAATTGCAGATCTTTCCAAGGCAATTCAAGATTTGTTTAAAAGCATTCACTAATTATTTGAGTTTTTGAATCACATGAAGTTTTTCTTTGCTTAAGAAGAAATTTGCTTTAGTTCCCGGAGTAAAAGGTAATTGACACTCGGGATGAGAATCAATCACAATCATTCCATCCATTTCTGAAATGATTTGTAAAACTTGCGTTTCGTATATAGTACAATATAGAAATTTATATTTTTGTACTCGATTAAAACCTAGTTCTCTAGCAATTGATTTAAAAAAATTTGCATCTTTACTAAAAATCGGGTTTTCGAAGATTTGTATCGAATAAGGTAAGGAATTATAAAACCATCCAGAAGAACCTGCTCCTGTGGAAAGAAGAAGACCCGTGCTTTTTTGTTCTTCCCAATCCTCTTGATCAATCCTGATCAAATATCTACTCATAGAATCCGGAAATTCATTTCGAATAATTACTTCCGAAATACACTTTCCAGTAGAAATTTTGGATTGATCGGGATAATCAATGATGCCTTCTATCATCGACCATTTTTCAATTGTATAATTTTGTCTTTCAAAGTCTTTTTCGTAAAATTCTAGAAATGAATCGGTGTCAAAATATAATAAGCTTCCTTTAGAGGTTATAGGATCAGAATTAATTCCAATTATACACTGCTGAGCAAATCTCGCGGTATAGATGAAATGATTGTCACCACCAAAGCTAATTAAAAAAGGATATTTGGATACCTTAGGAATGCTTAATTCTTCTCTATAGATAAAGTCACTAATCTGGTAAATTTTTTTTTGTAATTTTTCTAAAGCTCTTAACTGCCTGACATGGGAACTATACACTTTCTGAAATATATGATTTTGTAATCGATAGATTTTTTTTAATTCTTTTACATTACCATATTTTTGTAAATCTCTTTCCCATTTTGTTCTTTTTATAGAAACTAAAAATTCTTTACTCATGATGAATTTGTTTTTTTTTATGTGCTATATAAAGGATTGAGGCTCCAAAAAATACTTTTTGATAAGTAACATTTTGAAAACCTACAGATTCTAGTTCTTTAACGATTTCTTTTGGAGAGGGAAAGGCTAGTGCGGAATTAGGTAAATATTCATACATAGGATGCCGTTTTTTGTGTAGTATCCAACCAATTATGGGAATAATAAACTTCATATAAAAATGAGCAATAGGTTGTAAAAACTTTGGTTCAATATTTCCAGTCTCTAAAATTCCAAATTTAGCAGGACTTTTTAAAATGCGATATACTTCTTTAAAAAATTGAATTCGATCTCGGACATTTCGTATACCATATCCTACAGTAGCTATATCAAAAGAAGAAGTATAATTTTTAGGTAATCGTAAAACATTATGTTTTTTTATTTTTATTCTATGATTACCTTCTAAAGGCTCAATTCTTTGTTTCATAATTTCTAGCATATTTTCACTAAAATCACAAGCAACGATCTTTAAGTTTTTATTTTGTATGCAAGCTAAAATGGATAGATCTCCACTTCCACAGCAAAGATCAATCATATCCTCTGCTTGATCTATATGTAATTGATTTAAAAGTTTTTTTTTCCAGTTTCTGTGCATTCCAAAAGTAAAAAGATCGTTAAAAGTGTCGTAATAAGGTGCTATTTCGTTAAAATTTTTTCTAATAAATTCTTCTTTTTTTTCGGTTGGAGGCAAAGAAAATTGATTTTTTTTCATATTCACTATGCTTAAAAAAGTATTGATAATTTTTTTGTAAATAAAATAAAGTGTTTAAATAATTAGATTAGATAATCAGTTTTTATGAATGAAGAAATTCAAAAATTAGATATAGAAATTTTACCTATGCGTGAAGCTATGGATTATGCTCAATCTTTAGAATCTCGAGGAGACTTTAAATACAAAGGAATCTATTCTATATTTAGTAATGTTTTAGAAGCAACAATCAAGTTCCAACATCATAGAATTTTACCAAACCTCTTTCAATTACAAAGAGAGCTAGGTATACCTAAAGAAAAATTCGAAGAATATATTTTAGAATTAACAGGACGTGGAAGTATAAAACAAAAAGCAATTGTAGATTTTCCTAGTGTAGATTTTATATCGGGTAGTAATCGATTAATATCTATGATTGTTTTTTGCAGACCAACTCAACAAGATGGTGCTTCTTTTAAAAGGTATTATGATTATTATAAATCAAGAACTTTAGATGCTTTAAAAAAATGGATATTGAAAAAAGAATCTAAATGGCAAGGAGATCACAGGGAATTTGTTTTAAATAACCTTAATGATGCACAATATAGTAATTCTCATGCAGGTGCTGGGATTCATTATTACTTACAAAATCCTTTAGATAAAACTCCCGAACAAAAAATGATTACTTATAAAACTTTTACAAAAAATATCCTACAAGAACTTATAAATCAAAAGTTAATTTTTTACACTAAAGGAGAAGGAAATTTTTTTACGATACAGTTCCCTGACGAGGAAAGTTATTTAGATCGATTTGGAATGCTTGTTTCCAAATTAGGTTTAGTGGATCAAACCTTTATTTTTGCCGGAGAAATCAACTTAAAAAATTTAGACGAATACAAAAACAAAATCGAAACTCTAAAGCCTAATCAATATATTTCTCTATATTGGGAACTAAAAATAATCCTTAACGAACTTATCAGGTTCTATAGACAAAAAGAAGAACAAGAAAAAAAAGAGCGATTACAAAAAATCATAGAAGAATTATCTAAATTTGAGTCAGTAGTACCCGCTACAATGTTAAGAAATTTAAAAGAAGAGGATATGCAAAATTTAATTTCTCAAGCTGATGTTTTGTATACAGAATTTTTTTATGGTGGTAAGATTGTTGATTTTTTCTTATATAAAAAAAATATTTTCCCTGCACTGTTACATGCCAGAAAACAATTTCTAGAAAAACATGACGATACTGAATTTAAGATACTACTTCAGATGGATATAGAAAGATTTCTTCAAGGAGAGCAACTTAAAATCTATCAAAGTACCGAAGAAGAAATTTTGTTTTCAAAATTACCTTTTTTGCTTCGAATCTTTCGATTGCTATTTGGAAAAACAGGACTTAAAAAAGAAGAAAAAGAAAAAATCAAAGAATTAATTCGTAAAGAAGAAATAGAAAAACAAATTCGATATAAAAAAAAAGAAGCAAGTCAAAAAACAAAAGAACTGGCGAAAAAGAAAATAGAATTGGAAACAGTAGAAAACAAACCTCAAGTTAATATCTACGAAGAAGAGGTAAAAAAACTTAAAAATAGCATACAAAAAGACGAAAAAGCAGAAGAATTATTATTAAAAGTCATTCAGGTTTTAGATGAAGCTTGGGACAAAAGGGAACTACCAAATCGATTAACCCTTCTTGAACAAATTCCAGATTTTCAGAATAACGAGGATTATTTGATCCAATTTTTAAAAAAATATGGAAAAGGTAAAATCTATTCCTTCCGCATCACTCCCCACGATCCGAATTCGCCTAAAATCAATATTAATGATCCGATCTATGTTTGGCCAATTTTAATTTCAAAAAATTATATATCGAAAAATGGTTTTAAATTATTGAAAAAAGCAATGGAAGAAGTAGATGCACAAAAAAATGCTTTAATGCCAGAACAAAAAAAGTTTGATATTTCTACAGCAATTGAAGATTTTTTAAATCGAGTTCTCTCTAAAAAAAATCAATAGACGCGCATACTTTTATTGAAAAACTGTAAATTGTGAAAACAACGATTTCAAATTGGGGAAACTATCCTGTAGTTAAAGCAGAATATGATTCGATTCAACATATATTTCGTTTTTTAAAAGAATCATCGTTTTCTTTTATTGTAAGGGGCTTGGGTAGATCCTATGGAGATTCTAGTTTATCTGATTATATTTTTGATGGAACTAAATGGAATCGATTTTTAAGTTTTGATAAAAAAACAGGAATTCTATACTGTGAAGCAGGAGTATCGATTCATGAGATTTTAGAAGTTTTTGTACCAAGAGGATGGTTTGTTCCAGTAACACCCGGAACAAAATTTGTAACAATCGGAGGTGCCATTAGCTCTGATGTTCATGGAAAAAATCACCATAAAGAAGGTTCTTTTTGTAAACATGTACTTTCTATTGAGGTTTTACTTTCTAATGGGAAGATCATTGAGTGTTCACCTAAAAAAAATGTGGATTTATTTCGATATATTTGTGGAGGAATGGGGCTTTTAGGTGTTCTTTTACGGGCTAAAATTCAATTAAAAAAAATCGAAAGTGCTTACATTACACAAACTACTTATAAAGCAAAAAATTTAACAGAAATGATTCAACTATTTGAAGCCCACAAAAATGCAACATACACTGTAGCCTGGATGGATTGTTTGGCAGAAGGTGAACATTTGGGTAGGGGAATTTTGTTTACAGGAGAACATACAACAAAAGAAGATTTACAAAAATTTAACTTTTCTAAAGATCCGTTTTATGTTAAAAAAAAAATAAAAATCAATATACCTTTTTATTTCCCTGGATTTGTGTTAAATTCTTTTACTGTAAGGCTTTTTAATTTTTTGTTTTATCATAAACATTTTAGAAAACAAATCACTCAACTTGTAGACTATGATCGGTTTTTTTATCCTTTAGATTCGATTTATCACTGGAATCGTATTTACGGAAAAAGAGGATTTATTCAATATCAGTTTGTTCTTCCTAAAGAAAATGGTTTAGAAGGTATTAAAGAAATTATTCATGAAATTTCGAAACATAAAATGGGTTCTTTTTTAGTCGTGTTTAAGGTTTTTGGAGATCCAAATCGAATACCTCAAAAATCTTCCAAAAAAATTATATCATTTCCTTTTTCTTTTCCAATAGAAGGGTATACTTTAGCTTTGGATTTTGCTATCGAAAAACGATTGCCTGAATTTTTAAAAAAACTAGATCAAATTGTAGAATCTTACAAGGGAAAACTTTACTTGGCAAAAGATGCTAGAATGCCAAAAGAATTTTTTTATAAAACTTATCCCATTAAAGAATTTCTAAAAATTAAAAAAATGTATGATGCTAAAAATCGACTTTTATCATTGCAAGCAGAACGGTTAGGGTTAAGTGTTTAGGAGGTTTTATGAATTCAAAATATGCTTTTATTTTAGGCTGTACTTCTGATATAGCAATTGCTTTTTCTAAAAGATTAGCAAAAGAAAAATATAATTTGATTTTAGCTGGAAGAAACAAAACAGAAATCGATGCTATAGCAAAAGATTTGCAAATTCGATACGAAATAGCTACTGAGATGATAGAAATTGATTTAGAAAAAATAGACTCAAAACATATTCCTTCTATTTTAAAAAATCTTACACATCCTTTTGAAATCTTTGCCAATTTTGTTGGATATTTGGGAAATCAAAAAACAGCTGAAACAAATTTTATGGAAATAGAAAAAATCATAAATATTAATTTTACAAAAGTAGTTCTTTTGACAGAAGTAATAGTAAATCAAATGCTTAAATGGAAGAAAAAAGACATTATACAAAATCCGATAATTGTTGGAGTAAGTTCTGTTGCTGGAGATAGAGGTAGGCAGAGTAATTATTTTTATGGAAGTGCAAAAGCAGGCTATAGTGCTTATTTATCGGGGTTAAGAAATCGATTATTTATAGAAGGATTTTCTGTTCTTACTATAAAACCAGGTTTTGTTCATACGAAGATGACAAGAGGAATGAATTTACCAAAATTACTTACTGCACAACCAGAAGAAGTAGCCAATGATATTTATAATGCGATTAAAAAAAGAAAGAATATCTTATATACAAAATGGTTCTGGAAATATATTATGCTGATAATCAAAATGATTCCTGAAAGTATTTTTAAAAGACTAAAATTATGAGATTCATCATCTTTTTTATCTTTTTTTTAATTTTTAATTGTATCTCTAATAGATATGCTATAGATACGTATTTTTCAAATTTAACTTTTCGAACCTTAAATAATCATTCATTTACATTAAGAGATATAAAAAATCCAGTTTTTTTGATCAATTTTTATAGCCCTACCTGTGCTCCATGTGTAAAAGAATTACCAGCCTTACATTTATTATATAATGAATTACAAAAATATCATTTTGAATTATTTTTAGTTGTAGAACCAGATCTAGAAAAAAATCTTCCAGAAGTGCCAGAGCGCTATAAACATCAAGCATTTGATGATAATAGTATGAATTATCTAATAGAAGTCTTAAATACAGAAGTTAAAAAGAGAAATATACAAATTCCTATTTTAATTGTAAATCCACCTTTTAAAATTGATAGCGATCAAATCATTACTGGTACACCTGAAACATTAATTTTTACAACTTCTCCATTACGATTGCATTATAATTTTATTGGTCCTATTTCTACTTCGGATAATCTAGAAGAAATTAAAAAAGATACAAGATTTTTGTTTTTATTACAGATTTTAAACCAATTTTATAATCAAAAAAACAATCATACCTGATTTATATGTTTAATCTTATCTATGATCCTAAAAATCCGAATATAGAAAAAATTCGATTAATTTTTAACGAAGGAAAATGGATTTATACCCCTTATCTAAAAGTGTTCATTTTACAAGAAATACCTGTTTATAGAGTTGAAAATTCAAATTTACAAAAAGTTTTGTCTTTTGAAATTCCATTTCTCAACTATGAACTAAAAAAGGCTTTTTTTTACAAAATTGAAGATACTGTTGTCGGTTTTATTAATTTATGCCCACATCTCAATACCCCTCTTGATTGGGATGATGATATTTTTTTTAATTTACATGGTAATATTGTTTGTAAGATTCATGGTGCTCAATTTTCGCATCAAGACGGTCGTGTTCTTATTGGACCAGCAAGAAGCTCTTTATATAAAGTAATAGTAAATGAATTAATAGAAAAAAAAGATAACTATCTTTTACTTAAAGGATTTTATCGATAATGATAATCTCTTAACAAGATTTGCATTATAAAATGAATTGACACCTACTGATTGATTGTATTTTAATTAACTAAACACTAAATCTATGGATTTCTTTAAGAGGATTTTTCATAAAGATCTGAAAAATTTTCAGATCGATATTCAGGAAAATCAAAATTTTAAAGCTAAAATACCGGATCGATATAGAATCAAAAAGCTTAGTAATGGAGAGGCTATTTTAACTTGCGTAGAGTCTCCCAATATAACAGTAAAAATAGAAAAAAATTTCCAAATTTCTTTAAACGAAGCAAAAAAGTATCCCGAAAGAAGTATTTTTTTAGATGGTGCTGCTCGAGGAGAACCTTTTTTAGATAATTCAAAACAAATTTATAATTTAGATCATCACGAAGGTTGCGAAAGAACTTTTACTTTGGCTACTTGTGAACAGGCATTAATACTTGTCCGAAAAGGACTCAATCTTAAAGAAAAAAATTGGTGTATTTATGCAAATGAACCTGATCTGGATACTATATTTGCAATCTGGATATTATTCAATCATAATTACCTAGCAAATGGAGATACAAAGCAATTCAAAAAAATTATTCCATTAATACGATTGGAGGGTGTAATTGATTCTTTAGGTTTGGAATTGATAGATATTTTAGGATATCCAACAAATCAATTAAAAGATTCTAAAACTAAGCTGGATCGTTTAAGAGATTATGAATTAGAAATCAAAAAACAAAGTTTATGGAATTCAATCAATTATACCGAATACACACACAAGATTTTAAATTTAATTGATTCACTTGTTTACGAAACAGAAGAAGTAAAAAACTTAAAAGGAATAGTCGAAATAGCAAGAGCAGAGATTACAGAAGATGATTCTGTTGTAGTATACGAAGGTGATTTAGGAATTTATGAATTGGAAGAATATTTAAATAAAATTTATCAAAAAAAACCAACTTTTGTAATTTTAAAAAAAGATAACCATACTTATACAATACGAAAATCCGATGTATTTAGCCCCTTAGAATTAAATACGATTTACGAAAGATTAAATATTTTTGATAAAAACGTAAACGGAAAGGTTAAAGAAAATCGTTGGGGTGGATCTTCTCAGATTGGAGGTTCTCCAAGAGAAAGTGGTACTTTTTTAACAGCAGGTCAAATTGTTGAGATTTGTAAAAATGCTTTCTATAAGCCAGGTCAGCTTGATAAAATCAAATTGTTTTTCAATATATTTTGGATTGGTCTTTTACCAAACCTTATTGGCTGGTTCTTGATATTGGTAGCTTTGCTTACTCCTTCTTTGCATTCTTATATTGATATACCTTTTGGTATAAAAATTGATTTGTATAACTTTATTGTTTTTTTGATTCTTTCTTTCTTTACTTATAAAATGATATTACATAGTTATCATGTATTTGGATTTCGTTATCCTATAGGTTATAAATGGATTCGATGGATACTTCTGGGGATTCCAGCAGGATTTTTAGGTGGAATTTGGATGCCCTATCAACTTTTTTATCATTTAGATTTTTATACTTTTATTGTGTGTGTTGTTTTATTTCCGATTGCTATTACCTTGTATTTTTTTTCTTTTCTACATGGTATTCTGATATTTTATTTTCCTATTCAAAGATATGAAGGTAAAATTTTTATCTCCACTCCAGCTCTTTATGTTTCCATAGTATATACTCTTGCAGGTCTTTTCTTACCTTTTTATCAATATCCTTTCCCCACTTTCTATAATGATTACAAAGATATATGGTTATCCACATTTAGAATTCCTTTTTTGTTTTCGTATTCTTTATTAATGTGTTTTTTGAGAGAACGATCAGAAAGTGTTTTAACTGTTATAGCTACAAATATAGGTATGTATTTAGTATTTTTTGCTTTTATGTATATCTTTTCTTGAAAAAATTTACATTCTATTTTATATCGATTCTTAATTTTTAAAGTAAATCGAAAAATTCCGAAATTTATAAAAATTTAAAAAATTTCATATTTTTGTTTATCTTAAATCATTCAAAATAGTTATGATAACAAAGATTTTTTTATTAAATTATTTTTTAATTCCATAATCCAAATATGTGTTAATCAATTGTTATATTTTTATTCAAATACTGATATCGTATCTCTTATTCATTTATATGTATTTTTTTAAAAAATTTTTTTATTTTATTCTCAAAGACTACGCTTTGTTTGGGGAAGTGCTTTTTGAACTCTGCAAGTAAAGTATCTACTCTGGAGATATTCAAATTTTTTAAATAGCAAAAAATTAAATTTGAATAGTTCTTGTTGTAGTGCATATTGAAGTTTAATAGCCTTTCTCCAATTTCTATTGAAAGATTATATTCTTTCATTTTCCTGTAAGCTACACTTAGAATATACAATAGGTCATCATCGTAAGGAAAGTCATTAATCCAATTTCCATAATTGTAGACAATCTCTGAATATTTTTTTCCCTTTAATAAATTTAATATAGTTTTTTTAATTTCCAAAAACATTGACTCATTAAAAGGAATTTTTATTTCTTTATTGTCTTTTATGAATGTTAATTCTGGAATTTTATTATATACAATTTTTAATAAAGAAATGTCATCTTTTATTATACCTTTTTTTTGGAGATTCGAAAGGAAGTCGGATAAATCTTCAGAAGTCTTTGAAAGTAATTCTATAATCAAAGTTTCATTTTCGTTGATTTTTTCATTCATTTCAATTTCTATACAGCCGTCAGAATAGGCAACAAAACTTTCTTGATTTTGTAAATAAGTTCGATTGATCTGAAGTGTTTGAATTTTAGAAGGAAATCCTAATTTATTATGATTATTATATTCAAGGAAATTGAATTCTTTATTTGAACGAATCTGTAAAGGCTTTGGATGGTCAAAATTGATAAAGTATGTAAAACCGTTTTCTTCGTCAATTAAACCTATCACACAAGAGATCATCATAAAACCTTCGAAACCACCTAAAACTTCTTGAATGTCCATAGAGATATATTTAAGCCATGTATCGGGATATCGTTTTTGTTCAGTTTTTATAGTTTCTGTTCTTTTTAAAATCGCAGACAATACCGAACTAAGAACAATAATGCCCCCAAAACCTAAAAGAGATTTACCCATAGCATCCGCATTAATAAAAAATAAAAATTTGCGGTTTCTCAAATAAATTTCTTTTAGATAAATAAAATCTCCTCCAATCTGAAAAAATTCCTCTTTAAACTCAAATTGAAAGAATTGATGGACAATAGAATAAGTCCGAAAGTTTTGTGAATGAATTAAAAATTTCTGAAATGGCTGAAATAATTGATAAATCAGATATAAATCTGCTTTTCTTTTATTTTTGAGTTGCGAAAGTTTGATTTCTTGTAAAGAATACATTTGATACAAAATCACAATCGTTAAAATAGTAAAAATAAAAACGATACTATATTCTTTTATGTAATGATCAGGATGATTTTTTAAAGAAATAATAAAAATCATTTTAAAAAGAGTTAGCTTTTGATAATTAAGTATTTTTTCTTTCCGATGCGAACATAATATTCTCCTGGAAAACGCAACATATAATCTCTGTTAGTGATTGTTTCGAGATTTTCTCCAAGTTTTATCGATCCTGAATCAAATAATTTTTTTAAAGCGGTTTTGCTTGTTTCTACTTTAGCATTGAAAAGTATATTCGATAGTTTTTCTTCCCGAATGCCTTTGGGAACTATATAAACGGGAGTTTCTGGTGGAAGAACCATAATAGATTCTTTCGCTTTTGATTTTTCTTCTTCCCATTGTTTTTTGGCTTCTTTTGCTTCTTGTTCAGAATAAAGTGATTTTAAAATTTCTTCTGCAAGAATTTTTTTAGCCTCTAAAGGATGAATTGTTTTTAGTTCGAAAATTCTTTGTTGTGGTATATCAGTTAAAATCTCAAAATAATTCCACATAAGTTCATCCGAAATAGACATTAACTTTGCAAAAATTTGATACGGCTTTTCTTGAATACCGATATAATTTCCATAAGACTTGGACATTTTTTTAACACCATCTAAACCCAATAATAAAGGTAAAGTTAAAATGATTTGTGGTTCTTTTCCATATTCTTCTTGTAGAGTTCTTCCGACTAGCAAGTTGAATTTTTGATCAGTTCCACCAATTTCTACATCACATTCTAAATAAACAGAGTCATAGCCTTGGATTAAAGGATACATAAACTCAATTAAGCTTATGCTTTCTCCGTTTTTGTATCTACTTTGAAAATCATCTCTCTCTAACATTCGAGCTACTGTATATTTCGAAGTTAAGTTTAAAACTTCTTCAAATGTCATATCGCTTAACCAATTTGAATTAAAAAGAATTTTTGTTTTATTTGGATCCAGTATTTTAAAAATTTGTTTTTCATATGTTTTGGCATTTTGTTGAACTTCCTCTTTAGTTAATCGTTTTCGTGTTTGTGATCTTCCAGAGGGATCTCCAATCATTCCAGTAAAATCTCCAATCAAAAAAAGTATTGTATGTCCTAAATCTTGAAAATGTTTTAACTTTCTTAAAAGGACATAATGACCTAAATGTAAGTCTGGAGCCGTTGGATCAAAACCCGCTTTAATTTTTAATGGGGTCTGAGTCCGATTGCTTTTTTCTAGTTTGTCTAATAAGTATTTTTCTGGAATGATCTCTACTGTCCCTCGTTTAATAATTTGATAATCCTCTATCGTTTTGTTAGAATAAGAATTAAAATCAATGAATTGCATAAAGCCTTTTTTTTTAACCTTTCCATTCTGGGAATAATTTTTGCTTGATTTCTAAAAGATTAAAGATCTTTCCTGTAATGAAGTTTAGCAAATCTTCGATAGTTTTTGGTTTGTGATAAAATCCCGGAGATGCGGGCAAAATAAATCCACCAGCCAATAAAATTTTTCTGATGTTATTGACATGAACTAAACTATAAGGCGTTTCTCGAATTACTAAAATTAATTTTCTTTTTTCTTTTAAACAAACTTCTGCAGATCGTTCGATTAAAGAATAACTATATCCGTTTGCAATTGCACTTAATGTTTTTGTAGAACAAGGTATGACAACCATTCCATTATGAATAAAAGATCCACTTGCTGGTCTGGCACCTATGTTCTCATATTTCTCGAAAATGAAATTATGATAAGTTTGTTTTTGATCCCGTAAACAAAAATCCAAAAAATCATTATCGCTTTTGTAATAAAAATCCATTTCTTTTTGTAAAACAATTTTAGCAGAATTCGAAATAATCACATAACTTTCTCCGGGGATTTGAGACAAATGTTTTATAAAATTAATCGAATATTGAATTCCACTTGCTCCAGTAATTCCTATTACTAGATTTTTTTTTTCTTGCATTAGTTCGATTGACTACTTTCCCAATTTATATTTTTATCATTCAACTTTTCTATAATTTGATTCTTCTCTTTTAGATATTGATAAGTTTTTTCCCATCTTTGTAAAAAATTCGAAATTTCCAGTAACTTTTGTTTTTCTTCAATCGGGATTGATAAATATTGTAAGGCTTGATGGCAAAGAAAAATTACATTATCTTTATAATTCTCTTCAAAATCTTGGAAATGGTGATATTTTAAAAATTTCAAAAATTCTTCGTAAAATAAATCTACTTTTTCTTTGTTAATTTCTGAAGTATTATAGTTTTCCTCACAAGGTATAATATTTCCAATCCAATAGTGATCTTGAGATTCATATTCATATAAGAGTTTGATTTTACGAATTCCTATGAGTTTGGCCTTGATAATATAGTTATCTTCTTTCTTATAGATTGGTAAAGGCATGATTTGGTAATCAAATATTTTTGCTAAAGTTCCGATTGGATAGGGTATAGGTAAAGGACCATAAGCCTCCACACCTTCTTTTATACAAAAAATACCAATTTGAAAGTTATTTTGAATTACTGATGAAAAAAGTTTTTTATATCGCTCTTCGAAAATTTGAATTTCTATTATGTTTCCTGGAAAATATACTGTATTTAAAGGAAAGAGAGGTATAAACGTTTCCATAAAATGTATTAATAATGAAAAAGAATTCTGTCGAAAAGTAAACCAAAAAATAAGATTGTGCTTATAAAAGAATTGATATGAAAAAATGCTATGGGGATATTGTTTAAACTTTTTTGTACTAAATAGTGCTCAATCAAAAATAAAAATAAAACGACAACTATAGCTATAAAATAAATCCATTTGAATTGAAACATAATTCCAAGTCCTATCATAGCAATAAACGATATCATATGGTTGATTCTTGCAATCCATAAAGAAATAGGGATTCCAAAGCGAGATGGAATAGAGAAGAGATCTTTTTTTTGATCAAACTCAATATCCATAATCGAATATAAAATATCAAAACCTGCTATATAAAACCATAAAGCGATACTTATTAGTATAGCTTCGATAGAAATACTACTTGTAAGAGCAATCCAAACACCAATAGGAGCTAAACCAATAGCAAAACCTAGAATATAATGACACAAATAAGTAAATCGTTTTGTATATGAATATCCAAATGTAATTAAAATTGCAATCGGAGATAATATTCCTGCTAATGGATTTATTAAAAAAGCGGACAATACAAATATTATGGAAAAAAGAATTACAAATATACTTGCATTTCTTAAACTAATTTTTCCTGAAGGAATTTCTCTATTTTTGGTTCGGGGATTTTCTTTGTCGAATTTCCAATCTACAATTCGATTAAAACCCATTGCTGCACTTCTTAAACTAACCATGCAGACTAAAACACCTAAAACTTTATACACAATTTCTGATGTATAAAAAAGTTTTGAATCTTTATCAATATTCCAATAATAAACTTCGACTACAGCTATGCCTGCAAATGGTAAGGCAAAAATCGTATGGGAGAATTTAATCATTCTGAGGTAATTCTGTAAAGTTATATAAAAACTTTTAAGCTTTTGCATTAAGTTCCTTTTTTTTCATTGATTCTGTATAAAATATCTTTTTTCTGATTAATATAATGAAACATTATCAAATTTCTATCTTTTTTTTAATTTTCTTTGTGTATTGTTATGATTACTCAGAAGAAATATTTTTTTATCCCGATTTCTCTGGAATCATTCAACTAAAATATACCGTTCCTATTTCTAAAAAAGATCAAAAATCGTACTTTCATTTTTTACCATCTACAAAAGAAGATTTTGTCACGTATTTTCAGAGAGAACCTGCTAAATTTAACTTTTCTTTCATTTCTCTGGAACATTATGATTTAGGTACCGTAGAAGCAGAAATTCGGTTTCGAACATTAGAGGAATTAAAAAACAAACTTATAGGAATGTATCAAATTATACAAATAAAAGATACTTTAGTTATACGAAGAAATTTTAAATCAGTAGAAAATCGAAATTTACAAAGTAAAATGTATGCTTATTTTTATGAATTTATTTTTCAATATTTGAAAGGAAAAAATTTAAAATTTTTTATTAAAATTCCAAAGCATTATAATATAACCAGTAATTTAGGAGATCTTCCTTATCCTGGAATTTTAGTATTTACTTATCCATTAGAGAAAACATTAGAATCAAAATCAAATTTAGAGTGGATTATAATGATTAAAGCAAATCCATTTCCTTAAGAGTTTTTTCAAATAACTGAATTGATTTTTTTTCTTGTTCACTAATTCTATAATAAATAATTTTTGATAAATATGTAACTGTATATTTCTTGGGGTAATGACTTGATTCAATAATTTCTTCTATATGCTCAAGTCCTAACTGATAGGATTCTTCAAAAATTTCGGTAGGAAATTCTAAATCTTTGGAATAGCTCCATACTCCAAATACAAAAGGTAATTTTGTGAATTCATACCACCAACTTGCAAGATCTCTAAAATAAAATGAATTTGGTTTTAAATACAAATCTATAGCTGGATCTCCAATGATTAATCCTGCTGAATCTTGATCGATTTTTTTTAAAATATTTTCGGGGAGTTCCAATACATATTCAGGTGTTTTCTGAAAAGTTTTATAATAAAGAATTTTTAGTAGTGCTATTGAGGTTCGAGAACTAATATCCAAATATATTTTTTTTACTGGTATATGAAAATGTTGATCTTTTTTTATATAAAGTATTGATTGTACTTCTTTAAAAGAACAAATTCCTAAATGGGGATAATAGCTTAATTTGTCTTTATTTTTTAGTGCTTCTACTGTACTAATCAGTCCAATGTCAATTTTTTCTTCTAAAAGAAGTTCTACCAACTTAGAAGGAGTATTCTCTATAAGAGTATATTGAAATTTAGATAGATTTTTGACTTTATCGTTTTGTATTGTTAATTTTGAATTTATCAAATAAAAGCCATAACTTAGAATTTTAGAATTTAAATATTTTACTGTACCGATTCGTAATGATTTCATAAAATCTTTTTATTAAAATTTGTTTTAATTCAAACAAAAATCTAATTTACAACATTTATATCAATAATTTTTTATATTTTGAAATGTCTTACTTAAAGTTTCATTCCATTTTCGTTTTTTTTCTAATTTTATCTTTTAAAACATGTAAGCAATTACCAATAGAAGAAGCCTCTTCTTTGCAAAAGCAAGAGCAGATAGAAAATACAGTTGTTTTTCAGGACAAGGATCGTTTGTTCCAAATTGAGTTAGAAAAAAATTATGAATATCAGTTTCTTGATCGGAATACAGAAAAACACTATTATTTTGAATGGTTTAACAATTTACAAGGAAATAAAAAATCTTTATATCAATTAGAAATTCGTATCTTTTCTAGAGAGAGTAATCTTTATGAAAATGTTTTACAACCAAGCTACGAAATCAATTTTCTAAAAAATTGTAAATGTAATATAATTCAAAAAAGTTGGATATTGATTCAGAAAGTTAATGCAAGAGAATATGAATACCAGATGAATACATTTACTTTTTTATCATTGCATTTTGTTTATAAAGATTTTTTAATCCAAATCCAGGCGAGTTCAGAAAATTATGCTCTTTTATCAAACTTTTGGAAAAAACTAAAACAAACTATTTCTTTAGGAGAATAAGATGTTTAGAGAGAAACAAATCATTAAAATTCATCAACATATAGCAAGCGCATTTTTAGAATATCAAAACAATATTGAACATATTTATGATTTTAAAAACTATTATAAATTTTTTATTTTAATTCAAAGAGCACATCTATATAATATTTTTTTAGGAAAGTACAGAGAAAATAATGAACTAATGTGTTGTTTTCTATCTTTGGATTTTGATCTAGCATCCCAAATTTTTCTTAATTCAAAAATTTTAGAAAATGATTTTATGTTAAGCTTAAGAAGAAGCTTCGAAGGACAAAACTTTTATCAAGATTTTCTTCAATTATTGAGTAAATTTCACAAACCTATTTTTTATACGTATTTTCGCATTTCTAAAGAAAGTCAGGAGAAAGATTCTGAATTGCAAATTTCAGAAATGTATACTGCTGGTTATCCTCCTTTAATTATGATTCAAAATGAATCAATACAGTTCCCCATACGTTCGGGGATTCCTTTTGGAATTAATGAATTACTCCCTAAAAAGCAAACTTTAGAAATTCCAGTTTCCTCTAAGTTTTATATACATACACCTTTAAATGAGAAAGAACATAATATAAGAGAACTACACTATCAAATTATAAAAGACAATTTAAAACTTCCTAAAGATATTCTTCTTTTTCGGTATCATTTAAAAGAATTTCATATAACGAATGAGTAGGATTTATAAGTCGATTTTTCTTATTCTTTTGTTTATCAATTGCAAAAATCTTATCATACCTGATCCTTATTCAGATATCGAAGAAAAGGATTCTGTAAATCAAAATAAACCTTATTTATGTATTATATGGCACCCAAGCCCCATATTAGAACAAAAAAAGTTTCTTACAGCTTACACAATTTCGCGTTTGTTCTTTTATCGTATAGAGAATCAAACTGGTACTGTAAAAGAAATTTTAGAAAGAAATTTTAAAAAATATTTTTCTAATCAGTATCAAGTGTTATTTCTAGAAAATCCTGACTGTAATGAAAAAGTTAAAATTCAGATTATAGAGAATCAAGGAATTTGGTTTCCACCACAAGAATTTATTCAAAATCCAATTCCAATACGAAAAGGTTCCTTAGAAATTTCTTTTATTGCTAAATATACCATACTTGATTATACGTATGTTTTTCAAAGAAAATTGAAAGAATTTGTTTTACCAAATGAGGAATATCAGTCTACAGAAAAAATTTATAGTTTTTTTTATAAAGAGTTTATTCAAGATGTAGAAAAAAATCTAAAAAATCATCCTTAAAAATTTTTTTCTAGAAAACTAAAGATATCTTTTGCATATTGTTGCATCTCTTCTGGACTAACAAGTGCCTGAGAAATTCTTGCAAGTTTATAGATTTGTTTTGCATATTCTAATTTTTTTGTTGGTATCTCTTCAGATGTAGACGTAATAAGATCTGGTCTTCCTAATTTTTGGATTAAAGGATTTTTTAGATTAAGTAATAGGGTATGGTTTTCTGAAATTACAAATTTATCTTTTTCTCCGTATAAAACTGCTAATTCAGAAGCCCTTCGATATGTTTCTGGAAGTAAGATCATTGCAGGTATTTCATCTGTTTTTAATGTTTCTGCACGAACTATAATTTTTGTATTATTTAATGCTTTTCTAAAAATTTCTTCAACTTTATCTTTGATTGTTTTCTGATTGGCATCAAGAATCTGAGAAGTAGAATCGATAGAATGCTCAGAAAGCTCAGAATCGACTCTAGTAAAATGAAAGTCTCTCTCTTGTATTTCTAAAAAAGACATAAAATGAGAATCGATGAGTTTATCTAAATACAGTACATCAATTCCTTGTTGAATTAATAAACGTATTGCTGGAGCTTGAGTTTTTAGATCTGTTGCATAATAAATTTTGTTTTGTGTTTTTGATTGATTTTTGTTTTGATATTCTTTTAAAGTGTAAAATACTCTTTGATCTAAATTATCTGAATGAATTGCTTCGAATAATAAAGCATCTTTTGTATTATCGTAAAATTTTGAATCTTCTAACATTCCATATTTCACAAAGGGAGCAATATCTTTCCAAATTTTTTCGTAATTTTCTCGATTGTTTCTAATTTCCTCTACCAATCTGTCACCAACTTTTTTTACTATATGTGCAGAAATTTTTTTTACCTCTGGATCTTGTTGAATATAAGAGCGCGAAACATTTAAAGGAAGCTCTGGTAAATCCAATACACCTTTTAATGCGGTTAGAAACTTCGGGATAATTTCCTGAGCTTCTTCAGTTACAAAAATATGTTTGCAAAAGATTTTGATATTATTTTGATTTAAATCCATTTCGTGTTTTAATTTGGGAAAATATAAGATACCTTGTAAACGAAAGGGATAGTCTGTATTTAAATGAATATAAAATAAAGGGTCTTCATCAAATGGGTAAAGATATTTGTAAAAAGAAATATAATCTTCTTTTTGGATAGAATTTGGTTTATGTAATGACCATAAAGGTTTTTGATAGTTTACTTGGATACCATCTAAAAGGATAGGAACAGAAAGAAAATCACAATATTTACGAATATAATTTTGTATCGTAAGTTTATCTAAAAATTCTTCTTTGTCTTGATCAAGATATAGTATAACTTCTGTTCCTCGATCTTGTCGAGTTCCTTCTGAGATTTCGTATTCATCAGAACCATCACTTACCCAATATACAGGTTCTACATCTTTAAGAAAACTTCGAGAATGAATTTCAACTTTATTTGCTACCATAAACACGGAGTAAAAACCAAGTCCAAAATGCCCAATAATATCGACGGATTGTTCATTTTTTAGGTATTTTTCTGCAAACTCTTTTGCTCCCGAAAAAGCAATTTGTGCTATATATTTTTCAACTTCTTCTTTCGTCATTCCAATTCCATTGTCAATAAAGTGCAAAGTTTTTTTTTCTTTGTTAATTTGAACTTCGATTTTAAAATCCATTTTATCTGACTGATATACTTCTTCGTTAAGAGAAATTTTTTTTAATTTTTCAATTGCATCATAACTGTTAGAAATTAATTCTCTGATAAAAATTTCTCTTTCTGAATATAACCATTTTTTTATTATTGGTAAAATATTTTCCGTATGAATGCCAATTTTTCCTTTTTGAACCGCCATTTGGATCCTCCCACTTTTATTAGCAATTAATAATCATGATTGCTAATCCAAAAATTGATTGGATATTTATTTGTCAAGTAAATTGCAAAAATTAATTTGAAAATTCATTTTTGTAAATTTTTTTTAATGCTTCGATACCTCTTAGTAACTGTTCTCTTTCTACTGCATAAGAAATGCGAATCCAGTAGTTTTGATTTGTAAAAATTCTTCCTGGTACGACGAGAAGTTCATAATGGTTAATACAATACTCACAAAATTCTAGATCAGGAATATTTTTTGGAGTTTTTGTAAAAATATAAAAAGCTCCCTCAGGTTCATAAAATTCAGTAAATGATTGCAATTCTTTTTTTAATAAATCTCGATTGGTTTTGTAATAATCAATATAATCACTCACATCTACATCTAATGCTTGAATTCCAGCATATTGGGAGGGAGTAGGGGCACAAACAATTGTATATTGTTGCAATGTAGTTAAAGAGCGGATAATTTCTAATGGGCCTGTTGCTGCAGCAAGTCTTAAACCTGTCATACTGTAAGATTTCGAGAAACCCATCAAAGTAATTGTTTTGGGATATAATGATCCACAGCTAATAAATTTTTTTTCGTAATCATAAAGTTCATAAATTTCATCAGAAACCAATAAAGCCCCTGTTTTTTCTGCCAATTCTGCAAGAGCAAGAATTTGATCTTTTTTTAGTATATATCCAGTGGGATTGGATGGAGAAGAGAACAAAATCATTTTTAATTTTATAAATTTGAAATTTTTTATATCTTCGGAATTAAAATTTTGATTGAGTAAAATTTCTTTTCCACGAAAAAAAGAAATCAAACTTCGATACATTAAAAAAGCTGGTTCTAATAGTAAAACTTCATCTCCTGGATCTACAATACACATAAAAAGTAAAAGCAAAAGGCTAGAAACACCAGAACTAATTAAAATTTGATCGGTAGAAGTTTGGATATGATTTTTTTTTTGGAATTTTTCCACTAATTTTTCTCGCAGTTCTGGAATTCCTTGTGTAATTGTATAAAAAGTTTTTTTTTCTTGAATTGCTTTATGCATTGCTTCCAAAATAGGTTCGGGTGTGGGGAAATGCGGTTGTCCTATCGATAAGTTTATTGGATTTTTGAGTTTCTGGACTAAATCAAACATTTTACGAATCTGAGATGTATCGATGTAGTTCATCCTTTCGGATAAAATGCTCTCTTTAAGATAGTGATCCATAGATACAAATTTTTTTTATTTGAAATTTTTTAAAGGTTTTTTTAATTTAATAAATCTATGGGATACGGTAGTTGACTATCTTTTGGTATTTTTTTTATGTAATCTTCTCGAAATGTAGGGTTTTGCATTCTACACACTTTTGATCGTTTATTGTAAGGAGGATTCGATACAAGTCGATACCATAATTCCTTTATAGAAAACTCGGGGTATTGTCCTACAGTTAGTGGTGTAAAATCGCAGGGACAAACGTACCCCTGGCTTGATAAATAAAATTGAGTAGTTGCTGCAAAACAAAAGCCATTACCGCATTCAGAAGTTAATATAGATTGGGGGGTTAAAATTGGGTATGAGTTTTTCTTTCTATATTGAAGGGTAAGTTCTAGAATTTTTTTTCTATCTTCGAATTCTAAAAAGCTATCTTTATCTGATTGTATTCGTCCAGTTGGTATAGCATCGAAAAAAGTAATTTCTTGAACTTGAAGTGATTTCCCAAATTCCATAAAATGCTCAATATAGTTTTTTCTAACTCTTTCTCTGGTTAAATAACTGCTAATAGCAACAGGTATATTTTCGTTTTTGGCATTTTCTATTCCTTGAATTACTTTGGAAAAGATTTTCCTTTTTCGCAAGAAATTATGCTCTTCTTCTATAAAAGAATCCAAACTAACAAAGATTCCCTGGATTCCAGAGTTTTTAAGACTTTTACACCTTTCTTTGGTAAGAAATTCCCCGTTTGTAAACATCGTGCTAATGGAAAGATCTGGATCAATAGATTCTATAATCATTTCTAAATTTCGATTTAATAAAGGTTCTCCTCCTACAAATATTACATTCGTTACTCCTAATTCAACAGATTCTTTGATCGCTTGTATAAAATTTTGAGTCGTAAGTTCTTTTTCTTTCGAAATCATATGATATTCTGCACTGCAGTGAACACATTTGCATTGGCATTTCTTGGTAATACCTACAGTGACAACAGAAGGAATTTTTTTGCGTAAAAATTTTCTTAATAAGCGAACATATAAGTATCGTTTTCCTGCTTTTGTATTTAAAGCAGGTTGATAAAGACTAAACCTTAGTTGTTTAAACTGTCCATAAAGGTTTTTGTATTTTTTAGTTTGTTGTAGGTATTGACTTAAATATTCTTGAGCATTTTTTGAGAATTGTGAATCAGTAATTAATTGGTAATCGAAGGGATTTTCTATAACTTCAATCAAAAAATTTGATAACGTTTCCATACTTGCTAGTATAAAAATTTTTTTAATTTTTGTGAGTCAAATCGGAATTCTATGTAACGATAATAAAAAAGATTGTTATTTGTTAGAAATTTGTTATAATTGAATTATATGAATTGGACTCAAACTATTGTGGAACAGATCAAAACCTTAGCAGATCTAAAGCAAGCAAACTATACTTATAGAAGTATAAAACAAGAAATGGCTGAAAACTTGGCCACTAAACTAAAAAATCAAGAAAAGGTGTTTCCAGAAATTCATGGCTATGATGATACAGTATTACCTCAGTTGTATCATGCTATTCTTTCCGGACATAATATGGTATTTTTGGGAGAAAAAGGTCAAGCCAAAACAAAAATCATTCGTTCTTTAATTCATCTCTTAGACGAATATTTTCCTATAATTGATGGGACACCGATTCCTGAAAGTCCCTTTAAACCAATTACGAAAGTAGCGAAACGAATTTTAGAGGAAAAAGGAGATAAAACACCAATTCGTTGGTTACACAAACAGGAGAGATATGGAGAAAAATTAGCACCAGGTAGTAGAATTTCTGATATTATTGGAGATCTGGATCCATCGAAAATTATAGAAGGAACATCTCTTGGAGCTGAAGAATCATTACATTATGGTTTACTTCCAAGAGTTAACCATGGAATCTTTGCAATTAACGAGCTTCCGGATTTGGATTATTTAGTGCAGGTAGCTTTATTTAATATTTTAGAAGAAGAAGATATTCAAATTCGAGGATTGCCAATTCGCTTTCCTTTAGATGTATGCATATGTTTTACTGCAAATCCATCAGAATACACTCGCTCCGGAAAAATCATCACGCAACTTAAAGATCGAATTGGTGCTGAAATTCGAACTCATTATCCGAAATCAAGAGAAGTAGGTATAAAAATCATTAAACAAGAAATCAAAATTCCAAATATTAAACCAGAAGTAGTAGTTCCTAACTTTTTAGAAGAAATTATTGAAGAAATTACTATCCAGGCAAGAAGGCATCCTTTGATTAATCAAAAATCAGGTGTTTCTGCTAGATTATCGATCGCAAATTACGAAACATTAGTAGCTTCTGCTAGAAGAAGAGCATTGATGTTAAACCAAGAAAAAGGATTTGCTAGAATGACAGATTTAAGCAATCTTTTTAGTTCAAGTTTAGGAAAGATTGAATTAGATCCTTATCGAGATGAAGCTATCACAGAATATCAGGTAATTACAAAGTTAATTGATTTATCGATAAAAGAAGTATTCGAAGAGTACTTTCCAGAAAAAAAATTTAAATTAGAAATTGAAAGTTTAACAAAACAAATTTACGAGGCAAATACAATTGAAATATCAGACTTTATGCCATCATCAGAATATTCATATCTATTAAAAAAATTGCCTAGCCTGTTTGATTTTGCAAAAGAATACCAATGGATAGAAAATATCGATTTACTTGCATCGGGAATTGAATTTGTATTGGAAGGACTAGTGGCTAAAGAAAAAATTAGTAGAAGAAGGTTAGGCGAAGTAATAAGCTTTAAATCTGTGGATCTATACTGATGTTTTCTATAAAGCAAAAAGTTATCTTTGTTTTAGGTAAGGGTGGTGTGGGAAGAACAATGGTTTCTACTCTTTTAGGATATCACTTTGCTTTACAAGGACTTAAAAGTTTAATTGTACAATGGAGTCTAAACGATGTGGTTTCTCCAATTTTTTTAAAAGAACCTGTAGGTCACAAACATAAAGAAATTTTACCTAATTTGTATGTGATGAATTACGATCCCGAAATTACCTTAAAGGAGTATTTTGTGGATCATCTTCATATGAATTTATTTTACAAATTTATTATTGAAAATCCTCAAGTAAAAAAATTATTACAAGCAACACCCGGCTTAGAAGAGATTTTTTTTCTTGGAAGAATTTTTTGGCTTTCTGAACTTGCAAAAGAAGAAAGAGGATATGAATTTGACAAAATCATTATTGATGCTCCTGCAACTGGACATGGTTCAGCCCTTTTTGGTGTGATTTCTACGATTTCGAAATTTAAATTAGAAGGTCCTTTAATTTCAGAAACTACACGAGTTGCTAAGATGCTAGAAGATTCGAATAAAGTGGCCACTGTTGTTGTTACATTACCAGAAGAACTACCTTTCGAAGAAACTATAGAACTAATTGATTTGATAAATAGAGAAATGAGGCGACTACCCATTTATATTTTTATTAATAAATCATTTTCTTTTTTCATTCCCGAATTTTTATATGATGATTTGAATTTTGAAGAAGATGTTGAATACAAAGAAATTTTTTATTCAATTTATTTAGATATAAAAAATAAACTGATTTACGAAAATAAAATAAGAAATGAGTATAAAGATAAAATTTCTGTGGTTGCTTTACCTGATTTGTCATTGTATAATCCTTATATGAATTCATTAGAAAAAATTCAATACTTGGCACCTTATTTAGAGAATTATGAATATTAAGCCTAACTTGCATATTTTCTTGGGTGCGGGTGGCGTTGGGAAAACTACTCTATCTGCTTCTTATGCTTTATATCTTGCAAATCAAGGCAAGCGGACAGGTTTACTAAGCATAGATCCAGCAAAACGATTAAAAACAGCCTTAAAATTAAACTCCTTAGAAGAAGACGGAAAGATTTATTGGAGGAGTCCTGTTCATGAAGGTCATTTACGAGTAGCGGTATTGAATTTACCCGATAGTTTAAAAAGATGGATTGTGGATGAAGGTTTACCTAAAGAACAACAAGAACAATTGTTTCAACACCCATTATTTTCTACAGTGGCTGAAAAAGTAGCTTCTGCAGTAGAAACATTAGCTCCCATACGCATGGCTGAATGGATAGAACAATACCCAGATACCGAAGAACTTGTGATCGACACAGCTCCGGGAATTCATGCGGTGGATTTTATTCTTAAACCAGAGAGATTACTTGCCTTTTTTGATAGTAAAATTCTACAATGGATCAAATGGTTTACTGGAGAAACAAAATGGAAGTGGAAAGATGGAAAAAAAGAGATCATTCAGGATCAAAATATATTTCAAAAATTATTGCGACATGGTGCAAAGTTTATTTTACATTCTTTAGGGAGAGCAGGTGGAGAAAATATGCTTTTAACTTTGGGAGAATTTATTTTGCTTATGGATCAAGTTTTTTATAAAATGGTAGAAAGATTAGAAGAATCTCGGAATTGGATACGACAAGAAAATGTGAAATTTTATTTAGTATTTTCTTTAAGAGAAGACTCTGTTTCTTTAGCCTTACATCTAAAGCAAATTTTAGAAGAAATTCAATTAGGACGACATATATTGATTTTAAATCGAAGCCTTCCTGACGAGTTTTTGTCGTCAGAATTCATCAAAATGTTATTAGAAGAAAAAAGCCCTAATCGATCTAAAATGATGGAACTTATAAAAAGATATATTTTCTCTGTTCCTATACTTAAACAAGAAATTTTTAAAATATTAAAAAAGCATTCGATCCATCAAATTCGCGAAGTTCCACTCATTGCTAAAATCGAAGAGATTCACGAAATTCTAGTCCAGGATTTAATTTCCTTAGGAGAAAATATCGAAAATAATACAAAGAATTTTTAAGAAGTGATTCATTAAATGAAGTCAGCTATGGCTCATTGTTTTTTCTAATAGATAACAAATTCAAAAAATCGTATGAGATGAAATGGTATTAGTCTTAAGCATTTAAATGGTACTTTATCTGGTGCAAAAGTAAGTCGACAAGCATGCAAAACTTGGGAAAGTGGTCTTTATTTTTTAGTATATGCAAAAAAACAAAAGGAACTCGCGAAAACTTTTGAATCTCTTCCAAACGATGGGAATCAAATTTTCCCGAATTGGAGAGAAGCTTTAAATATTAAATCAAATAAGAATTATGGATACTAATTGAATGGTTTCGTAATATCTAAAAATTAAATTATTTGAATTTTTCTTATTTAGAGGTGAATATGTTAACAAAGAATAAAACTAATAGAAGACTTTTAGCAAATGCGATCCGTTTTTTAAGTATTGATGCTGTGGAAAAAGCAAAATCAGGTCATCCCGGTGCTCCGATGGGAATGGCTGATATAGCAGAAATTTTATGGAATGATTTTTTAAAGCATAATCCGATAAATCCTTCCTGGTGGAATCGAGATCGTTTTATTTTATCAAATGGTCATGCTTCAATGTTATTGTATTCTTTATTACACCTTACGGGATATGAGGTTTCTATCGAGGATATAAAGCAATTTCGGCAGCTTCATTCTAAGACTCCTGGTCATCCAGAGTATGGTCATACCCCAGGAGTGGAGACAACCACGGGT